>NZ_JBIRFL010000018.1:0-142365 GCF_044327445.1 Streptomyces sp. NPDC018045
CGGGAGGCGCCGGAGGTCAGCGAGGTGAGGCCGGAGGCCACCGCCGCCAACTGATCGGCTCTGTCCCGAGGGAAGCCCTCGGACATGGCGAGGAGCAGTCCGTCCGCGGAGACCACCACCGTGTGGGACACACCGGGGGTGTTGTCCACGAAGTTGGTGATCAACCAGTTCAGGTTCTGCGCCGCCTGGCTCATCGGACTCAACTAACGCTCCTGCTGGTGAGTGGGGTCGACAATGCCGTGATGGCCGGTGGAGGCGTTCTCCTCGGCCCGGTAACGGCCTTGCTGGATACCCCGACGAAGATTGGTCAGACGGCCGCGCACATCATCGGGCGCACGCGAGACCTGCGGACCGGTCTGGGTCGACTGCTGCTGCGCGGTGCCGGCGACCAGGTTGGCGCGCGGCACGCGGCGGGGCAGTCCGGAGGTGGTGACGCCGCCGGCGGCGGGCTGGCGGATCTGCTCCGCCTGCCGCCAGCGCTCGTCGTTGGGGGAGGCGCGCCACTGGCCCTGCCCGCGGCCGTCGGTGGCCCCGCCGTCGAGGCCCGCGCCGGTCGCGGCGCCGGGCTCGCGGCGCGGCAGCGGCGGCGCCTCGGAGCGCTCCGCCGAGGGGGCCGGGGGCTCGTCGGCGGTCTGCTGCGGGACGGCGGCCGCGTCGGACGCCGGGTGGCTGAACCAGTTCGACTCGATCGTGTCGAAGATCGGCGTACGGCCGTCACCGGGGCCGGCGGGCGAACCGCCGCCCAGCAGGTCACCGGAGCCGCCGTCCTGGCGCTGCCGGTCCGGCGCCGGCACCGGGAACTCGCCGGTGCCCTGCCGCGACCCGTCGCGCAGGTCGGCGGGCACGGCGAACTCACCGGTGGTGCCGGCGTCCTGCCGCGGCGCACCGCCACCGAAGGCGTTGCCCCCCTCGAAGGCGTTGCCCGCGTTCGCGTCGTAGCCGTTGGTCCCGTACGCCGTGTCGCCGTACTCGCCGAAGCCGCCGCGCTCGGCGGCCGGGCGGGCGAACTGCCCGGTGTCGCCGGGGCCCTGCGGCGAGTCGCCGCGCAGCTCGGCGGGAAGCTCGTACTGGCCGGTGGCCTGGTCGTCGTGGAGCGGCGCGCCGGCACCGAAGGCGTCCGGCCGGGCGAACTCGCCGGTGTCGCCGGGGCCGCGGCCGGCCTGGGAGCCGTCCGCACCGGGCGGCGGGGCGTCGAAGTCGGGACGGGCGAACTCCGCCGTGTCACCGGGGCCGCCGGCCGCCGGACGGGCGAAGCCGCCGGTGGTCTCCGGCTCCTCGTGGCCGCGCGGCTGGTCCTGCGCCTGGCGGGGCGTCATCGGCCAGTCGTCCGAGGCGCCGCGCTCACGGCGGGCACCCCAGCTCGTGGTGCCGGGCTGCGGCGAACCGTCGCCGGAGTCCGCGCCGCCGGTCAGCTCGCCCGCGGGGCCGCGCTGCGGAAGCTGCGGGCGGTCCTCGTGGCGGGGCGCTCCCGTCGGGGGCGCGACCGTCGGCATCTGCGAGGTGTCACCGGCACCGGCGCCCGGGGCCGCGCCGGCCGGCGTGCCACGGGTCGGCAGCGCCGGACGCCCGTCGCTGAGCTGACCGGCACCGGAGCCGCCCTTGGCGGGCCCGGCGGGCGCGTGGCCCGTACGGCCGCCGCCCGGCGCGCCGAACGCGCCGGCTCCCGGGCCGCCCTGGACGCCCGGACCACCGCGGCCCGGCAGCGCCGGACGCGCGCCGCCCGCGCCGACCTGGCCGCGTGGCTGGAGGCCCGCCAGGCGGTTGGCGGAGGCGTTCGGGGTGCTCGGGACGCTCTCGACGGGACCGGCGCCCGGTCCGCCCTTGCCGCCCGGCTGCGGCTTCTTGCCGCCCTGCGCGACATCGACCGGCAGCATGACCAGCGCCGTCGTACCGCCCGAGTCGGACGGCCGGAGCTGGATGCGGATGCCGTGGCGCAGCGACAGGCGGCCGACCACGAACAGACCCATGCGGCGGGAGACCGAGACGTCCACCGTCGGCGGGCTGGCCAGCCGCTCGTTGATCGCGGCCAGGTCCTCGGGCGACAGGCCGATACCGGTGTCGTGGATCTCGACCAGCACCCGCCCGTCGGGCAGCGCGTGACCGGTCACCTTGACCTTGGTCTGCGGGGAGGAGAACGAGGTGGCGTTCTCCAGCAGCTCGGCGAGCAGGTGCACGAGGTCGTTGACGACCCGGCCCGCCACCTCCGTCTGCGGGACGGCGCTCAGTTCGATGCGCTCGTACTGCTCCACCTCGGAGGCGGCGGCGCGCAACACGTCGACCAGCGGGACCGGGCGCGTCCAGCGGCGGCCCGGCTCCTCGCCCGCGAGGACGAGGAGGTTCTCACCGTTACGGCGCATACGGGTCGCGAGGTGGTCCAGCTTGAACAGCGAGGAGAGCTGGTCCGGGTCGGCCTCGCGGGACTCCAGTTCGGAGATGAGCGAGAGCTGGCGCTGAATGAGGCCCTGGCTGCGGCGCGAGAGGTTGGTGAACATCGCGTTGACGTTGCCCCGCAGCAGCGCCTGCTCGGACGCCAGGCGGACGGCTTCGCGGTGCACGTCGTCGAAGGCCGCGGCCACCTTGCCGATCTCGTCCCGGCTGTGCACGCCGACGGACTCCACGGAGGTGTCCACGTCCTGCGGGTCGGCCTCGGACAACTGCTTGACCAGCTCGGGCAGCCGTTCCTGGGAGACCTTCTGCGCGGTGTCCTGCAGACGGCGCAGCGAACGCACCATGGACCGGGACACGACGAACGCGCCGACCAGCGAGATGCCGAGGACCAGCAGGATCAGCGCACCGTTGAGGATCGCTTCCTGCGTCGCCTCGTTGCGCAGCTCGCGGGACTTCTGCTCCATCTGCGAGAGCAGCGAGCTCTCGATGCGGCCCATCTCGTCGATCTTGACGGTGTCGGTGTCGTACCAGTCGAGGTACTTGTAGTCCTCGCTGTGGATACCGCCGTCGCTGGCGAAGGCCCGGTGCGCGAAGGCGACGGCCGCCTTGATGTCGTCGTTGTTGCCGTCCAGACCCTTGGTGAGGTCGGTGGCGCCGGTGTAGATCTGCGAGAAGCGGTCGCGGGCCGCCTTCTCGTTGTCCTCGGCGGTACGGCCGGCCAGCCGGTCGTTGGAGGAGAGCTGCGGGCCGCCCTTGTGCGCGAGGCCGGCGCTGACCAGCGCGCGCTGCATCGACGCGTACTCCTTGGCGGAGGAGAACGCCGCCAGGGCACGGGTGCTGCGGATCATCTCCGGGTTGCTGGTCGCCTGCGCCATGTCCTGGGACAGCGCGAGCAGCGAGGTGATGAGCTGGTTGTAGCTGCTGACCGTACGGGCGGCGTTGTCGCCGTCCTTGTACGCGTTGTTGCGGATCTCGTTGAGGGTGTTGAGCTGACGCCCGATGTCCAGCAGGGTCGCCTGTACACCGGACATCGTCGGGTCGTCGCGCTGGACGTCACCGGTGGCCTTGTTGAACGCCTGCTTGGCCCGGTCGGTCGACTCCCGCGGGGCGACGACGCTGGCGTCGTCCTTGACGTTGCCGCTGCCGGCGATCGGGCCCGCCGACTTGTCCCGCTCCACCTGGAGCGCGTCGGCCAGCTCGGTGGCCTGCCGCGTCATCTCGGTGAGGAGCTGCATCTTGTCGAGCTGGTCGATGTTCTCCAAGGAGTTGGAGATACGCATGCCGCCCAGCGTGGTCGCGGCGATGACGGGGAGCGCCAGCAGGGAGACCAGACGGGTGCTGATGCGCCAGTTGCGCATGGCTATTCGCGCGCCGGTGCCGCTCGGCTCCTTGGCGCCCTTCGACGGCTTGGGCGAGGCGCCGTCGGCGGAGTCGCCCCCGGCCGCCGGGCCGGTGCCCGGGCCATGCTGGGGCGAGGCGGCGCGGTCGCTTCCGCCGCGCAGCTCCGGGTCCGCCGCAGCTTCCCCTTGGCCCTGGCGGGCCTGGGAAGACCCCATGCCATCCCTCTTGAAACGTCCCTGCACTAGCGTCGCAACCTCTGGACCAGGCGTCCCTCCGCGCGAACGGCGGGACGGTTGTCGAGTCGTCGGGGGCCGGGGCCCCCATGTGGCGGTCGTGAGTGACCGGCGAGCTGCCCTCTCAGGCCGAGAGAGCGGCACCACCGCGCGGCGCTTTGCTGCGCCCCTTGCGCGCCGTCCGGACCGGAACCCGCGGCGGTCCGTGGAATTCCAGCACAGTGCCGGATCTCCAACAAGGGCGGTGCCGCCCCCTGCGACATGTGTGACGCAATGTACGGAACACGTCACAACGCGTAGAGAGTGGCGCTGTCGATAACGGACTTATGCCCGCGAGTCGCTCGCGTGTGTCTCCTGTCCCAGGTGCGGTGATCGGGAGCGGAACATGGGCTTCAATCCAGCAATGTCCGTTTCGCCCTTGGATGTTGATCATGGGGAATGCGGCATTTGTCACACACTTCGTGAGCAAACTCACAGGCACCCGGTCGACTTTCCCGCAGCCGCGCGGGGAATAGCGCGCATAGCCTGACGCTTTACACACGTGCCCGAAATGACAAGGCCGCAATCGCGCGTGGCGTGGAAAGCGGCCTCGTTCCCCGACGTCCCTACGCGAGGCAGAAGCAGTGAAGACCACGATGATGTTCCGCAACATAGCCAACCCGCGGCGCACGACCCTCGCGCATCTCAAGGATGCCGACGATCTCCAGAGCGCCGCGCCCGAGGCCCCGGAACACGCCGTCGAGCTGCCCACCCAGACCGCCAACCCGCGCCGCACCGTCCTCATGGACGCCCCCGCGCCGCAGGCCGTCCCCGCACCGGCCGCCGCCGCGGACACGGCCGTCTGACCACGGGGAAGCGGGCCGGCCGCGCCCCCGCGATAGCCTGGAGTGTCAACTCCGGCCAGTGATCAATGAGGGGCAGCGGCAACCCGTGCGCATCGCCAGATTCTCCATCGACGGCAACGTCGGCTTCGGCGTCCTCGACGGCGACGACATCGACGTCATCAAGGGACATCCCTTCGCGGAATTCGAGCGCTCGGGTCACAAGGTCCCCCTCGACAAGGTCCGCCTGCTGCCACCGGTCCTGCCCAACAAGGTCGTCGCGGTCGGCCGCAACTACGCCGAACACGCGCGCGAGCTGGGCAACGACGTCCCGGACGTGCCGGTCACCTTCTTCAAGCCCTCCACCTCGGTGGTCGGCCCCGGCGACCCCGTCGTGCACCCCTCCTTCTCCCAGGAGGTGCACCACGAGGCGGAGCTCGCCGTCGTCATCGGCCGCATGTGCCGCGAGGTCCCGCGCGAGCGCGTCAAGGACGTCGTCCTCGGCTACACCTGCGCCAACGACATCACCGCGCGTGACGTGCAGCAGCGCGAGTCCCAGTGGGCGCGGGCCAAGGGCTTCGACACCTCCTGCCCGCTCGGCCCCTGGGTCGAGACGGAGCTGGACCCGGGCGACCTGACGATCATGTGCACCGTCAACGGCGAACAGCGCCAGCTCGGCCGCACGAGCGAGATGATCCGCTCCGTCGAGGACCTGATCGTGCACATCACCGAGGCGATGACGCTGCTCCCCGGCGACGTCGTCCTCACGGGCACCCCGGCCGGGGTCGGCCCCCTCCATGACGGCGACGAGGTCTCCGTCATCATCGAAGGCATCGGCACTCTCACCAACAAGGTGATCAAGCGTGGCTAACGCGACCCCCGTCCGCGTCCGTTTCTGTCCCTCCCCGACCGGCAACCCCCACGTGGGCCTGGTCCGCACCGCCCTGTTCAACTGGGCCTTCGCCCGGCACACCCAGGGCACCATGGTCTTCCGCATCGAGGACACCGACGCGGCCCGGGACTCCGAGGAGTCCTACGAGCAGCTCCTCGACTCGATGCGCTGGCTGGGCCTGGACTGGGACGAGGGCCCCGAGATCGGCGGCCCGCACGCGCCGTACCGCCAGTCGCAGCGCATGGACCTCTACAAGGACGTCGCGCAGAAGCTGCTGGACGCCGGCCACGCCTACAAGTGCTACTGCTCCACCGAGGAGCTGGACGCCCGCCGCGAGGCCGCCCGCGCCGCCGGCAAGCCCTCCGGCTACGACGGCAAGTGCCGCGCCCTGGCGGCCGACGAGATCACCGCGTACGAGGCCGAGGGCCGCGAGCCGATCGTCCGCTTCCGGATGCCGGACGAGCCGATCACCTTCACGGACCTGGTCCGCGGCGAGCTGACCTTCACCCCGGAGAACGTCCCGGACTACGGCATCCTCCGCGCCAACGGCGCCCCCCTCTACACGCTCGTCAACCCGGTCGACGACGCCCTGATGGAGATCACCCACGTCCTGCGCGGCGAGGACCTGCTCTCCTCCACCCCCCGCCAGGTCGCCCTCTACAAGGCCCTGATCGAACTGGGCGTCGCCAAGACGGTCCCCGCCTTCGGCCACCTCCCGTACGTCATGGGCGAGGGCAACAAGAAGCTCTCCAAGCGCGACCCGCAGGCGTCCCTGAACCTGTACCGCGAGCGCGGCTTCCTCCCCGAGGGCCTCCTCAACTACCTCTCCCTCCTCGGCTGGTCCTTCTCCGCCGACCAGGACGTCTTCTCCATCGGCGAGATGGTCGCGGCCTTCGACATCGCCGACGTCAACGCCAACCCGGCCCGCTTCGACCTGAAGAAGGCCGAGGCGATCAACGCCGACCACATCCGCCGCCTGGACCCGAAGGCCTTCGCCGAAGCCTGCCGCCCCTGGCTCCAGGCCCCGCACGCCAACTGGGACCCGGCCGACTTCGACGAGGCGGCCTGGCAGGCCATCGCCCCGCACGCCCAGACCCGCCTCACGGTCCTCTCCGACATCACCGCCAACGTCGACTTCCTCTTCCGCAAGGAGCCGGTCGAGGACGAGGCGTCCTGGACCAAGGCGATGAAGGGCGACCCGGTGGCCCTGCTCACCACCGCCCGCGAGAAGCTGACCGGCGCCGACTGGTCCAGCCCCGACTCCCTCAAGGAAGCCGTCCTGGCCGCCGGCGAGGAGCACGGCCTCAAGCTCGGCAAGGCCCAGGCCCCGGTCCGCGTGGCCGTCACGGGCCGCACGGTCGGCCTCCCGCTCTTCGAGTCCCTGGAGATCCTGGGCAAGGAGCGGACGCTGTCGCGTATTGACGCGGCGCTGGCGAAGCTGGGCGCGTAAGGCAGCGGCTATTACGCCGTAATAGTTGTTACTCCGGACGCCGAAAGGGCGACCACCGGGTGTCGGTGGTCGCCCTTCGTAGGTTCTGGGGCCGGGTCACGCGGCCACCAGGTCGATGACGTTGATCACGACATGCGTATTGGACACCACGTACTGGATGAAGCCGCCCTCGAAGGTGGCCGACCAACTGTTGTCCCGATGGCTCTTGGCAGGCGCGCCGAACGGGTTCGGGCTGAGCTGTTTCTCCAGCTCGTCCAAGGAGGACCGCTGCGCGGCGCCCAAGGCCGCCTTGCACCGTGCGGCGCGGTCCGCGTACCTGATGACGTAAGCGGTCATGGACACCTGCCGACGTCGATCGGATTGTTCTCGGCGTCGTACGCGTTGCCCTCGGCGTCCCGGAAGACCATGCCTTCCGTGTCCCCCTCCGCCAGGCGCTTGGCCATCTGCTCCACCTGATCCAGGTAGCCGGGCGTCGCGCACGCACAGGCGAAGGGGAACCACTTGTCGACCACCCGGTCCAGCTCCGCCCGGTCGAACTCCGCCGCCGCGCTGAGCCAGTCCTGCTCGAAGTACTGGAGCCAGTCCGGGCGCCGCTGCAACGCCGTACGGATCGCGTCTGGAGTGCGCTCGCAGGCGTCCCGATCCACTTCGATCTCTCTGTCCATGGCCGGCGACCTCCGGTACGAGTAGGCAGGGCGGGACCCACGGTAGGCGGCGGTGGGGCACGCATCCAGGAGATCCGGGCTTCCGTGCCCCGACGGACGGATGGTGTCCGGCGATGGTCGGAATCAGGCGCCAAGGCGTCCTGCATGGGGAACCGCCGTTGCCCTACACCGTGGTCATCCACGAAGCCGCTCTGCGGATGGGGATCGGCGGGCCGGACGTCGTGCGCGCGCAGCTTCGGCATCTCATGGACATGGGTGAGTACGAGCACATCACGATCCAGGTCATCCCGTTCGGGCGGGCGGACTCTCCCGCAGCGGGCGGCCAACCGGTCACCTATGTGTGCGGGCCCGTACCTCAACTGGACACCGTCCTGCTGGACACCGACCACGGCCTGGAGATTCTTCACGCGGAGGACCAGCTCGCCCGCTACCGGGAAGTGCTGGACCGCATGAGTCGGTGTGCACTCGATCCCGCCGAGAGCCGCAACTTCATCCACAAGATCGCGAAGAGTCTGTGAGGCCCGGAGGATGCACGAATACCAGTGGCAGAAGTCGTCGTACAGCAACGCGGCGGTGAATTGTGTGAACGTCGCTGTTGCGCCCGACGGCACTGTGCGTCTCCGGGAGAGCGACGCCCCGCAGGTGATCCTGTCGACCACCCGCAGCGGCATGGCCGCGTTCCTGACCGCGATTAAAGGCCACGGGGCCCACCCGCCCGTACATAACCGCTGAACACGCACGAGGCCCCGGCGGGCCGAACCCCGGCCGCCGGGCCCCGCGTCGCCTTCGGCGCGCGAGCGCGCCTCAGCAGGGCGGCAGCATGCCATGGCCTTGACGTGGGCAGGGCAAAAATTCGGGCACCCGCGCGGCCTGCCCGGGTACCGTCGGTTTCATGACCATCGAGGCCGTCCTCTGGGACGTGGACGACACCCTCTTCGACTACACCGGGTCCGACCGCGCGGGAGCGCTGCGGCACATCGAGGCCGAGGGGCTGCTCGGGCGGTACGCGGACGCCGAGTGTGCGCTCGGGCGGTGGCGGGAGTGCATGGAGGTCGCCTTCGCGCGCTTTCTTGCCGGGGAGGTGGGGTTCCTGGAGCACCGTAGGGAGCGGGCTCGGGCCTTTCTCGGGGCGGTGCTGAGCGATGACGAGGCGGACGCCTGGTTCGGGCGGTATGTCGCGCTGTACGAGGCGGCCTGGACGCTGTTCCCGGACTCCGTCCAGGCGCTCACGGACCTGGCGCCGCTGGCCCGGCAGGGTGTGTTGTCGAACTCCTCCGTCGCCAATCAGGACCGCAAGCTGCGGACGCTGGGAATTCGTGATCACTTCGAGGTGGTGCTCTGCGCCGACGAGGTGGGACACGCGAAGCCGGCGGCCGAGGCGTTCCGGGCCGCCTGTGATGCGCTGGGGCTGGCGCCTGAGCGGGTCGTCCACGTCGGGGACAAGCTGGACGTGGACGCCATCGGCGCGCGTGACGCCGGGCTGGGCGCGGTGTGGGTGGACCGGGCCGGCGCGGAGGGGGAGGTGCCGGAGGCGGACGTGCCGGACGGGGTGACGCGGATCGGCGGGCTCGCCGAGCTGCCCGGGCTGGTGCGCGGCCTTATCGGTTTTGGAGCGTCGTCCACCTTCGGGTAATGTTCTTTCTGCGCCGCCCGGGCGGGCCGAAAGGCCGGACCGGGAAGCGCAAGCCGAACAAGACCCCCGGCGGGGGTTGCGTTCTGGTGGGCTATGGTGTAATTGGCAGCACGACTGATTCTGGTTCAGTTAGTCTAGGTTCGAGTCCTGGTAGCCCAGCAAGAGACCTTCTGAAGGTGTCTTGATCATGCAGTACCAGGCCCCCGTTGTGTAGCGGCCTAGCACGCCGCCCTCTCAAGGCGGTAGCGCCGGTTCGAATCCGGTCGGGGGTACAGATCCTTTCTCACCGTCACCTTCGGGTCGCTCCCGGATGCGACGACGCAAGGATCGCTAGGGCCCCCGTTGTGTAGCGGCCTAGCACGCCGCCCTCTCAAGGCGGTAGCGCCGGTTCGAATCCGGTCGGGGGTACTGGTCTATACCACCATGGGCTATGGTGTAATTGGCAGCACGAGTGATTCTGGTTCATTTAGTCTAGGTTCGAGTCCTGGTAGCCCAGCGCGAAACCGCAGGTCATCGCGGTTGTGCAGTGCAAGCCCCCGTTGTGTAGCGGCCTAGCACGCCGCCCTCTCAAGGCGGTAGCGCCGGTTCGAATCCGGTCGGGGGTACGCGACGAAGAGGCCCTTCCCCAATCGGGGAAGGGCCTCTTCGCGTGGCGGGCCCCCTCCCCGCGGGACCCGGCGTCACGAGGAGTCGGCCCCGAAGCGGCGGTGTGACTCCTCCGCCTCCGCCAGCCGCCGCAGACTCAGCAGGACCGGTTCGAGCAGTACGGTCAGCGCCACCGCGGCCTCCACCTGCTCGGCGGGCGTCTCGTACTTCTCCACCAAGTCCAGGTCGGCGGCGGCCAGTTCACCCGCGATCCGGGCGTACGGGAGTACGTTCTCGACGGTGTGCGGATAGCTGAGCCGCGCGAGCGCGGCCAGCGCGTTCACCAGCATTCCGTACGCGGGGGAGACCGGCCCCAGCTCCAGCCCGTACTGCCAGCCCAGGCGGCGCAGCAGCTCGTCCGCCGTCCCGCGTGCGGCGGTGATCTCCGGGGTCTCCTCGGTGGGGGCGGGGTCGTGCGGCAGGGCCCACACGGCCGCGCCGAGGCGCATGTGGTGGTCCAGCGACTCGTCCTCGACCGCGGCCAGCACCTCGCGCGCGGCGGCCACCGGCATCTTCCCGACCTGGACCAGCGCACGGACCAGGCGCAGCCGGCGCAGGTGGGTGTCACCGTACTCGGCCTTGGTGGTGGTGGCCCGCTCACCCGGCGGCAGCAGTCGCTCCCGCAGGTAGTACTTGATCGTGGCGGTGGGCACCCCACTGCGCTCGCTCAGTTCCGCCAGTCGCATACCCTTGCGCCTTTCCTTGGAGAGTGACACTATCCAAGCATGGATAGTGACGCTATCCAAAGTGGAGAAGATTGGGGTCGTCATGGGGAACAAGGTCGTACCGGGGGGAGCGGTGGCGGACATCGACGAGGAGGTGGTCGTCTTCCTGGTCGGGATGCGCATCAACCGGCTCCGGTGGGTGCGCAGTTGGCTGCCGGCGCTGCTCGCCATGCCGCGGATGCTCAAGGAGTTGGCGCGCGAGCGGGGCGCGGGGATGCTGGGCTTCCGGGTGCTGAACGGGGGGCCGCGCGTCTTCACCGTCATCCAGTACTGGGAGTCGCGGGAGAAGCTGTACGCCTACGCCTCGGACCGGAACATGCAGCACCGCCCCGCGTGGACGGCGTTCAATCGCCGTGCGCGGAGCGGCGAGGGGGGAGTGGGGATCTGGCACGAGACGTATGTCGTGCCGGCGGGCGCGTACAGCACGTTCTACCGCTCGATGCCGCCGACCGGTCTCGGCGCGGCACACGGCGTCGTCGCGCCCGGCCGGCGCGGGGCGCGGAGTGCGCCCGTGAGCGTGGCGTAAGACGGAACACGGGCCGGCCGGCTGTCGCGGGCGTCGGCGGCCGGCCCAACCGGTCGGTGTTCTGCCAGGTCAGCAGGGCAGCAGGTCGGCGGGGCAGCAGGTCAGCCGGTGCGGCGCAGTGCCTCGCTGAGCCGGGCGGCCGCGTCAATGACCGCCTGGGCGTGCATCCGGCCCGGGTGGCGGGTCAGCCGCTCGATCGGTCCGGAGACCGAGACGGCGGCGACCACGCGGTTCGAGGGGCCGCGTACGGGGGCGGAGACCGAGGCCACGCCCGGTTCCCGCTCGCCGATCGACTGCGCCCAGCCCCGGCGCCGTACGCCGGACAGGGCGGTGGCGGTGAAGCGCGCGCCCTGGAGGCCGCGGTGCAGCCGCTCCGGCTCCTCCCAGGCCATCAGGATCTGGGCCGCCGAGCCGGCCTTCATGGGGAGCGTGGAGCCGACCGGGACGGTGTCCCGCAGTCCGGACAGCCGTTCCGCCGCGGCCACACAGATGCGCATGTCGCCCTGGCGCCGGTAGAGCTGCGCGCTCTCGCCCGTCACGTCGCGCAGGTGCGTGAGCACCGGTCCGGCCGTGGCCAGCAGGCGGTCCTCGCCGGCCGCCGCGGCCAGTTCCGACAGCCGCGGGCCGAGGATGAACCGGCCCTGCATGTCCCTCGCCACCATCCGGTGGTGTTCCAGTGCCACGGCCAGCCGGTGGGCCGTGGGTCGTGCGAGCCCGGTCGCCGTGACCAGCCCGGCGAGGGTGGCCGGACCGGACTCCAGAGCGCTCAGTACCAGAGCTGCCTTGTCGAGAACGCCGACGCCGCTAGAGTTGTCCATGCAACGATACTTGCGTCTCACAGTGTGAAACGCAAGTTCAATTTTCCGGGGAAGCCGCCAATCTGTAGGCACGGCCCCCGACCAGGGCCCGGCACGACGTCCGGAACCGGGGGACGGACGCTGCGCACACAGCCGAGTTGGGCCGGCGATGCGGCCGGCCGGAGGGAAAGCGATGGGACGGACACTCGCGGAGAAGGTCTGGGACGACCACGTCGTCCGGCGCGCGGAAGGCGAGCCCGACCTCCTCTTCATCGACCTGCACCTGCTGCACGAGGTGACCAGCCCGCAGGCGTTCGACGGCCTGCGCAAGGCCGGCCGTCAGGTGCGGCGCACCGACCTCACCATCGCCACCGAGGACCACAACACCCCCACCCTCGACATCGACAAGCCCATCGCCGACCCCGTCTCCCGCACCCAACTGGAGACGCTGCGCAAGAACTGCGCGGAGTTCGGCGTCCGGCTGCACCCGCTGGGCGACGTCGAGCAGGGAGTCGTCCACGTAGTGGGACCGCAGTTGGGACTGACCCAGCCGGGCACCACCGTGGTCTGCGGTGACAGCCACACCTCCACCCACGGCGCCTTCGGCGCGCTGGCCTTCGGCATCGGCACCAGCCAGGTCGAGCATGTGCTGGCCACCCAGACGCTGCCGATGGCGCCCTTCAGGACCATGGCCGTGACCGTCGAGGGCGAGCTGCCCGAGGGCGTCACCGCCAAGGACCTGATCCTCGCCGTCATCGCCCGGATCGGCACCGGCGGCGGCCAGGGGTACGTCATCGAGTACCGTGGCGAGGCCATCGAGAAGCTCTCGATGGAGGCCCGGATGACCATCTGCAACATGTCCATCGAGGCGGGCGCCCGGGCCGGCATGATCGCCCCCGACGCGACCACCTTCGCCTACCTCCAGGGCCGCGACCACGCGCCCCGGGGAGCCGACTGGGACGCCGCGGTCGCGTACTGGAAGACCCTGCGCACCGACGACGACGCGGTCTTCGACCACGAGGTCGTCGTCGACGCCTCCGAGCTGGCCCCGTTCGTCACCTGGGGCACCAACCCGGGCCAGGGCGCACCCCTTTCGGCGGCCGTCCCCGACCCCGCTTCGTACGAAGACGCATCGGAGCGCTACGCCGCCGAACGGGCCCTGGAGTACATGGGGTTGACGGCCGGTCAGGCGCTGCGCGACATCCGTGTGGACACCGTCTTCGTAGGTTCGTGCACCAACGGGCGGATCGAGGATCTGCGCTCCGCCGCCGAGGTCGTACGGGGCCGCCGGATCGCCGACGGCGTCCGGATGCTCGTCGTACCGGGCTCCGTACGGGTCGCCCTCCAGGCGGTCGAGGAAGGGCTCGACAAGGTCTTCACCGGAGCCGGTGCCGAGTGGCGGCACGCCGGCTGCTCGATGTGCCTGGGGATGAACCCGGACCAGCTCGCGCCGGGTGAGCGCTCCGCCTCCACCTCCAACCGCAACTTCGAGGGACGGCAGGGCAAGGGCGGCCGCACCCACCTGGTCTCGCCCCAGGTCGCCGCCGCAACGGCGGTTCTCGGCCATCTGGCATCACCGGCCGACCTGTCCGACGCCGACGTACGCACGCCCGCGGGAGTCTGAACCACCATGGAAGCTTTCACCACGCACACCGGCCGGGCCGTCCCGCTGCGCCGCAGCAACGTCGACACCGACCAGATCATCCCGGCCCACTGGCTCAAGAAGGTCACCCGCGACGGCTTCGAGGACGGGCTCTTCGAGGCCTGGCGCAAGGATCCGGCGTTCGTCCTGAACCAGGAGGCGTACCGGGGAGCGACCGTTCTGGTGGCCGGACCCGACTTCGGCACCGGCTCCTCGCGCGAGCACGCGGTCTGGGCCCTGCAGAACTACGGCTTCCGGGCCGTCATCTCCTCGCGTTTCGCCGACATCTTCCGGGGCAACTCGCTGAAGAACGGACTGCTGACCGTGGTGCTCCCGCAGGAGACCGTCGAGGCGCTGCAGCAGCTCGCCGAGGCGGACCCGGCGACCGAGGTCACCGTCGACCTCGTCGGCCGGCAGGTCCGGGCACCGGGCATCACCGCGGGGTTCGAGCTGGACGAAAACGCGCGTTGGCGGCTGCTGGAGGGCCTGGACGACATCAGCCTCACCCTTCGGGAGGAGGAGGCCATCGCCGGGTACGAGGTGAACAGGCCGTCGTTCAAACCGCGTACGGTAGTAGTCTGACCTCGGGTTTTTTGGCTCAAAGCCTTATTGCGTACGATGCGCCCCTTGCTAGTTGGCAGGGGGCGCATCGGCGTGTGAAGGCGGTGGTTGAGGCCCCGTGAAGCGACAACTCGCCGCAGATGGCACAATTAGCGCATGGAACGCGACGACCAACTCGAGCTCTACGGTCTCGTCGCCGACCGACTCAAGGACGCACACACACGAGTGCGGACACTGCAAGTCCCGGAGGGCGTACGCATGGCGCTGACCCGGAAGCTGCTCGTCATCACGGCGGCGGCGAAACACGATCTGGCGGACGCGGCAAGGCGTCTGGAGTGGTTCATGAACGACCTCGACGAGGGTCGCTTTCCCGAAGACGTGCACGCCGACGGAACTCCGTGAAGGTCGAGTTCGTTGCGGCACAAGGGTGATTAGCCCGTTTCGTGTTTGATTTGCGGTATATATCTGCCTAACGTGCGAAAAGGCTTGAACACTTTCGTTCCAGCAATGTCTCCGAAGGGGAAGACGTGAACAAGGCGCAGCTCGTAGAAGCCATTGCCGACAAGCTCGGCGGCCGTCAGAACGCCGCGGACGCGGTGGACGCGGTACTGGACGCAATCGTCCGTGCAGTTGTCTCCGGCGACCGCGTATCGGTCACCGGATTCGGTTCGTTCGAGAAGGTGGACCGTCCGGCCCGCTACGCCCGTAACCCGCAGACGGGTGAGCGGGTGCGGGTCAAGAAGACCTCGGTGCCGCGCTTCCGCGCCGGTCAGGGCTTCAAGGACCTGGTCAGCGGCTCGAAGAAGCTCCCGAAGAACGACGTGGCCGTCAAGAAGGCCCCCAAGGGCAGCCTTTCGGGCGGTTCCACCCGTACGACGGCCAAGGCCGCCGCCAAGAAGGCCACCGCCAAGAAGTCGTCGGCCGCGAAGAAGACCACGGCCACCGCCAAGAAGGCCACGCCGGCGAAGAAGACCACGGCCACGGCGAAGAAGGCCACGGCCACCGCCAAGAAGGCCACGCCGGCGAAGAAGGCCACCGCCACCACGGCGAAGAAGGCGACGGCCAAGAAGGCCGCCACCACCGCCAAGAAGGCCACCCCGGCCAAGAAGGCCACCACCACCGCCAAGAAGGCGACGGCCAAGAAGACCGCGCCCGCGACGAAGGCGACGGCGAAGAAGGCCCCGGCCAAGAAGACCACGGCCCGCAAGACCACCGCCAAGAAGACCACCGCCCGCAAGCGGTAATCAGCAGCGGCGACGCCACGCGTCGGGCCGGACTCCCCCCGGGGAGCCCGGCCCGCGGTGCGTCCGAAGCGGCCCGCCCGGAGTGCGGCGTGGCCCCGTGTGCCGTCTAGGCTGGTCACCATGCAGGCCACCGCGTACACCTACGACGCCCGGACCCGTTGCGGCAGCGTGTTGCTCGACGACGGTACGCCGCTGCCCTTCGACGCCGCGGCCTTCGACGCGGGCGGACTGCGGCTGTTGCGGCCCGGCCAGCGGGTCCGTATCGACGTCGAGGGCGAGGCCGGCGGCGGCACGGAGACGGACGGGCGCCGCATCGTGCTCGTCACCCTCCAGACGTTCTGACGGCTTCCGTCGCCTTTCGGGCGCTTTTCGGCCCGCCACGTCGCCCACGGGGCGTTTCCGGCGCCTTTCGTCACCCTCCGGGCGTTCTGACGCCTTCCGCCGCCGCGCGCGCCCGCATACGGGGCACACAGCGGGCGGTGTGCCGCCCCACACCCAGGTCCAGGGCGGCCCGCAGGTCCTCCCCGGTGTCCACGTCCCGGCGTACGGATTCGGTGCCCGGCAGCACGATCTCGTGGGCCCCCGATTCGCGGTGACGCGCCCGGGACGGCCCTCCGAAAGCGGGCGCCAATTCCACTCCGGGAGCCGCGCTCAGCAGTGTCGTCCCGATTTCCGCCGCATCCGCGAGAAATGCCCGGGGAAATACGGCGGCCGCCGACAGCACCCGCCGCAGTTCCACGGGACGCAACGCCGGGAGATCCGCGTTGAGTGCCGCCACCGCCGCGCCGGGCCGCCGCTGCCGCACCACGCCCGCTCCGTACGCCAGCGCCGCGTTGAGGCCACGGGCCGGCACGTCCGCGACGATGCGTGCTCCGAGGGCCGCCAACCGCTCCCCGGCCACCGGATCGTCCGTGACAACCGCCACATCCAGGACGTCTTCGCAGGCCAGCACGGCCGTCACGGTGTCCAGCGCGAACGCCAGTGCCAACTGGGGCCGGAGCTGTTCCCCCGCCGCCCGGGAGAGCCTGCTCTTCGCCCGTACCAGGGGTTTCAGCGGCACGACCAGGCTCCAGCCCACGACCGCTCCGTCTCTTCGCATCGCCCTCATTCTCACCTGCCGCCACCGCCATCGGTGAGCGGCGGGGTTACGGTGTTCTCGACATAGCGGGTACCTGGGGCGACACTTGTGCGGCTGCCGGGTCGCAGCAGCTCAGCAGATCCCACTAGGAGGGTGTCCCAGTGTCCCGCCGCAGAATCGGCTTCTGGTACCGCTTGGCCGCGGTCATCTGCAAACCGCCGCTCCTGGTTCTGTTCAAGCGGGACTGGCAGGGAATGGAGCACATTCCCGCCGACGGCGGATTTATCACCGCGGTCAACCACAACTCGTATCTGGACCCGCTCTCGTACGCGCACTACCAGTACAACACCGGACGGGTCCCGCGATTCCTCGCCAAGTCCGGGCTCTTCAAGGGCGGCTTCGTCGGCCTGATGATGCGCGGCACCGGCCAGATCCCGGTCTACCGGGAATCCGCCGACGCCGCGGTGGCCTTCCGCGCCGCCGTGGCCGCCATCAACAAGGGCGAATGCGTCGCCTTCTACCCCGAGGGCACCCTCACCCGCGACCCCGACATGTGGCCCATGCAGGGCAAGACCGGGGCCGCCCGGGTGGCGTTGCTCACCAAGGCACCGGTCATCCCGGTGGCGCAGTGGGGCGCCAACGAGGTGATGCCGCCGTACGCCAAGGAGAAGAAGCTGCGGCTGTTCCCGCGCAAGACCCTGCGGGTCAAGGCGGGGCCCCCGGTCGACCTGAGCGAGTTCTACGGCAAGGAGCCGACCGCCGAGGTGCTGCGCGCGGTCACCGACAAGGTCATGGCCGCCGTCACCGCGATCCTCGCCGAGGTGCGCGACGAGCCGGTGCCGGCCGAGCCGTACGACCACAAGAAGGCCGTCGCCGCCCGCCGCCGGGCCCGCCAGAAGGCGCCCGACGCGGCCGAGCGGGCACGGAAACTGGACGAGCAGGGCATCAAAGTGGACGACCAGGCACCGAAGACACAGGAGGATGAAGGCAAGTGACGCGCTGCGCCGTCTACGGCACGGGGTCCTGGGGCACCGCATTCGCGATGGTGCTCGGTGACGCGGGCTGCGAGGTGACGATGTGGGGCCGCAGAGCGGGCCTGGTCGACGCCATCAACACCGGCCGGACCAACCCCGACTACCTGCCGGACGCGGAGCTGCCGGAGTCCGTACGGGCCACCACCGACCCCGCCGAGGCCGCGCACGGCGCCGATTTCACCGTGCTGGCCGTCCCGTCGCAGACGCTGCGCGACAACCTCGCCGCCTGGGCACCGCTGCTGCCCGCCGACACCGTCCTGGTCTCCCTGATGAAGGGCGTCGAACTGGGCACCGCCAAGCGGATGAGCGAGGTCATCGAGGAGGTGGCCAAGGCCCCCGCCGAGCGTGTCGCGGTACTGACCGGCCCCAACCTCGCCAAGGAGATCGCCGCCCGGCAGCCCGCCGCCGCGGTCGTCGCCTGCGCCGACGAAGCCGTCGCCCGGCGCCTCCAGGCCGCCTGCCACACCCCTTACTTCCGCCCGTACACCAACACCGACGTGGTCGGTGCCGAGCTGGGCGGCGCGGTCAAGAACGTCATCGCACTGGCGGTCGGCATGGCCGGCGGCATGGGCCTGGGCGACAACGCCAAGGCCTCCCTGATCACCCGCGGCCTCGCCGAAACGACCCGCCTGGGCCTGGCGATGGGCGCCGACGCGCACACCTTCGCCGGCCTCGCCGGGATGGGCGACCTCGTCGCCACCTGCTCCTCGCCGCTCTCCCGCAACAACACCTTCGGCGCCAACCTCGGCCGCGGCATGTCGCTGGAGGAGACCATCGCGGTCACCAAGCAGACCGCGGAGGGCGTCAAGTCCTGCGAGTCGGTACTGGATCTGGCCCGCCGGCACGGCGTCGACATGCCGATCACCGAGACGGTCGTGGACATCGTCCATGAGGGCAAGCCGCCCCTGGTGGCCCTCAAGGAACTGATGTCGCGCAGCGCCAAGCCCGAGCGGCACTGACAGCGCCGGGGCCGCGCCCCGCGGGCGTACCGGCCGGTGCCCCGGGCCCGGCCCCGTCCGGCCGCCGGGCCCGCGACGACTCCCGGGCCCGCGGCACCGCCTCCTCCTGGGGCAGCAGGTACGCTCAACGCGATATGAGCAGTGAGACTCCTTCCCAGAAGCCCCGCGTCGCCGTCGTGTTCGGCGGGCGCAGCTCCGAGCACGCCATCTCCGTGGTCACCGCGGGCGCCGTGCTGGCCGCCATCGACCGCGAGAAGTACGACGTGCTGCCCATCGGCATCACGACCGACGGCCGGTGGGCGCTGACCGCCGACGCCCCGGAGCGGATGGCCATCACGGACCGGAAGCTGCCGAGTGTGGCGGAACTGAGCGAGTCCGCCGAGGGCACCGTCGTCCTGCCGGTGGACCCGACCAGCCGCGAGGTCGTCTACAGCGAGCCGGGCATGGTGCCCAAGGTGCTCGGCGAGGTCGACGTGGTCTTCCCCGTGCTGCACGGCCCGTACGGCGAGGACGGCACCCTCCAGGGCCTGCTGGAGCTGTCCGGTGTGCCCTATGTGGGCTCCGGAGTGCTCGCCTCGGCCGTCGGCCAGGACAAGGACTACATGAAGCGGGTGTTCGCCTCCTTCGGGCTGCCGGTCGGCCCGTACGAGGTCATCCGCCCGCGCGAGTGGGAGCAGGACCCCGCGGCGGCCCGCAAGAAGATCGTGGACTTCGCCGGCGAGCACGGCTGGCCGCTGTTCGTGAAGCCCGCCCGGGCCGGCTCCTCCATGGGCATCTCCAAGGTGGACGACCTCTCCGGGCTCGACGAGGCCCTTGCGGAGGCGCGCCGCCACGACCCCAAGATCATCGTGGAGTCGCTGCTGAGCGGCCGGGAGATCGAGTGCGGCGTCCTGGAGTTCGAGGACGGCCCGCGCGCCAGCGTCCCGGCCGAGATCCCGCCGGTCAGCGCGCACGACTTCTACGACTTCGAGGCCAAGTACATCGACTCGGCCGCCGGCCTGGTGCCCGCGCCGCTCACCGACGAGCAGACCGCACGCGTCCAGGAGCTGGCCGTGGCGGCCTTCGAGGCGGCCTCCTGCGAGGGACTGGTGCGCGCCGACTTCTTCCTCCAGGAGAACGGCGAGTTCGTGATCAACGAGATCAACACGCTGCCCGGCTTCACGCCCATCTCGATGTACCCGCGGATGTGGCAGGAGAGCGGCGTCAGCTACCCGGAGCTGATCGACCGGCTGGTCCAGGCGGCGCTGCGGCGCTCCACGGACCTGCGCTGAGGCGGCCGGCCGGCGTCCTCAGACCCCGGCCGGCACCGTCTTCCTGACGGCGTCCGCGAGGTCGGTGAGCACATCGACCTCCGGGGCGTACTTCCCCGGCACGCTCACCTCGACGTACGTCGTGCGCAGCACGGTGGTGAAGCGGTATCCGTCGTCCTGCTTCTCGAAGAGCCACTCGACACCGTTGACTTCCGCCGCGTCCGCACCGGGGTTGTAATGTTCACTCCCGGACGTCAGCACGGCGGGCTTGCGTACCCCGCAGCGCAACCGGACGGCGGGATCGCCCCAGACGGCGGTGAAGTCCGAGACCGGGTCGGCGGTGCCCCGCTCCAGCCCGTCCACGGTCCGCGGCAACTCCTTCTGGAGCGCCCGGCACTGCCGCGCGGACCCGCCCTCCGGCGAGGGGACCGCGGTGGGGACCGAGGACGAGCAGCTCACCGCGGCGAACGCCACGGTGAGCAGGGCCGGTGTCAGCAGCCGGCGCGACGAGGAGATCACCCGGCCGAGCATACGGGGGAGCTAGAGATGGACCACCGGGCAGGTCAGGGTGCGGGTGATGCCGTCCACCTGCTGGACTTTCGCGACCACCATGCGGCCCAGTTCGTCGACCGTGTCGGCCTGGGCCCGCACGATGACGTCGTACGGACCGGTGACGTCCTCGGCCTGGATCACGCCGGGGATCTTGGCGATCACTTCCGCCACGGCCGACGCCTTGCCCACCTCGGTCTGGATCAGGATGTACGCCTGTACCACGGGACCTCCAGGGCGGCTTCGAGGATCATGTGGGAAGAAGGGACGCCACGGTACCGCGTCGGCGCGCACGCCGGGGAGACCCGCGCGGGGAACGCGACGCGCGGCGCGGGGACCGGCCGCCCCGGGGGAGCGGGGACCGGACACGCGATGACGGAGTACGGATCGGCAGCGCAGTACGGATCGTCCGTACGCATCGGAAGGGCAGCAGCATGAAGGGCACCGTGGGCGAGCTGGGAGAGTTCGGGCTGATCAGGGAGCTGACCTCCCGGCTCACCGTCACCCCGGCCGTACGGATCGGTCCGGGCGACGACGCCGCGGTGGTCACCGCGCCGGACCGCAGGGTCGTGGCCAGCACCGACGTACTCCTGGAAGGGCGGCACTTCCGCCGCGACTGGTCCACCGCCTACGACGTGGGCCGCAAGGCCGCCGCGCAGAACCTGGCCGACATCGCCGCCATGGGCGCGGTGCCCACCGCCATCCTGCTCGGCCTGGTCGTCCCCGCCGAGCTGCCCGCGACCTGGGCGACCGAGCTGATGGACGGGCTGCGCGACGAATGCCAGGTGGCGGGCGCCGCCGTGGTCGGCGGCGACGTCGTACGCGGCGACACGATCACCGTCGCGATCACCGCACTGGGTGACCTGCGCAACCAGGAACCGGTCACCCGAACCGGTGCCCAGCCCGGCGACGTCGTCGCGGTCACCGGCTGGCTCGGCTGGTCGGCGGCCGGGCACGCGGTGCTGTCCCGCGGCTTCCGCTCCCCGCGCGCCTTCGTGGAGGCACACCGCCGCCCCGAGCCCCCGTACCACGCGGGTCCGGCGGCGGCCGGCCTCGGCGCCACCGCCATGACGGACGTCAGCGACGGCCTGGTCGCCGACCTCGGCCACATCGCCGAGGCCAGCAAGGTCCGGATCGACCTGCGCTCGGGCCAGATCGACATTCCCTCGCAGATGTCCGACATCGGTACGGCGGTCGGCGTGGACCCGATGCAGTGGGTGCTCAACGGGGGCGAGGACCACGCCATCGTGGCGACGTTCCCGCCGGACGTGAAGCTGCCCGCCCGCTGGAAGGTGATCGGCGAGGTGCTGAACCCGTCGGCGCTGCCGCAGGTGACGGTGGACGGGGCGCCCTGGGCCCACGCGGGCTGGGACCACTTCGGCGAGGACCAGGAAGGCGATCCGGCCGGCGCCTGAGGACCGCGGGCGGGGCCCGGGAGGCACCCCGGTAGATTCGCCGGTATGCGCACACCTCCACGCGTCCTGACCGTCGCCGGGTCCGACTCCGGCGGCGGCGCGGGCATCCAGGCCGACCTGAAGACGATGCTGGCGCTCGGCACGCACGGCATGAGCGTGCTGACCGCCGTCACCGCGCAGAACTCGCTGGGCGTGCAGGGCGCGTGGGAGCTGCCCGCCGACGCCGTACGGGCCCAGTTCCGCAGCGTCGTCGACGACATCGGCGTCCAGGCCGTCAAGACCGGGATGCTCTCCTCACCGGAGCTGGTCGAGACCGTCGCCGCGCTGCTCGCCGGGGTGTCCGCGCCGGTCGTCGTCGACCCGGTCGGCGTCTCCAAGCACGGCGACGCGCTGCTGGCCGCCTCCGCACTGACCGCGGTCCGCACGAAACTGCTGCCCACGGCCACCCTCGCCACCCCCAACCTCGACGAGGTGGCGCAGCTCACGGGCGTACGGATACGGGAAGAGGCGGATCTGCCGCGCGCCGCCGCCGCGGTCCTCGGCTTCGGGCCGCGCTGGGTGCTGATCAAGGGCGGCCATCTGGAGGGCGACGCCGTCGATCTGCTCACCGACGGCACCGAGGAACACTGGCTGCGCGCGCCGCGGCACGACAACCGGCACACCCACGGCACCGGCTGCACGCTCGCCAGCGCCGTCGCCGCCCGCCTCGCGCTGGGGGACACGGTCCCGCGGGCCGTGGCGGCGGCCAAGGAGTACGTCACCGGCGCCATCGCGGGCGGCTTCCGCCTGGGGGCGGGGATCGGGCCGGTGGATCACGGGTGGCGGCTCAGGGAACGGCCCGGGGCGTAGCGGACGGGGCGCCCCGCAGGCCGGACCCGCGCCCCGGTACACGCCGTCGTGCGCGTACGGGCACGGCAAAAAGCCGGCCCACCGAAGTGGACCGGCTTTCAGGCAACCGGGGGGCTGCGCTACGACAGGACGTCAGCGCGAGACCTTGCCGGCCTTGATGCACGAGGTGCAGACGTTGAGCCGCTTCGGCGTGCGCCCGATGACCGCGCGCACCGTCTGGATGTTGGGGTTCCAACGACGGTTGGTACGGCGGTGCGAGTGGGAAACGCTCTTGCCGAAGCCCGGCCCCTTGCCGCAGACGTCGCAGTTGGCAGCCACGGGTCACTCCAAAGACTTCAGATGCACTTACGGTGAATCCCGGCGAGCGGAGTGCATTGAACCGACCCGATTCGCCAGGAGAGGAATGGCCCGATTCGCATCGGGCAACCGGAGCAGCATACAACGGCCACTCCCGCAGTACGAAACTACCATGACCGCTCCGGCCCCCGCCCCGGCCGCCGGGCCCCGCGCGACTACTGTGCGGTGGATCGCATGACCGAGCCGAGCCCGCGACGGGCCGCTGGCCGAGGAGGACGAACGGTGCCGCACCCGCTCGACGCCGATGCGGTACGTACCTGGTGCGCCCTGGCGCTGACGGCCCTGGGCCGCGAGCGCGAGCGGATCGACGCGATCAACGTCTACCCCGTCGCCGACGGGGACACCGGCACCAACCTCTACCTGACCGTGGAGTCCGCCGCCCGCGCCGTCGAGGCCGCCTTCGACGGCCACGGCGCCTCGGGCACCGCGCCGGGGCTGGCCGACGCCGTCGGCGCCATGGCGCACGGGGCCCTGATCGGCGCACGCGGCAATTCCGGGACGATCCTCGCGCAGCTCCTGCGCGGCATGGCGGAGGTCCTGGGCGACGGGCCCCGGAACGGGGGCGGAGACGGGGCCGGGGAGGCCGAGGACGGAGAGGGGACCGGGGGCGCGGCGCCCGGCGGCGGTCCGGCGGCGGACGGCGCTCCCGGCTCGGCGGCGCTGAAGCGGGCGCTGCGGCGGGCGGCCGAGTCGACGTACGAGGCGGTGGCGCACCCCGTCGAGGGCACGGTCCTCACGGTCGCCACGGGGGCCGCGCAGGCGGCGGAGCGGGCCGACGGGACCCCGGCGGCAGTGGCACGGGCCGCGTACGACGGGGCACGCGCCGCCCTGGAGGCGACGCCGGGGCAACTGGCGGCCCTGGGCCGGGCGGGCGTCGTGGACGCGGGCGGCTGCGGTCTGGTCGCCCTGCTGGGCGCGCTGGCCGGGGCGCTGTCCGGCGAGGTGCCGACGGCGGCGATCGCGGTACGGCCGGACGCCCCCGTCCCGGTGCCCGGCGGCTGCCCGGCGGCGGACGGGGACGGGCACGCCCCGGAGGAGCGGCACGGGGACGACGCGGACCCGGGCGGCCCGGCCTTCGAAGTGATCTACCTCCTGGAGGCCGACGACTCCGCCGTGGCCCGTCTGCGGACGCGGCTGGACCAGCTCGGCGACTCCCTGGTGGTCGTCGGCGGCGACGGGCTGTGGAACGTGCACGTCCACGTCGACGACGCGGGCGCCGCCGTCGAGGCGGGCATCGAGGCGGGCCGCCCGTACCGCATCCGTATCACCCATTTCGGGGCGGCCGAGGGAGGCCGGGCCCCGCGCCGCCGCGAGCCGGAGCCGGTGGCGCGCGCCGTGGTGGCCGTGGTGCCGGGCGACGGGCTCGCCGGGCTGTGCGCCGAGGGCGGCGCGACCGCGGTGACCGTACGCCCCGGGGAGCCGCCCGCCAGCGGCGAGCTGGTGCAGGCGATCCGGCAGGCGAACGCCCGCGAGGTGATGCTGCTGCCCAACGACCCCGAACTGCGGCACACGGCGGCGGCAGCGGCCGAGCAGGCCCGCACCGAAGGCGTACGGGTCGCGCTGATCCCCACCCGCGCCGCCGTCCAGGGCATCGCCGCGCTGGCCGTGCACGAGCCCGCCCGCAGCTTCGACGAGGACGTGGTGGCCATGACCTCCGCCGCGGGCGCCACCCGCTACGCGGAGCTGGCCGTCGCCGAGCGGCAGTCCTGGACGACGGCCGGGGTCTGCCAGGCCGGCGACGTCCTGGGGCTGATCGACGGGGACGTGGCGGTGATCGGCGCGGACCTGGCGGTCACCGCGGCGACCGTACTGGACCGGATGCTCTCGGCCGGCGGGGAAATGGTCACGCTCGTCCTCGGCGCGGGCTTTCCCGATTCCCTCGCCGAGACCCTGGAAAGGCACGTACGGGAGCGCCACCTGGCCGTGGACACCGTCGTCTACGAAGGCGGGCAGCGCGGCGCCCCCCTTCTCATCGGCGTCGAATAACGCACGGCGGGGTGGCGGGGAACCGTGTCGGCCGGGCGGTACGGAATGCCGTGCCGGACCGGCGGAATTCCGGGGCCTGCCGCCGGTTGTCAGTGGCGTGGTGTGCAATGGTCTGCGTGTCCGCGCTCGACGAACCCCTGAAGAAGATTCTCGGTGGCACCACCGCCAAGGTGATGGCCGAGCATCTCGGTCTGCACACGGTCGGCGATCTGCTCCACCACTATCCGCGCAAATACGCGGAGCGCGGTGAGCTGACCCGGCTCTCCGACCTGCCGCTGGACGAACACGTCACGGTCGTCGCGCGGGTCGCGGACGCCCGGGTGCTGAAGTTCAACAACGGGCGCGGCCAGCGCCTGGAGGTGACCCTCACCGACGGCAGCGGCCGGCTCCAGCTCGTCTTCTTCGGCAAGGGCATCCACAAACCGCACAAGGACCTGCTGCCCGGCCGCCGCGCGATGTTCGCGGGCAAGGTCTCGGTCTTCAACCGCAAGCTCCAGCTCGCCCACCCCGAATACGCGCTGCTGGACGGTGAGGGCGGCGAAGAGGCGGTGGACGCCTTCGCCGGCCGCCTCATGCCGATCTACCCGGCCTGCCAGCAGATCGCCTCCTGGAAGATCACCAAGGCCGTCGACGCGGTGCTGCCCGCCGCGCGCGAGGCGCTCGACCCGCTGCCGGAGGCGCTGCGCGAGGGACGGGCGCTGCTGCCGCTCCCGGACGCCCTGGAGAAGGTCCACCGTCCGCGCACGAAGGCCGACATCGAGGACGCGCGCTCCCGGCTGAAGTGGGACGAGGCGTTCGTCCTCCAGGTCGCGCTGGCCCGCCGCCGCATGGCGGAGACCCAACTCCCCGCCACCCCGCGGCCGTTGACCCCCGGCGGCCTGCTCGACGCCTTCGACGCGAAGCTGCCCTTCACCCTCACCGAAGGCCAGCGGAAGGTCAGTCGCGAAATCTTCGACGACCTGGCCACCGACCACCCGATGCACCGCCTCCTCCAGGGGGAAGTGGGCTCCGGCAAGACCATGGTCGCCCTCCGCGCCATGCTCGCCGTCGTCGACACCGGCGGTCAGGCGGCGATGCTCGCGCCCACCGAGGTGCTGGCCCAGCAGCATCACCGGTCCATCACGGAGATGATGGGGGAGCTGGCCGAAGGGGGGATGCTGGGCGGGGCCGAGCACGGCACCAAGGTCGTGCTGCTGACGGGGTCGATGGGCTCCGCCGCCCGCCGGCAGGCCCTGCTGGACCTCGTCACGGGCGAGGCCGGCATCGTCATCGGGACCCACGCGCTGATCGAGGACAAGGTCCAATTCCACGACCTGGGCCTGGTCGTCGTCGACGAGCAGCACCGCTTCGGGGTCGAGCAGCGCGACGCCCTGCGCGGCAAGGGCAAACAACCGCCGCACCTCCTCGTCATGACGGCGACCCCCATTCCCCGTACGGTCGCGATGACCGTCTTCGGCGATCTGGAGACATCCGTCCTGGACCAGCTCCCCGCCGGGCGCTCGCCCATCGCCAGTCACGTCGTGCCCGCCAAGGACAAGCCGCACTTCCTCGCGCGGGCCTGGGAGCGGGTGCGCGAGGAGGTCGAGTCCGGCCACCAGGCGTACGTCGTCTGCCCCCGCATCGGCGACGAGGAGGACGCGCCGAAGGCCAAGGGCGCCAGGAAGGAGACCGCCGAGGAGGCCGCGGCGGGCGAGGACAAGCGGCCTCCGCTGGCCGTCCTGGAGGTGGCCGACCAGCTCACGAAGGGCCCGCTCGCCGGGCTGCGCGTCGAGGTGCTGCACGGCCGGATGCACCCGGACGACAAGGACGCGGTGATGCGCCGCTTCGCGGCCGGCGAGGTGGACGCGCTGGTGGCGACCACCGTCATCGAGGTCGGGGTGAACGTGCCCAACGCCACCGCCATGGTGATCATGGACGCGGACCGCTTCGGCGTCTCCCAGTTGCACCAGTTGCGCGGCCGGGTGGGCCGTGGCTCCGCGCCCGGCCTGTGCCTGCTGGTCAGCGAGATGCCGGAGGCCAGTCCCGCGCGGGCCCGGCTCGCCGCGGTGGCCGGCACCCTCGACGGCTTCGAGCTGTCCCGTATCGACCTGGAGCAGCGCCGCGAGGGCGACGTCCTCGGCCAGGCCCAGTCCGGCGCCCGTACGTCCCTGCGGATGCTCGCCGTCATCGAGGACGAGCAGGTCATCGAGGCCGCCCGGGAGGAAGCCACCTCGGTGGTCGCCGCCGACCCGGAGCTGTCCGGCCATCCGGAGCTGCGGATCGCCCTCCAGGCGCTGCTGGACGCCGAGCGCGAGCAGTATCTCGACAAGGGCTGAGAGACCGGGGCCGGGGGCGAGCCGCGCGCAGGCCCGGCGTGGGGCCCCGAGCCTGTCACCAGGTGCTCCGCCCGGGCGGAGCGGCCCCACGCCGCCCGACGCCATATCGTGGGGAGCGGTCCGCGCAGGCGGGCCGTCCCATCCGCAGCGCGAAGGACCGAGACCCATGACCCGCGTGATCGCCGGCACGGCCGGCGGCCGGCGCCTGGCCGTGCCCCCCGGCAACGGCACCCGTCCGACCTCCGACCGGGCGCGCGAGGGCCTGTTCTCCACCTGGGAGTCGCTGGACGGCCCGCTGTCCGGCGCCCGGGTGCTCGACCTGTACGGCGGCTCCGGCGCCGTGGGCCTGGAGGCGCTGTCCCGCGGCGCCGCGCACGTCCTGCTGGTCGAGGCCGACGCCCGCGCCGTCCGCACCATCCGTGACAACGTCCGCGCCCTCGGCCTGCCGGGCGCCGAGGTCCGCGCGGGCAAGGCCGAGCAGGTGGTCGCGGGGCCGGCCCCGGCCGAGCCGTACGACGTGCTCTTCCTGGACCCGCCGTACGCCGTCACCGACGACGATCTTGGGGAGATCCTGCTCACACTCCGTCGGCAAGGCTGGTGTGCCGAGGAGGCACTCGTCACCGTGGAGCGCAGCACCAGAGGCGGTCCGTTCCCCTGGCCTGCCGGGTTCGCGGCCATCCGGTCCCGGCGCTACGGCGAGGGAACGCTTTGGTACGGTCGCGCCGCTTCGACGTGCGACAACGCGTCATGACCGGACCGGAGAGCGAGGAACCTCAGTTGCGCCGCGCAGTCTGTCCGGGGTCGTTCGACCCCATCACCAACGGGCACCTGGACATCATTGCCCGGGCCTCCAGGCTCTACGACGTCGTGCACGTCACCGTGATGATCAACCAGGCCAAGAAGGGCCTGTTCTCGGTCGACGAGCGGATCGACCTGATCCGCCGGGCCACCGCCGAGTACGGCAACGTCCAGGTCGAGTCCTTCCACGGCCTGCTCGTCGACTTCTGCAAGCAGCGCGACATCCCCGCCATCGTCAAGGGGCTGCGGGCGGTCAGCGACTTCGACTACGAGCTGCAGATGGCCCAGATGAACAACGGCCTCTCCGGCATCGAAACCCTCTTCATCCCCACCAGCCCCACCTACAGCTTCCTGTCGTCCAGCCTGGTCAAGGAGGTCGCGGCCTGGGGCGGCGACGTCTCCCATCTGGTGCCGCCCTTCGTCCTGGAGGAGCTGACCAAGCGGCTCGGCACCAGGTGACCTGCTGACAACCCGTCAGCAGGTGTCGGTGCGGGGGTCTGTGGACGTACAGTCGTCCCCGTTCCGTCGTACCGACCCGGAAAGTGGCGAGTCCAAGGTGGACGTGCAGAAGAAGCTCGACGAGATCGTCCGGACCGTCGGCAGTGCCCGGTCCATGCCCATGTCGGCCTCGTGCGTGGTCAACCGCGCCGAGCTGCTCGCCGGGCTGGAGGAGGTGCGCGCCGCCCTGCCCGGGTCGCTCGCCCAGGCCCAGGAGGTGCTCGGTGACCGTGCGCAGATGGTCGAGGAGGCCCGCGCCGAGGCGGAGCGGATCATCGAGTCCGCCAACGCCCACCGCGGCTCGCTGATCTCCGACACCGAGGTCGCCCGGCAGTCCCAGGCCGAGGCCGACCGGATCCTGGCCGAGGCCCGCCGCGAGGCCGAGGAGATCCGCGCCGAGGCCGACGACTACGTCGACAGCAAGCTGGCCAACTTCGAGGTCGTTCTCACCAAGACCATCGGCTCGGTCGACCGCGGCCGCGAGAAGCTGCTCGGCCGCGCGCCGGGCGAGGGCGGCCACGCGGACGAGGATGGCGTCCAGGCCCCCGAGCGCAGCGCCGACCCGCAGACGCTCAAGGACCGCGCCGACCGGTACGTGGACGCCAAGTTCGGCGCCTTCGAGGCCGTACTGACCAAGACCCTGGAGGCCGTCGGCCGCGGCCGGCTCAAGCTCCAGGGGGCCCGGCCGACGGACGAGCTGGGCGGCCTCGCCGCACAGCCCGACGGCCGCCACCCGGTGCACACCGGCGACGCCGAGTACCTCGCGGGCCTCGCCGAGCTGGCCGGCCCCGTGCCGCCGCAGCCGCAGGCTCCGCCGCAGCCCGCCGTGCCGCCCCAGGCGCAGCCCGGCGTCCAGCAGGACTACTACGCCGAGGCGGACTACCGGCAGCAGGACGCTTACGGCTACCCGCAGGCGCCGTACGGGCAGCAGGACCCGTACGGCTACGGCTGGCAGGACCCGCAGGCGCAGCAGGCCCGGCACCAGCAGCCCTACGACCCGAACGCGGCCTACCTCCAGCAGGCCCAGCCCACCGGGCAGGCCCCCGCCGGGCGGGCGGCGCAGCCCGCCGCGCTGGACGAGACCAGCCTCTTCGACACGAGCATGATCGACCTGGACCGGCTGCGGCAGTACGAGGAGGGGCGGCAGTAGCGGATTGGGCCTATCGGGACCGTTCCAGTATCCTGGCTCTTCGGTCGCGTGTACGTCCGCGATCTCTGCTGCCCGGTCGCCTTTCGGTGACGGGGCGGCTCGTACGTCAGCGTAGAAAGCAGGAAGCCATCAACGCCCGCCTCGACCACCGTTCCCCGCTCGTGTTCGACACGCGCGATCTGGGACGCCGTCCCGGCGCGCTGCAGCGGCTCTCCCGCACCGTCGAGGCCCCCCGGGACCTCGGCAACGAGGTCATCGGAGTGCCCGTGGGCGCACCGGTGGAACTCGACTTCCGCCTGGAGTCCGTCATGGACGGGGTGCTTGTCACAGGCACCGGCCGTGCATCGGTCCAGGGGGAGTGCGTAAGGTGTCTGGAGCCGCTGGAGCGCGAGCTCGTAGCGGACTTCCAGGAGATGTTCTCCTACCCCGACGCCGACGCCAGGACCCGCACCGCGGAGCCCGGCGACGACGCCGAGGAAGAGGAGGACACGCTCTTCCTCGAGGACGACCTGTTCGACCTCGAACCCGTGCTGCGTGATGCGGTGGTGCTCGCACTGCCGATGCAGCCGGTGTGCCAGGACGACTGCCCGGGCCTGTGCTCCCAGTGCGGAGAGCGGCTCGCGGACGACCCGGACCACCACCACGACGCCGTCGACATCCGTTGGGCGGCACTGCAGGGACTCGCCACCGACCCGGCCGGCGAGAAGGACGAAAACATGAGCGGCGACGGGCCTGAATCAGCGCGCGCCGCCGAGAAGCAGGAGAAGTAGCCGTGGCTGTTCCGAAGCGGAAGATGTCGCGCAGCAACACGCGCCACCGCCGGTCGCAGTGGAAGGCTGCGGTCCCCACCCTGGTGGCGTGCGAGCGCTGCCACGAGCCGAAGCAGCAGCACATCGCGTGCCCGAGCTGCGGCACCTACAACAAGCGACAGGTCCTCGAGGTCTGATCGGCTGGTGACAGGCTCTATGTCAGACGCCCAGACGTCTCCCCGCAAGCGCGGGGCTGAAACGGCACCGGCGGACACGGCCTCGTCCCACACGCTTCTGGAAGGGCGGCTCGGGTATCACCTTGAGTCCGCCCTTCTGGTGCGTGCGCTGACGCACCGCTCGTACGCGTACGAGAACGGCGGCCTGCCCACCAACGAGCGGCTGGAGTTCCTCGGGGACTCGGTGCTCGGCCTGGTGGTCACGGACACGCTGTACCGCACCCACCCCGACCTGCCCGAAGGCCAACTGGCCAAGCTGCGGGCCGCGGTGGTCAACTCGCGCGCGCTCGCCGAGGTGGGCCGTGGCCTCGACCTCGGCGCCTTCATCCGCCTCGGCCGGGGCGAAGAGGGCACCGGCGGCCGGAACAAGGCATCCATCCTGGCCGACACCCTCGAAGCGGTGATCGGCGCGGTCTATCTCGACCAGGGCCTCGACGCGGCGGGTGAGCTGGTGCACCGGCTCTTCGACCCGCTCATCGAGAAGTCCGCCGGCCTGGGGGCCGGCCTGGACTGGAAGACCAGCCTCCAGGAACTGACCGCGACCGAAGGTCTCGGCGTCCCGGAATACCTGGTCAGCGAGACCGGTCCGGACCACGAGAAGACCTTCACTGCTGCTGCCCGCGTCGGTGGTGTCTCGTACGGCACCGGCACCGGCCGCAGCAAGAAGGAAGCCGAGCAGCAGGCGGCGGAGTCCGCCTGGCGGGCGATCCGCGCGGCGGCGGACGAAGCGGCCGAGCGGGCCGCGGACGCCCCGCCGGCGGGAGAGCCCGTGGTTCCCCCGTCCGGAGAGCCCGTGGTTCCCCCGGCCGGGGAGCCGCCCGTCTCCGGCTGAGCCCGCGAAGCTCGTCACTCCCGGCCGTCCGCCCCGCACCGGGGAGGGCGGCCGGGCAGTGCTTTGCGGAGCCGTACCGGGTGCGAAACCCGCCCCGCGCCCGGTCCGCACCATTCGTACGGTGTCCGTGCACGCGACGGACGCCCCATGACGAGGAGAGCCGTGCCCGAGCTGCCCGAGGTCGAGGTCGTACGCCGCGGACTGGAGCGGTGGGTACGGGGCCGTACCGTCGCCGCCGTCGAGGTCCGGCACCCGCGGGCCGTCCGCCGGCACACCGCCGGAGCCGTCGACTTCGCCGCGCGCCTGAAGGGGCAGCGCATCGGGGAGGCCCGGCGCCGCGGCAAGTATCTGTGGCTCCCGGTCACCGACGGCCTGTCCGTCCTCGCCCACCTGGGCATGAGCGGGCAGCTCCTGGTCCAGCCGCAGGACGCCCCCGACGAGAAGCACCTGCGCGTCCGCTTCACCTTCGACGACGACGCCGGCACCGAACTCCGCTTCGTCGACCAGCGCACCTTCGGCGGACTGTCGCTGCACGACGCCGTGCCCGGCGACCTCGAAGGGCTCCCCGACGTCATCGCGCACATCGCCCGCGACCCGCTCGACCCGGCCTTCGACGACGCCGCCTTCCACGACGCGCTGCGCCGCCGCCGTACCACCGTCAAGCGCGCGCTGCTGGACCAGTCGCTGATCAGCGGCGTCGGCAACATCTACGCCGACGAGGCGCTGTGGCGCTCCCGGCTGCACTACGACCGTCCGACCGCCACCCTCACCCGCCCCCGTACCGCCGAGCTCCTCGGCCACATCCGCGACGTGATGAGCGCCGCGCTCGCCGTCGGCGGCACCAGCTTCGACAGCCTCTACGTCAACGTCAACGGCGAGTCGGGCTACTTCGAACGGTCGCTGGACGCGTACGGGCGCGAGGACGAGCCGTGCCGGCGCTGCGGTACGGCGATGCGCCGGCGCCCCTGGATGAACCGGTCCAGCTACTTCTGCCCGCGCTGCCAGCGGCCGCCGCGCCCGTAGGGCCGCCCCGGCTGCCCGTCTCCAACCAGGGGCCGGTGTGCGCCGACGCCGCCCGACGGGCCCCGGTACCGGGCGCGAGCGGGTACGGTGCGCGCCCGGCCCGCGCGCCCTGATCCCGGCGTGCCGTCCGTACGCGGGGACCTGTACACGCCGACCCACCCGCATACGCGTGCTTTCGTACGGATGGAGATGCGACCCTGTAGCCAGGGGGCCATACCTTCGGAGGTTGGAATCCGATGGCGACGAGTATGCATCTGGTCTGGAGCTCGGCGGCGCCCGGCAGCGTCGTGTACGAGACACACGCGATCGAGGTGGTCGAAGAGGGCGGCGTACACGGCGAGGTCGTCAGCGAGCGGCACGAGGTCACGGTGCGCAGCCGCGCCCACGCGGAGGAGATCGCCGCCGAGCACGCCTATGAGCTCTACCGCGACGGCGAGGAGTGGGACAGCCTTCCGGAGCACGAGGAGGGCTGAGGGCCTGTGCCGCCCTCCGGTTCAGAAGCCGAAGTCCTGCGTCCACCACGGGCCGCCCGAGCCGAAGTGCGCTCCGACCCCCAGGGCCTGGTACTCGCAGTTGAGGATGTTGGCGCGGTGTCCGGGGCTGTGCATCCAGGTGTCCATCACCGCGCGGGCGTCGGCCTGGCCGCGCGCTATGTTCTCGCCGCCCAGGTTCGCTATGCCCGCCTCCTTGGCGCGGTCCCAGGGACTGCGGCCGTCCGGGTCGGTGTGGTCGAAGAAGTCGCGGCGCGCCATGTCCTCGCTGAAGTCCCTCGCCAGACCGCCCAGTTCGCGGTCGGCGGTCACCGGTGAGCAGCCGGCCTTCGCGCGTTCCTCGTTGACCAGGGCCACCACCTGCGACTCGGCGGCCGAGGGCGCGGTGCCCGGTGCGGCGGAGGCGGTCGGCGTGCTCTTCGGGGGCGTGGGGGCGGTGGCCGTACGGTCCGGCGGCCGCTGCGTACGGTCCCGGCCGGCGCCGGTGTCGGCCGGGGGCGTGGACGGCGGCCGGGGGGCCGGGGTGGCCGAAGGGGTGGCGGACGGAGTGGGGGACGCCGCCCGGTCCGGGATGCCGGGCCGGGGCTCGCCGCGGCTGGCCTGGCCGGCGCCGCGGCCGGTGGGCGGCACGGACGCCGTGTCGCGCGTCGGCGGGTGCGGCAGGGCGTCGGCGCGCACCCGTTCGCCGGAGCCGCCGCTGCCGCCCCAGTCGTACTGGCCGCCGCCCGGCAGCAGGCCCGAGGCGACGGCGACCGCGCCCATCGCCACGGCGGCCGAGGCGCCGAGCAGCCCGGTGCGGACCGGAGCGGTACGGCGGTCGCGCGCGGGGCGGTGGCCGCGGTGGCGGCCGGAGAGCGCGGGAGAGACGGAGGCCGGGCTTCCGGTCCGGTCCGGGGCTCCGTCGGCTTCGGGCGATGCGGGAGCGGAGCGTCGATGGCGGCCCATCCACTGCCTTCCTTCTGTCCACATGAGCGTCAACGTGCCTCACTCGTAAGGGTGAGTCTCGTTGCCGGGCGACTGTACGCCATGACGTGTGGGGCCGATGTGCCCGACGAGCAATTGGCCGGTTACCGTGCAGACATGAACGAAGATGTCCGCCTGACCGCCTGGGTGCGCGGCCGGGTCCAAGGGGTCGGCTTCCGGTGGTTCACCCGGGCCAACGCCCTGCGGATCGGCGGCCTCGTGGGTTTCGCCGTCAATCTTGAGGACGGGCGGGTCCAGGTCGTCGCCGAGGGGCCCCGCGGCCGGTGCGAGGAACTCCTGGCGTGGCTGCGCACCGGCGACACGCCCGGACGGGTCGAAGGGGTGGGTGAGATCTGGGACACTCCGCGGGGCGGTTACGACGGGTTCGCGATCCGCTGACCCGGTGCGGTGCGCGGGATCCGGGAACCGGACGACGGGCCGGTTCTGCGTGTCCCCGTCACATGCACAATGCAGTCATGACCTGGTGGTTGCCAACTCGGCCGACCCGTGGAAGGCTGCCGCTGTAAGGATGATCTCCACGCCCCCGAGGCGCTTTTCTGGGGAGCCGGTCCGGCGTTGCCGCGGCCGCGGGCTCCCGGGCGCCCAAGGATACGGGGCGTGATCGTGTTGACCCTCAAACCTTTTGGTGAGACTCTGGAAGCCCCGCGCACCTTAGCTGTTTGGCATTGAGTTCGCAGGACAATGACAAGCACCGCGGGTGCGAATCCCTCACGACCCACACCGCTTCGGTCGGTCACTCAGTGTGGAGGACCATCCATCATGGCAAAGGCGCTTCTCGGTTACGTCGGCGGCTCCGACCCCCGAGTCCTCTCCGAGATGCGACGGCTTCAGCAGCGCGTCCAGGACCTCGAATCCGAACTCATCCGGATGCAGGCCGAAAACGACATGCTGTCCGCTGCCGCACGTCACGACGACTCGATGCTTGAGGGCATCGACGTACCCCAGGCGGAGCCCGCGCTCACCTGACCCCATCCCCCGGGGCCGACGGGCTGTTTCGCCAGCCGCTTGAGGCACCGCTAGCAAGATCTTCAAGGGACGCTTCGGCGTCCCTTCGTCGTTTTCCGTCGCTTTTCTTTTCGGCTTCCGGGATGGCCCTCACCGTCTGATGTGCCCTGCACCTTCAGCAACGAAACCGAAATCGCACAGCCGCGACGGGTGCGGACGCCCTGGACAGGGCCCGACCGCCCGCGTGCGACCGGGTGCGCCGCGGCCCTCGTGCCGGGGCGGCCCCCGGCGGGGACCGGGCGGTAGAGTCCAACGGCGTGCATCTCAAGAGCCTGACACTGCGAGGATTCAAATCCTTCGCCTCCGCCACGACACTGCGTTTCGAACCCGGCATCACCTGTGTCGTGGGCCCCAACGGGTCGGGCAAGTCCAATGTCGTCGACGCCCTGTCCTGGGTCATGGGCGAGCAGGGCGCCAAGTCGCTGCGCGGCGGCAAGATGGAGGACGTGATCTTCGCCGGGACCACCGGCCGGCCGCCGCTGGGCCGCGCCGAGGTCTCGCTGACCATCGACAACGCCGACGGCGCGCTGCCCATCGAGTACGCCGAGGTCACCATCACGCGGACGATGTTCCGCAACGGCGGCAGCGAGTACCAGCTCAACGGTGACACCTGCCGCCTCCTGGACATCCAGGAGCTGCTGTCGGACTCCGGCATCGGCCGGGAGATGCACGTCATCGTCGGGCAGGGCCAGCTCGACTCCGTCCTGCACGCCGATCCCATGGGGCGCCGCGCCTTCATCGAGGAGGCGGCCGGCGTCCTCAAGCACCGCAAGCGCAAGGAGAAGGCGCTGCGGAAGCTGGAGGCGATGAAGGCGAACCTGGCGCGGGTCCAGGACCTCACCGACGAGCTGCGGCGCCAGCTCAAGCCGCTCGGCCGGCAGGCCGCCGTTGCCCGCCGCGCCGCCGTCATCCAGGCCGACCTGCGCGACACCCGGCTGCGGCTGCTCGCCGACGACCTCGTGACGCTGCGCGAGGCGCTGCGCGCGGAGATCGCCGACGAGGCGGCGCTCAAGCAGCGCAAGGAGAGCGCCGAGCAGCGGCTCGCGGAGGCGACCCGGCGCGAGGCCGCCCTGGAGGAAGAGGTACGGACGCTGACGCCCCGGCTCCAGCGGGCCCAGCAGACGTACTACGAGCTGTCACAGCTCGCCGAGCGGGTGCGCGGCACGGTCTCGCTGGCCGACGCGCGCGTCAAGAGCGCGACGGCCGCCCCGCCGGAAGAGCGGCGCGGCCGCGACCCGGAGGAGCTGGAACGGGAGGCGGCCCGGGTCCGCGAGCAGGAGGCCGAGCTGGAAGCCGCGCTGGAGGCGGCGAGCCGGGCACTGGAGGACACCACCGAACACCGGGCCGAGCTGGAGCGCCGGCTGGCGGACGAGGAACGGCGGCTGCGGGACGCGGCGCGCGCCATGGCGGACCGGCGGGAGGGCCTGGCCCGGCTGCACGGGCAGGTCACCGCCGCGCGCGGCCGGGCGGCATCGGCGCAGGCCGAGATCGGACGGCTGGCCGCGGCCAGGGACGAGGCGCGGCAGCGCGCGGCCGACGCCCAGGAGCAGTACGAGACGCTCAAGGCCGAGGTGGACGGGCTGGAGGCGGACGACGCCGACCTGGCGCGGCAGCACGAGGCCGCGCAACAGGACCTGGCGGACGCCGAGACCGCGCTGGGTGCCGCGCGCGACGCGCTGACGGCCGCGGAACGGCAGCGCGCGGCGGTCTCCGCCCGGCACGAGGCGCTCGCCCTCGGGCTGCGCCGCAAGGACGGGACCGGCGCCCTGCTCGGCGCGGCCGACCGGCTGACCGGCCTCCTCGGCCCGGCCGCCGAGCTGCTGACCGTCGACCCGGGCCACGAGGTGCCGGTGGCGGCGGCACTCGGCGCGGCGGCGGACGCCGTGGCGGTGGCCGACCCGGCAACGGCCGCCGAAGCGATCCGCCTCCTGCGCAAGGAGGACGCGGGACGTGCGGCGATGGTGCTGGGGGCGGGGCCGCGGACGGACCACGCCGTGGACTCCGGCGGCTTGCCGCTCGCCGCGGAACTGGTCCGGGGCCCGGACGAGTTGCTGCGCTCCGTACGGTGGCTGCTGCGGGGCGTCGTGGTCGTCGGGACGCTGGAGGACGCCGAGGAACTGGTGGCGTCCCGGCCGGAGCTGACGGCGGTGACCGCCGAAGGTGACGTCCTCGGGGCGCACTTCGCACAGGGCGGGTCGGCCGGCGCGCCGAGCCTGCTGGAAGTGCAGGCGTCCGTCGACGAGGCCGCGGCCGAGGCCGCCGAACTGGGCGCCCGCTGCGAGCGGCTGACCGCCGCTCAGGAGGCGGCGCGGCAACGGCGTGACGCGTGCGCGCGGCTGGCCGACGAGACGGGGGAACGGCGGCGCGCCGCCGACCGGGAGAAGTCCCGCGTCGCGGGCGACCTGGGCCGTCTCGGTGGCCAGGCGCGTGGCGCCGCCGACGAGGCGGAGCGCTCGGCGGCCGCCGCCGCGAAGGCCGAGGAGGCACTCGAACGGGCGACCGAAGAGGCCGAGGAGCTGGCCGAGCGGCTGGCGGTGGCCGAGGAGGAGCCGGGCGACGAGGAGCCGGACACCTCCGTACGGGACCGGCTGGCCGCGGACGGCGCCAACGCGCGGCAGACGGAGATGGAGGCCCGCCTCCAGGTCCGTACGCACGAGGAGCGGGTCAAAGGGCTCGCGGGCCGCGCCGACGGTCTGGACCGCGCGGCGCGGGCCGAGCGCGAGGCACGGGCCCGTGCCGAGCAGCGGCGCGCCCGCGCCCGGCACGAGGCGGCGGTGGCGTCCGCGGTGGCCTCCGGTGCGCGGCAGCTCCTGGCGCACGTCGAGGTCTCGGTCGTACGGGTTGAGGCGGAGCGGCTGGCCGCCGAGCTGGCCAAGCAGGAGCGTGAGCAGGCGCTGGTGGCCGAGCGCAACGTGAGCCGGGAGCTGAAGGGCGAGCTGGACAAGCTGACGGACTCGGTGCACCGCGGCGAGGTGCTGGGCGCCGAGAAGCGGATGCGCATCGAGCAGTTGGAGGCCAGGGCCCTGGAGGAGCTGGGCGTCGAGCCCGCCGCGCTGGTGGCCGAGTACGGGCCCGACCAGCCCGTACCGCCGTCCCCGGCCGCGCAGGACGAGGAGCTGCCACAGGACCCGGAGCACCCCCGCAACCGGCCGGTGGCCTACGTACGGGCCGAGCAGGAGAAGCGGCTCAAGGCCGCCGAGCGGGCGTATCAGCAGCTCGGGAAGGTGAACCCGCTCGCGCTGGAGGAGTTCGCGGCGCTGGAGGAGCGGCACCGGTTCCTCAGCGAGCAGCTTGAAGACTTGAAGAAGACGCGGTCCGACCTGCTGCGCGTGATCAAGGAGGTCGACGAGCGGGTGGAGCAGGTCTTCACCGAGGCGTTCCACGACACGGCCAGGGAGTTCGAGGGCGTCTTCGCGCGGCTGTTCCCGGGCGGTGAGGGGCGGCTGGTGCTGACCGACCCGGACAACATGCTCACCACGGGCCTGGACGTGGAGGCCCGCCCGCCGGGCAAGAAGGTCAAGCGGCTGTCGCTGCTGTCGGGCGGCGAGCGCTCGCTGACCGCGGTGGCGCTGCTGGTCTCGATCTTCAAGGCGCGCCCGAGCCCGTTCTATGTGATGGACGAGGTCGAGGCGGCGCTGGACGACACCAATCTGCAGCGGCTGATCGGGATCATGGAGGAGCTCCAGGAGAGCTCACAGCTCATCGTGATCACGCACCAGAAGCGGACGATGGAGGTCGCCGACGCGCTGTACGGGGTGTCGATGCAGGGCGACGGTGTCTCGAAGGTGATCAGCCAGCGGCTGCGCTGAAGCCGGCGCCACGGGGTACCGGTGGGATGCACACGGTTCGCAGTGGCTCGGACACGCTTCATAACTTGAACGCAGTGACGGTGAAGCGCTGCCGAAACAAATTCATCACGACCTATTGACTTCGAAACTTGAAGGCATAGGGTCTGCAACGTTGCTTTTACCTTCAAGTGGTGGGTACCCCCAACCTATGCGCCACTGGAAGGGCCAGCCCCCTACGCCCGGCAGCGCAGCCGGGCACTGGAGTACACGTTGACCAGCACCGCGCAGCCGACGATCCCGGAGGGCCGCAAGGCCCAGCCGGATCACCTCGGCCATGTCATCTTCATCACCGCGGCTGCCGCGATGGGCGGCTTCCTCTTCGGCTACGACAGTTCCGTGATCAACGGCGCCGTCGAGGCGATCCGCGGCCGCTACGAAGTGGGCTCCGCGGGGCTCGCCCAGGTGATCGCCATCGCGCTGATCGGCTGCGCCATCGGAGCCGCCACGGCCGGCCGGATCGCGGACCGCATCGGCCGGATCCGCGTCATGCAGATCGCCGCGGCGCTCTTCACGATCAGCGCGGTCGGCTCGGCGCTGCCGTTCGCCCTGTGGGACCTGGCCATGTGGCGCGTCTTCGGCGGCATCGCGATCGGCATGGCGTCGGTCATCGGCCCGGCCTACATCGCCGAGGTCGCGCCGCCCGCGTACCGGGGGCGGCTGGGCTCCTTCCAGCAGGCCGCGATCGTCATCGGCATCGCGGTCTCCCAGCTCGTGAACTGGGGCATCCTCAACCTCGCCGGCGGTGACCAGCGCGGCAAGCTGGCGGGCCTGGAGGCCTGGCAGTGGATGCTCGGCGTGATGGTCGTACCGGCCGTGCTCTACGGGCTGCTCTCCTTCGCGATCCCCGAGTCGCCCCGCTTCCTGATCTCCGTCGGCAAGACCGACAAGGCCAAGGAGGTGCTGGCCGAGGTCGAGGGTCAGGGCGTCGACCTGGACCACCGGGTCGGTGAGATCCAGGAAGCCATGCGCCGGGAGCACAAGTCCAGCTTCAAGGACCTGCTGGGCGGCCGGTTCGGCTTCCTGCCGATCGTGTGGATCGGCATCGGCCTGTCGGTCTTCCAGCAGCTCGTCGGCATCAACGTGGCGTTCTACTACTCCTCGACGCTGTGGCAGTCCGTCGGCATCAACCCGAGCAGCTCGTTCTTCTACAGCTTCACCACGTCGATCATCAACATCATCGGCACCGTGATCGCGATGATCTTCGTGGACCGGATCGGCCGCCGCCCGCTGGCGCTGATCGGCTCCGCCGGCATGGCCGTCGCACTCGCCCTGGAGGCGTGGGCCTTCGCCTCGAAGACCGCGGACGGCACGCTGCCGACCCTCCAGGGCACGGTCGCCCTGGTCGCGGCCCATGGCTTCGTGCTCTTCTTCGCCCTGTCCTGGGGTGTCGTGGTCTGGGTCTTCCTCGGTGAGATGTTCCCGAACAAGATCCGCGCCGCTGCGCTCGGTGTCGCGGCGTGTGCGCAGTGGATCGCCAACTGGGCCATCACTGCCAGCTTCCCGAGCCTTTCCGACTGGAATCTTTCGGGTACGTACGTGATCTACATGATCTTCGCTCTGCTCTCGATCCCCTTCGTGCTGAAATTCGTGAAGGAGACCAAGGGCAAGGCGTTGGAGGAGATGGGCTAACACCCCCCGCCAGCTCTTCTCCTCAGTTGTGGGTGGCTGCCCCGGTCCGTCCGACGGACCGGGGCAGCTCCTGCATTCCGGCCCGGAACTTCGGGGCTGTTTCTTTTCCTCGCGAATGGTTTTCCGTTGAAGCAACGGAACAGGGTGGTGCCTCAGTCCCCCTTGAGGCGCGGAACGACCCGCTCCGCGAACAGGTGTACGGAACGCCAGCCTTCGTCCACGGGCATCCCGCCGCACAGCGGATGCAGAATCAGCGACCCCGCCGTCCCCGCCTCCCCGGCCAGCCGCACACACTCCTCGGGCGTCACGATCCGGTAGACCCCCTCACGGCGCAGCGCCTCCACGTCGCCGGCGGCGGACCGTACGGCCGACTCGGCACCGGGGGGCTGCCACGAGGCATACGTCCGCGCCTCGTGCAGCAGATGCCCGCCGTACTCGGCCCAGGCGCGGTCCGGGTCCTCGGACACGTGCAGCAGACAGGTACGGGCGGCGGGCTGCATCACCCAGCCCTCGGTCCCGTACTCGGCGCGCCGGGCGTGGTAGTACGCCTCCAGCCCGGGCAGCCACGCGCTGGGGAACAGCGGCAGCCCCAGCCGGGCGGCCCGGCGCGCGGCGGCCCGGGAACCCCCGCCGACCAGCAGGAGCGGATGCGGCTGGGTGTACGGGCGCGGGGTGACCCGTACCGTACGGCCCCGGTAGCGGAACGGTTCCCCCCGCCACGCGGCGAGCAGCGTCTCCAGCACCTCGTCCTGGAGCTTGCCGCGCCAGTGCCAGTCCCGGCCGTGCGCCGCGTACTCCTCGGGCCGGTAGCCGATGCCCGCCACGGTGACCAGCCGGCCCCCGCTCAGCAGATCCAGTACGGCGATCTCCTCGGCCAGCCGCAGCGGGTCGTGCAGCGGCGTGATCAGCGCGGAGACGGTGACGGTGACCCGGCGGGTGGCGCCCAGGACGGCGCCGGCGAAGGCCAGCGGCGCCGGCATCCAGCCGTTGTCCGTGGCGTGGTGCTCCTCGGTCTGGACCGTGGTCAGGCCCCGCTCGTCGGCGAAGGCGGCCATCTCGACGGCGGCCCGGTAGCGCGCGCCGAGCGCTTCGGGGGTGGGAGAGGGGGCGGCGAGGTTGAGGCGCAGGACCGTTACGGGCATGACGAACGTCCCCTTCGCCGAGGCGGTGGGCCCGGTTGGCGAAGGGGACGTTAGCTGACGTCACATCAGGTGAACAGGGTGCCGGGGCCGAATCAGCCGACCGGCGCCGGCACCTCGGCCGGAGCGGCGGCGCCCGTAGGCACCGTCTCCTTCGGCTTCGGCAGCACCGCGAAGACCACCGCGGCGATCAGGATCGTGGCCGCCCAGCCCAGACCGTGCCGGCCCGGCCAGGTCTCGGCCAGCGGACCGGTGAACCAGGTGACCTTGGTCAGGCACAGGCCCACCACCAGCGCCGCGCCCCAGGCCGTCAGCGCCTGCCAGCAGAAGCCGCCCGCGTACCAGTAACGGCTGGTGCGCCCGACGTTCATCAGGCTGTCGCCGTCGTAGCGGACCGCCATCTTCCGGCGGCGCGCCATGTCGACGGCGTACACCCCGATCCAGGCGGAGAAGGACACCGCGAGCAGGGTCAGGAAGGTGATGAACTGGCCGATGAAGTCCTTGGCCACCAGCATCATGAACGCGCCGCCGACCAGGCTGATGACCGCGTTGATGCTCACGGCCAGGGCGCGCGGCAGCTTGACGCCCATGGTCTGCGCGGTGAAACCGGCCGAGTACATCGACAGGCTGTTGATCAGCAGCATCCCGACCAGCGCGGTGATCAGGTACGGCACCGCCAGCCAGGTCGGCAGCACCGAGCCGAGGAACGACATCGGGTCGGTGTTCTGGTTGGCCAGCTCGGGGTTGGAAACGGCCATGATGCCGCCCATCAGCACCATCGGCACCATCACCAGGGCGGCGCCGGTGATGGTCGTACCGACGATCTTCTTGCCGGAGGCGGCATGCGGCAGGTAGCGCGCGAAGTCCGGTCCGGTGGGCACCCAACTGATACCGCCCGCCGCGATGGTGCCGATGCCGGCGATCATCAGGGCGGTGCTGCCCGCCGACTGGGAGAAGATCTTCCCCCACGGCATCTCGGCGACCAGGTACACCAGCACCATGACGCTGAAGACGGTGAACAGGTACGTCGAGTACTTGTTGCAGACGTTGAGCGCCTTCCGGCCCATGCCGCTGACCAGGAACGTCGTGGCGACGAACAGGAGCAGCGTGATGACGGTGAGGACGTTGTTGGCCTCGATGCCGAACAGCAGCTTCAGGACGGTGAGCACCGCGTACGCGCCGCTGACCGCGTTGATCGTCTCCCAGCCGAAGCGGGCCACCCACAGGATCGCGCCCGGGAAGTAGTTGCCCCGTACGCCGAAGGCGGCGCGGGAGAGCATCGCGCCGGGCGCGCCGCCCCACTTGCCGGAGACCGACAGCACGCCGACCATGCCGAAGGAGATGACGGAGGCGATGGCGGCCACGATCAGGACCTGCCAGAAGTTCAGACCATTGGTGATCACCAGGGAGGCCCCCATGGTGAGCAGCAGCACGCTGATGTTGGCGGCGACCCAGGTCGGGAAGAGTTCGCGGACGCGGCCGTGGCGTTCGTGGTCGGGGACGGGCTCGATGCCTCGTTGCTCGACGGCGCCTTCGGTTTCAGGAGCGGACATGGTGTCCGTGGACGTGGTGCCCATGGTGCAGGTGTCTCCGTGCGGGTTCAGGCAGCGGCTGTGATGCCTGGCGAAGGGGAGGGGGTTGCCAGGACTCTACGCGCGTTGCGCAGCCGAGAGCTATCGTACTTTGATCCAACTTCGGTTCATGCGCCTTGTTGTGTCCAACGACGAGCACCGATGGCCCCCGAACTCGTCCGAGCATCCCGCACTGTCGACCGATGCGCAGGTCAGGCGGGGTTCACGACGGCCGGGGCGGACGCGCCCGGCGACCTGTCGGCGCGGCGAAACCCAGGAGCGGGTCCGGCGCGGAGGTGTGCGCGGGGGGCGATCGGACGGCGTCGGGCGGCCTTATTGCACCGGTGGGCCCACCCCCAAGCCGATTTCCTCGATGTCCGGACATGTCCTCCGGCGGATGGCGGGCGGACGCGCGGCGGATGAATCCGGACCGGCCGCGGCGACCGAACCCGGACAGGTGAGGTCCAGGTTCGGCGTGTGCGGTCCCGCACGGCGGGGTGTGACCGATACTGGGTGAGTTATGGAAATCGTCATCCTTGCTGTAGTCATCGCTGTGGTCGCGCTCGGCGCGATCAGCGGGCTCGTCGTCAGCAGCCGCAAGAAGAAGCAGCAACTGCCGCCGGCCCCGCCGACCACCCCGTCCGTCACCGCACCTCCTGCGGAACCGCAGGTCGGTGAGGACGCCGAGACCCCCCGCGACGCATCCCGTCGCACCATAGAAGAAGTCGACCTGCCGCCGGCCGAGGCGCCCGTCGAGGAGCCGGTGGCCGAGGAGCCGCCCGCCCCCGCCGCCCCGGAGGCCGAGGTCCCCGAGCCGACCGCCGGCCGCCTCGTGCGGCTGCGGGCCCGCCTCTCCCGCTCCCAGAACTCGCTGGGCAAGGGCCTGCTCACCCTGCTCTCCCGCGAGCACCTCGACGAGGACACCTGGGAGGAGATCGAGGACACGCTGCTCACCGCCGACGTGGGCGTCGCGCCCACGCAGGAGCTGGTCGAGCGGCTGCGCGAGCGCGTGAAGGTGCTCGGCACCCGTACCCCCGACGAGCTGCGCGGCCTGCTGCGCGAGGAACTGCTCAAGCTGATCGGTACGGACCAGGACCGCGCGGTCGCCACCGACAACGGCCTGGGCAAGGACGGCCAGGAGATCCCTGGCGTCGTCATGGTCGTCGGCGTCAACGGCACCGGCAAGACCACCACCACCGGCAAGCTGGCCCGCGTCCTGGTCGCCGACGGCAAGTCGGTCGTCCTCGGCGCCGCCGACACCTTCCGTGCCGCCGCCGCCGACCAGCTCCAGACCTGGGGCGAGCGGGTCGGTGCCCGCACGGTCCGCGGCCCGGAGGGCGGTGACCCGGCCTCGATCGCCTTCGACGCGGTGAAGGAAGGTATCGCCGAGAGCGCCGACGTCGTCCTCATCGACACCGCCGGCCGGCTGCACACCAAGACCGGCCTGATGGACGAGCTCGGCAAGGTCAAGCGCGTCGTGGAGAAGCACGGCCCGGTCGGCGAGGTCCTCCTCGTCCTGGACGCCACCACCGGCCAGAACGGCCTGGTGCAGGCCCGCGTCTTCGCGGAGGTCGTGGACATCACCGGTGTCGTGCTGACCAAGCTGGACGGCACGGCCAAGGGCGGCATCATCGTCGCGGTCCAGCGCGAGCTGGGCGTACCGGTCAAGCTCGTCGGCCTCGGCGAGGGCGCGGACGACCTGGCGCCGTTCGAGCCGGAGGCATTCGTGGACGCCCTGATCGGAGACTAGGGCACGCACATGGCCTTACGGGCACGGTCCGACTCGAAGAGCCCCGCAGCGGGATGAACGCGCTGCGGGGCTTTTTGGTGGGCGGGGCGGGCACGGGCGGTGAGCTGTGCGCGGGGGCGTGTGGGGGCGTGCGCGGGAGGGGAAGGGGTTCCGAGGGCGGGCGGTGCGTATCGGGCGCCGGACGTGAAGGAGTGAGGGGTGGCGGCGTTCCGGGCGGGGGCGGCGAGGGGTTGGCAAAGTTGCGGGCGCGCGGGTGGTGGACGCGGCGCGGGTGGTGAATACGGCGCGGGGCGCCGGGCGCGGCGGAGTCCGCCGCGCCTCCGGCTACGCGACCGACCGGTGGCACACGTACGCGAGGGTGCCCAGCAGCAGCCGGGCCTGCGGGGGCTGTCCGGCCGTGTCCAGGGTGGGCGGCCGCAGCCACCGCATCGGGCCGAGCCCGCCGAGGTCGGACGGCGGGGCCGTGACGTGGTCGCCCGGGCCGCGGGAACACAGGTCGAGGGCGGCGTCGTCCCAGCCCATCCGGTAGAGCAGACCAGGCAGGCCGGCGGCGGCGCCGGGCGCCACGAAGAACAGGGCGCGGCCCGTCGGTGTGGCGGCCACCGGGCCGAGCGGCAGGCCCATCCGTTCCAGCCGTACGAGCGCGCTGCGCCCCGCCACCTCCGGCACTTCGAGGACGTCGAAGGTGCGGCCCACCGGGAGCAGGACGGCCGCGCCGGGCGTCCTGGCCCACGCGTCGGCGGCTTCCTCCAGCGTCGCGCCGGCCGCCAGCCCGACCGTGTGGGCCAGGGGGTGGGCGCCGGGGGAGGCGCAGTCGCCCGCACCGCACGAGCAGACCGTACGTCCGTTCCCGCCGCGGGCCGCGCGGGCGCCGGGCACCACGTCCCAGCCCCACAGGCCCGTGTACTCCGCCACCGCCGTGATCTCGGTCGAGCGGGCGCGACGCCGTGAACCGGACCGGATGTCGCGGATGCCGCCGATCGTGAAGCCCATGCCTCCTCCAACGGGTGGTGTATGCCAGTGGTTACGTGCCGGAGCACGGTTGTGACGCTCCGTCAGGAGGGGGCGGCTTCCGTGGCGCGTCGTGGTGCGGTGGGTGGTGCGGCGCGTGGCGCGCGCCTTCGCGCACTCCTTTCCGTCCGTCTCCCCTCGACCTGTGTCAAGTCAATCGCGAGGACCGGTCGGCGAGTTCATTCGAAGGGGTGGCGAATGGTGGCGTTTAGCGGATCGCCCTCGCCGGGGGCGTGATCGTAGGATTACTTTCAGTGCACGACCTGGGGCGAAACGCCGTGGGTGTGGGTATGCCGGAGGCAACGCACCGGCGGGTGAACCCTCCCGAATCGGGTTGGCTGGATTCCGTGGTCGGGTAGGTCCACCCCGTACCGGTCACCGCAACAGGCGGCATCCTGTGGGAGGTTCACGGACACGGCCGCGACGGACAGCGGTCAGGATGGCCGCGCGGAGCGGCACGGCGGCCCGGTGCGCGACATGCACGGCGGTGCGCCACGCACGCGGACGGCGAAGGAACAGCGGACGCGAAGAGAAGCGGCAGCGGCAGCGGCAGGACGAGCGGTACGGAACACGCAGGCGCGGCCGGCGAGCGAGACCGGGCGCGAGGAGCAGGACACGCGGCACCAGAAGTGCAGGAAGCAGCAGAACGCGAAGTGCCGGAACCGAAGCACCAGCGGAAACGGACGTACTGGCGCAACCCACGGGACAACCCCACCCCGTGGAGCCACAGATCTGTGGGACGAGCGGACCCGAGGGCCGAACAGGGCCGAGGTACGCGCGCCCCCCCGCGAACAGGAAATCCGTAGAACAGCGGATCCCCGGGGCGAGCAGATCCACAGGCCGGCACCCGCGGGCCGAACGAGGAAGCAGTACCGGAACGACGACAGCACCACCCGGTCGCCGCGGCAGCAGTCCGCGGTGACCACAGCGCGGCCGGGCACCGGCGGAGCGGCACCTCCACGTACCGCACCGGACAGGCGCGGCGGCCGCGGCAGAGAACACCGCGCCGGCGCAGTGAGGCATCGGGGCGGTCCGGACCGTATGTAGCGGACGTATGGAAAAGAAACTCGGAAGCGGCGAAGAGCGGCGATGCGAAGCGATGGCGCGACGCGGTGCGGCAAGGCGGCAATCGGAATGGGGGCGTTCCCGTGGGCGGCAGTGGCGGCACCGGCGCTGACAAGCGCCCCAACGAACCGTTGGGCTCATGGTTCGTGCGCAGCGGCTGGTCGAAGGGCGAGCTGGCACGACAGGTCAACCGGCGCGCACGCCAGATGGGCGCGCACCACATCAGCACCGACACCTCGCGCGTACGGCGCTGGCTCGACGGCGAGCAGCCGCGCGAGCCCATCCCGCGCATCCTCTCCGAGCTGTTCTCGGAGCGGTTCGGGTGTGTGGTCGGCATCGAGGACCTCGGCCTGCGTTCCGCGCACCAGTCCCCGTCCGTCTCCGGCGTCGACCTGCCCTGGGCCGGCCCCCAGACCGTCTCGCTGATCAGTGAGTTCTCCCGCAGCGACCTGATGCTGGCCCGCCGTGGCTTCCTGGGCACCTCCCTGGCGCTGGCCGCAGGGCCCGCCCTCATCGAGCCCATGCAGCGCTGGCTGGTGCCGGTCTCGGCGGGGCAGGCGTCCGCCGCCCAGCAGGCGGCGCAGGAGCGTTCGCGGCGCTCCAACCGGCTGTCCGCGCCGGAGCTGGACCTGCTGGAGTCGACGACCGTGATGTTCCGCCAGTGGGATGCCCAGTGCGGTGGCGGGCTGCGCCGCAAGGCGGTGGTCGGCCAGCTCCACGAGGTCACCGACCTGCTGCAGGAGCCGCAGAGCGACGAGGTCGCCAAGCGGCTGTTCAAGGTCGCCGCCGAACTCGCCGAGCTGGCCGGGTGGATGAGTTACGACATCGGCCTGCAACCCACCGCGCAGAAGTACTTCGTGCTCGCCCTGCACGCCTCCAAGGAGGCCGGTGACCGCCCGCTGGGCTCGTACATCCTCTCCAGCATGAGCCGCCAGATGATCCACCTGGACCGTCCGGACGACGCGCTGGAGCTCATCCATCTCGCGCAGTACGGCAGCCGTGAATCGGCTACACCCCGTACGCAGGCGATGTTGTATGCGATGGAGGCGCGGGCGTACGCGAGCATGGGCCAGCCGGGCAAGGTCAAACGCGCCGTGCGGATGGCCGAGGACACCTTCGGCGACGTGTCGGCCGGCGATCCCGAGCCGGACTGGATCCGCTTCTTCTCCGAGGCCGAGCTGAACGCGGAGAACGCCCACTCCTACCGCGACCTCGCCTACGTGGCCGGGCGCAGCCCGACGTACGCCTCCCTCGCCAACCCCGTGATGCAGCGGGCGGTCGAACTCTTCTCCCAGGACGTGGAGCACCAGCGTTCGTACGCGCTCAACCTGATCGGGATGGCGACGGTGCACCTGCTCCAGAAGGAGCCGGAGCAGTGCGCCGTCCTGGCGCAGCAGGCCATACCGCTGGCGAAGAAGGTCCGCTCGGAGCGGGTCAACACCCGGCTGCGCAAGACCGTGGACACCGCGGCCCGGAACTTCGAGAGCGTGGCCGAAGTGATCCAGCTCAGCGACGAACTGGCCCAGCAACTGCCGGAAACCGGCGCGGAGGCCGTCTGACCGCACCTCTGACAGCAGGTCCACAGACCCCGGCCGCGGCCCGTCACCCTGTACAGCTCGACTCGGCTCCCCCACGCCAGGTCAATACGGGTGACAGCCGCGGTCGGCTGTTTCGGTGGTCGGTTGTCGGGGCTGTTCGGGTTGCCCGCGCCGTCCGGGGTGTCCGGGGTGTCCGGGCTGTCCGGGCTGTTCGGCTGGGGGTACGGGGCGGCGGGGCGCGGTGCGCGTGGGTGGGTGGGCCGGGTGGGTGCGGGGTGCTGTGGGCCGTGGTGCGGCGTGGGCGTTTCGGTGGGTTACGGGATGTACCGGGCGTGGCGGGCTGATCTCGGAGTTCATGGGGGCGTAACACTGGCGGGGGCTTCGTCACCGCGGGGAAACACCGACGGGGCATGGCCGAAACGGTGCTGCGACAACCTCGTGGCGAAAGTCGGCCCACCCGGAACCACGCCCGCACGGGCCGCATCGACGACAGGAGACGCCGATGCCCCCAGGCATCATGACGCTCGCGGCAGACGAGGCCACCCTGAGCCCGGCCAACACCGGCTTCATGCTGATCTGCACCGCGCTGGTGATGCTCATGACCCCCGCACTCGCCTTCTTCTACGGCGGCATGGTCCGGGTCAAGAGTGTGCTCAACATGTTGATGATGAGCTTCATCAGCCTGGGGATCGTCACCGTCCTGTGGGTCCTGTACGGCTTCGGGATCGCCTTCGGCCAGGACAGCGGCGGCTTCTTCGGCTGGACCGCCGACTTCGCCGGACTCAGCGGCATCGGCCTGACCGAGCTGTGGGGCGCCACCTCCATCCCGGTCTACGTCTTCGCCGTCTTCCAGTTGATGTTCGCGGTGATCACACCCGCGCTGATCAGCGGCGCCCTCGCCGACCGGGTGAAGTTCACGGCCTGGGCCCTGTTCATCGCCCTGTGGGCCACTCTCGTCTACTTCCCCGTCGCGCACTGGGTGTGGGCCGAGGGCGGCTGGCTCTTCGACCTGGGGGTCATCGACTTCGCCGGCGGCACGGCCGTCCACATCAACGCGGGCGCCGCGGCCCTCGGCGTGCTCTTCGTCGTCGGCAGGCGGATCGGCTTCAAGAAGGACCCGATGCGGCCGCACAGCCTGCCGCTGGTGATGCTCGGCGCCGGGCTGCTGTGGTTCGGCTGGTTCGGTTTCAACGCGGGTTCCTGGCTGAACAACGATGACGGGGTGGGCGCGGTCGCCTTCGTCAACACCCAGGTCGCCACGGCCGCCGCGATGCTCGGCTGGCTCGCGTACGAGAAGATCCGGCACGGCTCCTTCACCACCCTGGGCGCCGCCTCCGGCGCGGTGGCCGGACTGGTCGCGATCACCCCGGCGTGCGGCGCGGTCAGCCCGCTGGGTGCCATCGCGGTGGGCGCCATCGCCGGCGTGCTGTGCGCGATGGCGGTGGGCCTGAAGTACCGGTTCGGGTACGACGACTCCCTCGACGTGGTCGGTGTCCACCTCGTCGGCGGTGTCGCCGGGTCCCTGCTGGTGGGCCTGTTCGCCACCGGCGGCGTCCAGAGCGACGCCAAGGGTCTCTTCTACGGCGGCGGCCTGGAGCAGTTGGGCAAGCAGGCCGTGGGAGTCGTCTGTGTGCTCCTGTACTCCCTCGTCGTCTCCTTCCTCCTTGCCAAGGTCATCGACGTACTGATGGGCTTCCGGGTCTCCGAGGACGAGGAGGTCGCGGGCGTCGACCAGGCCGCGCACGCGGAGACGGCGTACGACTTCGGCGGCACGGGCGGGGGCGTGGTGGCGCGCACGGGTGTGGGGGCGGCCCCCGCCGCCGTACCGGCCCGCGGCGACGGCCCGCCCGGGGACAAGGGCCGGGGAAAGGGCCAGGGCAAGGGGCGAGGGAAGGGCCAGGGCGCGGCCCCGGCTTCCGGCAGTGAGAAGAAGGTGGACGCGTGAAGCTCATCACGGCAGTGATCAAGCCGTACCGGCTCGACGAGGTGAAGGAGGCGTTGCAGTCGTTCGGCGTGCACGGGCTGACCGTCACCGAGGCCAGCGGATACGGCAGGCAGCGCGGGCACACGGAGGTGTACCGGGGCGCGGAGTACACCGTCGACCTGGTGCCGAAGGTCCGCATCGAGGTGCTCGTGGACGACGCGGACGCCGCGGAACTGATCGACATCGTGGTGAAGGCGGCCCGCACCGGCAAGATCGGCGACGGAAAGGTCTGGAGTCTCCCGGTCGAGGAGGCGGTCCGCGTGCGTACGGGCGAGCGGGGGCCGGACGCGTTGTAGGGGTGGGCAAGCGGGTGGGGCGGATGGGGGTGGGGTCGGTTGTCGGCGGGTTGGGGAGGCGGTGTGGGCGGCGGGTGGTGGTCTGCTGTCGGTGACTGGTGACTGGTGACTGGTGACTGGTGACTGCTGGCCGGTGGTTGGGCGTGGGTGGCTGGCGACTGGTCGTGGGTGGCTGGTGGTCGGTCCGGAGCGAGCGTCCTTGCTGAGGGGCGGGGTCCGGTGCTGGGTCCTCGGCTTTCGGCCCCGCCCCGGCTCCGGGGTTCTCGGTTCCTGGCCATGCTTCTGCCCTTGCCTCGCCTCGGGCAAGGAACGCCCTTCTGAGCGGAACCGGGGCCGAAGTCGGAGCCGGGGCCGGATCTTGATCCGGTGCCGGGTCGATACGGCGACGGCGTCGACCCACCGCCTCCGCTGCCGGGAAAGCCGTACCCACCGCCTCCGCGGCCGAACGAACCGAACGAGCCGTACCCGCCGCAGGCGAAGGAGCGCCAGGGCGGTGCCCTGCGAGAGCCGGTACCTGGGGGCTGAGATGACCAAGGAGTACCTGAGTTGACCGAGAGCGTGCGGAAGACGGCGGAGGACGGCGACCAGGAGGCGGTCGGGACAAGCCAGGAGGCGCCAGGGACCAGCGCTGCCATGAACCGGGCAGTGGACACGACCGCTGCCCGTACGGGAGCGCCGAACGCCCCGGAGGAACCGCCTCCGCCCTCCACCGCCGAAGACAGCTACGCCACGGACCGGCTGCGGCTTCTGCACGACACGGACCAGGACGGATCCGCGCGCCGGGCCGCCCTCGCCCGGCTCACCGACGACTGGCTGTCCGGTCTGTTCGAGCGCGCGACCGGTGGTACCGGCTCCGGCATCGCGCTTGTCGCCGTCGGCGGCTACGGGCGCGGCGAACTCTCCCCCCGCAGCGATCTGGACCTGCTGCTGCTCCACGACGGCAAAGCCGGTGCCCGCACGGTGGCCGAACTCGCCGACCAGCTCTGGTACCCGGTCTGGGACCTGGGCCTCGCCCTGGACCACTCGGTGCGGACACCCGCCGAGGCACGCAAAGCCGCTCGCGAGGACCTCAAGGTCCAGCTCGGTCTCCTGGACGCGCGCCACTTGGCCGGCGACCCGGAACTGACAGGCGCCCTGCGCGGCACCGCGCTGGCCGACTGGCGCGAACAGGCCCCCAAACGCCTGCCCGAGCTGCACGACATCAGCCGGGAACGCGCCGCGCGTCAGGGCGAGGTGCAGTACCTGCTGGAGCCGGACCTGAAGGAGGCCAGGGGCGGACTGCGGGACGCCACCGCTCTGCGGGCGGTCGCCGCCTCCTGGCTGGCCGACGCGCCACGCGAGGGGCTGGAGGCGGCCCGTACCCGCCTGCTGGACGTGCGCGACGCGCTGCACCTGACGACCGGCCGCACCACCGACCGGCTCTCCCTTCAGGAGCAGGACCAGGTGGCCGAGGCGCTGGGCGTGCTCGACGCGGACGTACTGCTGCGGCAGGTCTACGAATCCGCCCGCACCATCTCCTACGCGAGCGACGTCACCTGGCGTGAGGTCGGGCGGGTGCTGCGGTCCCGGTCCGTCCGCCCCGTACTGCGAGGCTTGTTGCGGGGCCGCGTGGCCGGCGGCGGAACGGGGCGCGGAGAACGGTCTCCGCTCGCCGAGGGCGTGGTCGAGCTGGACGGTGAAGTCGTCCTGGCCCGGACGGCGCGACCGGACCGCGACCCGGTGCTTCCCCTCCGCGCCGCCGCTGCCGCCGCCCAGGCCGGACTCCCGCTGCCCCCGCACGCCGTGCGCCGACTGCGCACGGCCGCCGTCACCCGGCCCTTGCCCGTGCCGTGGCCGGCCGAGGCGCGGGAACAACTGGTCACACTGCTGGGCGCGGGCGCACAGACCGTACCCGTGTGGGAGGCCCTGGAGGCGGAGGGAATCACCACCTGGCTGCTGCCCGACTGGGAGCGGGTGCGCTGCCGCCCGCAGCGCAACGCCGTGCACCGCTGGACCGTCGACCGGCATCTGATCGAGACGGCCGTCCGCGCCTCGGCGCTCACCCGCCGCGTGCACCGCCCCGACCTGCTGCTGGTCGCGGCCCTGCTGCACGACATCGGCAAGGGCTGGCCCGGCGACCACTCCGTCTCCGGCGAGACCATCGCCCGGGACATGGCGGCCCGGATCGGCTTCGACGCCCGGGACGTGACGGTGATCGCCACGCTCGTACGCCACCATCTGCTGCTCATCGAGACGGCCACCCGCCGGGACCTGGGCGATCCGGCGACGATCGACGCGGTCGCGGACACGGTGGGCGGCATCGGGACCCTGGAACTGCTGCACGCCCTCACCGAGGCCGACGCGCTGGCGACCGGCCCCGCCGCCTGGAGTGCCTGGCGCGGATCGCTCGTCGCCGACCTGGTGAAACGCGTCACGGCGCGGCTGGCGGGGGAGCCCGCGCCCCAGGGGCGGGCGGTGGACGAGCCGAGCGCCGAGCAGGAACGCCTGGCCGTCGAGGCATGGCGTACGGGGGCCCCGGTGCTGGCCCTGCACCCCCGGGCAGAGGGTCACGACGAAACGGACTCCACCTCCGGACGCACCGGTACGGGGCCGGACCCGGACGTGGGTACGGGGACGGGGCTGGGCATCGAGCCGGAGCCGGAACCGGTGGGCGTCGAGCTGCTGATGGCCGTACCGCAACAGCCCGGCGTACTGCCCGCCGCGGCGGGTGTCCTCGCCATGCACCGTCTGACCGTGCGCGCCGCGGACCTGCGGAGCATCGACCCCGTCGGCGAGGGGACGGTGCTGCTGCTGAGCTGGCGGGTGGCCGTCGAATACGGCTCGCTCCCGCAGACCGTACGGCTCCGGGCGGACCTCGTACGGGCCCTGGACGGCTCGCTGGACGTACCGGCCCGGCTGGCGGAGCGCGAGCAGGCGTACGCGCGCCGCTCGCGCGGGGTGCAGGCGCCGCCGCCGCGGGTGACGGTCGCCTCCGGGACCTCGCAACGGGCGACCGTGATCGAGGTGCGTGCCCAAGACGCCCAGGGGCTGCTGCACCGGATCGGCCGCGCGCTGGAGGCCGCGCGGGTCACCGTACGCAGCGCCCACGTGAGCACGCTGGGAGCGAACGCGGTGGATGCGTTCTACGTCACGGACGAGAAGGGGGACCCGCTGCCGGACGCGGTGGCCGTCGAGGTGGCACGGGCAGTGGAGCGCGCCTTGACGTAGCCACGGCGACCGTCTGACCGGTGCGGGGCCCGCTGCCGGGCCGGGCGCTGGTGCCGGGCCGGGGTCCGGTGCTGGGTCGGAGTTCAGTGCTGGGCCAGGGTCCGCTGCCGGGCCAGGGTCCGGTGCTGGGCCGGGGTCCGGTGCCGGGCCGGAGGCCGAGGCCGGGGAGCCTCGCATCGCATGGATCACCACCACGGCCCGGAACGTCTCCACAGCCCGGACCGTCTCCGAAGGTTGGAACCTCCCTGGAGGCCGAACCGTCCCCATGGGGCGCACGGGCTCCCCGGCAACCGCGCCGCCGTGAGACGGTGGGGGCGGGACGCGCAGCGGGCCCCCGCGCCGGTTGCGCGCCGCGCCCGCAGCCGTACGGAGCCCCGGCCCGACGGTCCTCCCCGACGGGCAGGGACACGTTGCTTGCCTGTGCGGATACCCTAGAAGCCGACTTGACCCTGCCCCCGACCCCGAGGATCGACGACCGCCGTGTTCGATACGCTTTCCGACCGCTTGGCGAGTACTTTCAAAAACCTCCGGGGCAAAGGCCGCTTGAGCGAGGCGGACATCGACGCCACGGCGCGCGAGATCCGGATCGCCCTGCTGGAGGCCGATGTCGCGCTGCCCGTCGTCCGGGCCTTCATCAAGCAGGTCAAGGAGCGGGCGACCGGCGTCGAGGTCTCCCAGGCGCTGAACCCCGCCCAGCAGGTCATCAAGATCGTCAACGAGGAGCTCATCGGCATCCTCGGCGGCGAGACCCGCCGGCTGCGCTTCGCCAAGAACCCGCCGACCGTCATCATGCTGGCCGGTCTGCAGGGCGCCGGTAAGACGACCCTCGCCGGAAAGCTCGGCAACTGGCTCAAGCAGCAGGGCCACGCGCCGCTGCTGGTCGCCTGTGACCTCCAGCGCCCCAACGCCGTGAACCAGCTCTCGGTCGTCGCCGAGCGCGCCGAGGTCGCCATCTTCGCGCCCGAGCCGGGCAACGGCGTCGGCGACCCGGTCAAGGTCGCTCAGGACTCGATCGAGTTCGCCCGGTCCAAGCAGCACGACGTGGTCATCGTCGACACCGCCGGCCGCCTCGGCATCGACCAGGAACTGATGCAGCAGGCCGCGGACATCCGCGACGCGGTCAAGCCGGACGAGGTCCTCTTCGTCGTCGACGCGATGATCGGCCAGGACGCGGTCAACACCGCCGAGGCGTTCCGCGACGGCGTCGGCTTCGACGGCGTGGTGCTCTCGAAGCTGGACGGCGACGCCCGCGGTGGTGCCGCGCTCTCCATCGCGCACGTCACCGGCAAGCAGATCATGTTCGCCTCCAACGGCGAGAAGCTGGACGACTTCGACGCGTTCCACCCGGACCGCATGGCGTCCCGCATCCTGGGCATGGGCGACATGCTCACGCTGATCGAGAAGGCCGAGCAGACCTTCAGCCAGCAAGAGGCCGAGAAGATGGCCTCCAAGCTGGCGAGCAGCAAGGGCAAGGACTTCACGCTCGACGACTTCCTGGCCCAGATGGAACAGGTCCGCAAGATGGGCTCCATCTCCAAGCTTCTCGGGATGCTGCCCGGCATGGGGCAGATGAAGGAGCAGATCAACAACCTCGACGAGCGCGAGGTCGACCGTACGGCCGCGATCATCAAGTCGATGACGCCCGGCGAGCGCCAGGACCCGACCATCATCAACGGCTCGCGCCGCGCCCGTATCGCCAAGGGTTCCGGTGTCGACGTCAGCGCGGTCAAGAACCTCGTCGAGCGGTTCTTCGACGCCCGCAAGATGATGTCGAAGATGGCCCAGGGCGGCGGCATGCCGGGAATGCCTGGCATGCCGGGGATGCCGGGCATGGGTGGCGGCGGCGCCAAGAAGAAGAAGCAGCAGAAGCAGGCCAAGGGCAAGCGCAAGAGCGGCAACCCCATGAAGCGGAAGGCCGACGAGGAGGCCGCTGCCGCCCGCCGCGAGGCCGCACAGTCCGGCAACCCGCTGGGTCTGCCGCAGGGCGACGACGCGAAGAACTTTGAACTCCCCGACGAATTCAAGAAGTTCATGGGCTGACACCTGCCTCGTCCCGAGGGCGGCGTCCGTCGCCCTCGGGTCTGTGGACGGCGCGTAGGCGTTTGAGCGAGCCCCTGGCCGGAGCCCCGGTCGGGGGCTCGTTCGCGCGGTCATCCCGGTACACCCGCCGATCCGGCCGTCGGCCACGGCAGCGGAGTGCCCCGGTCGAGCGCGGTGGCGCCGAGTCCGAGCGCGACCGCCGCCGTGGCGCCCACGTCCGCCAGGGTCCGAGCCGCCGGCAGACGGTCGGGGCGGGTGGCCTCGGGACGGTGGATCAGCACCGGGACGTACTCCCGCGTGTGAAAGGCGTGGCCGATCACCGGGTCGTTGCCGTGGTCGCCGGTGACGATCAGGCGGTCGCCGGGGGAGGAGAGGAGAGGCAGCAGCGCGCTCAACCCCGTATCGGCCTGCTGGAGCACGCAGGCGTACCGCGGAGCGTCCTGCTGGTGCCCCGCCAGGTCGGTCTCCTGGACGTTGCTGACGATCAGCGCCGTGTCCGGGGCCCCGCGGAGGGCGTCGAGGGTGAGCGCGAAGACCTCGGTGGTGTCGACGGCGGGGCGGCACACCGCCGCGTCGCAGGCCAGCACATCCGCGGCCTTGCCCAGGAGCGTGACAGGGACCCCCGCGCCCGCCGCCAGCTCCGGCAGCCGGCGGGCGTGGTCCAGCGGTGTGCCGAGGTGCTGCACCGCCAGCCCGCCGTTCCGGTAGAAGCCACTCGCCGGGGTGTCCAGGCCGACCGTGCCGAGGGCGCCTTCCCGTACGAAGGTGCGCAGCGGGGCGTCGGCGTGGCCGCCGACGGCGATCACCCGGGCGACGGGCGCCACCGAACGCACCACCCGGGCAATGCGGAGCACCTCCGTGAACGAGACGTCTTCCAGGCGGCCGGAGACGTTCCAGTTGACGCCCGGGTCCGCCTCCAGGTTGTCGTGGACGAGGATCTGCCCGTCCACCACCAGCAGGGGCCGTCCGCCGAGGTCATCCGTGTTGTGTCCGTTCGCCCGTAGGGCCGCGGCGACCTCGTCGAGATGCCCGGCGAGCCGGGCCACCGCCACCCGGCTGAAGTCCGCCCCCACCATGGTCTGATGTCCGGCGTATGTGTCGGCGCCCGGATAGCCGAGTGCCGCGCGGCCCGCGGCCACCGGGAGGGACGGTCGCCGCGAGAGACCCGGATGCGGATGGACGAACCCGAGACCGAGCGCCTCCAGAGTGGGCAGCGGAAGGCGGTGGCCGGTGGCCGCACGGTGATGGTCGAGGAGATGGCCGAGCGTGTCGGCGGCGGCGTCGCCGGGGCGGTGCGCGTCCGCGTCGGGCATCGCCCCGACGCCGAAGCCGTCGAGGACGACGATGACGGCCCTGCTCATGGCCCACCCGTGCCTTCCCCGCCCGTGCTCCCCGCGCTCTCCGGGAGCGGGCGGCCGAGCGCGTCATGGCGGCCGGTCAGCCGCGGCGAGCCGGTGGCGAGGCCGGCGACGACGGCGACCGTGCTGCGGGTGACGAAGATCTGGGTACGGAACGCGAGGACGGCGGTGTCACCGGGCCGGGCGTCACCGGGAGCCAGCAAACGGTAGTAATCGATGTGCTCGGCAGGGGCCCGCTGGACGGCGAGCCGGGCGCCGGTACGGGGAATCAGCGCCGACTCGGCCCCCGACCTGGGGTAGAAGCCGCCGCCGTACAGAGCGGGCCGCCCGTCGGCGAGGACATGCGCGACCTCGGTGACGTAGACGTAGGCGGGCTGTTCCGGCTGGTTCCGGTCGGCGGCGTGGAGGGGAGTGGTGCCGGTGAGGGCGTGGCCGGGCTCGCCGGGGGAGGAGAGGAGAGGCAGCAGCGCGCTCAACCCCGTATCGGCCTGCTGGAGCACGCAGGCGTACCGCGGAGCGTCCTGCTGGTGCCCCGCCAGGTCGGTCTCCTGGACGTTGCTGACGATCAGCGCCGTGTCCGGGGCCCCGCGGAGGGCGTCGAGGGTGAGCGCGAAGACCTCGGTGGTGTCGACGGCGGGGCGGCACACCGCCGCGTCGCAGGCCAGCACATCCGCGGCCTTGCCCAGGAGCGTGACAGGGACCCCCGCGCCCGCCGCCAGCTCCGGCAGCCGGCGGGCGTGGTCCAGCGGTGTGCCGAGGTGCTGCACCGCCAGCCCGCCGTTCCGGTAGAAGCCACTCGCCGGGGTGTCCAGGCCGACCGTGCCGAGGGCGCCTTCCCGTACGAAGGTGCGCAGCGGGGCGTCGGCGTGGCCGCCGACGGCGATCACCCGGGCGACGGGCGCCACCGAACGCACCACCCGGGCAATGCGGAGCACCTCCGTGAACGAGACGTCTTCCAGGCGGCCGGAGACGTTCCAGTTGACGCCCGGGTCCGCCTCCAGGTTGTCGTGGACGAGGATCTGCCCGTCCACCACCAGCAGGGGCCGTCCGCCGAGGTCATCCGTGTTGTGTCCGTTCGCCCGTAGGGCCGCGGCGACCTCGTCGAGATGCCCGGCGAGCCGGGCCACCGCCACCCGGCTGAAGTCCGCCCCCACCATGGTCTGATGTCCGGCGTATGTGTCGGCGCCCGGATAGCCGAGTGCCGCGCGGCCCGCGGCCACCGGGAGGGACGGTCGCCGCGAGAGACCCGGATGCGGATGGACGAACCCGAGACCGAGCGCCTCCAGAGTGGGCAGCGGAAGGCGGTGGCCGGTGGCCGCACGGTGATGGTCGAGGAGATGGCCGAGCGTGTCGGCGGCGGCGTCGCCGGGGCGGTGCGCGTCCGCGTCGGGCATCGCCCCGACGCCGAAGCCGTCGAGGACGACGATGACGGCCCTGCTCATGGCCCACCCGTGCCTTCCCCGCCCGTGCTCCCCGCGCTCTCCGGGAGCGGGCGGCCGAGCGCGTCATGGCGGCCGGTCAGCCGCGGCGAGCCGGTGGCGAGGCCGGCGACGACGGCGACCGTGCTGCGGGTGACGAAGATCTGGGTACGGAACGCGAGGACGGCGGTGTCACCGGGCCGGGCGTCACCGGGAGCCAGCAAACGGTAGTAATCGATGTGCTCGGCAGGGGCCCGCTGGACGGCGAGCCGGGCGCCGGTACGGGGAATCAGCGCCGACTCGGCCCCCGACCTGGGGTAGAAGCCGCCGCCGTACAGAGCGGGCCGCCCGTCGGCGAGGACATGCGCGACCTCGGTGACGTAGACGTAGGCGGGCTGTTCCGGCTGGTTCCGGTCGGCGGCGTGGAGGGGAGTGGTGCCGGTGAGGGCGTGGCCGGGCTCGCCGTGCGTGGCACCCGACTCGGCGAGCAGTGGCAGGGTTGCCGTGCAGGTCACGCCCGGTGCGCTCAGCTTCAGGCCGGTGTGTCCCCGCACGGCCAGCACCGCATGGGCCTCGCGGACGAGTGCGAAGGTGGCGGTGGGACGCGGCTGTCCCGACCCGGGAACACACTGGACGCAGGGAAAGCCGGTGACCCCGGCGACCCGGACCCCGGGCAACTGCTCCACCTCGGCCGCGAACTCCGCCAGACCACCGAGCGGTACACCGCCCTCCTGCCCCGGATGAACCCATCCGGGCGCCCCCTCGATCCGTACGAGAATGTCCTGCACGCAGCCCAGTTGGCGCGCGGCGTCCGAGACGGCACGGGCGTTGGCCGCGTCGAAGACGGTCACCGCCTCAGGACGCCGGGCCAGAACCCCGGGAAGCGCGCGGTGCGGGACCTGCACCAGGTGGCCCACATTCCCGGCCCGGGCCCCCGCCGCGTGCAGAGCGCGGGCTTCAGGCGCGTCGATGGCGGCGAAGCGGGGCAGGTACCGGGCCACGGCCCGGATCAGTTCGGGATTGCGGCCGAACTGTTTGGACACGGGCCAGAGGCCGAGGCCCCACCGCTTCGCGTCTCTCGCCAACAGCGCGGCATTGGCCTCGACAGCGTCCAGATCCATGACGTACGTGTCCGGCTGCACCTCACCGGTACGGTGCAACTCGGCGGCGTAATCGACCAGCTTCGGGTTGCGTGCCAGAACGGTGTCGAGGAACACGGCGGTCAGCTCCCTTCCGTGTGTGCAGGAACGTCGGGCGCGGTGCGGGCGGCACCCAGGTCGCGCAGCGCGCGGCGGAGGATGTCGATGACCAGGTCCGCGCCTGCCCGCATCGGATTGACCCGCACCGTCCACTCGGCCAGCTCCGGCGCGTCCTCCAGAGCGGAGCCGGACATCCGGTAGACGAGCGGAGTGATCTCGTATCGGGAGTTGGAGCCGACCGGGTACGACGCGGCGCCGTACCGGGCCGCGGCGGCCGGCAGCGCGCGGGCCAGGGGCCGGTCCAGCCGCACCAGCACACAACGGTCCTGGACATTGGCGATCCGCACCTCGGCAATCCCCGGCACCTCCCCGGCCGTCAGTCGCTCGGCGACCTCCGTACCCGTCCTGGACTGCACCGCCCACATCACCGGAACGTGACTGAGCGCCCGAAGCGCGTCCAGCGCCTGATGCCCCTGCACCTGGCCGCCGCCCGAGTAGTTGTCGTCGTGCACCCGCTCCACCAGATCGCGTGCACCGACGACCACCCCCACCCCCTCCGGACCGTGCAGCTTGAACAGCGAGAAGCAGGAAGCGTCGGCGCCCAGTTCGACGCCGCACGCCGGGACACGGAAGACCGCGTAGTTGTCGTCGACGATGGTGCGTACGCCGGCGGCGTGGCAGGCGGCGAGCACCTCGCCCGGGGCATGGGAATCTGCCGCGCGCTGCCGGGTGTGCTGCACGAAGGCCCACCGGAACCGGCCGGAAGCCAGCGCCCGGCCCAGCGCGGCGCGGTCGTTGAAGTCCGTCTCGACGGCCTCCACTCCCAGCCCGCGCAAGGTGACACCGGTTGTGCGGTAGACGGGGGCGCGGTGCACGAGCAGCGGATCGCCCGCACCGAGCACGGAGCCGAGCGCGGCCCGGATGGCTCCCGTACCGGCCCCCTGCACCAACGCCGCTGCGGGAGCCCCGAAGAAGTCCGCGAGGACGGCCTCGACCCGCGCGGTGGTGCGCGGACGGCCCAGCCCCGGCACCACTCCAGCGTCCGTCTCCAGGAGCTGCCGGCCCTCGAAGTGCCGGGCAACGCACTCCACCAGCCGGAACTGGTTCGCCACCGCGTCCTCCACCGCGACCGTCGGCAGCGGGAACGTCCTGGGCAGCCGCACACTCATGTCAGCGCCTCCCGCCCCGTCGAGCCGCTTCCGGTGCGGGGGCCCGGGCTGGGCTCGGGCTGGGACCCGGCCCGAGCCCTGAGGCCGGTACGGTGTCCGGCGCCCCGGCCGACTGCCCCGCCGCACCGTGCCCGGCCGATCGCCCCACCACCCCATGCCCGGCGGGTTGCTCCTTCCCCCCGTGCTCGGCCGACCGCCTCGCAGTCCCGTGGCCGGCCGACTGCTCTGACTTCCCGGACTCGGCCGCCCCGCCCCCGCCGGTGAGGAAACGCAGCGGGTTGCGGCGGGTCAGCAGGTCGATCAGCTCTTCGTCGGCTCCGGCGGCCCGGACGCGCGGCAGGAACGACCGGAACATGTGCCCGTACCCCTGGCCGCCCGATCCGATCAGATAGCTGTGCCGGGAGATGTCACAACTGAGCAGTACGCGATCGGCGTACCCGGCCTCCAGCAGCGCCAGCAGTAACCGCAACCGGGTGGCATCACTCTGGTAGCGCTGCTTGCCGATGGTGTCGAAGGCCACATACGCGCCCGCCGCGGCCAGCTCCCGATGGGTCACGGGATCGTCGAGCAGATCTTGATGCCCGATGCTGACCCGGTGCGGCGCCAGACCGGTCGCGGCCAACAGCTCCAACTGGACGAGGCCGCCGCGCCCCAGCCGCGCATGGGTTGCCAGCGACAGCCCGGTCGCGACGGCAGCACGGGCGGCCGCGGTGAGCGTACGGACCTCCGGCCCGCTCGGCACGTGGCCATGGCTGCCGACCTCCCCGATGACGCCGGGAAGGACGCTGTCACCATCCGGCCCGGCCGTGACCTCTTCGATCAGGATGTCCGCCAGTTCCTCGACGCTCGCGCCCTCCACCTCGGCCGGGTGGAACGCCTCGTGATACCAGCCGGTGCCCGCGACGACCGCCACCCCCGACGCCCGGGAGATACGGGCCAGCGCCGCGAAATCCCGCCCCATGCCGCGGCAGGTCAGCTCGACGACCAGTGACAGCCCGAACCGCTCCCGCAGGTCGGACAGTTCACCGGCCACCGCCGCGGCGTGCCGGACTCCCAGCGAGGCCGTGCGATCGGTGTCCCGGCTGAGGTCGAGGGCCAGGTGCTCATGGGCGAGTACGGGGCCCCGCACGGCGCTCACGGGCAGCGGCCCGGTGACGGTCCGCAACGGAGAGTTCATGACGCACTGCCTTTCTGGCGTCCCACGTACGCCTGCTCAGCTCTTGACCGGGGTGAAGAGGTGCAGCCAATGGAAAAGATTGAGGACGATGCCGGTGACGACGACCGCGGCGGGAGCGGCGGCCATCCGGACCACCACCCGGCCCACTGCCTCGTTCAGCAGATAGAGGCCGCCGGCTATCAGAATCCCCAGTCCGCCGCCCATGGCGTTGGCCGCTATCAAGGAGCCGAAGAGGATGGCCAGTTGCAGGGTGTCGCCGATGGCGCCGCGCAAGTGCTCCGAGGAGTCGCGCACCGAAGGCAATCCGCCCAGGGCCTTCCCGAGCCAGCTCAGGGCCAGCACCTCGGCGGCGAAGACCAGCGCCCCGCAGGCGATCGCCGGCCAGGGGCTCGGCAGCAGATACCCGATCGGATAGACGAGGGTGAAACCGACGATGCCGTACGCACCGGAGGCCAGGGCCGTGGTGGCGATCAAAGGGATGAACCCGAGGGCCCGGTAGAAGTCGACCTGCGCCGCTTCCGCGTACTGTCCCTTGGCGATCAGAAAGCTGGTCGCCTCCCCACCACCGAACACATGCAGTTGGGCCAGCAGACAGACCCCGGCGCCCAGCACCATGAACCACGGCAGATGCCGGCGCAACCGGGCCGCACTGGCGCCGAACAGCGACACCATCGGTTCCACCTCGCCCGGCGCCCCACCGGCACCTCGACCGGGGGCCTTCCCGGCCGCGGACGTCGCGGCGCCCGCAGCGACTCGCTCCGCCCGGCGCTGCCGTACGTCCTTGGTCACCGCGAACCCCATGAGGAGCAGCACCCCGACCGCCATGGCCGGTGCCCCTGCGAACACATCGGGCCATGCCTTCATGGTCAGCACCACGAGCACCAGCTCCACCCCACCGGCCAGGGCGCCGCGCAGCCTCCCGAACTGCTTGGTGATCGCCAGCACCGGAAACAGCGTGAAGAGGAAGAGGATCGGCGTCGCCATCTGCTGCATGGCGGTCAGGAAGTCGACCGGGAGATCGTGCGCGAGGTCGTTGGCCCCGTCCAGACCGAACACGACCACCGCGCCCCACGCACCGCCGAGCAACGGCGCGAGCCACTTCTTCGGCGCGAGGATGCCCAGGACATCGGTGGGCAGGAACACCAGCCAGGGGTTGAGCACCCCGGAGGAGAGCGCCATCGGCGCCCCCAGCCCGAAGATGAACCCGGCGGAGAGCCCGAAGGACACCGCCGCGGTGGCGTTGCGCGTCGTACGGCCCTGGATGAAGTCGAGCATGAACGGGCGGACCCCGTCGTTGAAGACGGCCAGCGCCAGGTGTGAGAGGTAAGCGGTCAGGGCGCACAGGGCCACGACGGTCAGTTGCTGCGCGAGCGAGAAGTCGAGTCCGGTGCTCGCGGCGAGAACGGTGCTGCTCACGGGTCACTCCTTTGTGCCCTGGCACGTCGTCGGGGTGCTCGGCCCACGGGGCCGGGTCGCCGGGCCTGGCGGCGGGCCCGGTACGGTCAGGTACGGGCGGCGATGGCTCCGGCCAGCGCGGGCGTGATCGCGTCGATCTGGTCCACGGCGAAGCCGAACACCTTCTTGCCCTGGTCCAGCAGGGTGCCGATCTCGCTCTCCGAAGGGACCGAGCGGCCGAAGGTGTGGCAGACGGTGGAGCCCAGGAGCCCGACCAGCACGCCCAGCGACGCCCCGGCCCCGGTCTGGCAGGTGCCCAGGAAGTAGTCGGCCCGGCCGGCCCGCAGCCGTGCTGCCGCGTCCATGTCGTTGCTGACCACGACCTCGACGCCGTCCAGCGCCAGCCGCTCCACGGTGTCCGCGACCTCGGCCTTGCCGACACCGCCGGTGAGGATGGTCGTCATGGTGTGTCCCTTCGCAGGAGGGCGAAATGCATCGCCAGGAAGTTGATTTCGGATTCGGGGAGTGGAGAGCCGAGGGCGCTCTCGGCCCGTACGGAGACGGTGTGGGCCCGTCGGACGGCCTGGGGGTGGTCGGCCAGTTCCGCGGCCGCCATGTCGTCGGAGCGGAAGTCCGCCACCGGCTCGCCGTTTCGCAGTCGGGTCAGCGCCATCAGCAGATGGCTGGTGAGCATTCCCGCGGATCCCTCGGTGACCACGCACCCTTCGGCGGCCAGCGCGTCCAGTTCGGACCGTACGAACTCAGCGATCTCGGGCCGCACCTGACCGCTGTCCACGAAGAGCCGGATCCGTTGTGCGAGCAGGGCTTCCATGCTCGTCCCCCTTGGTTATCGGTAGTCAGAACGCGGTTTCTTGCGCATGGACGTGAGGCTTTGGGAGGCGCCTGAGGCAGGCCTCCCGATGACAGTTTCGGCCCGGCACGCTGGCTCGCTGCCCCGGTCGGCCGCCCCGCCAGAACGGGGATGAGCGACCGCCCTCAGTAGGAAGGAACACGCTCCCCTCGCAGCACCTCGGACTGGAGGCTGGTGACGGCACCCAGATCGAGCGATCCGCTCACGGCTGCCAGCGCCTCGCTGCCGTCTTTGCGGGCTATCAGCGCCGCGCTGGAACTACGTGGCGACACATCGCCGGAGATCTCGTCGCCGAGCGGCAGCACCTCCACCTCGTCGCCCAACTGCCCCTGCACCTCGTCGAGGTTCCAGACGGCGGCGTCGGCCCGGTCCTGCGCGAACAGGTCATGGAGTCGCAGGAACGAGCTCTCCAGCCATGTCACGTCCTGTCGCCCGGCGAAAGCCCGCTCGGACAGCGCCCGTTGATCCTCCGACGAGGGGTCCACGGCGACCCGCAGGCCGTCGGTGTCGAGCCGGGCCCCGTGCCGCAGCAGCAGCCCGTAGGCCCCGGCGTAGGTGGCCGGCCCCAGATCCGCGATCAAGTCGATGGGATGCCGCTCCGCCATCTGGTCGGCGGCGTAGCGGGACAGCACCGCCAGGTCGACCTTGCCGTCCAGCAGAGCGGACACCCGTGAGGCGGCGCCGCGCATGAACGTGATGGCGAAGGGCGCCCCGGCCTTCTCGAACGCGGTCCGCAGCCCGGTCGCCAGGCCTTCGTAACGGCGTGAGTGGGGCAGTGGCATCGCGGCGAGAACGGTGCCCAGCCCGGCGAGGCGCCAGAGTATGGCGCGGTCCGCCCGCACCAGGAAGGTGCCGAGATGCCCACGGGCCACGGTCTCCATCGCGCCCGAGTCCTCCAGTAGGTGGAGGGCGGCCTGCACCGTCCCGTTGCCGACCCCGAGTTTCGCGGCGAGGTCACGGACCCGGGGGAGTCGCGCGGCGTCGCCCTCGGTGGGCTGGTTGATGAGAAGGGCGGCGAGCCGCCGGGCGGCGTGCCCGTTGCGGGTCAGGAACCGTTCGTCGATGCTGTTCATGGAAATGACAGTAAACAGAATTCTGGATATTGGGCATACCTCGCACGAGTGAAGCCCGACGCCGTGGCGTTGACATGCGCGCCCGACTCCGGCGAAGGGGGAGGCACCGGCCCGGGCGCCGATGGGCGCCCGGCCGCGCACACCGCAGCAGGACCGGACCAGCCGGACAGTGCATGACCGGCTCCGGAGGTCAGAGCGCCGCGAGGGGCGAAAGGGCAGGAGGCCGAAGCAGCGGCAAAGCTGAAGGCCGAGGAAGTCGAGGAAGTCGAGGAAGCGGAAAAGCAGAAAGAATCACGTGCGGGCGATGAGGTAGCGGAACACGTTCGCCATCCAGACCGTGCCGTCCGGGCGCTGGTGCGGATGCAGCGCCTCACTCAGTTCCTTTTCCACCTGAGCCTGTTCGGCGACCTCCAGCGCCGCGTCGAACAGCCCCGTGGACAGCAGCCCACGCACCGCGCTCGGCAGGTCGCCGTAACCGAACGGGCAGGCCACCCGACCGGACCCGTCGGGACGCAGCCCCGCGCGGTCGGCCAGGTCCTCCAGGTCGTCCCGGCCGCTGGGCCGCCAGCCGCCCGCCGTGCGCAACGGGTCCGCCAGCCGCTGGGCCACCCGCAGCACACTCGCCGTGGCGCACCGCTCCACCGGCCCCCAGCCGCCCAGCACCACAGGGCTGCCGCGCTCCGCCAGCCCGGCGGCCGTCACCAGCGAAGCCGTCAGCCCCTCGATGCTGCTCACACAGCCCACCGGGTGAAAGGCCGTCACCAGGTTGAACGCGGAGCCGCTCGGGTCGGCCGCCTGCTCGGGGCCGCCGCACGCCAGCACGGTGGCCCCCGCCGGACCGTCACGCGCCTCGCGCGAGGAGTCGGGAGTCAGCCGTTCCCGCGCCAGATCCAGCCGCTCCTCGTCCGCGTCCACACCGCAGACCTGTGCGCCGCGGGCCGCCGCGATCAGCAGCGCGAGCCCGGAACCGCAGCCCAGGCCCAGCAGCCTGCTGTGCGGTCCGACATCCACCCGGTCGTAGACGGCCTCGTACAGCGGCACCAGCATCCGTTCCTGGATCTCGGCCCAGTCACGGGCGCGCCCACAGGAGTCGGCCGGTGCGGATGGGTCATGAGAACCGGGAGAGCCGGACTGCCGGAGGTGATGCCGTACGAGCGTGGGTGTCATCGAAAGCGCCCCAATCCGCCGAGAACCCGAAGCTGTCAGTGGTGGATCTCCCCCGTGCCCCGCCCCTGTGTCCGCGTCGTGCGCCCCCGCATTCCAGACAACTCCCCATCCGGCTCGGAGTCCAGGGGTGCGCCGGGGTTGTCTCCCGCGCGCCCCTCAGTGCGCCGGGGCACAAATCCGTTGGCCGACGCCGGGAGTCGCGCCCCTACCATGCGCGCCATGGCAAAGGCCCCCGCTCTCACACCCCAGGCGGACGACTTTCCCCGCTGGTACCGGGCTCTGATCAGCAAGGCCGAACTGGCCGACAACGGGCCGGTACGCGGCACCATGGTCATCCGACCGTACGGGTACGGACTCTGGGAACGGATGCGGCAAGAGATGGACGCGCGCATCAAGGAGGCCGGTGCCCGGAACGCCTGCTTCCCGCTCCTGATCCCGCAGTCGTACCTGACCAAGGAGGCCGAGCACGTCGAAGGCTTCACGACGGAACTGGCGGTGGTCACCCACGGCGGCGGCAAGGAACTGGAGGAACCGGCCGTCATCAGGCCCACCTCCGAGACCATCGTCAACGAGTACTTCTCCAAGTGGGTGCGGAGCTACCGCGATCTCCCGCTGCTCATCAACCAGTGGGCCGACGTCGTCCGTTGGGAGCTGCGGCCGCGGGTGTTCCTTTGTGCGACGGAATTCCTCTGGCAGGAGGGCGGGCGGAACGCTTCGCCGGCGCCGTCAACACCCTCACTCTCGAAGCGATGATGGGCGACGGCAAGGCCCTGCAGATGGCCACCGGTCACGAGCTGGGCCAGAACTTCGCGCGCGCCTTCCACACGCAGTACCTCTCCGAGGAAGGCCGGCAGGAACTGGACTGGCAGACCTCCTGGGGCGGCTCCCCCCGCATGATCGGCGCGCTCGTCATGGCGCACGGCGACGACCACGGCCTGCGTGTCCCGCCCCGGCCGGCCCCGGTCCAGGTGGTGGCCCTGGCGGTCAAGGGCGACGACACCGTAGTCGCAGAGGCCCGACGGATCGGTGACACGTTGAGGGCGGCCGGCGTACGCGTCCAGGTCGACGACCGTACGGACATCCCTTCGGGCGCCGCGCGGTGGACCGGGAACTGAAGGGCGTGCCGTTCCGGGGCGAGGTCGGTCCGCGTGACCTGGAGAGCGGCACCGCGGCGCTGGTCCGTCGTATCCCCGGTGGCAAGGAGCCGGTTCGGCTCGACGCGCCAGCCTCCCTCCTCCTCGCACTACTGGAGGAGGGCCGAGTGCTCCTTCTGCGGCAGTCCCGTGAGCGGTCACGCACCTCGGACGTCACCTCCGTGGAGGAGGCCGCAGAGGTGGCGAGCGCCGGCGGCTGGCCCGCATCCCGTGGGCGGCGCTCGGCCCGGACGGTGAGGCTCGGCTCGCCGAGCAGGCGGTGACCGTACGGTGTCTGGTAGCCGAGGACGGGTCGGTGCCCGACGCGGACGACGCCCCCGATAGCATCGTGGTCGTCGCGCGCGCCTACTGAGCCCCATCGGGCTCCACCGGTGTCACGTCGCGGCCCATGGGCAACGGTTGCCCCGGCGCGTACCCATCTCTTACGCGCCGGGGCGTACGCGCGGGTACGCCCCGGCTTGCCACCCGACGCGCACCTTCTCCGCAGTTCTGCGCACACGCCGTCCTCGAAACCCATGACCAGAAACTGACCGGTACGTGCAAATTATTTGAGATGCCCTGTAATCGGAACACTGAGTGGGCCCGGCTCGTTGTCACGACGTGAGCACGACACCGCCTGTTCTCGCCGCCGAGCTGGCGCTCGCGTGGGCCGACATTCAACGGCACCACCCCGAGCTGCCGGACCTGGCCGCGCCCGAGTCCTTGATCGGAGAATCCTCGTCCGCCTGTGGGGCCGAGCTCTCCTTCGAACGGCTGCTGCACGAGGCAGTCCACGGCATCGCCGCCGCCCGCGGCGTCCGCGACACCTCGCGCGCCGGCCGTTACCACAATCGCCGATTCCTCGCGATCGCCGAGGAGTTGGGCCTCGACCATGTCGACGAGCCGCACCCGAGCAGCGGCTTCTCGCTGGTCTCGCTCAATCCCGAGGCCAGAAGGCGCTACCGCCCCACCATCGAGCGGCTCGCCAGAGCCCTCAAGGCGCACTCCGCCGCGACCACCGCCGACAGCGCCCGCAGCTTCCGGGGGCCGGCCGCCCGGCACGGCTCCTCCGGTGGTGGTGTGCGCGTCAAGGCCGTCTGTGATTGCGGCAGGAATGTCCGGGTCGTCCCGTCCGTGCTGGCCCAGGCGCCCATCGTCTGCGGCGGCTGCGGCAAGCCGTTCCGGATCCCCGAGGTGGCCGCGGTCGGCTGACCTGGAGTGGTGTGGCACAATGGTGAGCTGTACTCGACAGTCGCACAGGACCCCTCTCTCCTCCGGCTGGCGCGTCCATCGGGCACCCGAGTACCGCAACCCCACGTGGCATCCCGTTGTGCCCAACCACGTCAAGACCAGGAGACACCACTCCCGTGGCAGTCAAGATCAAGCTGAAGCGTCTGGGCAAGATCCGCGCGCCTCACTACCGCATCATCATCGCCGACTCCCGCACCCGCCGTGACGGCCGGGCCATCGAGGAGATCGGTCTGTACCACCCGGTGCAGAACCCCTCGCGCATCGAGGTCGACTCCGAGCGTGTCCAGTACTGGCTGGGTGTCGGCGCGCAGCCGACCGAGCCCGTGATGGCCATCCTCAAGGTCACCGGTGACTGGCAGAAGTTCAAGGGCCTGCCCGCCCCGGCGCCGATGAAGGTCGCCGAGCCGAAGGCTGACAAGAGCGCCCTGTTCGAGGCTCTGGCCAAGGACGCCGGCGACGAGCCCAAGGGTGAGGCCATCACCCCGAAGGCGAAGAAGGCTGACAAGAAGGCGGACGAGGCCGAGGCCGAGTCCACCTCCGAGTCGACCGAGTCCTGATCATGCTCGAGGAGGCCCTCGAGCACCTCGTAAAGGGCATCGTCGACAACCCCGACGACGTGCAGGTCGCCTCGCGCACCCTGCGCCGCGGGCGCGTTCTGGAGGTCCGGGTCCACCCCGACGACCTCGGCAAGGTGATCGGCCGCAACGGCCGCACCGCGCGTGCCCTGCGGACGGTCGTAGGCGCCATCGGCGGCCGTGGCATCCGGGTCGACCTCGTCGACGTGGACCAGGTCCGCTGAGCAGAACCGGGGCACCGGGATTCTCCCCGGACCAGGCAGTACCGGCACGGGCCGGGGAGGGCTACGGCTCACCCCGGCCCGTTGTCGTAGGCATCTGCGACGATGCACGTATGACCGTTATCACCGATTGACGATTCACGAGGCAAGGACCGCCACCGCGGCGAGCGGTGGTCGGTCGGCCGCGAAGAGGGGCACTGTGCATCTGGTAGTCGCGCGGATCGGCCGCGCCCACGGCATCAAGGGCGAGGTCACCGTCGAGGTGCGTACCGACGAGCCGGAGCTGCGGCTCGCGCCCGGCGCCGTACTCGCCACGGACCCGCCCGCCACCGGCCCGCTGACCATCGAGACCGGCCGGGTGCACAGCGGGCGCCTGCTGCTGCGCTTCGAGGGCGTCCGGGACCGTACGGGCGCCGAAGCGCTGCGCAACACGCTGCTGATCGCGGAGGTCGACCCCGAAGAGGTTCCCGAGGACCCCGAGGAGTTCTACGACCACCAGCTCGTCGACCTCGACGTGGTCACCCGCGACGGCACGGAGATCGGCCGTATCGCGGAGATCTCCCACCTGCCCTACCAGGATCTACTGATCGTCCGTCGCCCGGACGGCGGCGAGATCATGATCCCGTTCGTCTCCGAGATCGTGCCGGAGATCGACCTCGCGGAGCAGAAGGCGGTCATCGACCCCCCGCCCGGCCTGCTGGACGACAGTGAGGCCGAGGTGGCCTCGGCCCGTGACGCCTCCGGCGAGGTCGCGGCCCCGAAGGCGGCAGAGAAGCGCCCGAAGACGGAGGGCACGGCCTCGTCCCGCGACGCCGGTGAGGACGCGTAATGCGGCTCGATGTCGTCACGATCTTCCCGGAGTACCTGGAACCGCTGAACGTCTCCTTGGTCGGCAAGGCCCGCGCCCGCGGCCGGCTGGACGTCCGCATCCACGACCTGCGGGAATGGACCCACGACAAGCACAACACCGTCGACGACACGCCGTACGGCGGCGGCCCCGGCATGGTCATGAAGCCCGAGCCGTGGGGCGAGGCGCTGGACGCGGTCATCGACTCCCAGGAGGGCGACCCGGTCATCGTCGTCCCCACGCCGAGCGGCAGGCCCTTCACCCAGCAGCTCGCCGTGGAGCTCTCCGAGAAGCCCTGGCTGATCTTCACGCCGGCCCGCTACGAAGGCATCGACCGCCGCGTCATCGAGGAGTACGGCGACCGCGTGGACGTGCGCGAGGTGTCCATCGGCGACTATGTCCTGGCCGGCGGCGAGGCGCCCGTCCTGGTGATGGTCGAGGCCATCGCCCGGCTGCTGCCGGGCGTGCTGGGCAACTCGGCCTCCCACCAGGACGACTCCTTCGCCCCCGGCGCGATGGCGGACCTCCTGGAGGGGCCCGTCTACACCAAGCCGCCCGAGTGGCGCGGCCGAGGCATCCCCGAGGTGCTGCTCAGCGGCCACCACGGCAAGATCGCCCGCTGGCGCCGGGACGAAGCGTTCCGCCGTACCGACCGCAACCGCCCCGACCTCATCGAGCGCGCCGACCCGGCCGCCTTCGACAAGAAGGACCGCGAGACCCTCTCGATCCTCGGGTGGGCCGAGGGAACGGACGGTCGATTTGGGCGTACGAGCGACGGCGTGGAAGAATAGGCCGCTGCTGTGTGCGTCCGGCGCGCGCCCCTGCCACAGGGGGAACGACGCCCGCCCGGCGGAACGGCAACCTCAAACAATTCTCCAGTTCCGTTGATGACCTGTGGCATCAACGAAGAAAGCAGTGGGTCATGAACCTTCTCGACTCCGTCGACTCCGCGTCGCTGCGCAGCGACATCCCGGCCTTCCGCCCGGGTGACACCGTCAACGTCCACGTGCGCGTCATCGAGGGCAACCGCTCCCGTGTGCAGCAGTTCAAGGGCGTCGTCATCCGCCGCCAGGGCGCCGGCGTCCGCGAGACCTTCACGGTCCGCAAGGTCAGCTTCTCCGTCGGCGTCGAGCGCACCTTCCCCGTGCACACCCCGATCGTCGAGAAGGTCGAGCTGGTGACCCGCGGTGACGTGCGTCGCGCCAAGCTGTACTACCTCCGTGAGCTGCGCGGCAAGGCCGCGAAGATCAAGGAGAAGCGCGACAACTGAACAGACGTCCGGCGTCCAGGACCGGCCGGATAGGCTCAGGGTCCGATGGACACCGACGCACAGTTTTCGGAGCGCGACCGCTCTCCCGCCCCCGCACAGGGGCCGGAGCAGGGGTCGCGCTCCGCGCGTTTTTCCGGGCGCGCCACCTCCGGGCCGGAGGTGCCGGCGGATGAGGCCGAACAGCTCGGGCCCGAGGCGCGCACGCAACGGGGCGCACAGCCCCCGGAACTACCGGAGGGGCCTGCGGTCCCGCCAGGGCGGAGCGCGCGGCCCCAGGAGGGAGCACCGCAGCAGCGACCGCCCCGGCTCCGGCGGTTCGGGTCCTGGCTGGCGGCAGGCGCGTCCGCCCTGTGGCACCGGCCCGTCCTGCTGCTCGCGGCCTGCGTGGCCTTCGTCCTGCTGCTCAGCGCCTTCGTCGTACAGCCCTTCCTGATCCCCAGCTCCTCCATGGAGAACACGCTGCGGATCGGCGACCGGGTACTGGTCAACAAGCTGGCGTACCGCTTCGGCGGCGAGCCGCGCCGGGGCGACGTGATCGTCTTCGACGGCACCGGTTCGTTCCTGCAGCGCGAACCGAGCGAGAACCCGGTGACCGGCCTGATCAGGGGAGCGGGCGCGGCGCTGGGGCTGGCCGAGCCCGCGGCCACCGACTACGTCAAGCGCGTGATCGGCGTCGGCGGGGACCGCGTGACCTGCTGCGACAAACGGGGACGGATCAAGGTGAACGGCGAACCGGTGGACGAGGGCTACCTGTTTCCGGGGGACGCGCCGTCCTCCGACACGTTCGACATCGTGGTGCCGGAGGGAAAACTGTGGGTCATGGGAGATCACCGCGGCAGATCACGTGACTCACGGGACCACCTCGGCGAACCGGGCGGCGGCACCGTCCCGGTCGACAAGGTGATCGGCCGCGCCGACTGGATCGCCTGGCCGGTGGGCCATTGGACGGCCCTGGACCGCCCACGTGCCTTCGACGGCATACCGGGCGCGGCAGGCAGCCGTGGGTAACCGGGGGCGGCCCCGGCACGGGCATCAGGGGGTCGCGGGCGCGGGTGAGGCGGACGCGGAAGAGGGTTACGGGCGAGGCGCGCACCGAGGGCCAGGGGAGGCCCCGTACGAAAGCGCGGGGTACGGGGACGGACCGTACGAAAGCGTCGGATACGGAGACGGACCGTACGGTGGGAACTCCGAATCCGACGGAGGCGTGCGCGTCAGCACGCGGAGGGGCAGGCCCGCCACTGGAGGGCGCGCCGATCGGCGGCGCCAGGCGCGCCGCATCAAACGCCGCAGGCGTCGCTCCTACCTCAAAGAGATACCGATCCTCATCGGCGTGGCCCTGGCCATCGCCCTGGTGCTCAAGACCTTCCTCGTCCAGGCCTTCGTGATCCCGTCCGGTTCCATGGAGCAGACCATCCGGATCGGCGACCGCGTCCTGGTCGACAAGCTCACCCCCTGGTTCGGCTCGGAACCCGAGCGCGGTGACGTGGTCGTCTTCAAGGACCCCGGCGGCTGGCTCAAGGACGAGCAGGTCAAGACCTCCGACGATCCGATCGTGGTCAAGCAGATCAAGGAGTTCATGACCTTCATCGGTCTGCTCCCGTCGGCCGACGAGCAGGACCTGATCAAGCGAGTGGTGGGTGTCGGGGGCGACACCGTCAAGTGCTGCGACAAGCAAGGGCATGTCACGGTCAATGGAACGCCTCTGAATGAGCCATACATACATCCGGGCAATCCGCCCTCGCAGTTCACCTTCGAGGTCAAGGTTCCGGTCGGCCGGATCTTCGTGATGGGCGACCACCGCTCCAATTCGGCGGATTCGCGGTATCACCTGGACGAGCCGTACCGTGGGACGATCTCGGTGGACAGCGTGGTCGGCCGGGCCGTGGTCATCGCCTGGCCGGTGGGACACTGGCGCCGTCTGGAGGAGCCTGACACCTACGCGACCGTGCGCGACGCGCCGGACGTGGGGGCGACGGCGGGACGGGCTCCGCATAGTGTGTCCCCCGACGGTTTGTCCGAACTCCCGACCCCTGCGGAACTCCCGCTCGTTATGGGAGTGGTGGGCCTGCACCGGCTATCGGGCAGGCAGTGGCGTGGAGTAAGGAGTGGATGTGGGGGACTTGGCGGTCGGCGCGCGGTCCGGAACCGGAGAGCCCGAAGAGCCGGCGGGAAACGGTGAGTCCTCACAGCCCGCTGCGTCCGGAGCGCCCGGAGGACCGGCCGACCCGACGTGGGCGACGGACCCGGCACAGCCGGCCGGCCCCGGGCGGCCGACGGGCCCGGGGGTGTCGATGGACAAGGAACAGCCGGTGGGCGAGGAGGAGAGCGGCAGCGTGAAGAAGGGCAAGAAGCCGCGTGCCTTCTGGAAAGAGCTGCCGATCCTCATCGGGATCGCGCTGGTCCTCGCGCTGATCATCAAGACGTTCCTGGTGCAGGCGTTCTCCATTCCGTCCGACTCGATGCAGGACACCCTGCAGCGCGGGGACCGGGTGCTGGTGGACAAGCTCACCCCGTGGTTCGGCTCCGAACCGGAACGTGGCGAAGTTGTCGTCTTCCACGACCCGGGCGGCTGGCTGAACGAGGTGCCCACCCCCGAGCCCAACGCGATCCAGCAGGTCCTCAGTTTCATCGGCCTGATGCCGTCGGCCGAGGAGAAGGATCTGATCAAGCGGGTCATCGCCGTCGGCGGCGACACCGTGGAGTGCCAGGGCACCGGGCCGGTCAAGGTCAACGGCACGGCTCTGAAGGAGGACTCCTACCTCTTCCCCGGCAACACGCCGTGCGGCGACAAGCCGTTCGGGCCGATCAAGGTGCCCGAGGGCAGCATCTGGGTCATGGGTGACCACCGCCAGGACTCCCTCGACTCGCGGTACCACACGAACCTCAAGGGCAACGGCACGGTCGAGGTCAAGCAGGTCGTGGGGCGCGCCTTCACGATCGCCTGGCCGATCAACCGCTGGTCGTGGCTGTCGGTGCCGGACACCTTCGATCAGCCCGCGCTGAACAAGGCCATGGCGGCGACGCCGGCGGCACTCGGTCTCGCGGGTGCGGTGCCGATCGTGCTGTGGCGCCGCCGCAAGCGGGCCGCGAAGGCGGCGCAGCCGGTGGAGCAGGCGTCCGACTGAGCGGGTGACCGCACCCCGGGCTGCGTACGAGGTGCGCGGCCCCGGCGGTCCGCAGCCGACGGCGCCGGATGCCCACCCCGTGGGCATCGTGTGCGTACGTCGTGTCCCGTTGCCCTGGCGCATGGTGCTGACTGGGGAACGTACCCCCGGGTAGGGTGCCGTCCCAGATCTTCGACGCGTGTCGTTCACGGGGCGGGAGCGCTGGGATGAGCAGCAGCAAGGAACGTACGGGCGACGGCCGCGGCCGGACGACGGGCAGTGTGCTGTCCGGTCTGGTCGTGGCCGTCGGCTGTGTGCTCTTCCTGGGCGGCTTCGTATGGGGAGCGCTGACCTACCTCCCCTATACGGTGCCGACCGACTCGATGGCCCCGACGATCGGGGTGGGGGACCGGGTACTGGCCGAGCGGGTGGACGGCTCCGAGGTACGGCGCGGTGACGTGGTGGTCTTCCGGGACTCGGTGTGGGGCGATGTGCCGATGATCAAGCGGGTCGTCGGAGTGGGCGGCGACACGGTCGCCTGCTGCAGCAAGGACGGCCGGTTGACGATCAACGGCAAGCCCGTCGAAGAACCGTATCTGCACGCCACTGGCCCGGCTTCGCCGACCGGCTTCAGCTCGCAGGTGCCGGTGGGCCAGCTCTTCCTCCTCGGCGATCACCGCAACGGCTCCCTGGACTCCCGGACGCACCTCAAGGACGCCGATCACGGCTCCGTGTCGCGCACCGCCGTGGACGCGCGGGTGGACGCCAGGGCGTGGCCGATCGGCAGCATGGGTGTGGTGGAACGGCCGGAGAGCTTCGCCGCGATGCCCGGTGGCACGTCGCAGCCCGGGCCGGTACGCGTCATCGTCGTCGCGGTCGTCGTCGGTGCCGTGATGATCCTGGGCGGTGCGGCGTACGGGCCGCTGGCGCGGAGGGGGAGGCGCAGGAGTGACCGAAGAGTCGGATGAGGCGACCGATGACGGCCTGCCTACGGAGGTGCGTCAGGTTTCCCGGGTAGTGCTGCTCGACCCCGACAACCGGGTCCTGCTGCTGCACGGTTACGAACCAGGTGATCCGACCCGTACGTGGTGGTTCACGCCGGGTGGCGGCCTGGAGGGCGCGGAGACCCGTGCGGAAGCCGCACGCAGGGAGCTGGCCGAGGAGACCGGGATCACCGACGTACGGCTGGGGCCGGTGCTGTGGAAACGGCGCTGCTCCTTCCCCTTCGACGGCCGGCGCTGGGAGCAGGACGAGTGGTACTACCTGGCGCGCACCGACGGGACTGCGACCGAGATGTCGGGGCAGACGGATCTTGAGCGGCGCAGTGTCTCGGGACTGAGGTGGTGGACATCGGAAGATCTTTCCGCGTCGCATGAGACGGTGTATCCGACGAGATTCGCCGAGCTGCTGCGCAGGCTGCTCGACGATGGGCCCCCTGACGCGCCGGTGCTGCTGGCTACCGAGAGCGTCTGACGCACAATAGGGGGACGCACGGCTGAAGGGGATCTGCCATGAGCGCCGAGGACCTCGAAAAGTACGAGACCGAGATGGAGCTGAAGCTCTACCGGGAGTACCGCGATGTCGTCGGGCTGTTCAAGTACGTGATCGAGACCGAGCGCCGCTTCTACCTCACCAATGACTACGAGATGCAGGTGCACTCCGTACAGGGCGAGGTCTTCTTCGAGGTCTCGATGGCTGATGCCTGGGTCTGGGACATGTACCGGCCGGCTCGCTTCGTGAAGCAGGTGCGGGTGTTGACGTTCAAGGACGTGAACATCGAGGAACTGAACAAGAGCGATCTGGATCTTCCCGGGAGCTGAGGGGCTGGCCCTAGGCTGCCGAGTCGAGGACGAGACCTTCCGTGGCGGGCGCCGGGACCGTGGGAACACCGGTGCGTCACTGGACCGGGTGACGCGGTTGTCCACAACCCCTCGGTTGTCCACCAAGATCCAACAGTTCGTGGCCGAAGCGTCACAGTCGGTGCCGGAGGTGGTGCCGAGTGAACGCCACGAACGAGAAGAATCGCCATCCGGAGCCGCACGGAGAAGAAACTCAGGAGCATCTGCGCGAGGAAAGCGCTCCGGGGACGGACACCGCGGATGGTCCCGGGAGCCTACGCAACCTGAGAGGAACGCCGCAGGACCAGAGGGGTGCGCTGCGGGTCCGAGGCAGTCGAAGGATCACGCACTGCGGGGACGGCCTGTCCGCACCCCGAAGCGGCTCCCGACGATCCCGCCCCCGCCGCCTTCGACACCCCGGCGGCCAGGCCGCCGCCCCTGGTGACCCGCCCGTCACCGATGCGCGACGGGCGCTCGGGCGATACGGGGAGGAACTGGCGGCACGACACCTGACCGCTGTGGGCATGCGCATCCTGGCCCGCAACTGGCGATGCCAGGACGGCGAGATCGACATCGTGGCCGCCGACCACGACGCGCTGGTGCTCTGCGAGGTCAAGACCCGTCGCGCGGGCTCGTACGAACACCCGATGGCAGCCGTACGGCCCGAGAAAGCCGCCCGCCTCCTCCGGCTGGCGGAACGCTGGCTGGAGGGACATGGCGGCCCGCCGCCCGGCGGTGTGCGCATCGACGTGGTCGGAGTGCTGCTGCCCGCACGCGGCGCGCCGCTCCTGGAGCATGTGCGGGGGGTGACCTGAGATGGGATTCGCCCGTACGTGCTCGGTGGCGCTGGTCGGGGTCGAGGGCGTGGTCGTCGAGGTCCAGGCGGACCTGGAGCCGGGAGTGGCGGCCTTCGCGCTGGTCGGACTGCCTGACAAGAGCCTGATCGAATCGCGGGACAGAGTCCGGGCCGCTGTCGTGAACTCCGGGGGTGAATGGCCGCAGAAGAAGCTCACGGTCGGCCTCAGCCCGGCCTCCGTGCCCAAGGGCGGCAGCGGCTTCGACCTCGCCGTGGCCTGCGCGGTGCTCGGCGCGGCGGAACGGATCGATCCGCGCGAGCTGTCCGACCTCGTCATGATCGGCGAGCTGGGGCTGGACGGCCGCGTCCGACCGGTACGCGGAGTTCTCCCGGCCGTCCTCGCCGCGGCCGACGCCGGATACCGCCAGGTGGTCGTGCCGGAAAAGACCGTGGCCGAAGCATCGCTCGTCCCGGGGGTCTCCGTCCTCGGCGTACGCAGCCTCAGACAACTGATCGCGGTGCTCACCGACGAGCCGGTGCCGGAGGAGGACGAGGACGCGAACATCGAGGGACGTCCCGATTCGCTGCTGGCAGGGCTGGCCGTACCCGGCAGCGGGCTGGAGTCGGAGCGTATGCGCGGCGACCGGCTGCCCGACCTGTCGGACGTCGCCGGGCAACACAGCGCGCGGAGAGCCCTGGAAGTGGCGGCAGCCGGACGCCATCACATTTTCTTCCTGGGCCCTCCGGGAGCGGGGAAGACCCTCCTGGCCGAACGCCTGCCCGGGCTGCTGCCCCGGCTCTCGCCGAAGGAGTCGCTGGAGGTGACGGCGGTGCATTCGGTGGCCGGCGCGCTGCCGCCGGGGCAGCCACTGGTGGACCGCCCGCCGTACTGCGCGCCCCACCACAGCGCGACGATGGCCTCGCTGGTGGGGGGAGGCAGCGGCCTGCCCCGGCCGGGAGCCGTGTCGTTGGCTCACCACGGCGTGTTGTTCATCGACGAAGCCGCCGAATGCAACGCCCGCGTCCTGGACGCACTGCGGCAGCCGCTGGAATCCGGATACGTCGTGGTCGCTCGGGCCGCCGGGATGATGCGCATGCCGGCGAAGTTCCTGTTGGCGCTGGCTGCCAACCCCTGCCCGTGCGGACGTCACGGCACGCTCGGTGGCGGTTGCGAGTGCCGCCCGTCCACCATCCGGCGCTACCGCGCCCGGTTGTCGGGCCCGCTGATGGACCGTGTCGACTTGCGAGTGGCGGTGGAGCCGGTCGCGCGATCCGAATTGCTCTCCCTCGCCCAGGGCGCCGAAACCACCGCTGAAGTGGCCGAACGCGTACGAGCGGCACGCGACCGCGCCGCAGTCCGCTTGGCGGGAACCCCGTGGAGCACCAACAGCGAGGTCCCGGGCCACGAATTGCGTACACGCTGGCAGGTGGCGCCGGGAGCGATGGCACAGGCAGAACGCGACCTGGAGACCGGTCTTTTGACAGCCCGCGGCATGGACCGCGTACTCCGGGTCGCCTGGACCTCAGCCGACCTCGCGGGCCACGACCGCCCGACGGCCGAGGACATCAACTGGGCTCTGGAACTGCGGACGGGAATCAGGCGGGGGGTGCCTTTGACGTCGGGGGTGGGATGAGAGGGGATAGGGGAGAGGTGGGGCTCGGCGGGGGGGGGGAGTTGGCTAGGGGGGCGAGGGCGGGGGTTTGGGCGGATGCGGTGGGAGGGGTGGGTCGGTAGGTCATGGGCCGGAGGGGGTGGGTTGGGGCGGTCGGTCGTTGTCTGGGCGGGGCTGCGGGGCGGGCCGCGGCGAGCCCAGGTTGGGGGAGTGCAGCGGTCGGTGGGGCTGCGGGGCGATGAGGCTGCCTTACGGGGCAGGTGCGCCGTGGTGCCACCCCGGGTGAGGGGGAGCCAATGCCGGCGCCGCTGTGGCACGGGGTAGGGAGTCGCTGGGCACGCGGGGCCAGACGTGGCGGCGCAGCGTTGCGGTAGCCGTAATGCGATGTCGTGGCGCGGTGGCGCGGTGCTGTGGTGGGGCGGTGGCGCGGCGCTGCGGCGGCAGCAGTGCGGTGCTGTGGTGGCCGCGCTGCGGTGGCAGCAGTGTGGTGCTGTGGTGGCCGCGATGCGGTGGTGAGGCGTGACGGTGCGTCGGTGTGGCGGCGGGTGAGGACACGCAGGCACGAAGGGTGCGGGATGCGGCGGCATTGGGATGCGAGGACGGAGGCGTTGGAGGGGAGGAGGAGCGGGGCGGGTGGGCGGGGGAGGGGAAAGGAGAAGTGCGAGCGCGATCCGACGCCACACGACCAGGCGCCTCCAGGCGCCCACCCACGTTTCACACCCAGCCGTACCTCGGCGGGGGGAACGCCCGTGCTCTGAGCTGCAGGGCCAAACGGTTGAAGGGCATCAGCAGTGAGGACTGGCCGTGGACATCGGTCCGGCAGGCCGACGCGCGGCGGCCCAGTTACCACTTTCGGCTACACCGCGCTGCCCGACTGCCATGGAGTACGAACGAAAGAGAGAAGGGAGAGGGACATGCGGGGGATTGAGGGTTTTTCTGCGATGAGCGCCAGGGAGTCGGCACATGAGTGAAGTAGGAGAGGAGGAGAGGACTGCGCGCGCGGCGTTGACGCGTATCGCTGAGCCCGGTGACGAAGCGGTCGGGCGGTGGCTGCGGCAGACGACGCCCGTGCACCTCGTACAGGCTCTGCGGGGTGAGCGGGACATGCCACCAGGAGTGTCGAAAGAGAAGGTCAAGAGCTTGCGCCTACGGGCAGCCCGGACGGACGCCAACAGGTCGGCAACGGATCTTGCGACTGTTGCCGCACTCGGCGGCCGGTTCATCTGCCCGGGAGACGACGAGTGGCCCCAGCAATTGAACGACTTGGGGGACGGGACGCCCGTCGGCCTGTGGGTGCGCGGGAGCGCGAATCTGCGCATGTGGGCCCTGAGGTCCGTCGCGGTCGTCGGCGCTCGCGCTTGCACTGAGTACGGGGCTCATTTGGCGGCCACCCTCGGCGCCGGCCTGGCCGATCGCGGCTGGACGGTAGTGTCTGGTGCCGCTTACGGAGTGGACGGCGCGGCTCATCGGGGTGCCCTGGCAGCAGAGGGGGCCTCGGTCGCCGTTCTGGCTTCCGGAGTCGATTACGCCTATCCGCGGGGGCATACCGAGTTGATCCGCCGCCTGGCGGAACAGGGCTTGGTAGTGGCGGAGTTGCCGCCGGGCGATCATCCGACCCGAAGCCGATTCATCCTGCGTAACCGGGTCATCGCGGCCCTGACCCGGGGCACTGTGGTGGTGGAGGCCGAACTGCGCAGTGGATCGCTGGTCACCGCCCGGCGGGCGACGGAGCTGGGCCGGTTCACCATGGGGATGCCGGGGCCGGTCACCAGCGGTCTGTCGGCCGGTGTCCACCAACTTCTTCGCGGCGAAGCCATAGTGGTCACCGACGCCGCCGAAGTCATCGAACTGGTCGGCAGTATCGGAGATCTTGCTCCCACCCGGCGCGGGCCGGTTGTCGCACGCGATCTCCTTGATCCGGTGGCGTCCCGGGTACTCGAAGCGATCCCCGCGCGAGGCGGCGCGGATTCCCGGTGGCTGGCGCGGGACTCGGGCACGGCAGAGGAAGTCGCGCAAGGCAAGCTCTTGGAGCTGCAGTCGCTGGGATTCGTTCAAAGGTGTGGTGCGGTCTGGGAGTTGGCGCGAGGTTCCACGGCGGCCGCAGGTTCCCGGCGAGGCGGTACTTGACCTGAGGCGAACGGGTGAAAAGGTGAGGAGAGTGACCGCAGGATCCAGGTTTGCCGGGCTTCGGCTCGCGAAATCCAGTCGTCGCTGGATGGCGGTGGGGCGTGTCGGCCGCCGCCATGGCGGCCGGTGGTGAAGCCGCGTACGGGGGAGCGTGCGCCGGGCGCCCGTAACGACGCTTCCATCCCCCTGCGAGTGGATTCGACCTCGCCCCGTGTAACCCGGAGGTGCAGGCAGCGGAACGTATCTGCGCACCCCCGGGTACCCCTTCATCGCACACCGCGACACCGTGGTCACGCTACGCTCACGAGTAATTGAACCTCACGCACGTGTTCCCCAGTGTTTCGGCAGAACGGCTCAAGGCAACGAATGCCCCAGCACACCTCCGGGTCCGACCGCGCCGCCGCGCCCCCCGCCGCGCGCGGTAGCGTGCGCCCCGCTGCGCCCACCTCACTGGAGGAGCTGTGGCGTGCCTACAAGGCCTCGGGCGACGGACGGCTGCGTGAGCAGTTGATCCTGCATTACTCGCCTCTGGTGAAATACGTCGCCGGCCGGGTCAGCGTCGGCTTGCCGCCCAACGTCGAACAGGCCGACTTCGTCTCGTCCGGGGTCTTCGGGCTCATCGACGCCATCGAGAAGTTCGACCCAGAACGGTCGATCAAGTTCGAGACGTACGCCATCACCCGCATCCGGGGAGCAATGATCGACGAACTGCGGGCACTGGACTGGATCCCGCGGTCGGTCCGGCAGAAGGCCAGAGCGGTCGAGCGGGCATACGCCACGCTGGAGGCGCAGCTACGACGCACCCCGTCCGAAGCGGAGGTGGCCACGGAGATGGGCATCGCGCTGGAGGAACTCCACGGAGTCTTCAGCCAATTGTCCCTGGCCAACGTCGTCGCTCTGGAGGAGCTGCTGCACGTCGGCGGTGAGGGCGGCGACCGGTTGAGCCTGATGGACACCCTGGAGGACACCGCTGCCGACAACCCGGTCGAGGTGGCCGAGGACCGCGAGCTGCGGCGGCTGCTCGCACGGGCCATCAACACGCTTCCCGAGCGTGAGAAGACCGTGGTCACGCTCTACTACTACGAGGGCCTCACCCTCGCCGAGATCGGCAATGTCCTCGGGGTCACCGAGAGTCGGGTCAGCCAGATCCACACCAAGTCCGTACTCCAGCTCCGCGCCAAACTGGCTGACGTGGGGCGGTGAGCCAGGTCTGGGCGTGGGGCCCCGGAGCTGACCTGGGCTGGGGCGTGCGCTTTCGTATGGTGCGATGGTGCTTTCGTCGCCGGGGCGGCCGGTTGGGGGAGGAAGCAGTTAGGGCCCCTGGGCACGTGGGTGCTCGTGAGTGGATGCGCTCGATGTCGTAAAGCCTCTGCGGCGGCGCTCTTTCGTCGCTCGGCTTTGCGTTATGGCTCGTCGCTTGGTTATTTGTTCGGCCTTGCCTTTCCTTCGGGGCTTGGTCTATCGGGGCCTTGCGTTCGTTCGCCGGCTTCCTCTTCCCTCCCTCCCCCCTCGCCCACCCACCGCCACCACCTCCGCCGCTACTTCCCCCCTCCCTCCTCCACCTCCCGCCCCCTGGCCCCCGCCCTCTCGGTTCCCGGGCGCGGCCTCCCCTCCGGCGGCGCGTCTGTAGCCGGAGGCCGCCGCACAAGAGCTGGCTTCGGCCTGGGCCCCCTCATGGAACGTTCGGCGCGCTAAGCCTGGTCACCGCACTCGGCCCATCACCGATCCAGGCTTCTGGCTCGACGTCGGTCAGCGCGCTCGCCCGCATTGGGGCACCGCCCCTGTAGAGGCCTAAGCGCAAGACCAAACGCACTCGTAACCGGCCCGCCGCCAGCAATCTGAACGCGAACCGGCGCCCAGCACAGGCGCCCAGCGCCCGACACCCTCGCCCGCCCCGCGCCACACCGGCCCTACCGCGCCCTCCCGCTCCGTTAACGTGCGTACGCCTATCCAGGCGACCTATACGGTGGCCCCTCAGCGCCCCGTCTCCTGCTGAGTCGGTCCGGTCTCGGCGGTCCCCTCTCGATGCCTCCTGCCGTCGGCTTGTCGCGGCTCCCCCCTTCGTCGGCATCGTTCGGCGTCGTTTCCTCGGGTGTCGGCATGGACACATCGTGATGCGGAGTGCCGTGCTCGGCGTGCCATCCGTACAGTGGTGACGTGCCCAGGATTCGAGCGGCCTCTGTGGCCGAGCACCGGACGATGCAGCGTGGCGCCCTTCTGGACGCCGCCCGCACCCTGCTGTCCGAAGGCGGGACCGAGGCGTTGACCTTCCCCGCCCTCGCTGAGCGAACGGGTCTCGCGCGCTCCTCCGTCTACGAGTACTTCCGGTCCCGCGCGGCTGTCGTCGAAGAGCTCTGCGCTGTCGACTTCCCGGTGTGGGCGGCTGAGGTCGAGGCGGCGATGGAGCGGGTCGAGACGCCCGAGGCCAAGATCGAGGCGTATGTGCGCCAACAGCTCGCACTGGTCGGCGACCGCCGCCACCGGGCCGTCGTCGCGATCTCGGCAGGTGAACTGGACGCAGGCGCGCGGGAGAAGATCCGTGCCGCGCACGGTGGACTGATCGCGATGATCGTGGAGGCCTTGGCCGGCCTCGGTCACGAGCAGCCGCGGCTCGCCGCCATGCTGCTTCAGGGAATTGTCGACGCCGCCGTTCGTCGTATCGAACTCGGGGCCGCGGAAGACCCCACGCAGATCACGGAGGCTGCGGTCGCCATGGTCCTGGGGGGCGTAAGGGGCTGACCGGTCGAGCCGTCCGTCCTTCGCGAGCCGTACCTCCTTTCGTGAGGTGGTGCATGGATGTGGCGGCTGTGCGCCGCCGCAGATCAGGGCTCGGTTGGCCGGTAGGGCGGGGCAGGGCCTGCTTCCGGGAACGGTCCGTATCGGCGGATGTCGAATGGCGTGACTGACGCGCGAACGGTGGGTCGCGGTGTCCTGGTTCATCGCTCGGCTCAGGCACGCCGATGACCGGGAGCAGCCGTGCCGGGCCGGGGTGCAGCATCGAGGCGGGGAGCAGCGACAGCGGGTCCAGATAGGTCTTGTCGCGGAGCAGGCCCCAGTGCAGGCACGGGTCGGAGCAGTGGTACGGGCCTGGGCCAAGCGTGGCCACCGGCTGACCCGCGGTGACGTGGTCACCCTTACGGACGGTCGGGGTCACCGGCTCGTACGTCGTGCGGAGCGGCGGGTTGCCGGACTCCGAGACCTCGATCGACAGAACGCCACGGCCCGCCACCTTGCCGGCGAAGAGCACACGCCCGGGGGCGGCGGCTCGTACCGTCGCGCCCTTGGCCGCGAGAAGGTCCACACCCCGATGGCCGGGCGCCCAAGGGGCGGGTGGAGGCTCCCAGCCGCGCGCGACAGTGGGCCGCGCGCCGGTCGGTCCGGCGACGGGCCAAGCCCGGTTGTCGGTGGTTGCCGGAGCGGTGCGAACCGGACCGGAGTCGAGTGGGCGGCCGGGCGGCGGATGACGTTCTGTTGATCTCGGAGGCTCGGGGGAACTGGGTGGAGCGCCCTCGGCGAACGCCACCCCCACCGCGGCGGCTCCGGCCAGCAGCACGGCCGATGCGGTGCCCATCACGCAAAGGGCCAGGAGACGGATGGCTGGGGGAGAGGTGCGCCGGGCGTACGCGGTCCACCTGACGCCGGCGTGGGGGAGAGCAAGGCCGGCCTGTCCGGCACCGCTGGTGTGTCCGATGAGGGGAGCACGTCTAGCGCACCCGGTACGTACAGGGGTGGCGGGGACGGCCGGGCGCACGCGTCCGGGCCATACCCGCGGGTGGCGGGTGACGGTAGTGCGCACAGCGCGTACGGCACGCGCCGGGCGCCAGGTGACTACGGCGCGTACGGTCTCGAAAACGGTTCGTTGTCGCATGTCACGACGGTGCCTCGACCGGCCGGGGCTTGGGGATCTTGAGCTGGATCGGTGGATTACCGACGGGTTGTGTACAACCGCGTCACCCGTGCGAGACCTCGCCAGGCGCCTGGGAGCGCCGACCAGAGCGCTCACAACCTCCACGCTTGATCCCGGGCAGCCCCGGGCCCTGAAGAGTTCCGGAGGTCCAGAGGTCCGCAGGACACAAGGCTGCGAGATGCCTCGCAGACCCCCGCACGCCCCGGAAATCCTCGGCGACTCCGCTCCCTCCTCGCCGGCCCTCACCCCTCCGGCCTCACCCCCACCACCTGGCCGAAAGGAGCGTGTCGCCCGCCCCTTCGGCGGTCCCGTACACTTCTTGTGGCGATCCGGGTCACCGGGTCGACTTCGCACGCCCCGCCACCAGCGCAACAGTCCCCCTTAGGGCAGCACGGTGGCCGCGCCCCTCGGTCCTCGGAAGGCCCCGCAAGGCTCCTTCCCCGGCAGAGCGCGCCGGGGCGTCAGGCACCGCGGCCGCCCGGCCGCAGTGGAACCGAGTAACACGAGGAGTACGGCCATGGCCGTCGTCACGATGCGGGAGCTGCTGGAGAGCGGCGTCCACTTCGGGCACCAGACCCGCCGCTGGAACCCGAAGATGAAGCGCTTCATCTTCACGGAGCGCAACGGCATCTACATCATCGACCTGCTCCAGTCGCTGTCGTACATCGACCGCGCCTACGAGTTCGTCAAGGAGACCGTCGCCCACGGCGGCTCGGTCATGTTCGTCGGCACCAAGAAGCAGGCCCAGGAGGCCATTGCCGAGCAGGCGACCCGCGTGGGCATGCCCTACGTGAACCAGCGCTGGCTCGGCGGCATGCTGACCAACTTCTCGACCGTCTACAAGCGCCTGCAGCGCCTGAAGGAGCTCGAGCAGATCGACTTCGAGGATGTGGCCGCCTCCGGCCTCACCAAGAAGGAGCTCCTGGTCCTCTCGCGGGAGAAGGCCAAGCTGGAGAAGACCCTCGGCGGTATCCGCGAGATGCAGAAGGTGCCCAGCGCCGTCTGGATCGTGGACACCAAGAAGGAGCACATCGCCGTCGGCGAGGCGCGCAAGCTCAACATCCCGGTCGTGGCGATCCTCGACACGAACTGCGACCCGGACGAGGTCGACTACAAGATCCCGGGTAACGACGACGCGATCCGCTCCGTCACCCTGCTCACCCGCGTGATCGCCGACGCCGTCGCCGAGGGCCTCATCGCCCGCTCCGGCGTCGCCACCGGCGACCAGAAGCCGGGCGAGAAGGCCGGCGAGCCGCTCGCCGAGTGGGAGCGCGACCTGCTCGAGGGCGACAAGAAGGCCGACTCCGACGACGCCGCCAAGGCCGAGGACAAGCCCGCCGAGGCTCCCGCTGCCGAGGCTCCCGCTGCCGAGGCCCCCGCCGCTGAGGCTCCCGTTGCCGAGGCGCCCGCCGCCGAGGCCGAGAAGCCGGCTGCCGAGCAGGGCTGACGCCGCACGACCGGTTGACGACGGCGGGGGGAGCGCGCGACGAGCGCCGCCCCCGCCGTCCACCCGTAGATCTTTCGACTGTCGAGATTTCGAGAAGAGATACACAGACCATGGCGAACTACACCGCCGCGGACGTCAAGAAGCTCCGTGAGCTCACCGGCGCCGGCATGATGGACTGCAAGAAGGCCCTGGACGAGGCCGAGGGCAGCGTCGACAAGGCCGTGGAGATCCTCCGCGTCAAGGGCCAGAAGGGCGTCGCCAAGCGCGAGAGCCGTTCGGCCGAGAACGGTGCCGTCGTCTCCCTCATCTCCGAGGACAAGACCTCCGGCGTTCTGCTCGAGCTGAAGTGCGAGACGGACTTCGTCGCCAAGGGCGAGAAGTTCCTGGCCGTCGCCAACGCGCTGGCCGCGCACGTCGCCGCCACCTCCCCGGCCGACCTGGAGGCGCTGCTCGCCTCCGAGATCGAGGCCGGCAAGACCGTCCAGGCGTACGTCGACGAGGCCAACGCCACGCTGGGCGAGAAGATCGTTCTGGACCGCTTCGCGCAGTTCTCCGGTGGCTACGTGGCCGCCTACATGCACCGCACCATGCCCGACCTCCCGCCGCAGGTCGGCGTCCTGGTCGAGCTGGACAAGGAGAACGCCGAGACCGCCAAGGACGTCGCGCAGCACATCGCCGCGTTCGCGCCGAAGTACCTCACCCGTGAGGACGTCCCGGCCGACGTCGTCGAGAACGAGCGTCGCGTCGCCGAGGCCACCTCGCGCGAGGAGGGCAAGCCCGAGGCCGCCCTCCCGAAGATCGTCGAGGGTCGCGTCAACGGCTTCTTCAAGGAGAACACGCTGCTCGCGCAGCCCTTCGCGAAGGACAACAAGAAGTCCGTCGAGAAGGTCCTGGAAGAGGCCGGTGTCTCGCTGAAGCGCTTCGCGCGCATCCGCGTCGGCGCCTGAGCCCAGCCGTGAGCCTTGTCGCCAAGGCCAGCGAATGACCTACGGCCCCGCTAGGGTCGTACGCAGTCGGCCGCGTACCGGCCGGCCGCAGATGTGACGAGGAGGCCATTGCCGTACAGGGATCTGACCCAGACCCCCGGCAATGGCCTTCTTCGTATGTGCACGAGGAGAGCGTGATGAATCAGGGTGCCGACGGCGCGGACACAGCCCACAAAGCCGACAGTGACGGGAAGGGACGCTTCCTGCTGAAGCTGTCGGGCGAAGCGTTCGCCGGCGGCGGCGGACTGGGTGTCGACCCCGATGTCGTGCACGCCATCGCCCGCGAGATCGCAGCCGTGGTCCGCGACGGCTACGAGATCGCCATCGTGATCGGTGGCGGCAACTTCTTCCGCGGCGCCGAACTGCAGCAGCGCGGCATGGACCGCGCCCGCTCGGACTACATGGGCATGCTCGGTACGGTCATGAACTGCCTGGCCCTCCAGGACTTCCTGGAGAAGGAGGGCATCGACTGCCGGGTGCAGACCGCCATCACCATGGGGCAGGTCGCGGAGCCGTACATTCCGCTGCGCGCCGTCCGCCACATGGAGAAGGGCCGCGTGGTCATCTTCGGTGCGGGCATGGGCATGCCGTACTTCTCCACCGACACCACCGCGGCCCAGCGCGCCCTCGAGGTCGGCGCCGAGGCCATGCTGATGGGCAAGAACGGGGTGGACGGGGTCTACGACGCCGACCCCAAGAAGTTCCCGGACGCGGTGAAGTTCGACGCCCTGGAGTACGGCGAGGTCATCACCCGCGATCTCAAGGTCGCCGACGCCACCGCCATCACGCTCTGCCGTGACAACAAGCTTCCGATCCTCGTCTTCGAGCTGCTCGCCGAGGGCAACATCGCGCGCGCGGTGAAGGGTGAGAAGATCGGCACGCTCGTCAGCGATCAGGGCACCCGGGCCTGACGGCACCAACTGCCGAATTGCCGTACGGGCGGGGCTCCGTACGGGCGGCAACCCCGGGCCGGGGGAAGACCTCGGCACGGGGATGGACAATGGCCTGCCGGTCGGACACCGTGCAGGAGAAGACGCGCGGCAGGGGCGAGGCTCTGCTTCTTACCGAAAAGACCAGGAGCAAGTGGTGATCGAAGAGATCCTCCTCGAGGCCGAGGAGAAGATGGAGAAGGCCGTCGTGGTCGCCAAGGAGGACTTCGCCGCGATTCGCACCGGACGTGCGCACCCGGCGATGTTCAACAAGATCGTGGCGGACTACTACGGCGCCATGACGCCGATCAACCAACTGGCGTCGTTCTCGGTGCCCGAACCGCGGATGGCCGTGGTGACCCCGTTCGACAAGAGCGCGCTGCGCAACATCGAGCAGGCGATCCGGGACTCCGACCTGGGCGTCAACCCGAGCAACGACGGCCACATCATTCGCGTGAACTTCCCGGAGCTCACCGAGGAGCGCCGCCGGGAGTTCATCAAGGTCGCCAAGAACAAGGCCGAGGACTCGAAGATCTCGATCCGCAGCATCCGGCGCAAGGCCAAGGAGACCCTCGACAAGCTCGTCAAGGACAAGGAGTCCGGCGAGGACGAGGTGCGCCGTGCGGAGAAGGAGCTCGACGACACCACCGCGAAGTACGTCGCGCAGGTGGACGAGCTCCTCAAGCACAAGGAATCCGAGCTCCTCGAGGTCTGATGAACGAGTCATCCTGGGGGGCCCCGCCTGGCGTCGGCCAAGCCGGTCAATGGGGACCACCCGACCAGGGGCCCGCCGGTTCGGCGGGTCCCGTGCACGACTGGGGCGCGGCGGCGCAGACTCGCCCCATGCCCATCGTGCCCGACGCAGGCGGACACCAGGACGACGACCGGAGCTCTCTGGACGACGTCCGGGACCACCGGGACGACAGGGGGGCCGCTCGGCTGAGCGGCCCCTCGTTCCGCGACGAACAGCCGCAGGAGCCCATGCCCACCTCTTTGCCGGGGCCCGACAGCTCACAGCAACCCCACAAGCCGCAGAAGAAGAGCGCGGGACGTAATCTCCGGGCCGCCATAGGGGTCGGCGTCGGCCTCGGCGCGGTCATCCTCTTCTCGCTCTTCGTCTACAAGCCGCTGTTCGTGGGCGTGATAGTCATCGCGGTGGTCGTGGGCCTGTGGGAGCTGACCTCGCGGCTGGCGGAGCGCAAGGACGTCAAGGTCCCCTTGGTCCCGCTGGCGCTCGGCGGTACGGCGATGGTGGTCGCCGGCTACGTGCGCGGCGCCGAGGGCGCGTGGGTGGCGATGGCGCTCACCGCGCTCGCCGCCCTCGTATGGCGCATGACGGAGGCTCCCGACAACTACCTTAGGGACGTCACGGCAGGCGTCTTCGCGGCGTTCTACGTGCCGTTCCTGGCGACGTTCGTGGCGATGATGCTCGCCGCCGACGACGGACCGCAGCGCGTCCTGACGTTCCTGCTGCTGACCGTCGTCAGCGACACGGGCGCGTACGCGGTGGGCTGGCGCTTCGGCAAGCACAAGCTCGCCCCGCGCATCAGCCCCGGCAAGACCCGCGAGGGGCTGTTGGGCGCGGTGCTGTTCGCCATGGTCGCGGGCGCGCTGTGCATGGAGCTGATCATCAAGGACGGCGTCTGGTGGCAGGGCCTGCTCCTGGGTATCGCCGTGGCGGCCAGCGCGACGCTCGGTGACCTCGGCGAGTCCATGATCAAGCGGGATCTCGGCATCAAGGACATGGGCACGCTGCTGCCCGGCCACGGCGGCATCATGGACCGCCTGGACTCCCTGCTGCCGACCGCCCCGATCGTCTGGCTGCTGTACGTGATCTTCGTCGGCTCCGGCTGACCAGCGGTTTTCCGGACGTACGTAGGGCCCGCCACTCCGCGTGGCGGGCCCTACGTACGTCCCGGGAGCGCCCGCGGATCGCGTCGGCGATCGTCACTTCGTACGTCTGCGACACTGGATGAACCATGCCTAAGCCCGGAGAACTCACTTTCGTCGCGCCGCGCGGAGCCAAGAAGCCCCCGCGGCACCTTGCCGATCTCACCCCCGCCGAGCGGCGCGAAGCCGTGGCCGCGGCCGGTGAGAAGCCGTTCCGCGCCAAGCAGCTCTCGCAGCACTACTTCGCGCGGTACGCGCACGACCCGGCGGAGTGGACCGACATCCCGGCCGCGGCGCGGGAGAAGCTGGCGTCGGAGCTGCTGCCCGAGCTGATGAGTGTGGTGCGGCACATCTCCTGTGACGACGACACCACCCGCAAGACGCTGTGGAAGCTCCACGACGGCACCCTCGTGGAGTCCGTGCTGATGCGCTACCCGGACCGGGTCACGATGTGCATCTCGTCGCAGGCCGGGTGCGGCATGAACTGCCCGTTCTGCGCGACGGGGCAGGCCGGCCTGGACCGGAACCTCTCCACCGCAGAGATCGTTCACCAGATCATCGACGGCATGCGGGCGCTGCGCGACGGTGAGGTACCGGGTGGGCCGGCCCGGTTGTCCAACATCGTCTTCATGGGCATGGGCGAGCCGCTGGCGAACTACAAGCGGGTCGTGGGCGCGATCCGGCGGCTGACCGACCCCGAGCCGGACGGGGTGGGCCTGTCGCAGCGTGGCATCACGGTGTCCACGGTCGGTCTCGTCCCGGCGATGCTGCGCTTCGCGGACGAGGGCCTGAAGTGCCGGCTCGCGGTGTCGCTACACGCGCCCGACGACGAGCTGCGTGACACCCTCGTCCCGGTCAACACGCGCTGGAAGGTGCGTGAGGTGCTGGACGCGGCCTGGGAGTACGCGGAGAAGTCCGGCCGGCGGATCTCGATCGAGTACGCCTTGATCCGGGACATCAACGACCAGGCGTGGCGTGGTGACCTCCTGGGCCGTCTGCTCAAGGGCAAGCGCGTCCACGTGAACCTGATCCCGCTGAACCCGACGCCCGGCTCGAAGTGGACCGCGTCGCGTCCCGAGGACGAGAAGGCGTTCGTCGAGGCCATCGCCGCGCACGGGGTGCCGGTGACCGTCCGCGACACGCGCGGGCAGGAGATCGACGGCGCCTGCGGGCAGCTCGCCGCCTCGGAGCGCTGAGGGCCCGCTGGTACTGTGTGATCGAACAAATGCACATTCCGACAGGGGAGCGCCACAGCGCTGAGAGTGCGGCAGTGTCACGGACCGAGCGTCACGGACACCGAGGTGCCGCAGACCCTTGAACCTCGCCCGGGTCATTCCGGGTAGGAAGTTCGGTCGTCACTCATGCTGTTGCGCCCCATCCGGACTGCTCCGTGCAGCGCCGGGTGGGGCCGCGTCTCTTCCTGGCCAGCCAGGAGGAATCCAGTGAGCACCACCAGAAGGATCGCCGTCACGGCGCTGGCCGTCGCGGCCGGCATGACGGCGCTCGCCGCATGCGGCTCGGGCGGCAGCGGCGGCGGCAAGGACCCGAAGACCGTCACGCTCGTCAGCCACGACTCCTTCAACGTCTCCAAGTCCGTGCTGGCGAAGTTCACCCAGCAGACCGGTTACAAGGTCGACGTCCTCAAGGGCGGGGACGCGGGCAAGGCCGTCAACCAGGCGATCCTCTCGAAGAGCAACCCCCAGGGCGACGTCTTCTTCGGCATCGACAACACGCTCCTGTCGCGCGGCCTGAAGGAGGGGCTCTTCAGCCCGTACCAGACCAAGGGGCTGGCGAGCGTCCCCGAGGAACTGCAGCTCGACAAGGCGGAACACCGGGTGACGCCGGTCGACTACGGCGACACCTGCGTCAACTACGACCGGGCCTACTTCGCGGAGCACAAGATCGCACCGCCGCGGACCTTCGACGACCTGCTCAAGCCCGAGTACAAGGGGCTGCTGGTCACCGAGAACTCCGCCACGTCGTCGCCGGGGCTCGCCTTCCAGCTCGGCACCATCGCCAAGTACGGCGAGTCCGGCTGGCAGGACTACTGGAAGAAGCTCAAGAACAACGGCGTGGAGGTCGTCGACGGCTGGGAGCAGGCCTACAACGAGCGGTTCTCGGGTTCGGCGGCCGGTCAGGGCAAGGGCGACAAGCCCCTGGTGGTCTCCTACGCGTCCAGCCCGCCCGTGGAGGTGCTCGGCAAGAAGCCCGCGCCCGAGGAGGCCCCGACCGGAGTCGCGACCGGCACCTGCTTCCGGCAGATCGAGTTCGCGGGCCTGCTCAAGGGCGCCAAGAACGAGAAGGGCGGCCAGGCGCTGCTGGACTTCCTGCTGAGCAAGGAGTTTCAGGAGGACGTACCGCTCCAGATGTTCGTCAACCCGGCGCGTAGGGACGCGAAGCTGCCGGAGCTGTTCACCAAGTACGGCGAGAAGATCGACAAGCCGGAGACGGTGGCTCCGGAGGACATCACCGAGCACCGCGAACAGTGGATCAAGCAGTGGTCCTCGCTCGTCCTGAAGTAGCCGGCGCCGAGAAGCGGGCACGCCGCGCACGGGGCACGGCCACGCGGCTCGCCCTGATGGCCCTGCCGCTCGCCTTCTTCGCACTGTTCTTCGCCTACCCGGTCGCCGCGATCGTCGGGCGCGGGCTGAAGGACGGCGGGCAGTGGCGGCTGGGCCGGGCCGGGGAGGTGCTCTCCGACCCGGATGTTCTGCATGTCCTGTGGTTCACCGTCTGGCAGGCGGCGGCCTCGACCGGGCTCACGCTGCTGATCGCGCTCCCCGGCGCGTATGTCTTCGCGCGCTTCGAATTCCCCGGAAAGCAACTGCTGCGGTCCGTGGTCGCGGTGCCGTTCGTGCTGCCGACGGTGGTGGTGGGCTCGGCGTTCCTGGCGTTGGTCGGGCGTGGCGGGGTGCTGGACGACCTGTGGGGCGTACGGCTGGACACCTCGGTGTGGGCGATCCTGCTGGCGCATGTGTTCTTCAACTACGCCGTGGTCGTACGGACCGTCGCCGGCCTCTGGGGGCAGCTCGACCCGCGGCAGGAGGAAGCGGCCCGGGTGCTCGGGGCGTCCCGCTGGGGCGCCTGGCGGCGGGTGACGCTGCCCGCCCTGGCGCCGGCCGTCGCGGCCGCCGCGTTGATGGTCTTCCTCTTCACCTTCACCTCCTTCGGGGTGGTGCAGATTCTGGGCGGCCCGACGTTCTCCACGCTGGAGGTGGAGATCTACCGGCAGACCGCCGATTTCCTGGACCTCCCCACGGCCGCCGTCCTCACCATGCTGCAGTTCGCCGCCGTACTGGCCCTGCTGGCCCTGCACGCCTGGACCGTACGGCGCCGGGAGGCCACCCTCACGCTCGTCGACCCGGCGCAGACCGTGCGGCGGCCTCGCGGCGCCGGCCAGTGGGCACTGCTGTGGGGGACGCTCGCCGTGATCACGCTGCTGCTGGTGGTTCCGCTGGTGGTGCTGATCGAGCGCTCCTTCGCCGGGCCGGACGGCTACGGACTGGTCTTCTACCGGGCGCTGCGGTCCGCCGCCTCGATGGACAGCACCTTCGCCGTCGCCCCGCTGAACGCCCTGGGGAACTCGCTCGCCTACGGCGCCGCCGCCACCCTGATCGCCCTGGTGGTGGGCGGGCTGGCGGCCGCCGCGCTGACGAGGCGGGGCGGCAGGCTGGTGCGGGGGTTCGACGCGTTGCTGATGCTGCCCCTCGGGGTTTCGGCCGTGACCGTCGGCTTCGGTTTTCTGATCACTCTCGATGAGCCGCCGCTCGATCTGCGGTCGTCGTGGTGGCTGGTGCCACTGGCCCAGGCGCTGGTCGGTGTCCCCTTCGTCGTACGCACCATGCTGCCCGTGCTGCGCGCCGTGGACGAGCGGTTGCGCGAGGCGGCGGCGGTGCTGGGGGCCTCGCCGTGGCGGGTGTGGCGCGAGGTCGACCTGCCGCTGGTGCGGCGGGCCCTGCTGGTCGCCGCGGGATTCGCCTTCGCCGTGTCGCTGGGCGAGTTCGGCGCGACGGTCTTCATCGCACGGCCGGACCACCCGACGCTGCCGGTGGCCGTCGCGCGGCTGCTGGGACGCGCCGGAGAACTCAACTACGGGCAGGCGATGGCGCTGTCCACGATCTTGATGGTGGTGTGCGCGGGCGCGCTGCTGGCGCTGGAGCGCATCCGTACCGATCAGGCCGGAGAATTCTAGATGGCGGAACACGCTGACACAGCGACGGACCAGGCGCTGCTGCGGCTGGAGGACGTCACCGTCCGCTTCCGCGACGGGCAGCCGCCCGCGCTGGACGCGGTGCGTCTGGACGTCGCCGAGCAGGAGATCGTCTGCGTTCTGGGGCCCAGCGGCAGCGGGAAGTCCACCCTCCTCCGGGTCGTCGCGGGGCTGCGGCCCGCCGACGCGGGACGCGTGTTCCTGGAGGGCCGGGACCAGTCGGGCGTACCGACGCACCGGCGCGGTGTCGGGCTGATGTTCCAGGACCACCAGCTCTTCCCGCAGCGCGACGTGGGCGGCAACGTGGCCTTCGGCCTGCGCATGCGCGGTGCCTCCCGCCCCGAGCAGGAGCGCACGGTGGCCGGCCTTCTGGACCTCGTCGGCCTTCCGGGCGCGCAGCGGCGCGCCGTCGCGGCGCTGTCCGGCGGCGAGCAGCAGCGGGTCGCGCTGGCCCGGGCACTCGCGCCGCAGCCCCGGCTGCTGATGCTGGACGAACCGCTCGGCCAGCTCGACCGCGGTCTGCGGGAACGCCTGGTCGTAGAACTGCGGCGGGTGTTCGGCGAGCTGGGCACGACGGTGCTGGCGGTGACCCACGACCAGGGGGAGGCGTTCGCCCTGGCCGACCGGGTGGTGGTCATGCAGGAGGGGCGGATCGCGCAGAGCGGCACGCCGCTGGAGGTCTGGCAGCGTCCCGCCACCGAGTTCGTCGCCCGCTTCCTCGGCTTCGACAACGTGGTGGAGGCGACCGTACGGGGCGGGTCCGCCGACACCGCGTGGGGCAAGCTGCCCGTGCCGGAGGGCACGGCGGACGGTCCGTGCCGACTGCTCGTCCGCCCGGCCGGGGTACGGATCACGACCGCGACGGAAGGGCTTCCGTGCACGGTCGTGGCCCGCACCTTCCGCGGCACCCACGTCACGCTCCTCCTCCAGCCTGCGGGCGGCCCGCAGGTGGAGGCCGCTTGCGCGCTGCGCGACGCCCCGGAGGACGGGGAGCGGGTGGGCGTCCGCTTCGCGGCGGAAGACATCGTGGTGCTGGACCGCTGACGGGCGGCGTTGTACGGGCGGGGCGCGGGGCCCCGGTGACTGGACTGCCCGCGGGGCCAGCCCATCGGGCGCTCACCGGGGCGTCAGCCGCTGGGCCTGCGCACCACCAGGCCGAGTCCGTACGCGAGGAGCACCCACCCGAGCCCGGTTGCGCAGGCCCATCTTCGTGCAGGCACGGGGCGGTTTTCGACGGCCGCAGTCAACAGTCCATGTGCGGTCGCCGACTCCCTCGTGCGGATGCTCCTCCCCCCGGGGCCACGCGTGGCCCCGGGGGGAGGGACGGTCGTGGGTCGTGAGGGGTGGGGCCTGAGGCCGCCCTAAGACGAGCTGGTGCGGCTGCTTGCCGGGTCGGCCTGCTCGGTACCGGACCGGTCGTCGCCGCTGCTCGCCGGCTGCCCGACCAGTGCCTTCGCTCCCTCGGTGGACGCCGTCGCCGCACCAGGGGCGTGCGAGCGGCCGCCCGGGGCCCCGTCCGGGGCGCCCGCCGCGCCTGGCGCCGCGGCGTCGGGCGATCCGGCGGCGGAGCCGTCTTCCGGCTCGCCGAACCAGGCGACCGCGACGGCGCCGGCCACCGCGACGACGAAGCCGAGTACGGCGACCCACGCGAAGCCCGGGCGGGAGGAGTCACCGAGCCACAGCACGCCGAGGATGCCCGGCACCACCGTTTCGCCCACCACCAGCGCCGCCGTGGCGCCGTTGACCGAACCGATCTGTAGGGCCACCGTGTGCAGGTACATCCCGCCGATCCCGGCGACCAGGATGGCGTAGAGGGCGGGGTCGGCCAAGAGCGTGGGCAGGTGGAACGGGTCGACGCCGCTCAGTACGCGTACTCCGACACCGAGCGCGCCGAAGCCCAGGCCGGACAGCAGACCGGCGAGAATCGCGGCGCGGCTGCCGAGCAGTCGGACGGCCAGCGTGCCCCCGCCGATCAGCACGATCGAGGCGACGAGCAGCCACCAATGCGTGGTCGTCGACGCGTCACCGCCGCCCTCCGGCCCGGCCGCCGTCGCCAGCAGGACCAGCGCCGAGCAGACCACGGCGATCGAGGCCCACTCGGGCCGGTTCAGCCGGATGCCGAGCAGCTTGATGCTGAGTACGGCGGTGATCACGAGGTTGGCGCTGATGACCGTCTGCGAGAGGAACAGCGGCAGCAGCCGGGCGGCCAGCGCGCCGAGGCCGAACCCCACGAAGTCCAGCACCGTGCCGACCATGAACTCCCACGTCACGGCAGCCTTGGCGGTGGAGGAGAGGCTGGGCCCGCCATGCTGGGTGACGCCGGTCGTGGACGCGGCAGCCGCCTCCCGGCGCGCGGACTTGCGCGATCCCACCGCTTGCAGGACCGACCCCGTGCCGTAGCAGACCGAGGCCGCTACCGCCGTCAGAAGACCGATGACCACCAAGAACTCCGTTCGCGCACTGCATGGATTTACCTGTGCATTACCTGGCTAGCCAGACGTGGATTCGGGGACGGGAGTTGCCTCGGACGGTCAGACAGATGCATCCGGGGCGGAAGGAAAGGACGCATCAGGCCGGTGGCCGGACCGGGCGGGTACCTTCCGGCGGGGCGCAACGAGCCGGTCGGCGAGCTGCCCCTGGCTTCCGGCGGTTCGTTCGTTTCAAGCCGCCAAGCCGCCAAGCCGCCAAGCCGCCAAGCCGCCAAGCCGCCAAGCCGTCAGGCCGTCGGGCCCGTTCCGGGAGCGGAAGCGGGAGTGTCCGTGAGGCGGGCCAGCACCTCCGGAGCCTGTTCCACCGAGTCGACCAGAGCGATCTTGTCGGACATGGCGCGCTCCGCGGCAAGCGCTTGCAGCAGCGGCCAGGCCGGCAGCCTCTCGGTCCAGTGGACACGGTCGACGAGGACCATCGGGGTCGGTTCACCCCGCGAGCCGTAGTAGTTCGGGGTCGCGTTGTCGAAGATCTCCTGCACGGTGCCCGCCGCCCCGGGCAGGAAGACGACTCCGGCGTTGGAACGCGCCAGGAGACCGTCCTCGCGGACCGCGTTGACGAAGTACTTGGCGACGTGGGTCGCGAAGGCGTTCGGCGGCTCGTGCCCGTAGAACCAGGTGGGAATGCCGACCGAGTCGCCGCCGTCCGGCCAACGGTCGCGTACCTCGAAGGCGGCCCGCGCCCAGTCCGTCACCGAGGGGCTGAAGTGCGGCACCTTGGCGAGGAGAGCGAGGCTCTCGTCGAGCATGGCGTCGTCGAAGGGGGCGGTGTACGCACCGAGGTTCGCGGCCTCCATCGCGCCCGGGCCGCCGCCCGTGGCGACCGTCAGGCCGGTACGGGCGAGCTGACGCCCGAGGCGGGCCGCGCCGGCGTACGCGTCGGAACCGCGTTCCAGCGCGTGCCCGCCCATGATGCCGACGACGCGGGCGCCGGCGAGGTGCTCGTCCAGCGCGTCGGAGATGGCGTCGTCGTGGATGCCGCGCAGCATGGAGGCGAAGACGTCGCCGTCCGACATGGTCCGCTGGTACCAGTCGTAGGCCTGGGCGTCGGGAGTGGCCGGGTAGCCGGTGTCCGTGGCGAGGGCCTCGAAGAGTTCGCCGGGCGAGTAGAGACCGGCGCGGTACGGGTCGAAGGGCAGATCCGGTATCGGCGGGAAGACCAGAGCGCCATCCGCGCGCACGCTCGCGGCGGCCTCCGGCTCCATTCGGCAGCCGAGGAATACGGCGTCGGCGGCCGGCGTGCCGAGCAGGGCGGAGGTGCGGCCGGTCAGGTCCACGGACTGGACGCGATAGCCGCGGAGGCTGCCCGCGGCCAGGACGCGGTCGAATGCGGCGAGTGTCTCGATCTCGCGGTCGCTGCCGCGACGCTGCGATCGGTCGATGGGGCAGTGGGGCGTGGGGGACTCGGAGTTCGGCTGCACGCCCGCCATGGTAGGCGGGGGGTGCCGAGGCCTGGGGCGAGGGCCGGGGGCTGGGTGGGGCGCCCGCGTGGGGCGTCTATGAGGGCGTTGGGCATTGAATGACCTGGCCCCGGTGGCCCTGGCGGGCCGGGGAGTCCGGTAGCTCCGGTGGGCTCGGTGGACGTGGTGGCTCTGGGAGGGGGCGGGGGGGCTGGAAGTGAGGCAAGGCAGGACGGGGCGAGGCGGGGCAGGACGGGGCGAGATGGGGGCGGGACGGGACGGGGTGAGGCGGGGCAGGACGGGGCGAGATGGGGGCGGGACGGGACGGGGCGAGGCGGGCGTGGGCTGGGTGTCGGGGTCAGTGGAGAAGGGGAAGTGCGGCGAGTTCGGCGATGGCCCAAGTCAGGGGGCCCAGGACGAGAAGGAGGGCCAGGATGCGCAGGGCGGAGGCGCGGTGGAGGAGCGAGCGGGGAGCACCGAGGCGGCGGAGGGCGGCGGTGGTGTGAGTACGGGCCCAACGCGCCTCCAGGGCCGCCGTGAGGGCGCTGGCGGTGACGCAGGCCAGGACGAGGGCCCCGCCCAGTCCCGCGAGGGGGCCGAACGGCCGGGCGGGGGCGGCTTCGTACACCTTCGCCGCCGCGTACGTACCGGAGGCGACCGCGCAGAGTACGCCGAGCGGACGGCCGATACGCCGGGCCTCCTCCTGGAGGACGCGGCCCGCGAGGAGGCGGACGGCGCCCGGGCGGCCGGCGGCGAGCAGGCGGCCGGACAACTGCGTCAGGCCTGGGCCCGCCAGCACCAGGCCGAGGGTGGACAGTGCCCAGCCCGCCAGAACTCCGGGCGGGCTGCCGATGAGGCGCTCGGGCAACGGGAGGAGAGCGTCGGACTCGGGCGCGCCTCGGCTGACGTAGGTCTCCAGGGCGAGACCGGCGGCCGTCAGCGTGATTCCCCACGGGAGCGCGGCGGGCATGGCGGAGCCGGTGCTGTTGGTTGCCATGGCCGTGAGGGGCTCGCCGGCTCCGGTGGCTGCCCCGGCCCCATGCCGGGCACCGCGAGCGTTCTTGCGGGGCCGTAGGACGACGGCGGTGGCGGCGGCCGCCAGCAGGGGGACGACGGTGAGCAGCAACAGTGTGCCGGCCGGCGGGAGTGGATGGCCGGCGCCGAGGAGTCGGCCGGCGGAATCGGTGGCGGTCGCGCCGCCCAGGTCGCCACGGAGCGCGAGGAAGACGAGCAGGGCGAAGAAGCTGCCCAGGGCGCAGGAGACGGCGGTGGAGGTGGCGGCGATCAGGGTCAGCCGGACAGGGCCCAATCCAGCGGCGGACATGCCCCGTTGAGGGCGTGAGGCGGGGTCGGTGCGGGCCGCGGACACGGCGAGCTGGATGGTGGCCGCGACCGGGACGGCACACCAGAGGAGGCGTACGAAGGAGTCCGTGGCCGTCGCCGGGTGGGCGGCGGCATGGCCTAGCGCGGCCAGCAGGAGGAAGCCGGTGCCGGCGGAAGCAGTGGCCACGAGCAGACGGCGCAACAGGACGAGGGGATGGGCCCCGCGGGTTAGACGGAGAGCGAGCACTCTGCCCTGCTTTCCTTGTCGGCGGCGGGGGCCCTGGGGCCGACACGGCGGCCGTCGAGGAGTGCCACGGTGCGGTCCGCGAGGGTGGCGGCCTCGGGCTCGTGGGTGGCGAGGACGACCGTGATGTCGTGGGAGCGGGCGGCTGTGGTGATGGCGCGCAGCACCTGGGCGGCGTCGGCGCGGTGCAGCGGCGCGGTGGGCTCGTCGGCGAACATGACCTGCGGTGCGCAGGCCAGGGCACGGGCGATGGCGATGCGCTGGCGCTGTGACTGGTCGAGGCGGCCGGGGCGTTGGCGGGCGCACATGCCCACGTCCAGCCGGTCGAGCCATTCGCCGGCGGTCTGTTTGGCGGTGCGGTGACTGACGCCGCGCAGCAGCAGGGGGAGGGCGGCGTTCTCCCAGGCGGTCAGTTCGGGGACGAGGTGCGGTTCGGTGTCGACCCAGCCGAAGCGGTCCAGGCGCAGCCGTTCACGGCTGATGGGGGAGAGGGTGTGCACGGGTGAACTGTTGAACCAGATCTCGCCGCTGTCCGGGGCAAGTTGGCCGGAAAGGCATCGCAGGAGGGTCGTCTTGCCGCAGCCGCGAGGCCCGGTGACAGCGAGGATCTCGCCCTCGCGGACACCGACGGAAACCCCCGCGAGCGCGGGGGAGCCGGCGTACGTGTGGTGCAGGCCGCGCGCCCAGAGAACGTCGTTGTCAGGTGGGGCCACCATCTGCGCACCTCATGCTCGTCGCGTCCGATCGTTCCCCCAACCGGGTGAACGACCATGGAGAGTATCGGTCACTGGCACGGTAAGGAGTGGCGACCCTCGGTATTCGGCGCTCGCCGCTTACCGCGGCACAGGTTCACTCAAATGGTGGCTTATATGAAGAATCCTGACCGACGGAGAAGGAGGGGGAGGAGGGGCGGTGGCAGCCGGAGGAGAGGGGCTCGGTGGCAGCGGCGTGAGTGGTCGACCGTCGAGGCGGGATGGGCGCGGCGCCGGAGCGCGGCGCACGCGGCAGGCGCCTGGGGCCCGCGCCCGGCCCATGCTCCATGCCACGCGCGCCATGCCGGGGCACGGGGCGGGCGCCTGGGGCACGGGGCCGGCCCGTATCCCAGGCCCTGTGCCCCAGGCAGCGCGCTTGGCCCGCGCCCCATGCCCCATGCCCATGCCCCATGATGCCGTGTGCTCGCCCATGCCCCGCGCCCGTGCCGCGCCCAGTGTGTCCCGCGCCCCATGCCCCAAAGGCCCGTGCCGCGCCCGCCCGTGACCCGCGCTCGCCTGTGCCCCACGCCCCGCTGCCGAAGTCCCGCCCCGCGCCCGCCCCATGCCGCGTTCGCCGTTCCCCGCGCCCGGCCCGTGCCTCATGTGACCCACACCCCCCCCGGGCGCAGCCCGCGCCGCCCCGCCCCCCCCCGGCGCCGCATGCCGCGCCCGCCCGTGACCCGCACTCTGGCGCCCCGTGCCGCGCCTGCCCGCGCCTCGCGCCCCGGCGCCGCGTGCTCCGCGCCCCCATGTCGGGCGTGCGGGTCCGCACGTGCGTGGCGTTGTTCGCATCGAGGGCGGGCGCGTGCACTCGTAAAGCCGCTCGCGTAGTGGCAGGCGTGCGGGCGCCGGGCCCCGGATCCCCCGGTGCCCGCCGCCCGGTGCCCGCCGCCCCACCGAAGCCTCCTGGCCTGGCAGCCCCGTCAGAGCGTCAGAGCTTGCTCCACGCCTCCGTGAGCGTCCCCCGCAGGATCTGCTCGATCTCGTCGAAGACCGGCCGGTCGGCGATGAGCGGCGGGGCGAGCTGGATGACCGGATCGCCTCGGTCGTCGGCGCGGCAGTACAGGCCGTTCTCGAAGAGGGCCTTGGAGAGGAAGCCGTACAGGACGCGCTCGGTCTCCTCGTCGTTGAAGGACTCCTTGGTGGTCTTGTCCTTGACGAGTTCGATGCCGTAGAAGAAGCCGTTGCCGCGGACGTCGCCGACGATCGGCAGGTCGTGGAGCTTCTTCAGCGTCGAGAAAAAGGTTTCCTCCGTGTCCAGCACGTGCTGGTTGAGGTTCTCCCGCTCGAAGATGTCGAGGTTGGCGCAGGCGACGGCGGCGGAGACCGGATGGCCGCCGAAGGTGTAGCCGTGCAGGAAGGTGTTGTCGCCCTTGTAGAACGGTTCGGCCAGCCGGTCGGAGACGACGCAGGCGCCGATGGGGGAGTAACCCGAGGTCATGCCCTTGGCGCAGGTGATCATGTCCGGCACGTAGCCGAACTTGTCGCAGGCGAAGACCGTGCCGAGCCGGCCGAAGGCACAGATGACCTCGTCGGAGACGAGCAGCACGTCGTGGCGGTCGCAGATCTCGCGCACCCGCTGGAAGTAGCCGGGCGGGGGCGGGAAGCAGCCGCCCGCGTTCTGCACCGGCTCCAGGAAGACGGCGGCGACGGTGTCCGGGCCCTCGAAGAGGATCTGCTGCTCGATCTGGTCGGCCGCCCACCGGCCGAACGCCTCGGGGTCGTCGCCGAAGAGCGGCGCCCGGTAGATGTTGGTGTTCGGCACCTTGTGCGCGCCGGGCACCAGCGGCTCGAACGGGGCCTTGAGGGCCGGCAGGCCGGTGATGGACAGGGCGCCCTGCGGCGTGCCGTGGTAGGCCACGGCACGCGATATCACCTTGTGCTTGGTGGGCTTGCCGGTGAGCTTGAAGTACTGCTTGGCCAGCTTCCACGCGGTCTCGACGGCCTCGCCGCCGCCGGTGGTGAAGAAGACCTTGTTCAGGTCGCCGGGCGCGTGGTGCGCGAGCCGCTCGGCCAGTTCGACGGCTTTGGGGTGGGCGTACGACCAGATGGGGAAGAACGCCAGTTCCTGGGCCTGCTTGAGCGCGGTCTCGGCGAGTTCGGCGCGGCCGTGCCCGGCCTGGACGACGAAGAGGCCGGCCAGGCCGTCGATGTAGCGCTTGCCCTTGTCGTCGTAGATGTTCGTGCCCTCACCGCGCACGATCGTCGGCACGGGGGCGTTCTCGTACGACGACATGCGGGTGAAATGCATCCACAGGTGGTCGTAGGCCGTCTTCGAGAGGTCAGCAGTCATGGCTATCTGGTTCCCCAGGTGTAGGTCTGCTTACGGAGCTTGAGGTAGACGAAGCTCTCGGTGGTCCGGACGCCGGGCAGCGTGCGGATCCGTCTGTTGATCATTTCCAGGAGGTGGTCGTCGTCCTCGCAGACGATCTCGATGAGGAGATCGAAGGAGCCCGCGGTCATGACGACGTATTCGACCTCTTCCATGGCCGTCAGGGCGTCGGCCACCGGGTCGAGGTCCCCTTCGACGTTGATCCCGACCATCGCCTGCCGCCGGAAGCCGACCGTGAGGGGGTCGGTGACCGCGACGATCTGCATCACGCCTTGGTCGAGCAGTTTCTGTACGCGTTGCCGCACCGCCGCCTCGGACAGGCCCACGGCCTTGCCGATCGCGGCGTACGGACGGCGGCCGTCCTCCTGGAGCTGCTCGATGATCGCCAGGGAGACGGAGTCGATCGACTGGGTGCCGTTTCTGTCACGAGTGGCCACGGCCCTCACTGTGCACGAGCCTCGTCAGTCCCGCAACCCCGATTCGATGAAATCAGTTGTCTGGAGATCGCGGCGCCACTGTTTTCGTTGTTCATCCGTTGTGGGTATGTCGAAAACGTCGCCTCCCTGGCTAGGGTGGGCATCTCAACCACTGGACACCTGACTAGGAGGGGTCGCCCGTGACCACCGAACTGCGTCGGCTGCGCAACTACATCGACGGGGAGTTCCGGGACGCCGCCGACGGGCGGACCACGGAGGTGGTCAACCCGGCCACGGGTGAGGCGTACGCCACCGCCCCGCTGTCCGCCGCAGCGGACGTCGACGCCGCGATGGCCGCCGCCGAGGCCGCGTTCCCCGCCTGGCGCGACCTGGTGCCGGCCGAGCGCCAGAAGGTACTGCTCAAGGTCGCCGACCGCTTCGAGGAGCGGGCCGAGGAGCTGATCGCCGCCGAGTCGGAGAACTGCGGCAAGCCGGTCGCGCTCGTGCGCTCGGAGGAGATCCCGCCGATGGTGGACCAGATCCGCTTCTTCGCGGGGGCCGCCCGGATGCTGGAGGGCCGCGCGGCGGGCGAGTACATGGACGGCTTCACGTCCATCATCCGCCGTGAGCCGGTCGGCGTCTGCGCGCAGGTCGCGCCGTGGAACTACCCGATGATGATGGCGGTGTGGAAGTTCGCGCCGGCGCTGGCCGCGGGCAACACCGTCGTCCTCAAGCCGTCCGACACCACGCCCGCCTCGTCGGTGCTGATCGCCGAGATCATCGGCGGCGTGCTGGACGAACTGGGCCACAGCCGCGGCGTCTTCAACGTCATCTGCGGCGACCGGGACACCGGCCGCCTGATGGTCGAGCACCGGACCCCCGCGATGGCCTCGATCACCGGCTCCGTGCGGGCCGGCATGCAGGTCGCCGAGTCCGCGTCGAAGGACCTCAAGCGGGTCCACCTGGAGCTGGGCGGCAAGGCGCCGGTCGTGGTCTTCGAGGACACCGACATCGCCAAGGCCGTCGAGGACATCTCCGTGGCGGGCTACTTCAACGCCGGACAGGACTGTACGGCCGCGACCCGCGTGCTCGTCCACGAGACCATCCACGACGAGTTCGTGACCGCGCTCGCCAAGGCCGCAGCCGACACCAAGACCGGCCCGGTGGACGACGAGGACGTGCTCTACGGCCCGCTGAACAACGCCAACCAGCTCGCGCAGGTCAAGCGCTTCATCGACGGCCTGCCCGCGCACGCCAAGATCGAGGCGGGCGGCCACCAGGTCGGCGAGAAGGGCTACTTCTACGCGCCGACCGTCGTCTCCGGCCTCAAGCAGGACGACGAGATCGTCCAGCAGGAGGTCTTCGGCCCCGTCATCACCGTCCAGTCCTTCCGGGACGAGGACCAGGCCGTCGAGTGGTCCAACGGCGTCGAGTACGCGCTGGCGTCCTCGGTGTGGACCAAGGACCACGCGCGCGCCATGCGGATGTCCAAGAAGCTGGACTTCGGATGCGTGTGGATCAACACCCACATCCCGCTGGTCGCCGAGATGCCGCACGGCGGGTTCAAGAAGTCCGGCTACGGCAAGGACCTCTCGGGCTACGGCTTCGAGGACTACACGCGCATCAAGCACGTGATGACGTCGCTGGACGGCTGAGCCCGTCCGCCGGGCGGCGCACCGCGGTGTGCCGCCCGTCACTCCGTCGTGGGCGGCGGCCCGGCAGTCGACGTTCTGTCGCTTGCCGCCGCTGCCCACACGCGTGAGAGTGCTCGCCATGGCTGAACTTTCGCGGCGTTCGCTGCTACGGGGCACGGTCGGTACGGGAGCGGTCGGGGCGCTGGCCCTGGCGGCGGCCGGATGCGGGGTGCCCGCCGCGTACGTCGGGCCGGCCGACCGCGCCGCGCCGGACCGCTCCGCCCGGGACCGGCGGCTGACCTTCGCCAACTGGCCGCTGTACATCGACGTGGACGAGCGCGACAAGCAGCGGAGGCCCACCCTGGAGGCGTTCGAGAAGCACTCCGGCATCACGGTGACGTACACCGAAGAGATCAACGACAACGACGAGTTCTTCGGAAAGATCAGCCCGGCGCTGATGAACCACCAGCCGACCGGCCGCGATCTGATCGTCATCAGCGACTGGATGTGCGGCCGCTTCGTACGCCTCGGCTGGGTGCAGGAGATGGACCGGGCCCGCCAGCCGAACGTCGCGCGGCACCTCGACCCGCTGCTGCGGGACCCGCACTTCGACCCGGGGCGCCGGCACTCCGTGCCGTGGCAGTCGGGCATCACCGGCATCGCGTACAACCGCAAGAAGCTCGGCCGGGAGATCCAGCACACCGCGGACCTGTGGAAGGACGACCTGCGCGGCCGGGTGACGCTGCTGTCCGGGCTGGACGAGTCCTTCGCCATGCTCATGCAGGGTGACGGCGTGGACATCACGCGGTGGACGGAGGATGACTTCTACCGGATGACGGGCCGGATCCGCCGCCTCGTGTCGAAGAAGCACATCCGGCGCTTCACCGGCAACGACTACATCAAGGACCTGGCCTCGGGAGACGTGCTGGCGGCCCAGGCGTACTCGGGTGACGTCATCCAGCTCAAGGAGGACAACCCGGACATCGAGTTCGTGGTGCCGCAGGAAGGCGCCGAACTGTGGGCCGAGAGCCTGATGATCCCCGGCCGCGCCGAACACAAGCGCAACGCGGAACGGCTGATCGACTTCTACTACCGGCCGGAGATCGCCGCGGAGCTGGCCGTCTGGGTCAACTACGTCTGCCCGGTACCGGCCGCACGGGACGTCCTCGCCTCCTCCAAGGACGAGGAACGCGCCGCGCTGGCCGAGGACCCGCTGATCTTCCCGGACGGCACCATGCGCAAGCGCCTCGCCATCGCCCGCGACATCACCTCCAAGGAACGCCCGGCGTTCGCCAAGGAGTGGAACGGCATCGTGGGGCTGTGAGGCGGCGGGCCGCCGCGCGGTTCAGCGGGGCGCGCCCCGGGCGATGGCTTTCTCCAGGGCCGTACGCAGGTGTTCGTACGTAGGGGCGAGCCGTCGGAGTCCCGCTTCCAGCGCTTGGTCGTCGCCTGAGACGGCGGGGTGTTGCAAGCTGCCGAGGATGCGGGACTGTTCGGCCAGGAGGGCGGCCGGGACGGTCAGGCCCAGCGGGGCCAGGCACGCGGCCGCGTCGTTGAGGCGACGGGCGCCGACCCGGATGGCGAAGGTGGTCAACAGATCGCGGGTCTCGGAGGACACGTCGCCCGTGGCGACCTGCTCCGCCAGTGCCTCGCTCGCGGCGGCTCCGCCCAGCGATCCGGGCGGCATCGGCAGGTCGTCGCGGCCGGCCAGCCACCGCACGGCGCCGGGCAGCGTCTGCCACAGGGCGTCCGCCGGATCGACGGCCCGCTCGCGTACGAAGGAGGAGCGCATCCCGTACGGGGCGTCGGCGTACGGCACCGTCTCCGCGCGCCATGCGCTGGCGAACGCCGGGGCGGGCAGCGTCGCGTACGGGTGTCCGTGCGGGTCGTGGAGGAGGACGGTGCCGTTCTCCACGGCGAGGACCACCACGTAGTGGTCGGCGCCGACCGCGGTGCCGGAGCCGGACTGGTGCAGCAGCAGGCCCATCTCCAGCGGGCCGGCCAGGACGGGGCCATCGGCGCACGCGGCGGCCAGTCGGGCCAGTGCCTCGTCCTGTGTGCCGCCCGCGCTGCGTACACAGCGTAGGCCGAGCGCCGATACGGCCGCGTCCAGACCGATTTCCGGGTACCAGCCGTACGGGTCGAACAGCGGCATGGTGCCGCCGATGAGCTGGAAGCCGAACGGCGAGCCCGTGAGGGTCTCGATGACGGCGGTCGACGGGGCGGCGCCGGAGCCGAGCACCATCGCGAGGGAACTGCTGTAGCAATACGGGCCGGAGCCGGTGTAGGTGAGCATGGGGTCCTCGGGTGAAGGGTTGGGGGGAAGGAAGAGAAGAGGGAGGTGGGGTCTGGGGCATGGCGCGTGGGGCCTGGGTCTGGGGCATGGCGCGTGGGGCCTGGGCCTGGGGCATGGCGCGTGGGGCCTGGGCCTGGGGAGTGGGGCGCTGGGGCATGGCGCACGGGGCATGGGGCGCGGGTGGTTGGTTGCGGGGTGTCCGACGGGGTGGGGCGTCTCTCAGTGGACGGCTTGACACGGTGGCAAGGTCAAGAGCTTTCGTAAGTGGCCGTATGAGATCGAGCTTTGGGGCCGTGCCAGACTCGACGCTCATGTCGAAGACCTCGCAGGATCTGAGTCCCGCCGTCACCTTCGGGCTGCTCGCCGCCTGGGCGGTGCACGACGCGGAGGAGGTGGCCTTCGGGCCACGCTGGATCCGGCAGAGCCTGCCGGAGCTGAGGAAACGATTCCCTGGAGCGCCGGAACGGCTCTGGAATGCTCTGGAAAACGTCGACCAGCGGGAGTTCACGCTCGCGGTGGGCGCCATGGCGGCGATCGTGGCCACCGCGTCGGCGCACGGGCACCGTACCGGCGGCCGCTCCGCGTTCTTCCAGGGCGCGGTGGACGGATTCGGGCTGCACGGCCTGGTGCACCTCGCACAGGCCGCCGCCGTACGTGGCTACACCCCCGGCTCGGTCACTTCACCACTGATCGTCATCCCGTACGCCCTGTGGGCGCGCGGCAGGCTGCGGCGCGCGGGGCGCATCAGGCCCACGGACCTGCGCGGCACGGTGAGCGGGCTGGTCACGGCCGGAGCGGCCACGGCACTGTCCCACATCGTGGCGCGACGGTTGATCAGGCGCTGAGCCAGCGGACGGCAAGCCGTGCGCGCAGGTCGAATCAGGCGGCATGCCGCACGCGTCGGAGCGCGGGGCGTACGGCGGCGGGGTCGGTAGGCGTCGGAGCGCGGCGGTGCGTGCGGTGGTGGGCCCGGGGCGTGACGGAGCATGGCGCGTGCGGTGGTGGGGCCGGGGCGTGACGGTGCTTGGCGCGTGCGGCGGCGGCACCGGTACGCGTTGGAGCGTGGCGGTGCGTGCGGTGGTGGGGCCGGGGCCTGACGGAGCATGGCGCGTCCGGCGGCGGAACCGGCCGCGTCGGAGCGCGGCGGCGTGTGGTGGTGGGGCCGGTGCGCGTTAGAGCACGGGGCGTACGGCGGCCACCCGGTTGGTCGTGACGGCGTCGACGCCCGCGCGCTTGAGGCGGCGCGCGGCGCGGGGCGTGTCAGTGGTCCAGGCGGCGCACAAGTAGCCGGCGCCATGGGCCCGTTCGACCAGGTCGCGGGTGACCAGGCCGAAATGGTAGTTGAGCCAGCGGGGACGGACGCGGGCCAGCAGTTCGGGGCGGGGCGGGGCCGTCCGGCTCCAGGACAGGGCGAGTTCGGCGGTGGGGTCGGCAGCGCGGACGGCCAGCATGGACAGCCCGCCGCCGCAGTAGTACGCGCGGTCGGCGGTCCCGGACTCGCGAACTTCGCCGACGGCGGCCTGCGCGGCCGCGGGGTCAGGAAGGTCGACCAGAGTCCGGGCGGAGGGGTACTCGGCCGTGAGGGCGAGGGCGTCGCGCAGCGTGGGCACACCGCCGGCCGTCGCCTCGTGCACCTGGGCATACGTGAGCGAGGAGAGACGGCGGTCGTGGCCCCATAGTCGTTCCAGCGTCGGGTCGTGCAGCAGGACCGGTACCCGGTCGGCGGTCAGCCGTACATCGACCTCCACCGCGTCGGCGCCTGCTTCGAGCGCGGCGCGGAGCGAGGCCAGGGTGTTCTCACGGTGGTCGTACGGGGCGCCGCGATGGCCGATGACCGCGACCCGCCCGGCGGCGGACGCCAGTGTGGCGTGGCCGGTCGACATAGCTCGCGCCGCCGGGGCGGGGACAGGGACGGGACCCGGCGCCGATTCCGAGGCCGGGGACGGGGCGGGCGCGGGGCGCCCGGCCCTCACCGCGGCCACGCCGCGGTGTAGTCGTCGATCTCCGTGGCCAGCGCCGCCTTGGCGGAGGCATCCATGAACGAGGCCTCCACGGCGTTCTTGGCCAGGGCGGCGACCCCGGCGGCGTCGAGGTCCAGCAGGCGCGCGGCGACGCCGTACTCCAGGCACAGGTCGGTGCCGAACATCGGCGGGTCGTCACTGTTGATCGTCACCAGGACGCCCGCGTCGACCATCTCCTTGAGCGGATGCTCGTCGAGGGTGCGCACCGCGCGGGTGGCGATGTTCGAGGTCGGGCAGACCTCCAGCGGGACGCGGTGCTCGGCGAGGTGCGCCAGCAGCTTCGGGTCCTGGACGGAACTGGTGCCGTGGCCGATCCGCTCGGCGCGCAGGTCGGTGAGCGCGTCCCAGACCGTCTGCGGGCCGGTGGTCTCGCCGGCGTGCGGCACCGAGTGCAGGCCGGCGGCGATGGCGCGGTCGAAGTACGGCTTGAACTGCGAGCGCGGCACACCGATCTCCGGGCCGCCGAGCCCGAACGAGACCAGGCCCTCCGGGCGCAGGTCACAGGCGATCCGCGCGGTCTCCTCGGCCGCTGCCAGCCCGGCCTCGCCGGGAATGTCGAAGCACCAGCGCAGCACCACGCCCAGCTCGGTCTCCGCCGCACGGCGCGCGTCCTCTATGGCCTCGACGAAGGCCTCGTCCGGGATGCCGCGACGGGTGGAGCTGTACGGGGTGACGGTCAGCTCGGCGTAGCGGATGTTCTGCCGCGCCATGTCGCGGGCCACCTCGTACGTCAGCAGCCGGACGTCCGTGGCGTCGCGGATGAGGTCCACGACGGAGAGGTAGACCTGGATGAAGTGGGCGAAGTCGCGGAAGGTGAAGTAGTCGGTGAGCGCTTCGGGGTCGGTGGGGACCGCGGAGTCCGGGTGGCGGGCGGCCAGCTCGGCCACGATGCGGGGGGACGCCGATCCGACGTGGTGGACGTGCAGCTCCGCCTTGGGCAGTCCGGCGATGAAGGCGTCGAGATCGGACAACGGTTCCTCCTGGCGAAGGGCGAGCGGGGCATGCTGCGGACGGGGGCCATCGTACGTATGCGGGCGCCTGTCGCCCGAACGGTGCAGGTCTTGGTGAAACGGTGCAGGTCTTAGCATGGTCGGACAGTAAAAGTGGGGGGAATGTGGGGGTGTCGATGTCCGACAGTCAGCAGCCTGAGCCGCGCGACCCGTGGGCGCCGCCGGAGGACCGACGCCGGTCGGCCGCGCCGCCGGCGGGTGTGCGGGCGGCGGGCGTGCGGACGGTGTCGGGTGCGCCGGTGCAGACCGGACCGCGGCCGCCTGCTCCGGCGGCGGCCGCGCCCGCGGCGCACGAGTCTGCCGAGGCAGGCGCCGGGGTGGCTGCACCTGCGACGGACGGACAGGAGACCCCGGGGACTCCGGACAGGGCTGACGCTCCGACTCTCGACGCTCCGGGCAAGGCGAGCACCCCGGGCAGGCCTGGCGCCAGGGGAAACCCGCATGGGGCGACCGCCCCGGGCGCTACGCATGGGGCGAGCGCTACCGATCGGATGGATGCTGCGGACCGGGCGGCTGCCGCAGATCGGGAGGATGCTGCGGACCGGGTGGGCGCTGCGGACCAGATGGGTGTCGCGGACCGGACGGATGCTGCCGATCGGCCGGGCGTTTCGGGTGCCTTGGGCGCCTCGGCCCGTCCAGAACAGCCGGGTACCAAGGCCGTGTCTTCGGAACAGCCGAGGGCCAAGGCTGCCTCAGGCGAGCCGGATGCCAACGCTGCTTCGGATGAGGTGGGCGCCAAGGCCGTTTCGGAACAGCCGGATGCCCATACTGCTTCAGACGAGCCGAGCGCTAACGCGACGTCGGACGAGCCGGGTGTCACGGCGGCCCCGGACCAGACGGGCAAACTGGACAAGTCGTGCAAGTCGGGCGCCCTGGGTTCTCCGAGCGCTGCGGACAGACCGAGTGCTCCGGCTGCTTCGGACGAGCCGGACGACCTGAACAGCCCGAGCGCCGCGGGCACACCAATTTCCCCAGGTGCTCCAGTCGCTTCGGATGGTCTGGACGGCCCCGCCGTTCTGGGGAAGGCAAACGCCCCAGGCGGTCGGTACGACGTTCCGCCGCCGCCCCCCGCGCCCGGTGTGGCGGGCGGGTACGCGCCGCCTGGTTCCGGAGTGCCGCCGATAGCCGGCGCCGGGGCGAACGGGGCGCGGCCCGAGGCCCCGTACGGGGCCGGGGAGCAGCCGTACGGTGACGGCATGCACGCGTACGGCACCGCGCCCCGTCCCGGCGGCACCGCCGGTACCGGTGGCTGGGGCGATGCTCCGTACCCGGGTGGCCTTCCGGGGCAGCAACTGCCGCCCGGGTACCAGCCCTACTGGATGCCTGCCGGTCCGAACAACGGGTTCGGTACGGCCGCTCTCGTCCTCGGGATCAGCGGCGCCGCGCTCTTCTTCACCATGGTCTTCGGCCTCGCCCTCGGTGTGCTCGCGATCATTTTCGGCGGCGTCGGGCGCATGAAGGCGAACAGGAGGGAGGCGAACAACGGCGGAAGCGCGCTGGCCGGGATGATCCTGGGTGGTGTGGCGATCCTGCTGAGCGTGCTCATGGTCGGCTACGTCGTGGTGGCGAGCGCCACCTACGAGGGCGACGACGATCCGTGGACCCCCGGCTACTCCGACGATTCGGGCCCCGGCGGCTCCACCTCCGGCGGATCCGGTTCCGACGACGAGGAGGACCCGGACACGTATGAGGCCGCACCCGCCCCGGGCCCCCGCACGTACGTGGCCGCACCTGCTGCCGGCCCCCGTACGCACGGGACCGTACCCACCGCGAGGGCCCGCACGTACGAGGTCGCCCCCACCCCGGCCCCCCGCACGTACGAAGCCGCCCTCACGCCCTCAACCGCGCCCGGGCCGGCCGCTGTCCCGGATCTCGCGGGCTTCCCGGCCCGGTCCGGCACCCAGCTCGTCGCCCTGGCCTAGCTCTCCACGGACGCCCCTTCCGCCATCAGCCGCTGCCGTGCCTCCATGAGGGCGAAGCCGAGCAGGTTCAGCCCGCGCCAGCGCGCCGGGTCCTGGGCGCGCTCGTCGTCGGCGGCCAGCCCGATGCCCCACATGCGGTCCAGCGGGCTGGCCTCGACGAGTACGCGGGAGCCCGTGCCGAGCAGATGGTCGCGCAGGGCCGCGTCCTGGCCGAACTTGTGGACGTTGCCTGCGACCACGTACTCGAAGCGGTGCCGCTCCCATTCCGCGCTGTCGAAGCCGCGCACCGAGCGGCCGGCGTCCTTCGCCTGCTTCGGGTGGACGGCGGCTATCGCCTGTCGCTCCGCATCCGCGTCGCCGAACAGCCGGGCCTTGCAGGCCATCATCCAGTGCTCGGCGGTGGCATACCGCACGCCGTCGACCGTGAACGGAGCGGGCCACCACTGGCTGAAGCAGCTCGCGCCGAGCTGCCCGTCGCGGCGGGGCGCATGGCCCCAGAAGTAGACGTACTCGTGCCGGGCACCGGCGGCGGCCGCCGCGACCAGCTCCGCCACCGACCGCGGCCCGTCGGCCCTCACCACGCCCGCCTCGGTCCCGGACACCGCGTCCGTCGCCGTCCCGCTCTTCGGCTGGTTCATCCCCGTACCCCCCGTGCTGTCGTGCATCATGCCGGGATTCTGTCAGCGGGCACTGACAACGTGTCGGGGGGCCCACGACGGAATTCGCAGAATCCGTCGCGTAATCAAAAGGCAACAACGGAATCCCTTGTTGAGGTCCTGCCCCTCTGTCAAGATCAGCCATCGATTCCGGAAAGAGCTACGCCTGGGTGTGCCGCCGAGCGGCCCCGGCGCCCGGCGGAGGAGAGCACCATGGAGCAGCGATTCGACGTGAACGAACGTTTCGCCGAGGGCGCGCAGTACCTCGCCGGCGAGCTTCGGGAGGGCACTTCCGGCCGGACCCAGCAGGTGGTCGACCCGGCCACCGGTGAGCAGGTGTACGGCTACCGGCTGGCCTCGACGGCCGACGTGGACGCGGCCGTACGGGCCGCCGAGGACGCCTTCCCGGCGTGGGCGGGCGCGACCCCGGGCGAGCGCTCCGACGCCCTGCACCGCTTCGCCACCGTCCTCGGCGAGCGGGCCGGCGAACTGGCTTACGCCGAGTCGCTCCAGTGCGGCAAGCCGATCAAACTCAGCGCGGAGTTCGACGTACCGGGGTCGGTCGACAACGCGGCCTTCTTCGCGTGCGCCGCGCGACACCTGGAGGGCAGGTCGGCGGGGGAGTACAGCCCCGACCACACCTCCATGATCCGCCGCGAGCCCATCGGCGTCGTCGGCTCCATCGCGCCATGGAACTACCCCCTCCAGATGGCTGCCTGGAAGGTGCTGCCGGCCATCGCCGCGGGCAACACGATCGTCCTCAAGCCCGCCGAGATCACCCCGCTGACCTCGGTGATGTTCGCTCAGGCGGCGACCGAGGCGGGCATCCCGGACGGGGTGCTCAACATCGTCTCCGGCGCGGGCCGGGAGGCCGGCGAGCACCTGGTCGCCCACCCCGGCGTCGCCATGACCTCCTTCACCGGGTCGACAGCGGTCGGCAAGCGGGTCGCCGAGATCGCCACCAGTACTGTCAAGCGACTGCACCTCGAACTCGGCGGCAAGGCGCCCTTCGTGGTCTTCGACGACGCCGACCTGGAGGCCGCGGTGCACGGCGCGGTGGCCGGCGCCCTGATCAACTCGGGGCAGGACTGCACCGCCGCCACCCGCGCCTATGTGCAGCGCCCGCTGTACGACGCGTTCGTCGGCGGCGTCGCCGACCTGATGGCGACCGTACGGCTCGGTGACCCGTTCGACCCCGCCACCGACCTCGGCCCCCTCATCTCGCACGCCCAGCGCGACCGGGTCGCCGGATTCGTCGAGCGCGCCCGGTCGTACGCCACCGTCGTCACCGGCGGTGAGGCCCCCCAGGGCGACCTGGCCAAGGGCGCGTACTACCGGCCCACGCTCATCACGGACGCCGCGCAGGACAGCGAGGCCGTACAGAGCGAGATCTTCGGTCCGGTGCTGGTCGTGCTGCCCTTCGACAGCGACGACGAGGGGATCGCGCTGGCCAACGACACCCCGTACGGCCTCGCGGCCTCCGCGTGGAGCCGGGACGTCTACCGCACCGGCCGGGCCACCCGCGAAATCAAGGCGGGCTGCGTCTGGGTCAACGACCACATCCCGATCCTCAGCGAGATGCCGCACGGCGGCTACCGGGCCAGCGGCTTCGGCAAAGACATGTCCGTGTACTCCTTCGAGGAGTACACGCAGGTCAAACACGTCATGTACGACAACACCGGGGCTGCCAGGAAGGACTGGCACCAAACCGTCTTCGGGGACCGCGCCTGAAAGCCGGCCTGAGAGCAAGGCGGCAGCCGCCGCACGGGGCCGCACCGGCTCATCCTGAAAGGGCACCGCGCATGGACGACACCCAGAAGCCAGGGAGCCTGTCCCCGCCCGAACCGGCCGCCGTACGGCGCGGTCTCACCGACGGGCGGATGGCCGGGACCTGGCGGTCGCCGCTGCGCGCGAGCGTGACGGGGGCGCTCGCGGCCGACGGGCTCGGTGCGCTGTCGGCCTGCGGCACCCCGCTCGCGGGCCTTACGGGCGCGGGGCGGCCTATGGACCACTCCGGGCAGGAGAAACGTGTCGTCTTCGCCAACTGGGCGGCGTACCTGGGCGCCGGCGCCGTCGGTGGACGCCGGCCGCGCCTGGATGCCTTCACCCGTCGTACCGGCATCACGGGGCGGCACACGGAGGACACCAACGACAATGACGAGCACTTCGGCGAGGCCCGGGCCCAGACGCAGCTCGCGGCGGGCCAGGACACCGGCCGGGGTCTGATCGTGCTCACCGACCGGATGTGTGCCCGAATGACCGCGCTGGTCCGGCCCCAGAAGCCGGACCCGGCCGCCCTGCCGCACGCGTGTCCACCTCTCCCCGAAGTTCCGCGATCCGGGCCGGGGCCCGGGACGTGCCCGCTCCTACCCCTGGGCGGGCATCCCGGCGGTCATCACGTACCACGCGATGAGGAGCACCAGGACTCCGCCCGGAAGCTCGCCGACCTCACCGGCGCCTGAGGCCGGCCCATGGGGCGGCCCGCCCCGTACGCCGTCCGACCACGCACCGGCCCGCTCCGTATGCCGTCCGCCGCCCGGCCACGCACCGGCTCGCGCCCGCCCTCCGACCCACGGGACCACCCATGACACCGACCTCCGGTGGCGACGTCCGCCTCTCCGGGATCAGCAAGACCTACGGCTCCTTCACCGCCGTCCACCCGCTCGATCTGACGGTCCCGGCGGGCTCCTTCTTCGCGCTGCTGGGCGCCTCCGGCTGCGGCAAGACCACCACGCTGCGCATGATCGCGGGCCTGGAGGACCCGTCCACCGGCACCGTCACACTGGGCGGCAGGGACGTCACCGCGCTGCCCCCGTACAAGCGCCCGGTCAACACCGTTTTCCAGAACTACGCGCTCTTTCCGCACTTGGACATCTTCGAGAACGTCGCGTTCGGCTTGCGCCGCCGCGGCATCAAATCCGTGAAAAAAAAGGTCGAGGAGATGCTCGACCTGGTCGAACTCGGTCCGATGGCGCGCCGTAAACCACAGCAGCTCTCCGGCGGACAGCAGCAGCGCGTCGCGGTGGCGCGCGCCCTGATCAACCACCCGCAGGTGCTCCTCCTGGACGAGCCCCTCGGCGCCCTCGACCTCAAACTGCGTCGCCAGATGCAGCTCGAACTCAAGCGCATCCAGACGGAGGTCGGCATCACCTTCGTCCACGTCACCCACGACCAGGAGGAGGCCATGACCATGGCCGACACGGTCGCGGTGATGAACGGCGGCCGGGTCGAGCAGCTCGGCGCCCCCGCCGATCTGTACGAGAACCCCGGCACCACCTTCGTCGCCAACTTCCTGGGCACCTCCAACCTCGTCGAGGCCGAGGTGGTGACGGCGGACGGCGACGAGCTGCTGCTCACCGCGGGCGGCAGCAAGCTGCGGCTGCCCGCCGGGCGATGTCGCGCCACGCCCCGTACCGGCGGCACGGTCCTGGCGGGCGTACGGCCGGAGAAGATCAGCCTCACGCACGCCGACGACGCGGGGACGGTCGCCGCCGGCCGCAACCGGCTGACCGGCCGCATCGCACACGCCGGGTTCCTCGGCGTCAGCACGCAGTACGTCGTCGAGTCCCCGGGCACCGGACGCCTCGCCGTCTACGAGCAGAACGTCGAACGCGACCCGCGCCTGGTGCCCGGCGCCGAGGTCGTCCTGCACTGGAGCCCCGCGCACACCTTCGGCCTGGACGCCGCCCAGGACATCGAGGCGGGCGCGGACACCGGCGAGGAGGCCGCATGACGACGACCACCGAGGCGCCACCGCCGCCCGCCGCCGGGGACGTGCCGGAGGTCCGCAGGCGCGGCGCACGCAAGCGGCTCGTCCCGTACTGGCTGCTGCTCCCCGGCATCCTGTGGCTGGTCGTCTTCTTCGCCGCGCCGCTCGTCTACCAGGCGTCCACGTCCGTGCAGACCGGCTCCCTCGAAGAGGGCTTCAAGGTCACCTGGCACATCGCCACCTACTGGGACGCGCTCGGTGAGTACTGGCCGCAGTTCCTGCGCTCCGTCGGCTACGCCGCCACCGCGACCGTGCTCTGCCTGCTGCTGGGCTACCCGCTCGCGTACCTCATCGCCTTCAAGGCGGGCCGCTGGCGCAACGTCGTGATGATCCTGGTCGTCGCCCCGTTCTTCACCAGCTTCCTGATCCGCACGCTGGCCTGGAAGACGATCCTGGCGGACGGCGGCCCCGTGGTCGGCGTGCTGAACTCGCTGCACGTCCTGGATGTGACGAGCTGGCTCGGGCTGACCGAGGGGCAGCGGGTGCTGGCCACGCCGCTGGCGGTGGTCTGCGGTCTGACGTACAACTTCCTGCCGTTCATGGTGCTGCCGCTGTACACCTCGCTGGAGCGCATCGACCCGCGGCTGCACGAGGCCGCCGGCGATCTGTACGCCCGGCCGGCCACCGCCTTCCGACGGGTGACGTTCCCGCTGTCCATGCCGGGCGTGGTGGCCGGCATGCTGCTGACCTTCATCCCCGCCGCCGGCGACTACATCAACGCCGAACTGCTCGGCTCGACCGACCAGAAGATGATCGGCAACGTCATCCAGTCGCAGTTCCTGCGCGTCCTGGACTACCCGACCGCCGCCGCGCTCTCCTTCATCCTCATGGCGGCCATCCTCGCCATGGTCACCCTCCACATCCGCAAGTCCGGGACGGAGGACCTGGTCTGATGGCCGTGCTCCGGTGGCTGCGCCGCCACCTCGTCGTGCTCGCGGGCCTCGGTACGCTCGGGTACCTGATCCTGCCCAACCTCGTCGTCCTGGTCTTCTCCTTCAACAAGCCCAACGGCCGCTTCAACTACGAGTGGCAGCGCTTCTCGACGGACGCCTGGGCCGACCCGTGCGGCGTCGCCGACCTGTGCGGGGCGCTGGGCCTGAGCCTGCGCATCGCCGTCTGGTCTACGGTCGGCGCGACCGTACTCGGCACCATGATCGCCTTCGCGCTGGCCCGCTACCGCTTCCGCGCCCGGTCTGCCGTCAACACGCTGATCTTCCTGCCGATGGCGATGCCCGAGGTGGTGATGGCTGCCTCGCTGGCCACGCTGTTCCTCAACATGGGGATCCGCTTCGGGTTCTGGACGATCCTGATCGCGCATGTCATGTTCTGCCTGAGTTTTGTCGTCACGGCGGTCAAGGCCCGCGTGATGAGCATGGACCCGCGCCTGGAACAGGCCGCCCAGGACCTCTACGCGTCCCCCGCACAGACGTTCCTGCGAGTGACCCTGCCGATCGCCGCGCCCGGCATCGCGGCCGGCGCGCTGCTGTCCTTCGCGCTCTCCTTCGACGACTTCATCATCACGAACTTCAACGCCGGCTCCACTGTGACGTTCCCCATGTTCGTCTGGGGATCCGCGCAGCGCGGCACACCCGTTCACATCAATGTCATCGGAACGGCGATGTTCCTGATCGCCGTGCTCTGCGTCTTGGGAGGGCACCTGCTCTCCGGACGCCGGAAGAGGAGCTGAGAACCATGGCACGAGCTGCCATGACCACCCCCGCCCACGCCCTCGCGGATGCCGCCCCCGTCCCCTTCTGGCTGGACGACGCGGACCGCCCCGCCGCCCTCCCCGCCCTCGTCGGCGACGAACGCACGGACCTGCTCGTCGTCGGCGGCGGCTACTCCGGCCTGTGGACCGCCCTGCTCGCCAAGGAACGCGACCCCGGACGCGACATCGTCCTGGTGGAGGGCCAGGAGGTCGGCTGGGCCGCGTCCGGCCGCAACGGAGGCTTCTGCGCCGCCTCCCTGACCCACGGGCTCGGCAACGGCCTGGACCGCTGGCCGAACGAGCTGGGGAAACTGGAGGAACTCGGCGCCCGCAACCTCGACGCCATCGAGGACGCCGTCACCCGCCACGGCATCGACTGCGCCTTCGAGCGCACCGGCGAGATCGACGTCGCCACCGAACCCCACCAGGTCGCCGAACTGAAGGAAGGCGCCGAACAGGCCGCGCGGCTGGGCCTGCCCGGCGTGGAGTTCCTCGACCGCGAGGCGCTGCGCGCCCAGGTCGACTCCCCGACCTTCCTGGCGGGCCTCTGGAACCGTACGGGCGTCGCCATGCTCAACCCGGCCCGCCTCGCCTGGGGCCTGAAGCAGGCATGCCTGGACCTCGGCGTACGGATCTACGAGCACACGCCCGCCACCGCCCTCGCCGCCGACGGCGTGGGCATGGCCGCCCGCACCCCGTACGGACGGGTCTTCGCCCGCCGGGTCGCCCTCGGCACCAACGTCTTCCCGTCCCTGGTGCGGCGCGTCCGCCCGTACGTCGTGCCCGTCTACGACCACGCGCTGATGACCGAGCCGCTCTCCGCCGAACAGCGGGCCGCCATCGGCTGGCAGGGCCGCCAGGGCCTGTCCGACAGCAACCACCACTTCCACTACTTCCGCCTGACCACCGACAACCGCATCCTGTGGGGCGGTTACGACGCCGTCTACCGCTTCAACGCGACGGTCCGGGCCGAGTACGACCACCGCCCCGCCACGTACGAGAAGCTGGCCCGGCACTTCTTCCAGTGCTTCCCGCAGCTCGCGGGCGTGCGCTTCACGCACGCCTGGGGCGGCGCCATCGACACCTGCTCGCGGTTCTCCGCCTTCTTCGGCACCGCGCACGCCGGCCGGGTCGCCTACGCCGCCGGGTACACGGGGCTGGGCGTGGGTGCCACGCGGTTCGGCGCCGAGGTCATGCTCGACCTCCTGGCGGGGGAGCGGACCGAGCGCACCGAACTGGAGATGGTCCGCAAGAAGCCCCTGCCGTTCCCGCCGGAGCCGCTGCGCTGGGCCGGGATCGGCCTCACGCAGTGGTCCATGACACGGGCCGACACACATGGTGGGCGGCGCAACCTGTGGCTGCGGGCGATGGACAGGGCCGGGCTCGGCTTCGACAGTTGAGGAATGCGGGCCCGGCCCGGCCCGTTTCCGGCCCTGGTTGCTGACGGTGCGCCCGTCTGGACCCGGGTGCGCCGCGGCACACGCCCCCTGCGCACCCGTACCGCGCACCCTGCGCAGCCGCACACCACCACGCGCCCCTGACTGCTTCCGTTTTCCGCGAAAAACCCCGGCAAACCCGTGTAAGGATGCCGCCTCCGCTGCCTCTCACCGGGCGGACAGCGGTCCGAGCGGACCGCGGAAGCGAGGAGACATGGACGCCGCGGGGGCCAAGAACGCAGTGGCGTGGCTGGTCACGGTGGCAGCGGACCCGGATGCCTGCCGGTGGGAATGGGAGCGAAACCCCCTCGGGGTCGCCCTGCTCCTGGCCGGCCGGCTCTGGGACGTGCTGATCGTGCCCGGTGCGCTGGGACGGCCGACGCTGGACGTACTCAACCGCGTACTGGAGCAGCCGGGACCGGTCCTGGCGGACTTCGGGGGCACCCGTACGGGATTCTTCGTGCCGCCCGGCACGGCGGCACGCTGGCTCGGCACGGGGGTGCGCGGCGCGGGCGACGGAAGCTGGATCGTGGTGCCGTACCCCGGGCGGGCGACGGGCGGCGTGCGCTGGCTGGTCGTCCCGGACGGTACGGGCCGGCTCACCGAACCGGCGGTGCTGGAACTGGCGATGCACGAGGCCGCCGCGAGGATCGCCGGGGACCGGTGAGGGCGGGGCGGCGGCCGCGTGGGGCCGGGAATGGGCGTGTTCCTCTCGACGGGGCGTGGAGCCGCCCGGGGCCGGGGCCGGGGCTGAGGCCGGGGCCGGGAGCCGTGGTTCGTGGTCCTGGGTGGGGCGTGTGGGCGCGTGGGGCGGGGGTGCCCCGCCGGGGGCCCGACGGGGCGGGCGCATGGGGCGCCTGTTGCTTCCAGGAGCCGTATCTCCGGGGGTCATGCGGGCCGTAGGAGCACGTGCTCGGACGGCTGGCGTCGGCCGGAGCCGAGGTCCGCACCGCCGCCGTGCCGCCTCCCCCCGCATGCTGGTCGCCGACCGGCGGTCCGCGCTCTTCCGCGCGGCCCCTGAGGGGCACCATGGCGGCCGCCGTCTCCGGTACGGGTGCCCGGTGTCGTCTCCGCGCTGAGCCCGCTGTTCGACGGGGTGGGGCAGCGACGGAACGGCTGGGCCTGTCGCCGGCCCGCGGCTTGGGCCTGGTGCATGCGGCGGAGGACGTCGCCCAGCAGCGCCTCGCCGCGCTGCAACTGTTCGCCGGGGGGCATCCGGATGCCACGGTCGCCCGGCGGCTGGGCAACTCGTCCCGTACGGCACGCCGGATCGCGACCGGCGCGATGGCGGAGATGAAGGCACGGGGCCGGTTCCGGGCGGGCGTGCTCGCCGCCCAGCCGGGTCCTCTGCCGCCGCCCCTTCCCGGCGCGCGCGGGCCCGAATGAGCCATGGCCGGTTCGGGGCGCCACGGCCGCCAGTTCGGGCAACGGCCGATCCGGATCACGGCCGATTCGTGGCCACCCGGCGTGCCATTCCCGCGCGAGGCAGTGGCGCGCGGCACGGGCCCGAACGGGCCACGGACGGTCCGGTCCACGGCCGACCCGGGGCGCCACGGCCACCGGTTCAAGCCACAGTCGGTCCGGTTCACGGCCGATGCGGAGCCACCCGGCGCGCCACTCCGCGCGGGCCGGTGGCGGAAAAGTGGCGGGCGGCGGCGCGATGTCGTCCGCGCCATGGAAAGTTCTTGAACTCTCAAGCACTGTTCGCTGTACCGCGCCTGGGGCCGTCCGGCCCGGCGCGACGCCTTCCGGAGAGGAGCCATGACGTCCCCAGCCGTCCACGCGTCCGGCCCGACTGCCGACGACGCCCCTGACGACACCCGGCCCTGGTCGACGGCCGCACCCGGCCCCTTCGGCGTCCTGGTCACCGCGACCGGGCCAGGCATCCCGGTCACCGCCGTCCCCGTACCGTGGCTGCGTGACCTGACCCGCCGTCACCACCTCGTGGCCTTACGGGGGTTTGCCGCACCCGCCGACGCCGAGGCGCTCGACGCGTACGCGCGTGCCTGGGGCGAGGTGATGGAGTGGCCGTTCGGCACGGTCTTCGACGTCCGCGCCCACCAGGATCCCGAGGACCACGTCTTCGACACCGGTTTCATGCCGCTGCACTGGGACGGCATGTACGTCGAGTTCGTCCCCGAGTTCCAGATCTTCCACTGCGTCGCGGCCCCCGGGGCGGCCGACGACGGCGGCACGCTCTTCTGCGACACCACCCGCGTCCTCGCCGACGCCGACCCCGAGACCCTGGAGCGCTGGCGCGGCCTGACGCTGCGCTATCGCAACGCCAAGGTCTCCCACTACGGCGGACTCGTCGTCTCGCCGCTGATCGAACCGCACCCCGACGCCGGATTCCCGGTCCTGCGGTTCCTCGAACCGGTGCCGGACGGCGAGCACATCATCAACCGGCCGGACGTGCGCATCGACGGTCTGGAGGGCGAGGAGGAGGCCGCCGAACTGGCCGCCATCCGCGCCGCCACGTACGACCCCCGCCACCACTACGTTCACACCTGGCAGCAGGACGACGTCGTCATCGCCGACAACTACACCCTGCTGCACACCCGTGTGCCCTACCGCCGCGGACTCCCGCGCCACCTGCGCCGCGTCCACGTCCTGGGCGATCCCCCGCTGCCCAGCCACGTCCACGACCACCGGGACACCACCGGGACCGACACCCGGCGAGGGGCCGCATGACCGTGACGTACGGGCAGCATGCCGAGCGCCTGGGGCCAGGGGAGGACGAGGGGGACATCGCGTACGCGGCCCGCACGGAGCGGTACTGCGCCCAGATCCTGGAGCTGCTCCTGCCGCACCGGCGGCCCGTCGGTGCCCCGGCGGACACGCGGGCCGACGGCGGCGACGGCGCCGACGGGGCCGACGTCCGCGCCCACGACCGCCACCACCCGGAGCGGTGCTTCACCGAGCAGCTCGCCCAGATCCGCGGCTTCGTCGCCCGCCGCGAACCGGTGCTGCTGACCCTGCCGGCGTTCCCCTGCAAGTCGCCCAACCCCGCCAAGGTCACCGGCCACCTCCCCGACCTCGGCGAACTGCTCTCGCTGCGCTTCCTGGACGACCTGTGTGCCGCGATCGGCGCGGTCTACCCGCCCGGCGCCCGGCTGCTGATCTGCTCGGACGGCCATGTCTTCGGCGACCTGATACGCGTCCCGGACGCGCACATCGACGCGTACGGCAAGGCGCTGCGCGACATGATCGACACCAACGGCCTGCGGCACATCGACACCTTCGGTCTCGACCATGTCTACGACGGCCGCAGCTACGACGAGAAGCGCGCGCTGCTGGAGGAGGACCACGCGCAGAGCATGGAGGAACTGCGGGCCGAGGTACGGGCCGGGGGACCGGCGCTCAGCCACTACCGCGGCACCATCCGGTTCCTGGTCGAGGACACCGCGCAGTGGACCGGCTCCAAGTCCCAGTTGCAGCGCGAGTGCCGCGGCCGCGCGTACGGCGTCCTACGGCGCAGCCGGGCATGGGGCGAACTGATAGCCCACCATTACCGGCAGACCGTACGGCTCTCCATCCACCCGCAGGCCTGTGGCGCGGCGAAGTTCGGGATCGCACTGCTGGAGGCGGAGGACAACTGGCTCACGCCCTGGCACGCCGTCGTCGTGCAGACCGGCACGGACCGCTTCCGGCTGATGAAGCGGCATGAGGCGGAGCGGGTGGGGATCCCGGCGGGGCCGAGCTGGCGCCCGAGCCACTACATCGCGTCGGAGCTGTTCGGCGTCGCGAGCTGACCGTCCTGCCGCCGGTGCGGACGGCCCGCCCACCGCCCGCACACCGCCGCGCAGGCCGCGAGCAGCATCCCGGCCAGGCACCAACTGGCCAGTACGTCCAGTGGCCAGTGATAGCCGCGGCGCACCAGGCCGATGCCGACCGCCAGGTTCAGCAGCCCGACGACGAGGGCTGCGACACCGGTCGGCATCGGCCCGCGTGGCCGTACACGCAGCGCGGTGAGCAGCAGGGCCACCGCCCCGTACGCGACCGCCGCCGTCGCCGCGTGCCCAGAAGGGAAGAAGCCGCTGTGCAGGCCGCCGGCCATCTCCGGCGGCCCTGGCCGGCCCAGCCAGGTCTTCAGGGGCACCACCAGCGCGGGCACCACGGCCATCGTCAGCAGGGCGGCCGCCGGAGGCAGCCACCAGCGGGGCGCGGCTGCCCGCCGTCCGCGCCAGGCCGCGTGCAGCGCCGCGAGGGCCAGCACCGGCAGCGCGACGGCCGTGTCGCCGAGGTCGGCGAAGAACTCCGCCAGGGCGGTGGGAACGGAGCCGTGGACGACGGCGCGGCCGAGGCGCTCGTCCAGCGCACGGAGCGGACCGCCGGAGGCCACCTGCCAGGTGAGCACCGCGAAGAGCGTGGCGCACAGCACGCCCACCCACAGGAGGGGGCGGCGGAAGAAGGCCGGCCGCCTCGGAACAGGGGGGGTGGTTCCGAGGCGGCCGCGCTGACCGGAGCGCCGCGCGCCCCGGGGGGTATGGGGCGGGCGGCCGTCCGATCGGTGAGGATCCCCGGGGCGCGGGGCCCCGGATGCGTGCGCGAGGGCACGGCCCGGGCCGAGCTGGGGAAGCGTCGGCCGGGCGGCGCTCACAGTCACCTGTGAGCGGGGTGTTTCTCTCATCTGCAGAAACCGTACGGCAGGGAAGCGGGGCCGGACAGCCGGATCACCTGCCCGCCATGGGCCCCGCACACATTCTTCACGACCTGCCTATGACGGCTTCGGGTCACACCGTCGCGAGCGCACTCTCGATGATGTTCAGGCCCTCGTTCAGCAGGTCCTCGCCGATGACCAGCGGCGGCAGGAAGCGCAGCACGTTGCCGTACGTGCCGGTGGTCAGCACCAGCAGGCCCTCCTGGTGGCAGGCCGCCGCCAGTGCCGCGGTCGCCTTCGGGTTCGGCTCCTTGGAACCGGACTCCACGATCTCGATGGCGATCATCGCGCCCCGGCCGCGGACCTCGCCGATGATGTCGTGCTTGTCCGCCATCGCCTGCAGCCGCGGCTTCATGATCTCGCCGATCCGCCGGGCCTTCGCGTTCAGGTCCAGCTCGCGCATGGTCTCGATGGAGCCGAGCGCCGCCGCGCAGGCGACCGGGTTGCCGCCGTAGGTGCCGCCGAGGCCGCCCGCGTGCGCCGCGTCCATGATCTCGGCGCGGCCGGTGACGGCGGCCAGCGGCAGGCCGCCCGCGATGCCCTTGGCAGTCGTGATCAGGTCGGGGACGATGTTCTCGTCCTCGCAGGCGAACCACTGACCGGTACGGCAGAAGCCGGACTGGATCTCGTCCGCGACGAAGACGATGCCGTTCTCCTTCGCGAAGTCCGCGATGGCGGGCAGGAAGCCCTTGGCCGGCTCGATGAAGCCGCCCTCGCCGAGCACCGGCTCGATGATGATCGCGGCCACGTTCTCCGCGCCGATCTGCTTGGTGATCTGCGAGATGGCCTGCTCGGCGGCCTCCTGCGCGCAGTTCTCCGGGCCGGTCAGCCAGCGGTAGGGGTAGGCCAGCGGCACCCGGTAGACCTCGGGCGCGAACGGGCCGAAACCGTGCTTGTACGGCATGTTCTTCGCGGTCAGCGCCATCGTCAGGTTCGTCCGGCCGTGGTAGCCGTGGTCGAAGACGACGACCGCCTGGCGCTTGGTGTACGCCCGGGCGACCTTGACGGCGTTCTCGACCGCCTCCGCGCCGGAATTGAACAGCGCCGACTTCTTCGCGTGGTCGCCCGGGGTCAGCTCGGCGAGCTGCTCACAGACCTCCACGTACGGCTCGTAGGGCGTGACCATCACACAGGTGTGGGTGAAGTCGGCGAGCTGCGCGGTGGCGCGGCGCACCACGGCCTCCGCGCTGTTGCCGACCGAGGTCACGGCGATGCCGGAACCGAAGTCGATGAAGGAGTTGCCGTCGACGTCCTCCAGGATGCCGCCGCCCGCGCGCTTGGCGAAGACGGGCAGCACCGCCCCTACGCCGCCGGCCACCGTGGCCTGCTTGCGGGCCCACAGCTCCTGGGACTTGGGGCCGGGGATCGCGGTGACGACGCGACGCTCCTGGGGGAGGGTGGGGCCTCCGGACAGTTCGGTCATGGCAGTCTCCTGGGGGTGGAACGGGGCGTACTGAAGGGGTTGTGCTCGCAGGCTAGGGGGCGGAGCGGGACGTCGGCATGTTCCGTTCGGGAGAAGTGCGCGTGTTGCGTTGTCCGCACCGGACATAGCGGCGCGCCGCGGCCAGTAGATTGAGCGGCGGCGTACGCAGGGAACAGCAGGGCGCGCGGGCGGGCCAGTCCGCCCCGCGCCCGCACGTCTCAAGGGGGACGAGGGGCACCGGATGGACACCGAGGGCACGCAGCACGACGCACCGCACACCCGCACCGACCACCCCCTACCCCGCCCCGCGGCACCACCGCTCCCGTCCGCCCCGCCGGCCGCCCCACGCATCCCGCCGGTGCCGTCGGGCCCGCCCGCCGCGCACGAGGACGGTACGTTCCTGCGCTGGCTGCGCGCGCCCCGCCGGGCCGCCGCGCCCGGCATCTGGACGTACGGGCACGTGCCCAGGCCCGAGGAGAGCCCCGACCGGGTGCCCACCCGGCAGCTCGTCACCGGCGCGCTGATCTCGTTCCTGTGCGGCTGGCTGCTGTGGTCGCTGCTCTGGAACGGCTATCTCGGCCCGTACTGGATCTACCCGCTGCTGCTGCTCACGCCCGACTCCTGGCGCTCGGCCGGCGGCGACAAGATGATCTTCGTCTGGCTCACTTACCTCTACTACGCCCTCTTCCTCGCCCTCCTCGTCCTCGTCTTCGGACGCCTCGGACGCTGGGCCGAGCTGGGACGGCGCTGCCTCGGGCCGCTCCTGCGCCGCGCCCGGAAACGCCGCCCCGACGCCGTACCGGAGCCGCAGGAGGACCGCGCCCAGTGGCCCGCACTGCGCGCGGGCGGCGCGCCCGACGCCGCCGACAAGCTCGCCGCCGAGACCTTCGCCGGCCGCATGAACGACGTCGACGTGGCGCGCGTCGAACGCGCCTGGCAGTCCGTGCGCTCCGGCAGGAACTCCCTCGCCTCCTTCACCGACACCGTCCTGCGCCATGGCGCCGCCGCCTGCGCCCACCCCTCCGGCCTGCGCGACCTGCCCGCCCGCACGGCCCACCACGACCTGCTCGCCCACCAGGTGCGCATCGGCACCGCCGCCGACCACCCGCGCAACCCCCACCGGCACCGCGGTACGGGCTTCGCCCTCGACCCGGCGCTGCTCGGCACCTCCCTCCTGGCCGTCGGCCCGCCCGGCTGCGGCAAGACCACCCGCGTGGTGCGGCCGGTCGTGGAGGCCATGTGCCTCCAGGCCCTGGCCGGACGGAGCGCGGTGGTCGCCGTCGGCGCGGCCGGCTCCGCGCTCGGCCCCGACGACGCCTTCGACGCGGTCGTACGGATCGGCGCCTCCGAACCGGACTGCGACCTCGACCTGTACGGCGGCACCACCGACCCCGACGAAGCGGCCGGCATCCTCGCCGAGGCGCTCGTCGGCGACCTGGCCGCCACCCTCCCCGGCGGCGACAGCCGACGCGCCGCGACCGCGCTCGGCCAGTTGCTCGGACCGTTCCGCGCCGCGCGTGGCCGCTTCCCGTCCGTACCCGAACTCCGCGAACTCCTCGACGGCTCGGCGACCGCGCTCGCCTCGCTGCGGACCGCGCTGGAGACCACCGAGTCCCATCCGCTGCTGCGCGAACTGGACGCCCGCGCACGGCAGTCAGGGCGCCCCGGCGACATCGGCGACCTCCTCGCCGACCGCGTCGCCCTCCTCGACCGCCCCGCCTTCGCCCCGTACTTCGACCCCCGGGGCGGCGACCGCCAGCTCTCCCTGCGCTCCCTGGACCACCCGCTGCGGGTCCGCATCGACCTGCCCGAACGCGGCCACGCCGAGGCGTCGCGCATCCTGGCCCGACTGGTACTGGCCCAGTTCACCGAGTGCGCGGCGGCCCGCGGCGACCGGTCGCTCTTCGCCTGCCTGGTGCTCGACGACGCGGCGCACACCGTCACCGCCGAGTCGCTGCGCGGCCTGCAACGGCTGCGCGCCGCCAACGCGGGCGTCCTGATGACCCTGCGCTCCCTCGACGACGTCCCCGAAGCGCTGCGCAGCGCGCTGCTGGGCGCGGTGGGCTGCCGGATGGCGTTCGCGGGCGTGACGACCTGGGACGGGGCGCGGTTCGCGGAGGTATGGGGCAAGGAGTGGGTCGAGACGCGGGACGTGACCGACCGCCAGATCATCGCGGAGGGCGCCGCGATGAAGGCGTTCCACCTCTTCCGTCACCTGGTCACCGGCAAGGCCGTCACCGCCAAGGCCGTCACCGTCCGCACCGTCGAACGCGAACGCTGGTCCGCCTCCGACCTGGCCAACTCCGTCCCGCCGGGACACGCGGTGCTGTCGGTGACGTCGGTACGGGGGGAGCACGCGCCGCCGGTGCTGGTGGATTTGCGCGGATGAGGCGGGCCCGGTCGGGGTCCGCTCCCGGCCGGCGGCCCGGCTCAGTCCTCCCGCACCACCCCCGTCGCCGTGATCTCCACCAACTGTCCCGGATAGCCGAGGACGGTGACGCCCACGAGCGTGGACGTGTGCGGGCCCGTGGAGAGGGCCGAGGCGCGGACCTCGTCCCAGGCGGGGGAGAGCTCCTCGGTGGTGGTGGCGGCCACGTACACCGTGCTGGCGATCACCCGGTCCAGGCCGCTGCCGGCCTCCTCCAACTGGGCCATGAGGTTGGCGAGCACCTGGCGGGTCTGGGCGGCGAGGTCGCCCGGGCCGACGAGATCGCCGTTCGCGTCCAGCGGGACCGCGCCCGCGGTGAAGACCAGGCGCTCACCCGCCTCGACGACGGCGGCGTGCGAGTAGCGCGGGGGCGGGAACAGGCCGGGAACGGTCGTGAAGCGGGCCATCGGGGCTCCTTCGGGGCGTGTGTGCGGGGCGGCCGTAGGCGGTGCCGCAACGGTCGTGGCGATCAGCTCACGGCCGGACCGGGCGCGTCCACCGGTTATTGCCGGCCGGTCGCCGGGCCCGGCCCGAGACCGCTCCGCGCGGTACGGCTGGGGCCGCTCCGTGCCGTGCTGCTGGGGCCGCCCCGTGCTGCCGGGGCCGCTCCGTGCTGCTGGGGCCGCTCCGTGCTGCTGGGGCCGCTCCGTGCTGCCGGGGCCGCTCCGTGCCGTGCTGCCGGCACGGTCCGCCCCGAGGCGCCGGGGCCACCCCCGCCCCGTGCTGCCGGCACCGCCTCGCCCCGTACGGCCGTGTCCCCATCGATCCCGCCCCCGCACCCCTCCGCTGAGGCAGAATCGGCAGCGACCGTTCATACGGGACGGCGAAGAGCCGGCCCGACGACAGCACGCCCGCCCGCCGACGCCCCACCGAAGGTCCCATGCCGCACACGCTCGCCTCCCTGGCCCACCACTCCGCGCTCAAGCTGACGGTGCTCGCGGGCCGGGACCGGCTGGACACCCCCGTGCGCTGGGCGCACGCCAGCGAGCTGATCGACCCGGTGCCGTACATGGAAGGCGGCGAGCTGCTGCTCATCACCGCCCTCAAACTGGACGCCGAGGACCCGGAGGCGACCCGCAGGTACGTGCGGCGGGTGGCGGGCGCCGGTGTCATCGGGCTCGGCTTCGCGGTCGGCGTCAACTACGAGGACGTGCCGGCGGCGCTGGTCACCGCCGCCGCCGAGGAGGGCCTGCCGCTGCTGGGCGTGCCCCGCAGCACCCCGTTCATCGCCATCAGCAAGGCCGTCTCCGCCGCGGTCGCCGCCGACCAGTACCGCGCGGTGACCGAGGGCTTCGAGGCGCAGCGCGAACTGACCCGGGCGGCCCGCGGCGCCGCGGGCCCGGCCGAGCTGCTGGCCCGGCTCGCCGCGCACCTCAAGGGCTGGGCCGCGCTGTACGACGCGTCCGGCGCGGTGGTCGCGGCGGCCCCCGACTGGGCCGCCCGCCGCGCCGCCCGGCTCGGCGGCGACGTGGGGCGGCTGCGCGAGCGCCCGGCCCCCGCCAGCTCCGTGGTCAGCGACGCCGAGGGCGACGACCGCGTCGAGCTGCAGTCCCTGGGCACCGGGCGCCGGGCGCGCGGCGTCCTCGCGGTCGGCACGGGCGCGCCGCTGGGCACCGCCGAGCGCTTCGCCGTGCACTCCGCCGTCGCCCTCCTGACCCTGACCACCGAACGCTCCCGCGCCCTCCAGGAGGCCGAACAGCGGCTCGGCGCCGCGGTGCTGCGGATGCTGCTGGCCGGTGAGCCGGACCACGCGCGGACGGTCGCGGGCCGGCTGTACGGCGGGCTCCTGGACGCGCCCTTCAGGGTCCTGGTCGCCGAGCCGGTCGTCGCGGACGGCACGGAGCCCGGCGCCGCGCCGTCCGCCCCGGACGCGCTCGCCGACGCCATGGAGTCGGCGGCGGCCCGCACCGGCGAGGCGGTGCTGGCCGTACCGGAAGGCGCCCGGCTGGTCGTGCTGGCCGCCGACGGCGGGGCCGCCGTCGAGGCCTGCGCCGAGCACGCCGCCGTGGCCGAGACCCGGTTCGGCGGGCAGCCGGTGCCGCGCGGGCGCTCCGTGCGGGCCGAGGCGGGGCGGCCCGGTGCGGGGCTGGCCGTCGGCCTGTCCGCACCGTCCGGGCCGCGGGACGCCGCCCACGCCTACCGCCAGGCCGAACAGGCCCTGTCCGTCGCCCGCCGTCGCGGGCGGGTGCTCGTCGAGCACGAGGACGTGGCGTCCGGTTCCGTTCTGCCGCTGCTGGCCGACGACGCCGTACGGGCCTTCGCCGACGGCCTGTTGCGCGCGCTGCGCGACCATGACGCCACCGGCCGCGGCGACCTCGTCGCCTCCCTGCACGCCTGGCTGTCCCGGCACGGCCAGTGGGACGCGGCCGCCGCCGACCTGGGCGTGCACCGGCACACGCTGCGCTACCGGATGCGGCGGGTGGAGGAGATCCTCGGCCGCTCGCTGGACGACCCGGACGTACGGATGGAGCTGTGGCTCGCCCTGAAGGCGACGGCGGCGGTCGCGGAACCGTACGCGGACGATTCCGGGGAGCAGCAGCCATAGGGGAGGGGCAGGGCAGGGCGGCTGAGCGGTGGCCCGGCCCGCCCGCCGCCCCGGGCGGCCCGTCCCAGTGGCGCGCCCACCGGGCCAGACCGTTCCCGGTGGACCGGTCGCGGCGGCCCGCTCGCCGCCCCAGGCCGCTCCCGGCTAGTGGTTCGTCCGCCGCTTCAGACCATCCCAGCGGCCCGCCTACCGCCCCATGCCGCCCCCGACCGGCGGCCCACCCACCGCCCCAGGCCCCGGCCAACGGCCCGCCTACCGCCTCATGCCGCCCCCGACCGGCGGCCCACCCACCGCCCCAGGCCCCGGCCAACGGCCCGCCCACCGCCCCAAGCCACCCCACCGCCCCGCCCCCGCCGCCCCGCCCCGACCGCTCACCCACCACCCCGAGCCCGCTCCCCGCCGCCCGTACGCCAATGCGGCGGGCCGCGTCGTGCGACTACTCCGTGCCGGACAAACGCCGCGACCGCACCCCGCCCCTACGGTGGTCCCAGGCCCGCGAGGGCCGTCCGTACCACCCCCACTTCGGAAGGGCCGGGACCCACTGTGACTTCCCCCACCGCCTTTTGGCTCGCCGGTCGCCAGGCCATCGGCGAGGACACCTTCGACGTCACCTCCCCCTGGGACGGCCGCCTCGTCGGCACGGTGAGCGTTCCCACCGAGGCCCAGACCGAGGAGGCCGTCGCGGCCTCCGTCGCCGTGCAGGAGGCGTTCGCCGCCACCCCCGCCCATGTGCGTGCCGCGGCGCTGGACCATGTGCAGCGGCGCCTGGTGGAGCGCACGGAGGAGATCGCCCGGCTCATCTCCGCCGAGAACGGCAAGCCCATGAAGTGGGCCCGCGGCGAACTCGGCCGTGCGGTGTCCGTCTTCCGCTTCGCGGCCGAGGAGGCCCGCCGCTTCAACGGCGGCGACGCGCAGCGCCTGGACACCGACGCGGGCGGCGCCGGCCGGCTCGCGCTGACCCGCCGCTTCCCGCGGGGCACGGTGCTGGGCATCGCGCCCTTCAACTTCCCGCTGAACCTCTGCGCCCACAAGATCGCCCCGGCGATCGCGGCGGGTGTGCCGATCATCCTCAAGCCGGCCCCGGCCACCCCGCTGTCCGGTCTGATCCTCGGCGAGCTGCTGGCCGAGACCGACCTGCCGGCCGGCTCCTGGTCGATCCTGCCGGTGACCAACGACCGGATGCCGGCGCTGGTGCGGGACGAGCGGCTGCCGGTGATCTCCTTCACCGGTTCCGAGCAGGTCGGCTACTCGATCATGGACTCGGTGCCGCGCAAGCACTGCACCCTCGAACTGGGCGGCAACGGCGCGGCCGTGGTGCTGGCGGACTACGCCTCCGAGGCCGACCTGGACTGGGCTGCCCAGCGCATCGCCACCTTCTCCAACTACCAGGGCGGCCAGTCCTGCATCTCCGTGCAGCGGGTGATCGCCGACGCGTCCGTCTACGACCGGCTGGTGCCGAAGATCGTGGCCGCCGTCAACGCGCAGGTCACCGGCGACCCGTCGGACGACGCGACCGAGGTCGGCCCGCTGGTCAGCGAGGACGCCGCCAAGCGCGTCGAGGCGTGGGTGGACGAGGCCGTCGGCGCGGGCGCGAAGCTGCTCGCGGGCGGCAAGCGGGACGGCGCCTCCTACGCGCCGACCGTGCTGGAGAACGTGCCCGCCGGCGCGACCCTGGCCTGCGAGGAGGTCTTCGGTCCGGTCCTGAGCCTGACGAAGGTGGACGGCGAGGAGGCGGCGTTCGCCGCCGTCAACGACTCCAAGTACGGCCTCCAGGCGGGCGTGTTCACCCACGACGTGCAGACCGCCTTCCGGGCGCACCGCGCGCTGGAGGTCGGCGGCGTGATCGTCGGCGACGTGCCGTCCTACCGTGCCGACCAGATGCCGTACGGCGGCGCCAAGCAGTCCGGCGTGGGTCGTGAGGGCGTGCGCTTCGCGATGGAGGACTACACGTACGAGCGGGTGCTCGTACTGACCGGCCTGGACCTCTAGGACCGGCTCTGGGGCCGGCTCCAGGACTGGTCCCAGGACCGGCCTGGGCCTCCAGGCCGACCTGGGCCTCCAGAGTCGGCCCGGCCCCCTGGGGCCGGCCCCGGCGTCGCACCGGCCCTCTGGGGCCGGCCCCGCCGCCGGCCGGCGGCGCGCGGACGGCGGGCAACGCGCTCCGGCACCATGCCCCGGAGCGCGTTGTCTCCCCCGTCCCCCCCCGTGCGGTGGTGCCGTTTCCCCCGTGCCCCCGCACTCTTGTGGTGGTGTGCTGCGACCGTACGCGCCCGCCGCGCGCCGGGGCGTCCCGTCACGGGTGGAAAACCGGGCGTGACTTCCGCGGTATCCCGCGGTCCGGACGTACGACTTCCGCGGTAGGCACACGGCCTCCTCCGGGCCGACGACCCGCCGCACGGCCCGGACTACGCTGCGGGCGTGCGCATGGGCGAGGTGGCCGGAGAGGTGCGACGGCGGGCGAGGGGGGTCCCGCCGCTGACCCTCGACGCGGCCGTGGCGGTCGGCTTCGCCACCGTCTCGCTGCTGCTCGGCCACGACAACGTGCCCGCCGGCTGGGAGCGCCTGGACGGCCTCGGCTCCGCGCTGACCTGCCTGACCAACCTGCTGGTCGTGGCCCGCAGGCAGGCCCCCGTCCCGGTGTGCCTGGGCGTCTTCGTCCTGTGGTCCGGCTACATCGCGCTGGACTACTGGCCCGTCGTCAACAGCCTGGCCGGCCTGATGGCCCTCTACACCGTCGCCGCTCACCGCCCGCCGCGGGTCGCCGCCGGCTGCTCGGTCCTGCTGGCCATGCTCTGGAACTTCGCGGGCCTGACGGGCCAGGAGAGTTCCTGGGCGACCACGCTCGGCCAGAGTGTCCTGTATCCCGTGATCCTGTGCTGGTTCGGCAACGTCGCCCGCACCTCCGCCGAACGCAACGTCCGGCTCACCGAGATGGCCGGGCAACTCCGCCGCGAGCATGAGGAGAACGCCCGCCGCGCGGTCGCCGAGGAACGGGTGCGCATCGCCCGCGAACTGCACGACGTGGTCGCCCACCACATGTCCGTGATCTCCGTGCAGGCCGGGCTGGCCGGATACGTCTTCACCTCCGACCCGGACACCGCCCGCCGCGCGCTGGGCACCATCACCGGGGCGAGCGGCGAGGCCCTGGAGGAGATGCGGCGGCTGCTCGCCGTGCTGCGCGTGGACCCGCGGGAGATGGCGGGCGGGCCGGCCGCCGTGGACCGCCGGGAGACGGGCGAGGGCGAGACGGCCGACGCCTGGGCACCGGCGCCCGGCCTCGACCGGATCGGCGCGGTCGTGGCACGGGTCCGGGCCGCGGGGCTGCCGGTCGAGCTGCGGGCGTCGGGGGAGCGGCGGCCGTACCCGCCGGGGCTTGAGCAGTGCGCGTACCGCGTCGTCCAGGAAGCTCTGACCAACGCCCTCAAGCACGCCCGGGCCGCCCGTGTCGTGGTGCGGATCGGCCACGGTGCCGACCGCCTCACGGTCGAAGTGCGCGACGACGGCAGCCCACCCGCCGCGCCCGCCCCGCAGCCTCCGCCTCCCGGAGCCGCGGTGCCACCGCCGGGATCCGGCCACCTCTCCACCGGACACGGGTTGATGGGGATGCGCGAGCGGGCCAGGATTTACGGCGGCAGTCTGCGCGCCGGTCCTGTTCCGGGCGGTGGCTTCCAGGTGCTGCTCACCCTGCCCGTCCACCCCGCGGCGGGCCCGGCACCGCCGCGGAAAGGGACGACAGAGCATGATCAGGGTGCTGGTGGCCGATGACCAGGTCCTCATCCGGGCCGGTGTCGCCGCCCTGCTGCGGGCCGCGCCCGACGTCGAGGTGGTGGGCGAGGCGTCGGACGGCGAGGAGGCGGTCCGGCTGGCCGCCGAGCACCGCCCCGACGTGGTGCTCATGGACATCCGGATGCCCGGGGTCAGCGGCATCACGGCCACCGAACGGATCCTGCGGGCCGCGGCCGGGTCCGGCGGACCGGCCCCGCGCGTCGTCGTGCTCACCACCTTCGACCTGGACGAGTACGTGTACGCGGCGCTGCGCGCCGGAGCCAGCGGCTTCCTCCTGAAGGACACCCCGCCCGAGCGGCTGCTCTCGGCCATCGCCACCGTCGCGGGCGGCGACATGCTCTTCGCGCCGAGCGTGACCCGCAGGCTGGTGGAGGCGTACGCCCAGCGGCTGGACGAGCCCGCTCCGGAGGCCGCCGACGGCCCGGAGACGCTCCAGGCGCTCACCGCCCGTGAGCTGGAGGTGCTGCGGCACACCGCCAAGGGGCTGTCCAACCCGGAGATCGCGGCCCGGCTGGTGATCAGCGAGGCGACCGTGAAGACCCACCTGAACCGGACGATGGCCAAGCTGGGGCTGTGCAGCCGGGCGCAGGCCGTGGTGCTGGCGTACGAGACGGGGCTGGTCACGCCGGGCGCCCGCTGAGCGGGGGCCGCGCGGGGCCGCGCGGATGGCGGGGCCGCCCGTACGCCGTCGGAGGGCGGGAACCGGACGGCGCCGGTCACCCGTCCGCCCGTCACCGGACGGCCGGAATCCGGACCGCGGCGCTCACCCGTCCGCCCGCGCCCGTGCCGCGAAGTCTGGTGCAAGTCGAACGGAACGGGTAGAGACTCACAAGTAGCACTGACCGGTAGCCGGACGGCGACGAGATGCCGTACGCCTGCCGTCCCGGTGCGGACCGGTGCGGAACGCCGGATTCCGCGATCCGCCGACCGCACGGCCCCGCAGACCGCCGACCCACTCCGAGACCCGACTCCGCGGCGAGGTGAGCCCCTCATGACCGCTCCATCCACCCGCAATGTGTCCGAGCGCGAGGCCCGGCAGGTCGCCGAGGCCGCCCGGGAGCAGGACTGGCGCAAGCCCAGCTTCGCCAAGGAACTGTTCCTGGGCCGCTTCCGGCTCGACCTCATCCATCCGCACCCCACCCCCGCCGACGAGGACGCCCAGCGGGGTGAGGAGTTCCTCGCCAAGCTCCGCGACTTCTGCGAGACGAAGATCGACGGCGCGCGCATCGAACGCGAGGCGCGGATCCCCGACGAGACCATCGACGGTCTCAAGGAGATCGGCGCGCTCGGCATGAAGATCGATACGAAGTACGGCGGCCTCGGCCTCACCCAGGTCTACTACAACAAGGCGCTCGCCCTCGTCGGCTCCGCCAACCCGGCGATCGGCGCGCTGCTCTCCGCCCACCAGTCCATCGGCGTACCGCAGCCGCTGAAACAGTTCGGCACCCAGGAGCAGAAGGACGTCTTCCTGCCGCGCTGCGCCCGTACGGACATCACCGCGTTCCTGCTCACCGAGCCGGACGTGGGCTCCGACCCGGCCCGGCTCGCGACCAGCGCCGTACCGGACGGCGAGGACTACGTACTGGACGGCGTGAAGCTGTGGACCACCAACGGCGTCGTTGCCGACCTCCTGGTCGTCATGGCGCGCGTCCCCAAGAGCGAGGGCCACAAGGGCGGCATCACGGCCTTCGTCGTCGAGGCCGCCGCCGAGGGCGTCACCGTCGAGAACCGCAACGCCTTCATGGGCCTGCGCGGCATCGAGAACGGCGTCACCCGCTTCCACCGCGTACGGGTGCCCGCGGCGAACCGCATAGGGCCCGAGGGCGCCGGCCTGAAGATCGCGCTGACCACGCTCAACACCGGCCGGCTCTCGTTGCCCGCCATGTGCGTCGGCGCCGGCAAGTGGTGTCTGAAGATCGCCCGCGAGTGGTCGGCCGCCCGCGAGCAGTGGGGCAAGCCGATCGCCCGGCACGAGGCCGTCGGAGCGAAGATCTCCTTCATCGCGGCCACCACCTTCGCCCTGGAGGCCGTCGTCGACCTCGCCTCCCAGATGGCCGACGAGGACCGCAACGACATCCGCATCGAGGCCGCGCTGGCGAAGCTGTACGGCTCCGAGATGGGCTGTCTGATGGCCGATGAACTCGTACAGATCCGCGGCGGCCGCGGCTTCGAGACCGCCGCCTCGCTCGCCGCCCGCGGCGAGCGCGCCGTGCCCGCCGAGCAGATCCTGCGCGACCTGCGCATCAACCGGATCTTCGAGGGCTCCACCGAGATCATGCACCTGCTCATCGCCCGCGAGGCGGTGGACGCGCACCTGTCCGTGGCCGGTGACCTCATCGACCCGGACAAGTCCCTGGGCGACAAGGGCAAGGCCGCCGCCAAGGCCGGTACGTTCTACGCCCGGTGGCTGCCCAAGCTGGTCGCGGGGCCCGGTCAACTCCCGCGTACGTACGCGGAGTTCGGTGAACTCGCCGGGCATCTGCGGTACGTGGAGCGCGCCTCCCGCAAGCTGGCCAGGTCCACCTTCTACGCCATGTCCCGCTGGCAGGGCCGGATGGAGACCAAGCAGGGCTTCCTCGGCCGGATCGTCGACATCGGCGCCGAACTCTTCGCCATGAGCGCGGCCGTCGTACGGGCCGAGCACCTGCGCGCCACCGACGACCACGGGCGCGAGGCGCGCCAGCTCGCCGACGCCTTCTGCCGGCAGGCCCGCATCCGTGTCGACGAACTCTTCGGCCGGCTGTGGACCAACACCGACGACCTGGACCGCAAGGTCGTCTCCGGCGTGCTGACCGGCACGTACGCCTGGCTGGAGGAAGGCGTCGTGGACCCGAGCGGCGACGGCCCGTGGATCGCCGACGCGACACCCGGGCCGGCGACGAAGGAGAACGTCCACCGGCCGATCCGCTGATCCCCGCGCGGGCGGGCCGGCCGGAGCGCCGGCCCGCCCCGCCACGGTCGGCCGCCGGGCGCCTCCAGTGGAACTGCCAGGTGAAGCGCGCCCCCGCGAAGTTCCCCGCGGCCAGGTCCGCCCGGCTGATGAGCCAGTACGCCGTGCCGGTGCCGGACCAGTCCACCCCGGCGCGGTCATCGCGGTCGATCCGGGCGAGCAGCACCCAGTCGTCCGGGTCCTCGTCCTCCCCGAGGACGTCGTGGACCACTCCGCCGTTCACGGATATCGGGTGACCCCCTATCCGGTGGCGCACGTCCGGCTCAAGCTCGGCCGGTGCGTCGCCGAAGGCCCCCGCCCACTCCGGGAGGCCGTCCGGGGTCTTCGCGCCCACCAGGTCCCCCGGCCAGAAGTCGTTCCGGTCGGGAAAGGTCGTCTCCGGTTCCGCCGACAGCCGGACCCGGTGGTACGGCTCGATCCCCTCGGGGGTGCGGCGCTCGGCCACGGGCGTGCCCTCGGGGACGTACACGACGCGGGCGCCGCGCTGCCCCTCCGGCCCGAGACCGGGCACGCCGTCGCCCTCCTGCCCCGGGCCGTAGGCCACGAAGAACAGCAGCGCGCCGTCCTTCGGCGGGGGTATGTCCAGCTCCGCGCCGTCCTGCGCGGCCGGCGACACCGAGGCGACGAAGGTCAGCGGCCCGTTCCCCTCCCACTCCGGCCAGGGCACGTCGTCCGGCAGTTCCGGGTGGCCGCCCAGACACCCGGCCTGCGGCCCGGACAGCGGGGCGCGGCGGTCGTCCGGGCGCGTCAGGCGCACCGCCGGACGCAGCAGCGCCGTCCAGCGCCGCGCCACGTCGGGGGCAGATGCCCGGCGGCCGGAGCCGCGGGCGGGGAGATCGTGCGTTCCATGTCCGTACGGTCGCACGCGCCACCGACAATCCCCTGCGGCTCACCACACCGCCCGGACCGGCAACAATGGTGCCCATGACGGACACCCTCGCTGACCCGCATCTGCGCTTCACCCCTGCCCCGCTCACCGGCGACGGCGCCGGACCGCGCGACATCGTGATCCTCGGCTCGACCGGCTCGATCGGCACCCAGGCCGTCGATCTGGTGCTGCGCAACCCCGACCGCTTCCGCGTGACCGCGCTGTCCGCGGCCGGCGGCCGGGTGGCGCTGCTGGCCGAGCAGGCGCACCTGCTGCGGGTCCGTACGGTGGCGGTGTCCCGCGAGGACGTGGTGCCGGCGCTGCGCGAGGCGCTGTCCGACCGGTACGGGGCGGGGGAGGCGCTGCCGGAGATCCTCGCCGGGCCCGACGCGGCCACCGAGGTCGCCGGGTCCCCCTGCCACACCGTTCTCAACGGCATCACCGGCTCCATCGGCCTCGCGCCCACCCTCGCCGCCCTGAAGGCGGGCCGCGCGCTGGCGCTCGCCAACAAGGAGTCGCTGATCGTCGGCGGACCGCTGGTGAAGGCCGCGGCCCGCCCCGGCCAGATCGTCCCCGTCGACTCCGAGCACTCCGCCCTCTTCCAGGGCCTGCTGGGCGGACCCCGCAAGGAGGTGCGCAAGCTCGTCGTCACCGCCTCCGGCGGGCCGTTCCGGGGCCGTACGAGGCGGGAGCTGGCGTCCGTCACGCCGGAGCAGGCACTCGCCCACCCCACCTGGGCGATGGGCCCGGTCATCACGATCAACTCCGCCACCCTGGTCAACAAGGGACTGGAGGTCATCGAGGCGCACCTGCTGTACGACGTGCCGTTCGACCGGATCGAGGTCGTCGTCCATCCGCAGTCCTACATCCACTCGATGGTGGAGTTCACCGACGGTTCCACCCTGGCCCAGGCCAGCCCGCCCGACATGCGGATGCCGATCGCGCTCGGCATCGGCTGGCCGGACCGGGTCCCGGACGCCGCCCCCGGCATCGACTGGAGCAACGCGCACCGGTGGGACTTCCTGCCGCTGGACACCGAGGCGTTCCCGTCCGTGCCGCTGGCCTGCCACGTCGGCGATCTGGGCGGCACCGCGCCCGCCGTCTTCAACGCCGCCAACGAGGAATGCGTCGACGCGTTCTTGAAGGGCGGGCTGCCGTTCACAGGAATTGTCGATACGGTCGCCGAGGTGGTCGCGGAGCACGGTGAGCCCGCCCGGGGAACCTCCCTGACGGTCGCGGACGTCTTGCAGGCGGAAACCTGGGCGCGCGCCCGCGCCCGTGAGCTGGCCGCCCGAGCGGCCCGTACGACATCGGAGGCCCGCGCATGACGACCTGGATGACCATTCTGGGCATAGTCGTCTTCGTCGTCGGCCTGCTCTTCTCGATCGCCTGGCACGAGCTGGGCCACCTGTCCACGGCCAAGATGTTCGGCATCCGGGTGCCGCAGTACATGGTGGGCTTCGGGCCGACACTCTTCTCGCGCCGCAAGGGCGACACCGAGTACGGCATCAAGGCCATACCGCTCGGCGGGTACATCCGCATGATCGGCATGTTCCCGCCGGGGGAGGACGGCGCCCTGCAGGCCCGCTCCACCTCCCCCTGGCGCGGCATGATCGAGGACGCCCGTTCGGCGGCCTTCGAGGAGCTGCAGCCGGGCGACGACAAGCGGCTGTTCTATACGCGCAAGCCCTGGAAGCGCGTCATCGTGATGTTCGCCGGGCCGTTCATGAACCTGATCCTCGCGGTCGTCATCTTCATGAGCGTGCTGATGGGCTTCGGCATCAACACCCAGACCACCCAGGTCGGCTCGGTCTCGGACTGCGTGATAGCGGCCTCCGCCAAGACCGACAAGTGCACCGCGGGCGCCAAGGACTCCCCGGCCAAGGCCGCGGGGCTGCGCGCCGGTGACAAGATCGTCGACTTCAACGGCAAGCCCGTACCGGACTGGGGCTCCCTCCAGCAGAGCATCCGGGACACCACCGGCCCGGCGACGATCACCATCGAGCGGGACGGCAAGCGGCAGCAGTTGCACGCGAACCTGATCGAGAACAAGGTCGCCAAGACCGACGGCCACGGCGCGTACGTGCCGGGTGAGTACGTCACCGCGGGCTTCCTCGGCTTCACCCCGGCCACCGGCATCGTCCCGCAGTCCTTCGGCCAGTCCGTGGACCGCATGGGCAGCATGGTCGAACAGGGCGTGCAGTCGCTGGTCCACCTGCCCGCCAAGGTCCCCGACCTGTGGGACGCCGCCTTCAACGGCGGTGAGCGCAAGCAGGACTCCCCGATGGGCGTGGTCGGCGCGGCCCGGGTCGGCGGCGAGGTCTTCTCGCTGAACATCCCGCCGGAGCAGCGGGTGGCGACCATGCTCTTCCTGGTCGCCGGGTTCAACCTGTCCCTCTTCCTGTTCAACATGCTCCCGCTGCTGCCCCTGGACGGCGGGCACATCGCGGGCGCGCTGTGGGAGTCGGTCCGCCGCGCCTTCGCGCGCGTCTTCCGCCGCCCCGACCCCGGCCCCTTCGACGTGGCCAAGCTCATGCCGGTGGCCTACGTGGTCGCCGGGATCTTCATCTGTTTCACGCTGCTGGTGCTGGTGGCGGACGTGGTGAACCCGGTGAAGCTGACCTAGGTACGGGGGCGGTGGCCCCGCCCCCGGCCGTCCAAACCGCGCACATGGGTGCTCCTGCGCCCTCCAACGGGGGGCGGGAGGGGATCGATGTGCCCACGGCAACCCTCGTGCCGTAATCTCGAAGGCCGGAGCCCGCCGATCTCGGGACCTAGATCCACACCTTGGGGTTGCTCGTCAGATGACTGCCATTTCACTGGGAATGCCGGACGTACCGACCAAGCTGGCCGACCGGCGGGTCAGCCGCCAGATCCAGGTCGGTCCGGTCGCCGTGGGCGGGGACGCACCGGTCTCGGTGCAGTCGATGACGACCACACGCACCTCCGACATCGGCGCCACGCTCCAGCAGATCGCCGAGCTGACCGCGTCCGGCTGCCAGATCGTCCGGGTCGCCTGCCCGACCCAGGACGACGCCGACGCGCTGCCGGTGATCGCGCGGAAGTCGCAGATCCCGGTGATCGCGGACATTCATTTCCAGCCGAAGTACGTGTTCGCGGCGATCGATGC
>NZ_JBIRFL010000019.1:0-138176 GCF_044327445.1 Streptomyces sp. NPDC018045
CCCTCCCCCCCCGGGTCGGCCGGCCCCCCCCCGCCCGCCCCGGGCCCCCCCCCCCCCCCCCCGGGGGGGGGGGGGGGCCGCCCGCCCCCCCCCCCCCCCCCCCCCCCCCGGAACTCTGCTCCGCCACGAATATGGCGTACTTCTCAAAGGGTTGTGCCGAGGGCACGAAAGGGCACTTCAGGGCGCCTGCGCCGAGAGATGGGCAGGGTCACGCCGAAGACGTCACCGCTTGAAGGCGTCCTTGGCCTTCTCGCCGGCCTCACGCACGTCGCTCTTGGCGCGCTCCGCGCGGCCCTCCGCCGTCATCCGCTCGTTGCCGACCGCACGGCCGACGTTTTCCTTCACCGCGCCCTTGGCGCGCTCGGCCTTCGTGGAAGCCTTCTTGTCGGCGGTCATGGTCGCGCTCCTTTTCGGTCGAGCCGTTTCCTTGACAGTCCATCGCGTGCCCGTGCGCCCGGCCGGTAAACAGGTCGATTCACGGGCGGGCGGAAATCGGCGCGCCGACGCGATGCGGGGGCCGGACCGGGAGGCGATTCGGCCGTCCCGCGCCGGGCACTCGATATGCGCCACTCCGCGCCGCCGTACCCGCCGTACCTCCCGGCCCGGGGCACGCCAGTGGTCGGAGTAATGAATCCGGACCCGCGAAACACCGGGGTGTACTCGGACGATGAACTGGTATCCGATGCGGCTGACCACACCGGTCAAGCAGCATGTCTTCGGCGGCCGGGCCGTTCCCGAGCGGCTCGGCCGGACCGGGCTGCCCGACGGGCCGGTGGCGGAGACGTGGGAGGTCAGTGATGTCGAGGGAGAGCACTCCCACGTCCTGAACGGGGCGCTGGCCGGCCACACCCTGCGGGAGCTGGCGCTGAAGTATCCCGACGAACTGGTCGGGCGGGGCTGGCGCGGTACCCGGTTCCCGCTGCTGGCCAAGTTCATCGACGCGCACCGGCCCCTTCCGGTCCATCTGCACCCCGACGACACGGCGGCGCGCGAGCGGGCGGGCGAGCCGAACGGCAAGACGGAGGCCTGGCACATCCTGTACGCGCCGCCCGGTACCACGGCGTTCGCCGGCGTACGGCCCGGTGTGGACCACGACCGGCTGCGGCAGGCGCTGCTCGACCAGGACTTCGACGCCGTGCTGCGGCGCCTGCCCGTACGCGCGGGCCAGACCCTGTACGTACCGGGCGGCACCCCGCACAGCTTCGGCCCCGACACCCTCGTCTACGAACTCGAACAGACCTCCGACCTGCAACAGCACGCGATGCGTCACCGCATGGAGGACGGCGCCCCGATCGACGACACGCGGTGGCGGGCCAACGTCGAGGCGCTGCTGTGCGAGTGGAGGCCGGAGCACCGGCCGGACTTCCACCCCGGGCTGCGGCTGCCGACGGAGGACGGGGTGGAGCGCCGGATGCTGTGCGCCGGGCCGTACTTCGCGCTGGAGAACTGGCGGGTGCGGGCGCCGGGGGCGGCGGTGCCGGCGTTCGACACCTGCGTGGTGCTCAGCAACATCGGTGCCGCGACGGAGGTGACGTGCGGGGCGGTACGGGAGACCCTCGGCCCGGCGGAGACGCTCCTGCTGCCCGCCGCCACGGCCTCCGGCACCCGTGTCCACGGCCCGGCCGACGTACTCCTCGGCTACCTCCCCGACCTGGAGGGCGACGTCCGCGCCCCGCTCCGCGCCGCGGGACACGCCCCCGAGGCGATCGCCGCTCTCGGTGAGGGCCTGGGGTGATCGGCCGCGGTGGGGCCGGCCACCACCGTGGCGGCGCCCGCCTGCGCGCACCGCACCGGGCGCGCCCCCGCGTGTCCGCCTGACGGTCTCTCCCGGCGAGCGCTTACGGCAAATAGGTAGAAAAAGTCTGCATGGGGAGGTTCGGCGGGTACTTCGGTGTACATCAACAGTTACGCCCACTTCGTACGGAAGCACGGGCAGGGGCAACCGAAGGATTGGATGAATGAACAAGAGGCATGCCGGGCCGGTCCAGGCCCTGAGTGACCAGGCGGGCGGATGTCTCCGCCTCGTCGGGCGGGCACCCCAGCCGGTTTCCGGACCGGGGGCGCGCCTTTCCGATGCGTACTGAGACACTTCCGGTCGAGTCCGACTTCTTCGCCCCCCGAGCAGCCATCGACGACCTGCTGTGTTCGTTCCTGACGGAGAGAGCCCAGACCGCCGCGGTGCCCGGTCAGTCGGCGCTCGTCCTTCTGCTGCGGGACTTCATCGACGGAGGCAAGCGGGTCCGCCCGTTGCTGTGCGTGGCCGGATGGCGCGCGGCGGGCGGGACGGGAGACCCCGCGCAGGCCGTCCGCCTCGCCGCCTCCATCGAGCTGGCACACGCCTGCGCCCTCGTGCACGACGACATCATGGACGCGGCCGACAGCCGTCGCGGGCGCCCCTCGGTCCACCGGCTGCTGGCCGACCGCCACCCCCTTCCGGAGATGGCGGAACGCTTCGGCACCAGTGGCGCCATCCTGGTGGGCGACCTCGCCCTCGTCTGGTCCGACGAGCTGCTGCACACCACGCTCATGCCGGACGCCCACCGCGTCGCCGTGCTGCGTGTCGTCGATCTCGCGCGGGCGGAACTGATCGCCGGCCAGCACCTGGACCTGCTCACCACCGGTGACCTGGACGTGAGCCTGGAGACCGCGCTGACCGTGGTCCGCTACAAGACGGCCAAGTACACCATCGAACGGCCCTTGCAGGTCGGTGCCGCCCTCGCCGGCGCGGACCAGCGGGTCATGGATGCGTGCAGCGCCTACGGTGTGCCCCTCGGGGAGGCGTTCCAGCTCCGGGACGACGTGCTCGGGGTGTTCGGCGACCCGGACCGGATGGGCAAGTCGCACCTGGACGATCTGCGTGAGGGCAAGTGCACCAGCCTCGTGGTCAGCGCGCTGCGGGCGGCCACGCCCGCCCAGGCCGACCGGCTGCGCGCGCTGATCGGCGACCCGGAACTGGAGGAGCCGGAGGCCGCCGACGTCCGCGACATCCTCACGAGCACCGGGGCGCGGGCCGCGGTCGAGCGGATGATCGACGAGCGGTACGAGCAGGCCCTGGACGCCCTGGACGGGTCGCCCTTCACGGCCGACGCGATCCGCACGCTCAAGTCCGTCGCGGAGGCGGCCGTGCACCGAGCGGCATGAGTCCGCCGGTCCCGTCCACCGACCGGCCCCGGGCCACGAGCCGGCCGGGAACCGCTGCCGAACAGTACGGAGCCGACCCATGACCACCCCCACGACGAGCGCTCCCACGGCGGTACTGCAGACCGTCTGGCGGGAGATCCGCCTGAGCTGGCTGTTCATCCGCGTCGACCGCTGGACCACGGTCTTCCCCGGCACCTGCTTCGTCGCGGCGGCCACCGTCCACGCGCGGCTGCCCCTGCCCGCGGCCGCCGTCACCGTGGGCCTGGGAGCGGTGTACTTCTGGCTGTTCATCTACGAGCACACCTTGGCCAACCAGTTGGTCGGGGTCGAGGAGGACCGCCTCAACAAGCCCTTCCGGCCGCTGGTCACCGGGGAGAGCACCATCCGGGGCGCCCGGCTGCGCCTGGTCGCCGTCCGGATCGCCTTCCCCGCGTACGGCTACTGCCTGGGCGTCCTGAAGTGGGCGCTGATGTGGCAGATCCTCTCCCTGCTCCAGCACGAGTACGGTTGGGGCCGCCACTGGCTGGGCAGGAACCTGTACGCCGGGATCGGGGTCATCGCCCAACTGGCGGCCGCGTGGGAGATCGTCACCGTGCTCACGCCGGACGCCTGGCGCTGGATCTGGACGCTGACGATCACGGTGACCTTCCTGATGTCCGTCCAGGACCTGCGCGACATGCACGGCGACCGCGCGGTCCGCCGCTCCACGATGCCCCTGGTCTTCGGCGAACTGCCCACCCGCGTCTTCCTGTGCGCCGGTTTCGCCGTCGGCCCCGTGTTCATCCACTCCTTCCTGATGGCGCCCGCCGGCCCGCACTGGTGGCTGGTCGCCACCGACCTGTTCCTGTGCGGCCTGAGCCTGCTGCTGGCGGCCCGGGTGCTGCTGCTGCGCGGCCCGGAGCAGGACCAGCGCAGCTACCGCCTGGTGGAACAGTGGTACACCTTCGCCCTCGCCGCCTCCATCTACACGCTCCGCTGACGACCTCCACCTCCATATCGCGTTGAAGAAGGGGCCCGACGTGCCGGCAGAGGGAACGCAACGGCAGTCACGGCTGCGGATCAGCGGCGTGTGGAAGGCGTACGGCCGCAGACAGGTGCTGCGCGGCGCCGACCTCGACGTACCACCGGGGGCGCTGGTCGGTGTCGTCGGTGAGAACGGCGCGGGCAAGAGCACGCTGCTCCAGATCGCCGTGGGCCAGTTGACGCCCGACCGGGGGGCGGTGGAACGTACCGGAGCGGTCGGGTACTGCCCGCAGCGCGCGGTGCTGAACGACTCGTTCACCGTGTTCCAGCATCTGCGGCTGTTCCAGGTGGCCTACCGGCTGCCGACGCTGTCCCGGGCGCACGAGCTGATGGACGTGCTGGCGTTCGCCGACTGCGGGCGGCAGCGGACCGGGGAACTCAGCGGAGGGACGCGGCAGAAGCTGAACCTGCTGCTCGCCCTGATGCACGACCCGCAGCTCCTGGTGCTGGACGAGCCGTACCAGGGGTTCGACTGGGACACCCACCAGCGCTTCTGGACGCTGGCCGCCCGCCTGCGCGACCAGGGACGGTCGATCGTCGTGGTCTCGCATCTGCTGCACGACCTGCATCATTTCGACGCGATCGGCCACTTGCGCGAGGGTCGTCTGGACATCGAGGAGCCCACCCGATGAGGCGGCACCCGGCGGCGTTCACCGAGATGCTGCGCTGCACGCTGCTCGGCCAGGTGCGCAACCGGATGGCCCTGCTCCTGGCGGTCGCCTTCATCCCCGGGTGGATCGCCGTGGCCCGCCTGTGCGCCTCGGACCGGGCGGTGCGCTTCTCCCTGGACTCCCTCGGTGTCGATGCCGCCACCCGGGCCAGTCACGTCAGCCAGGTCGTCAACGCGCTCGCCGCCGTCACCCTGGTCACCGGGTTCGTGATGTTCATGGAGACGTTCAAGGCCGGGGAGATGGACCGCCGGCTGCTGCTGGCCGGCTACCCCCGTGTCCCGATGCTGCTGGCCAAGGTCGCGGCCGTCACCCTCATCGCCGCGCTGCTGGCCCTGTACACCGTGGCCGTGCTGTGGGCCTCCGTGCCCGTACGGCAGGTGGGCCCGCTGATCCTCGGCCTCCTCGGCGCCGGCCTGGCGTACGGCGGCATCGGGCTCCTGCTGGGTTCGCTGGTCCGCGGTGAGCTGGAGGGCTTCTTCCTCGTCATCATGCTCAGCCTGGTCGACACCGGTCTACAGAACCCGATCTTCACCGTGGTCGATCTGTCCGGCCTGGAAGTGCTTCCCCTGTACGGCGCGAACCAGTTGACGCTGGCCGCGACGTTCACCTCGCGCACCCCCTGGTCCTACGGCCTGCTCTCGTGCGCCTGGTCCGCGGCGACGAGCGCGCTGGCCCTGCTCGTCTTCCACGTCCGTACGCGGTCCCATTCCGCGGGTGGCGCCGTCGCCGCCACCGGGCTGCCTTCCCCGATGGCGGCGTCCGGCCCGCCGGAGACGACCGTACGGGCCTCCGCGCGGCGGTCGCGTTAGCCGCTAGCCGGGCGGCGCCACGGCTCCGTGGCTCTGGTGCCGGGCGTAGCGGCCCAGGGCCATGAGGGGGAAGACATGCCGGTAACTGCCGTAATGGACGGCCACGGCCCGGGGGACGAGTGTGCCGGTGAAGTGCCGTTCCTCCCAGGTGCCGTCGTCCGTCTGCCGCTCGGTCAGCCAGCGCACCGCGGACCGCACCGCGACGCTGTCGCGTTCCCCCGCGGCGAGCAGCGCGAGGAGCGCCCAGGCGGTCTGCGACGGGACGGAGGGGCCACGGCCGTGGAGCGCGGGGTCGGCGTACGACTCCCAGTCCTCGCCCCAGCCGCCGTCCTCGTTCTGTACCGACGTCAGCCAGGTGACGGCGCGCCGGACGGCGGGGTGGTCGAGGGGCGTCCCGGCGGCGACGAGCGCCGGGAGGACACAGCCGGTGCCGTAGATGTGATTGACCCCCCAGCGCCCGAACCACGCGCCGTGGTCCTCCTGCTGTCCGAGCAGCCAGCGCACGGCGCGCCGGGTGCCGGGGTCGCGCGCCATGCCGACGGCCGCCAGCATCTCCACGACGTGGGCGGTGACGTCGGAGGTCGGCGGGTCGGCGCAGTACTCGCCGAAGTCGAAGAAGGGCAGCTTGCTGGGGAGGGCGCTGGTGTTGTCCGCGTCGAAGGCGCCCCACCCGCCGTCCCGGCCCTGCATGCCGAGGCTCCAGCGCACCGCCCGGCGCACCGCGTCGTCGAGGCGCTCCCGGTCGGGGTGGTCGACGCGGCACAGCGCGAGGACCACTTCGGCGGTGTCGTCGAGGTCGGGATAGTTCCGGTTGTGGAACTCGAAGGCCCAGCCCCCGGGCGCGAGGTGGGGCCGCCGTACGGCCCAGTCACCGGGGCTGTCGGCCTGCCGGGTGAGCAGCCAGTCGGCGGCCGCGACCAGCGCGGGGTGGCCGGCGGCCAGGCCGGCGTCGAGCAGCGCGGTGGTGGACAGGCAGGTGTCCCAGACGGGGCTGTGCACGGTCTGGAGCTTCCGTACGTCGTCCTCGGGCCAGGAGACACACCCGTCCAGGAACGTGAAGGCGGCCGTGAACACCGGGTGGTCCGACGGGTAACCGTGCAGGTGGAGGGCGACGAGCACCCAGGTGGTCATGGGAGTGCAGGCGCCCCAGCTTCCGTCCGCCTCCTGGCGTTCGAGGAGCCAGCGGGCACACCCGTTCGTCGCGAGCCGGCGTGCCGAGCGGGGGGTGACCCTGCGATACGCGCGGAGCACGGTGTTCGCGCGCTGGTAGACGCCCTCCCAACTGATGACCGGCGCCGTCGCCGGGCGTACGGGGGTCCCGTCGGACGGGGGGAAGAGTTCGTCGATGCCGAAGGAGGCCGGTCGCACCGGCCGGTGTGCGCTGATGATGCCGAGCGCCACCAGCGCCACCCGCATGATGGCGCTGAAGGAATGGATGTTCAGGGGCGCCCACGCGGGCAGGCCGATGATCTCCGGCGGGACCTCGGGAAGGTCGTCCCAGCTCCACAGGCCCAACATGGCGAGCCACACCCGGGCTTCCAGCGGGGCGGCCGCCACGCCGCCCCGCTCGCGCACCCATGCCGCGCACCGGAGCAGGTGCTCCTCGTCCGGGCCGTGTCCGGCGAGCCGGAGCGCCACGTACGCCTGGACGGTGGTCCCCAGGTGGCCCGCCCCGTCGAAGACCAGGGGCCAGGAGCCGTCCGCGCCCTGCTGCGAACGGATCCACCGGCCGCTCGCGGCGGCCACGCGCTCGTCCAGGTTGCCCAGCAGGTGCCGCAGGAACAGATCGTGGGCGTCATAGCTCACGTCCGTCGTGAAGGGCTCCTTCCACCACCCCGCGGCGTGCTGCCGGGCCAGCAGGTGGTCCGTGGCCCGCAGCACCGCACGCTGGGCCGCTTCCTCCGTCGCGTCGGACGGGGGAAAGGCGAAACTGACGCCGCTCTCCCCCGCCCCGAGCGGGCTCTTCTCTGTCGGCGCGTCGTCGGCTGTCGTCGTCATGGCACTCCTGCGCCTCACTGGGTCGGGAACCGTTCGCACCGCCTGGGCGGTCGCCACAAAGCTGCCCACGAACCGGGAGGAGTCGCACCGGACGCGCGGTACATCACCTGTCTGCGCGGCGAAAATCCCCGAACACCACGCCTGTCCGGGCCCGCCCTCCGGGTCGTACGCGGTTTCCGCAGTGTCCGTAAGGGGCCGCAGCCTGGGCAGGGCGGGCGGGCCGGCCGGGGAGCGGAGCGGGCAGCCGGGCAGGGCCCGGGCGGCTCGGTACGGTCCAGCGGCGCGCCGTCGCGATCCCGGCGGATCAGGACGCCGCCGCCCCCAACTCCCGCATGGCGGAGCCTTGGTGGGCGTGGCACCGGGGTTGCGGGCGGTGTGCGGCGCTTCGCCCCGGAAAGGGTCCGGCGGTTTAGTGACCCTTACCACAGCGGGTCCGGAATGTCCGTACCCGGCGGGGCGCCGCCGGTGGATGGGTTAGGTTCGCACCAGTCGAGGGGCCGCCCGCGCAGCCGGCCGCCCCCGGCCTTCGTCCGGCCACAGCGCCCCGGGAACGGCCCTACAGGGAGAGGAAACGATGCAAGAGCCAGTGGACTCGTCGCCGGCCGCCGACGCCCCTGACACGGCCGCCGTACCGCCGGACACCAACGGCGCCCGGCCCGCCGAACCGCGGGACGGCGGGCCACGGGACGACGGGCAGGCGGAGATCGACCGGCTCCGCCGGGAGGTACGGGACCTCCGGGGCAAGCTGATCGCGCATCCGCTGATCGCCCAGGCGCAGGGCCTGCTCCAGGAGCGCTACCGGCTGCCGGACGGGGCGGCCGCGTTCGAACTGATGAAGCGCTGCTCACAGCAGCACAACCTCAAGCTGCGGAACCTGGCGTCCGCCGTGGTCTCCGTCCCCCGCCCCGACGACGAGCGGGGCCTGTGGTTTCCGGGCCGGGCCGGCCGGACGCCGCCCCCGCTGCGCTTCCTGCCCGGCCACCGGCCGGACAAGGTCAACCGCAGCACCGTGCTGAAGGAGGTGCTGCACCAGGCACTGGCGTTCACCGAGGCTCCGATGGGCGACCTCCAGACGATGGAGCCTTCCGTCGGGCTGCGGATGGAGCACCACAGCGGGCTCAGCGAGGAGTTCCTGGACTTCTTCGCCGTGGTCGAGGAGGGCACGTCCTGTTCCCTCGCCGCCCGGCGCCGGGCCCGCGTCGTCTCGGACGTCGCCACCGATCCGGCGGTCAGCGAACCGTCCCGCGAAATGATCCTGGCGGTCGGCAGTCGCACCGCGCACAGCATACCGATGCTCTCGGCCGCGGGCCGTGTCGTCGGAGTGTTCTCCCTCCACCTCCCACGGGCGGGCCAGGACCTCACCCGGACACAGGCCGACGCCCTGGACGGGCTGGCCGCCCAGGCCGGCCGCTGGCTGGAGTGGCACCAGCGCACGGTCCTGCTGAACGCCCTGGAGGACCTCCACCACCGCGGCAGGACCCTACGGGGCGCCCCGTCGCGGAAGCGCACGGAATAGGGTGGAGCGGAGACCGGTCGCCTCCGTAGCCTGACGGGCATGGCATGCCGTATCAGTGAGCTGGTCATCGACGCCGCCGACGCCGAGCGGCTCGCCGTGTTCTGGAGCGAGGTCCTCGGCTACGTCGAACTCGGCCGGGAGGACGACGGAAGCATCGAGGTCGGGCCGCCCGACGCCGGCTTCGGCGGCCCGCAGCCCACCCTCGTCCTCAGCCCCAGCGGCGACCCGCGCCCCGGGAAGCTCCGGCTGCACATCGACGTCAACGCCACCGACCGCGACCAGGACGCCGAGTGGGAGCGGCTGCTCGCGCTCGGCGCCAGGCCCGCCGACGTCGGCCAGACCGGCACCGAGAGCCGGCGTGTCCCCCGGTCGCCCGCGATCAGGGTGGGCCGTACGTCCGCGAGCGCCTGCCGCCAGGCCGCGAGGGCGGCGTCCCGGTCCCGGGCGGCAAGCCAGGACATGTAGGCGGCGTAAGGCGTCACGGGCGGGAGGCAGGTGGCGTCCCCCGCGTGCTCGTACAGCGTGGCCCATTCGTCCAGGAGGATCGCGAGCGACCAGCCGTCGCAGAGAATGTGGTGCAGTCCCGGCAGAATGCGGTGCCGGCCGGCCGCGCGCCGTACCACCGTCACCCGTATCGACGGGGATTCGGCGAGATCGAAACGGCGCAGCCATTCCCGGTCGGCCACCTGGCGCATCCGGGATGCGTCCGCCTCGCTCAGGTCGGTTTCCGTCCAGGGAATGTCCACCTCGCGCAGCACGCACTGCACGGTTTCCCCGGACTCCAGGGTGCGAAAGGCCGCCCGCAGGGGTGCGTGCCTGCGGGTGAGCTGCTGGAGGGTGGAGCGCAGCAGGGCCGGATCGAGCGGTCCGGTGAAATCCAGAGCCGTCTGACTGCGGTAGATGTCGGTGGCCCGCGGGTCGTAACCGGCGTGGAAGAGCATGCCTTTCTGCATGGCTGTCAGCGGCCATATGTCAGCCAATCCGGGCTTTCCCATGGGCGCCGCCCCCGCTCCGCTCAGCACGACATGCCGGTCATGCTATCCAGCTCCGTACCGCGAAAGGGGACGTCCAACTGTGCAATTCCCGGGCGCTATTGGGCTACCCGGGGCCCCTCTCAGGAGCCCCGAGGGGGGCGGCGCGGGCGCGGAACGCCGCCGCCCCGGCCGGCGCGGCCGCCCGCCCGGCCGCCCACGGCGCCGTACGCCTCAGCGGGTTCTCGCGGGCGCCACGGTGATGCCGTACAGCCTGATCTTGCGGTAGATGGTGGCGCGGGAGATGCCCAGTTGCCGGGCCGCCGCGTCGCGGTTGCCCGCGGCGTCGTGCAACGCACGGACGATCGCGTCGCGTTCGGTGGTCTCCCAGGGCGTGAGGGTGCGGCGGCAGGAGCTGTGGCACTCCGGCGCGAGGTCGTGCGGTTGCAGGTCGGCCTGCCGTCGCCCGCGCGCCGCCTGCTGGAGCACCCGGCTCAGATGCCGTACGTTCCCCGGCCAGTCGAAGCGGGTGAGGACCTGCATCGCCGCGGGGGTGCAGGACACGGTGCCGCCACGGCCGTGCCGGGCCAGCAGCGCGGGGACGAGGTCGCGGATGTCCTCGGGCCGGTAGCGCAGCGGTGCCACCGCCACCGTGCACGGGAAGACCGCGCTGTCCAGCGCCGGAGGCGCGGCGCCCGCCGGGACGGGCCCCTGCCCCGGGACCGTGTGGAGGCCGACCACCCACGGGCGTGCGTCACAGTTGCGGCGCACGCCCGCGAGCAGCGTCTCCAGCCGGTGCGTCACCTCCCGGCCCGCCGCTTCCAGGTGCTGGAGCACCACGGTGCCGTCCTCGTCCCGGAGCGCTTCCTCGACGCGGTCCAGGACGTTCGGAGTGCGCCGGCTCACCGTCAGGTCCACGACGTACAGCCGGCCCTGGGGCCGTACCCAGTGGTGGGCGGCGCGCACCAGCGCCAGCTTGCCCACCCCGGCCTCGCCCACCACGCGGGTCGGCAGCCGCTGCCGGCAGGCGGACGTGACGTCCCGGCTCGCCGAACACCAGGACGACGAGCTGCCGGCCAGGCCCGGCAGGAGCGCCGGGGGTGGGGCGGTGGAGGGCTGCGGGCCGGTGCGGGTGCCGGGCGCCCGGGCCGCCGGGGCGGGCGTCCCCCGGCCCTCCGGCACCGTCATGCCGACGACGCAGCCGGTCGGTCGGCCGGGCGGGCCGACCAGGGTGCAGCGGGCCCGGACGTCGGCGCCGGAGGCCAGCCGCAGCGTCACGTCCACGCGCTGCCTGCGGCTGCCCGCCGGGGCGGCCAGCAGGTCGGCGGCGAGCGCGCCCGTCTGGCGCAGGTCCTGCGGCTCCAGGAGGCGCACCGCCTCGGTGTTGGCCGTCCGCAGGGTGGGCGTCACCAGGAGCACCGGGCCGCTGGTGCGGCGGCCGACGGCCAGGAACGCGTCCAGGGCCGCCCGCTCGTCGCCCGAATACCGGTCCAGCAGCCGCTCCTCGATGTCGGCGGCGGCCTGCCGTACCACCGCGGCCATCAGCGGGGAGGCGTCCTGCCGCAGACACGTCAGGTTGACGACGCCTTCCTGCCGTCCGGTGAGCGGATTGCGTACGGGGACGCCGGCGCACGCGGCGCGCTGGAGCGGCTCGGCGTAGTGCTCGACGCCGAAGACGGTGCTCAGGCGCCGTTCGGTCAGCGCGGTGCCGATCCCGTTGGTGCCGACGGCCTCCTCGGCGTAGCTGAATCCCGGCGCCAGGTGCACCCGGTCCATCAGGCGGACGACCGCGGGGTCACCGCCCCGGCGGGTCAGGACGCGGGCCGCGGCGTCCGCGAGGACCACGCCGGCCGTGCAGTCGGCGAGAAGCTGCTCGACGCGTTCGAGGACCGGCGCGGCGGCGGACAGCAAGCGGCTGTCCCAGTCGATGTGCTGCTCCACGTGCGGGACGTGCAGCCGGTCGGCGTCGACCGCGTGCAGGCGGCAGCGTCTCCAGGAGGCGAGGACCGCCTCCCTGGCCCGGGGGTGCGGCACGCCGGGGGTGGCGGCGCCGGGAGCGGGGTCGGCGGCGGGCGCGGCGGGGCCGGCCGTGCCGCGCCCGTCCGGTCCGGGCGCCGCTGCCGACGCCTCCGGAGCACCGCTCAGCATCCGTTCCCGTGCCCGCATGACCGTCTGTTCGGGGAAGTCCCGGAAATTCATGGTTGCAGACATGCCCCGGGCGCCGAACCACGATCCCCGCGAGCGGACGCAATCGCCCCTCCGTGTACGGCATTCCCCCACAGCGGGGCGAAATCCCGCCGGGAACAGGGCAGTTGCGGCCGCACCGTCTCAGAGTGAGACGACCCGCCGCACCGGCGGCGTGCTGTGTTTCCGAGTACGGTCGGCCCTCCCCGAGTGCCGTACGACGACGGATCCTTCACCCATCACGCACGCGGGCCGCGGTGCCTCCCGGCCCCCGATGAGTCGGGCCGCGCCGGACCGGATGCCGGCCGGCCTCGGCGGGACGGCCGGGGCAGCCGCGGCGGCCCGCCGTACCCCGGCATCCGCGCGAGGACCGCCCATGCCGAGCAGGCCGCAGGGGCCTGGGCGCCGCCGGCTCGGGGCGGTCACCCGCGCGACGGCCGTCCGTCAGTCCCGGCCCGCGCGGAGCTCGCTCCAGTCCAGCAGTTCGTCGGCCTCGCGCTCCGTCTCCTTGGCCAACTGGCGGACCTGGGTCAGTACATCGCCGTGCTCCTCGATGAGGCTGTCGTAGATCGGCGGGCCGGCGGGCAGGCGGGCAGCGGTCATGTGGGGTCAGTCCTCGAACCATTCAGCCGCACCGTCCCCCGCCCACGGCGAGGGAGGGGATGCGGAAATTACAACGACGCCGGAACTGCGGGCGGAGCGCGTGTCAGGCGGCGAGGAGAGAGTCCTCCCGCACACCCGTGCCGGGCAGCCGGTGCCTGGCCGCGACCAGTGCCGCATCAACATCCTTCGTTCCGGTGGAAATGCACAGCGAGTAGGCGAGATCGTCCATCCGCCTGCGCAGCTCAGGACTGCCGTCCTCAGCACGCAGCACCCGCAGTGTCTCGTACTGCTCGACGAGGTTACCCAACACCACCGGGTGCGCCAACAACATCCTTTTCCCCTTCCATCACATGATCACCTGTGCTCCCCGCGTCAGCTACCCGTCCCGTGGGCCTCCATGCCCCACGGAGAAGGAGATACATCACACGCCTCACGGCACGCCCCGCACCGACGGGACCTCACCGGAAAGGCCCCCGGGACGCGCGCCACCGTCGACTCCGCGATCGCCGGTCCGGCGCGCACCGGCGGTGTCGAGGGCCTCGGATATCAGGTGGCCGGCCGTGATCTTCCGTGGGACGCTGCCCGGCGGGAGTTCACGCGCCCGCACCGCCCGCAGTCGTCGCTGCGCCGCCTCCGAGAAATGAGCGTTCGACATGCCCGACACCAGCCACGGCCCGCACCGCGACAACGGCAGCCACGGCGCCGGGAGCCGGTTCGCCGGCCGGCTCCGCGAGCGGGCCGCCGTGCTCGGCACCCTCGACCCCGAGGAACCGCTCGACGACCTGGAGCCGCTGCGGGCGCTCATCGGTACCGCCCGCGTCGTCGCGCTCGGCGAGAACTCCCACTTCATCCGGGAGTTCGGCCTGGCCCGCGAACGCGTGCTGCGCTTCCTCGTCCAGCGCTGCGGATTCACCGCCCTGGCCTTCGAGTTCGGCTTCAGCGAAGGCTTCGCGCTGGACGCGTGGGTCCAAGGGGAGGGCGCCGAGGAGGACTTCGCCCGGCAGACCGAGGCGAACATCCCCATCGGCCTGTCGGGTCCGCTGCACTGGCTGCGCCGCCACAACCGGACCGCGACCCTGCCCGTGCGGTTCGCCGGTGTCGACATTCCCGAGGCCGGGGGTTCGCTGCTCCCGGCGCTGGCGCCGGTGGCCGAATACCTCCGCGAGGTCGATCCGGACGGGGTGCCGCTCGTGCGGGACGCCATGCGGACCGCCGAGCGGTTCGGCGGCGCGTCCATGGCGCTCGCGGCACCCGCGTGGCAGCGGCTGGACACGGACGTACAGGACGCCCTCAGCGCGACGCTGCTGCGCCTGCGTATCCGGTTGCGGGCCATGGAACCGCTGTACGTCGAGCGCGGCGGCCGGGCCGCGTACGACATCGCGCTGCACCGCACCGAGGCGGCGTGCCACGCCGACCACCAGTTCCGGGCCATGGCCGCGCTGTACGCGGGCGGCGGCACGCCGGCCGACACCTCGGCCCGCGAGGTGTTCATGGCCGACTCGGTGCGGTGGCTGCTGGACCGCGCCGCCCCCGGGACGCGGGTCGTGCTCCCCGCGCACAACGCCCACATCCAGCGGGCCCCGGTCTCGTTCGACGGCCGCCTCACCGGGCTTCCCATGGGCCTGCATCTGAGCCACGCCCTGGGCGAGGACTACTTCGCCCTCGGCATGACCAGCGTGGGCGGCCGCACCGCCGAGATGCACCTCGACGAGAACACCGCCTTCGGCTTCCGCGTCGAGGACACCGCACTCGAAGCGCCGGAGCCCGGCAGCATCGAGGCGGCCGTCGTGGCGGCCGGGCTGGGATCGCGGATCAGCCTCGCCGGGCTGCGCGGGGTGCGGGACACGGCCCCGGGCGAGGCCGTGGCGGGAGCGGGCCCCGACCGCGTCCGGATGCACAGCGGCTATCTGAACGTGCCCGTGGCCGAGGCCTTCGACGGCATGCTGTGCGTCCCGTCCTCCACCGTGGTCGACGACCTCGGATTCTGAGCACCGCCCGCCGATCGTCTTTCCCACTCCGCCCGATGCCGGGACAGCGGCCGGCGGGGGCGGCACAGTGGCGGCCGGGAAGCGCGCGGGGCTCGTCGGGGAGTGCGGGGAGTTCGGGGAGTTCCGGGAGTGCGGCCGTCGTGACGTACCGGCTGGTGATGACACGCGAGGCACGGAGTCGGCTGAACGGCCTGCGCCGCGACGGCGCCGGGGCGGCCCGGCTCGCCGGGGAAGCGGTCACCGCGCTCCCGGACCAGGACCTGCGGCTCGGGCCGCTGGCGGGCCTTGACCTGCGGATTCTGTGCACCATCGAGGCCGGGGAGGTCACCGGGAGCGCGGGGGCCGCCGAGGCCGTGGTGCTGCTCACCGTGGCCGCCGACCGCACGCAGTGGTGGGAGTGGTACGCGTACGCCCTGCCGCCGGCCCGCGAGCGCCTGGACAGGCGGCAGTTGCCGGGGCGGGAGCCCGGCGCGGAGGACGAGACCTTCTGCGGCAGCCGGGACTCCCTCCGCGCCTGGTACCCCGGCCGGGACGAGGAGCGGCACGACGGTGCGGCCGTGCTCGTGGCACGCAACCGGGGGCAGCGGCCGGCGGCGGTACGCCGCCACCGGGGGCCGACGCGGGAACAGCTCGCCGTACGGATGGGGGACTCCGCGGCCCGCGTGGCGGCGATCGAGGACGCCGGACCGGGCGCCGTCGAGGTGCGCGCCCTCGCCGACCATGTGGCGGCCCTGAGCGGACGGTTGGAGATCGTCGCGGATTTCGACACGGAGCGGCTGGTCCTCGGCTGAGGTCTGGGCGGCGCGCGGACGGGCCGTACGGCACGCCCGGCCCGTCCGCGCACCGGAGAACGGGCCCGCCGGGGAGGCGAACGGGCAGGGCCTCGGCCGTGGGGTCCGGAACGGCGCGGGGGAAGCGGGCCGAAGCGGGCGGGTTTCCCGCCATGACGGGCAGCAAGACGCGCCCTTGCGCTTGCTATAAACCTGGTGCCGGGCAGAAGCGGGCAGGACGATGACCGAACGGAACGCCGTGGAACCGAGGGAACCGAGCAGGAGTGCGCCGTGAGAGCCGAGGAACGCCAACACCGCATCCTCGTACTGGCCCGCCAGGCCGGCCGGGTGGACGTCACGGACGTCGCCGGGGAGTTCGGGGTGGCGCGCGAGACCGTACGACGGGACCTGAGCGAGCTGGAGCGGCGCGGCCTGGTCCGGCGCACCCACGGAGCCGCATATCCGGTGGAGAGCGCCGGTTTCGAGACGACGCTGGCCCGGCGTGAGACCCAGCAGGTGGCGGAGAAGCGGCGGATCGCGGCGGCGGCCGCGCAGCTCGTCGGCGAGGCCGAGACGGTGTTCGTCGACGAGGGGTACACGCCGGAGCTGCTGGCGATGCTGCTGCCCACCGACCGACCGCTGACGGTGGTGACCTCCTCGCTGCGCACCGCGTCGCTGGTCTCCGCGTCGGACACGACGACCGTGCTGCTGCTCGGCGGGCGGGTGCGGTCCGGCACGCAGGCGGCGGTGGGCTCCTGGGCCCGGGACATGCTCGCCGGGTTCGTCATCGACCTGGCGTTCCTCGGGGCGAACGGGGTGTCGCGGGAACACGGCCTGACCACCCCCGACCCGGCGGTCGCCGATGTGAAGGCGCAGGCCGTGCAGTCGTCGCGGCGGCGGGTGCTGATCGGGGTGCACAGCAAGTTCGGGGCGAGCAGTTTCTGCCGGTTCGCCACCGTACGGGACCTGGACACGATCGTCACGGACACCGGGCTCTCCGCCCCGGAGGCCCACCGGTACACCCTGCTGGGCCCGCAGGTCCTGCGGGTCTGACGACGGCGCGCACCGCGCGCGGGAAGCGCCCGTACGGAACGGCGTGCCCACTTGAAGACGGCGTGACCACCCGGAGCACCGGGCCGCACGGGAACCGGCGTGCGGCCCTGGTCCGCCGTGCCCGCGGCCCGCACCACAGCGTTTCCCGGCGGGCCGCCCAGCCGGTGCAATTCCCAGCAGAGAGGTGTCGAGCCGTGCGAGCACGATCTCCCGGGAGGACCGTCCGCCCACGGCGGTCCGCCCCGCGTACCAGACGGCGTGGTCCGCTGGGACTGGCGGCCGTCGTGGTCGCCGTCTCCCTGGCCCTCGGGGGCTGTTACCGGGGCGCCGGCGCCCTCGGCAACGAGGGCCGGGACACCATCAACGTCCTGATGGTCAACAACCCGCAGATGGCGGACCTGCAACGGCTGACCGCCGAACACTTCACCCGGAGCACCGGCATCGAGGTCAACTACACCGTGCTGCCCGAGGACGACCTGCGCGACAAGATGAGCCAGGACTTCTCCAGCCAGGCCGGCCAGTACGACGTGGCCAGCCTCAGCAACTACGAGACGCCCATCTACGCCCGCAACGGCTGGCTGTCCCCGCTCGGCGGCCGGGCCGCGCGGGACACCGGATTCGACCAGGCGGACCTGCTCACCCCCGTACGGAAGTCGCTGACCGCGGCCGACGGCAAGGTCTACGCGCAGCCCTTCTACGGGGAGTCGTCGTTCCTGATGTACCGCAAGGACGTACTGCGCGACCTGGGGCTGTCGATGCCCGCGAAACCCACCTGGCGGCAGGTCGCGGCGCTCGCGGCGGAACTGGACGGCGCACGCCCCGGCATGAAGGGCATCTGCCTGCGCGGCCAGCCCGGCTGGGGACAGCTCGCGGCGCCGCTGACCTCGGTGGTGAACACCTTCGGCGGCACCTGGTTCACCAAGGACTGGCAGGCGAAGGTCAACAGTCCGCAGTTCACCGCCGCCACCCGCTTCTACGTCGGCCTGCTGCGCGCGCACGGGCAGGCGGGCGCCCCGCAGGCCGGGTACACCGAGTGCCTGAACGACATGCAGCAGGGCAAGGTCGCCATGTGGTACGACGCGACCGCCGGCGCCGGATCGCTGGAGAGCGGCGACTCCAAGGTCGCCGGGAAGGTCGGTTACGCGCCCGCGCCGGTCGAGCGGACGGCGAGTTCGGGCTGGCTCTACACCTGGGCGTGGGGCGTGCAGAAGGCGAGCACCCACCAGGACGCGGCCTGGAAGTTCATCTCCTGGGCCTCCGGCAAGGACTACGAACGCCTGGTGGGCGAGCGGCTGGGCTGGTCGAAGGTACCGGCCGGCAAGCGCGCCTCCACCTACCGCGACCCCGACTACCTGCGGCACTCCGGGGCGTTCGCCGCGGCGACGAAGAACGCGATCACCTCGGCGCGGCCCGACGACCCCGGGGTGCAGCCCCGGCCCGCGCCCGGCATCCAGTTCGTCGGCATCCCCGAGTTCTCCGACCTGGGCACCAAGGTGTCCCACGAGGTCAGTTCGGCGATCGCGGGACGGCAGAGCGTTTCCGAGGCGCTCGACAAGGGCCAGCGGCTGGCGGAGGAGGTGGCCCGTGCCTACGCGGAGCGTTGAGACACGCGGCGACCCGGACGGCCGGGGCGGCACACGGCGGCCCGACGCCGCCGCACCGCACCGCGAGGGCCCGCGTGGCGCCCGGCGCACCGCGAGCTGGGCCCGCCGCGCCCCACTGCTGCCCGCCCTGGTCTTCCTGATCGTGGTGACCCAGCTCCCCTTCGTGGCCACCGTCGTCATCTCCTTCACCCGGTGGAACGCGCTGGCACCCGACAACCGGGGCTTCGCGGCCCTCGACAACTACCGGGCCGTCTTCACCGACCCCGCGATGCGCTCGGCCATCTGGACCACCGTCCTGCTGACCGTGACCGTCGTGCTCGTCAGCCTCGTCCTGGGGCTCGGCCTCGCCCTGCTGCTGGACCGCGCGTTCTGGGGGCGCGGCATCGTCCGTACGCTGCTGATCACCCCGTTCCTGGTGGTGCCGGTCGCCGCCGCGCTGCTGTGGAAGCACGCGCTCTACAACGCCTCGTACGGGCTGATCAACGGCTCGCTGACCCGGATATGGCAACTGTTCGGCAGCGCGGACCCGCCACAGCCGGACTGGATGACCGCCTCGCCGCTGGCGGCGGTCGAGGTGGCGCTGATCTGGCAGTGGACGCCGTTCATGATGCTGATCCTGCTGGCCGGGCTGCAGAGCCGGCCCGCCGACGCGGTCGAGGCGGCCCGGGTCGACGGCGCCTCCGCCTTCGACGTGTTCCGCTACCTCACCCTTCCCCACCTGCGCCGCTACCTGGAGCTGGCCGCGCTGCTCGGCACGGTGTACGTGGTGCAGAACTTCGACGCGGTGTTCACCATCACCTCGGGCGGCCTGGGAACGGCCAACCTCCCGTACACGATCTACCAGACCTTCTACCAGGCCCACGACTACGGACGGGCCTCCGCGCAGGGCGTCGTGGTCGTCGTCTGCTCCCTGCTGGTGGCGACCTTCGCGCTGCGCACCGTCTCGTCCCTGCTCCGTGAGGAGGTCACCCGATGAGCGCGCGTACGGTACGGGCCGCGGCGCCCGCGGCACGGCGACGGCGGCGCGCCGGGAGCCTGCTGGGCCTGGCCGCCTGGCTCTGCGGCATCGCCTTCTTCCTGCCGGTGGCGTGGATGGTGCTCACCTCCTTCCACAGCGAGGCGGACGCGGCCACCAACCCGCCGAGCCTCGGTGCCGGGCTGACGCTGCACGGCTACCGCGAGTTCTTCGGGGCGGGCACCGGTCTCAGCCCCTGGCCGCCGCTGATCAACTCGTTGACGGCGTCGGTCGCCGCCACCCTGCTGGTGCTGGTGCTCGCCGTCCCGGCGGCGTACGCGCTCGCCATCAAGCCGGTGCGCAAGTGGAGCGACGTGCTGTTCTTCTTCCTGTCCACCAAGATGCTGCCGCTGGTGGCGGGACTGCTGCCGGTCTACCTGATCGCCCAGAACACCCGGATGCTGGACAGCGTCTGGCTGCTCGTCATCCTCTACACCTCGATGAACCTGCCGATCGCGGTGTGGATGATGCGGTCCTTCCTGGCCGAGGTGCCGGTGGAGATGCTGGAAGCCGCCGCCATCGACGGTGCCGGGCTGCCGACGACACTGGTGCGCATCGTCGCGCCGGTCGCCCTGCCCGGCATCGCGGCCACCGCGCTCATCTCCTTCATCTTCAGTTGGAACGAGCTGCTGTTCGCCCGGGTGCTCACCGGCATCGTCGCCGGTACCTCACCGGTCTTCCTGACCGGATTCGTGACCAGCCAGGGTCTGTTCCTGGCCAAGGTGTGCGCCGCCGCCACCGTGATCTCCCTGCCGGTGCTCGCCGCCGGGTTCGCCGCCCAGGACAAGCTCGTCCAGGGCCTCTCCCTAGGAGCCGTGAAATGAAGGCCGCAGTCATCAGCGCCCCGGGCCGGGTCGAGGTCACCACCGTCGACGATCCGGCGCCCGGGCCGCGGGAGGTCGTCGTGGACGTCGCGGGCTGCGGGCTGTGCGGGACCGATCTGCACATTCTCCAGGGCGAATTCGCGCCGACGCTGCCGGTCGTGCCCGGGCACGAGTTCGCCGGTACGGTCGTCGCCACCGGCCGCGAGGTCACCGGGCCGGCCGTGGGCGACCGGGTCGCCGTCGACCCCTCCCTGTACTGCTACGCGTGCCACTACTGCCGCATCGGCCGCAACAACCTGTGCGAGCGGTGGGCCGCCATCGGGGTGACCACCGCGGGCGGCGCCGCCGAGTTCGCCGTCGCGCCCGCCGCGAACTGCGTGAAGCTGCCCGAGCACGTACGGACCGAGGACGCGGCGCTCATCGAACCGCTGTCCTGCGCCGTACGGGGCTACGACATCCTGCGCTCCCAGCAGCTCGGCACCCATGTGCTGATCTACGGCTCCGGCACGATGGGGCTGATGATGCTGGAGCTGGCCAAGCGCACCGGGGCGGCGGGCGTCGACGTGGTCGACGTCAACCCGCGGCGGCTGGCCACCGCCCGGCAGTTGGGCTGCGGCAACGCGGCGGCCTCCGCCGACGAGCTGGACCGGCCGCGCGGCTGGGACGTGGTCATCGACGCCACCGGCAACGAGCGCGCCATCCAGGACGCGCTGGGCCGCGTCGGCAAGGGCGGTACGTTCCTCCAGTTCGGCGTCTCCGACTATGCGGCGCGGGCCGTGATCGAGCCGTACCGGATCTACAACCAGGAGATCACCATCACCGGTTCGATGGCGGTCCTGCACAGTTACGAGCGGGCCGCCGAACTCTTCGCCGCGGGCGTCCTGGACCCGGAGGTCTTCATCAGCGACCGCCTGCCCCTGGACCGGTACGCGGAGGCGCTGGACCGCTTCAGGGCGGGGCAGGGACGGAAGATCCAGGTCACGCCCTGAGCCGGGGCCGTTGTCGGGCCCCTGCGGCATGATGCGGTAGTGGGCCGGGACGTCGTCGGGGCGGACCGGGCCGCTGCGTTCCAGGGGGCGGGCATGGCGGGCAGGAAGAGTTCTGCAGTGATTCCGGGGACCGGGTGCGTTGCGCGGCACCGGCATCCGAGGGGACCCGGGCTACGGCAGCACGGCGCTGCGGGGGTCGCAGGGGAGCGGAGGATACGGCCGAGCGGAGCATGAGCGGGTCCGATCGGGGGATTGACGGCGGCCGTACGCCGTCGGCGCGCACGTCCTGAAGCCCGCGGTGCGGAAGGTGTTGGAGCCTGGGCGCAAGGCGGGGACCATGACCCTGCCGGCTCGTACGGGACGCGGACGAGAGGACGCCGATGGACCACGCGACGCTGCACCAGGAAGGCTCCCACCCGGTGATCCGCTGCGCGCGGGCGCTGCCGCGGTCCCGCGCCCCGCTCCGCGCCGCCGGTACGCAGCCGTGGGAGGCCGGTGCGAACCTGGCGTGCACGTTTTCCCGGGGCGCAGGCCCGACGACGACGGGCGGCCCCCTCGGCCCGCAGCAGGTAAGGCCACCGGCCGGTGCGGGGCGGGAGCGGTGACCGGGCGGGAGGCCGGGCCGATGACCGGGCCGGTGACCGGCGTCGCGGACGAGCGCGGCCGACCGGGCGAACGGGACCGACCGGGAGGGGAAGACCGACCGGGAGGGGGAAAGGAGCCGGGCGAGAGCAAGGGGCCGGGCGGGAAGCTGGGTCCGGGCGGGCCGTCCCGGTCCGGTGATGGGTCCGTGTCCGGCGGCCGGGTCCGGATGCGGGATTTCCGGTCCGGGGACGGAGCGCCGCTCGTCGCGGCGTGGGCGCGCAGCGCGCCGTACGACCCCGTGACGCGGGAGCGCTTCCGTCGGCAGGTGCTGCTCGACCCGAACTTCGACCCCGCCGGTCTGCGCGTCGCCGTGCGGGACGGCGAACTGGTCGGGGCCGCGTACGGGGTGCGCCGGACGGTCGCGATGACCGGCCGCGACCTGGAGCCGGAGCAGGGGTGGGTCCCGTTCTTCTTCGTGGATCCGGCCGTCCGCCGGGCCGGGCTCGGGCGCCGGCTGCTCACCGAGGTGCTCGACTGGCTCGCCGGGCACGGCCGCACCCGCGTCGACTTCGCCTGCTACACACCGCACTACTTCCTCCCCGGCCTGGACCGGGCCACCTACCCGGAGGCCGCCCGGCTGCTGACGGGGCTGGGCTTCCGGCCTCGTGGCGAAGCGGCCGCGATGGACCGCTGCCTGGTCGGCTACCGGATGCCCGACGCGGTGCGGGAGCGGGCCGCCGCGCTGGCCGCCGCGGGCTACCGCTTCGGCACGCCGCGGGACGACGACCTGGTGGGTCTGTTGCGGCTGGCCGAGGACGAGTTCGGTCCGGACTGGCCGCAGGCGATGCGCCGGGCGCTGGACGGCGGCGCGCCCATGGACCGCGTCGTGACGGCCCACGACCCGTCGGGCCGGGTCGTGGGCTGGGCGATGCACGGGGCGTACGAGGGGCTGACCGAGCGGTTCGGGCCGTTCGGGGTGCGGGCGGACCAGCGCGGTACCGGGCTGGGCAAGGTGCTGCTGCACCTGACGCTGGAGCGGATGCGGGCGGCGGGCGCGCACGGCGCGTGGTTCCTGTGGACGGGCGAGCGGAGCCCGGCCGGGCAGCTCTACCGGTCGGCGGGGTTCGTCACGACCCGTACGTTCGCGGTCTTACGGCGGGAGGTACGGCCATGAGGCGGCGCCGGGCGCTGGCGGGACTGGCGGGAGCGGCGGTGACCGCGGCGGGCTGCGGCGCCCCCGGCCGGAGCGGGAGCGGCCGCCCCGGCGACCCGATCGTGCTGACGCTGCTGTCGCACTACGCGACGGAGCCGCTGAAGTCGGCGCTGCAACGGACGGTCGACGCCTGGAACGCCGGGCACGACCGGGTGCACGTACGGACGACGGCGGTCCGCTTCCAGGATCTGCTGACCACCCTGATGGTCCGGCAGGCCGCGGGGCAGGGCGCGGACATCATCCACCCGTACAGCCTGTGGGCCGGGCAGTTGGCGCAGGCCGGGGTGGTGCGGCCGGCCCCGCCCGAGGACGCCGGGCGGATCGCGCGCGGCTTCGCCGGCGCCGCGGTCCGGGCGGCCTCGGTGCGCGGCCGGATCATCGGCTACCCCACGGAGGTGCAGTCCTACGCGCTGTACTACAACAAGCGGCTGCTGCGGGCGGCCGGCGTGGAGGGGCCGCCGCGCACCTGGCGGGAGCTGGAGGAGACCGCGTACCGGACCGCGCGGCGCGACCGGCACGGCAACACGCTCGTGCAGGGCTTCGGGCTGTCGCGGATCGACGACGCGACCGTGGTGAACCAGACGCTGGCGCTGATGGCCTCCCGCGGCGGATCGTTCCTCCGGGCGGACGGCGCCCGCAGCGCCCTCGACTCCCCCGCCGGCCGGGCCGTCTTCGCGCTGGAGCGGCGGCTGATCGACCGGGGCGCGAGCGACCCCGGCATCGACCTGATGAAAGCCTTTTCGGCGGGCCGGGTGGCGATGGCGATCAGCGGTGCCTGGTGGACCGGCAGCCTGAAGCAGTCGATGGGCCGGGATTACCGCGATGTCGCGGTGGCGCCGGTGCCGGGGCCGGCGCCCGGCAACCGGGGCACGGTCACCACCGGCTTCCTGCTGGGCGTCAATGCCGGGAGCCGGCATCCGCGCGAGGCGTGGCAGTTCCTGCGCTGGCTGAACGACGAGGTGGTGCCGGCCGGTCCGCGGGCGGGCCGGGCCGCCGCGGTGCGGGCCACCCGCATGAGCGCCCTGCAGATGTCGGTCGGCACGATGACCGGCCGCTCCCGCGACATGCGGGCGCTGCTGGCCGCCGGGGGCGATCCGAATCTGAGCCCGTTCGTCGACGCGCTGGACTACGCCACGCCGGAGGCGAACGGGCCGCGCGCGCAGAAGGCCAAGGCGCTGCTGCGCAAGAACATCGAGGAGATGTGGGCCGGCGGCCTGACACCGGACGGCGCCATACGGAACGCCGTACGCCAGGTCGACCAGGAACTCTCCCGCTGACTCGCGGCCCGCCCCACGGGTCCGCACCCGTCGGTCTCCCGCCTCGAAAGGCTGGTGCTGCATGGCGACAACGGTCGAAAGCGCGGACGGGGAAGGCGGGCGAGGCGGCCCGGGCGCCGGGAGCCGCGGCTACGAGGACGGCGGGCGGGGTGTGCGTACGGCCGGGAGCCGCGCCCGCGCCGCCGCGCACCGGCGCCGTCGGCGGCAGACCGTCGTCGGCTACCTCTTTCTCGCCCCCAGCCTGCTCTTCTTCGCGGTCTTCCTCGTCCTGCCGCTGCTGTTCGCGGTGCTGCTGTCGCTGTCCCGCTGGGCCGGCTTCGACCTCGCCGACATACGGCTGGTGGGCACGGACAACTTCGCCGCCCTCTTCGCCCGCGGCTCGTCCTTCCTGACGCCGGTGCTGAGCAACACGCTGCTGTACGCGCTGGGCACCGTGGCCCTGGCGCTGAGCGGCGCCGTGCTGGTCGCCCATTGCATCACCAACCTGCGCTTCCAGGGCCTGTGGCGCACGCTGTACTTCCTGCCGATCGTCACGACCGTGGTCGCGGTCGGCAATGTGTGGAAGTACATGTACGAGCCGGGCGGCCTGGTCAACGGGGTGCTCAACGCGCTCGGCCTGCGTTCCGTGGCCTTCCTCCAGGGCCCGGCGACGGCGCTGCCGTCGATCGTGGTGGTGCAGGCGTGGGCCTCCCTCGGTTCCGCGATCCTCGTCCTGACCGCGGGGCTGAAGGCGATTCCGCGCTCCTACTACGAGGCCGCGGAGCTGGACGGCGCGGGGCAGTTCACCGTCTTCACGCGCATCACGCTGCCGCTGCTGCGGCCGGCGCTGCTGTTCGTGTGCGTGACCCAGTTCATCACCGGGCTCCAGTCGTTCGCGCTGATCATCGTGATGACCGGCGAGGGCGGTCCGGGCGACGCGACCAACGTCGCCGCCCTGGAGATGTACCAGCGGGCGTTCAAGTACGGGGACTGGGGTTCGGCGAGCGCGGCGGCCCTCGTGCTGTTCGTCCTGATCCTGGTGATCACTTTGGCGCAGTTGTGGCTGTTCCGGCGGAAGGGAGAGGACGCGTGAGACGGCGCAGGCGCTTCCCGTGGCTGTCGTATCTGCTGGTGGGGGTGGGCGCGGTGGTGACGGTCGTACCGTTCCTGGACATGCTGCTGACCTCGTTCAAGGGGCCGGGGGAGTACGGCAGGCTCCCGTACCGCTTCCTGCCGGAGGCCTTCGAGCTGTCCAACTACCGGGAGGCGTTCGTCCGGCTGGACCTGCCGCTGCTGTTCCGCAACAGCGCCGTGGCCACCGCCGTGATCACCGGCTCGGTGCTGCTGACGTCCTCACTGGCGGGCTACGCCCTGGCCAAACTGCGCTTCCCCGGCCGCGACCTGATCTTCCGGCTGGTGCTCGCGACGATGATGTTCCCGCCGTTCGTCTTCTTCATCCCGCACTTCCTGATTCTCGTGCACTGGCCGCTGGCGGGCGGCAACGGCCTGCTCGGCGAGGGCGGCGCGGGGCTGACGGTCAGCCTCGCCGCCCTGGTCATGCCGTTCCTGGTGTCCGGGTTCGGGATCTTCCTGATGCGGCAGTTCATCGTCTCCGTACCGGACGAGATGCTGGAGGCGGCCCGGATCGACGGCGCCGGGGAGTTCACGGTGTGGTGGCGCATCGTCGTACCGCAGACCAAGCCGGTGGCCGTGACCCTCGCGCTGCTCACCTTCGTGAGCGCCTGGAACGAGTACATCTGGGCGCTGCTGGTCTCGACCGCGAACCCCCGCCTGCTGACGCTGCCCGTCGGCATCCAGACCCTTCAGAGCTATCTCGACCCCAACAGCATGGTGCCCGTGATGATGGCCGGTCTCATGCTCAGCGTGCTGCCGGTGCTGGTCCTGTTTCTCCTGCTGCAGAAGCACTACATCAGGGGCGTCATGCTCAGCGGTCTCAAGTAGGGCCCGGCCGGCCCCGGTGTCAGGCGACCGTGCCGCCCTGATGCTGATCGAAGGCGATCAGCGGCCGGGTGCCGGGGGCGGCGACCCCGGGCAGCAGGTAGCGCCAGAGTGTGACGACCCGCTGGTGCAGGTCGGCCCGGCCGGTCGAGATCTGCGACAGGAGCTGCGTGCCGGAGTAGGAGCTGACCAGCACCCAGGCCAGGTCGTCGATGTCCACGTCCGGGAGCAGTTCTCCCTTGTCCCGGGCGGCGCGCAACTGCACGGCGAACTCCTGCACCCAGTACTGGTACGGAGCGTCGTCCTGGACGCCGAACTCGCCCTGCTCGATCGCCAGCCGCACCCCGGCCCGCAGCGCCGGGTTGGTCTGCAGCTCCCCGGCGAGGTACAGCGTGATGTCGACCAGCCGTTGCAGCCCGTCCTCCCCGGACGGCAGCTCCAGTCCGTCGCCCTGCTCGATCATCACGGCGTGTGCCAGTGCCTCCTTGGACGGGAAATGGAAATACATCCCGCCCTGGGTGACCCCGGCCCGCTTCATGATCTTGCTGACACTCGCGCCGCTGAATCCGAACTCGTCGAACACCTCGGAAGCCGCCCGGAGAATAGCTTCCCGGGTCTTGACCGCCCGCTCCTGCACTGACCGCACCATTTCCCTCGGCAAACACGTGAATGGTACGAAGAAAACGCGAGCCCTGCCGCATCGGTACCGGCTCCGCCCGTGAGGTGGATCACTACGGGGGACACCGGCCGGCCCCGGCGGCCGACCGGTGTCCGGTTTGCCCGCCCGGCCGGAACCGGCGTACGGCGATGCATGGCGGTGTATGGCGGTATATGGCGGTCCAACTGCGCAGGACGCGCGGACGGCCACCGCACGGTGCCGCGCTGCCACCGTCAACCGGCATCCGCCCCCGGCAACCGGCCCGTCCCGGTCCTCGGGTCGTCCCGGTCCGCCCCGGTCCTCGGGCCACCCCGGCCATCCATGATCGCCGTTGCCGCCGCCGTCGTCGTCACCGTCAGTCGCCGAGTTCGCCGCACAGGTGATCCAGCGCGAAGGCCCCGGCCCGTTCCTGCGTCAGCCGTTCGGCCTCCAACTGCTTCAGCAGCCCTTCGAGGGCCCGGGGATCCCGCGGGTCCTCCAGGAACTCCAGTACGGCCCGCTGGAACGCCCCCCGCAGCGTCGACGGCATGGCGTCGGACGCGTCGAAACAGATCTCCTCCGCCGACCGGAAGAGTCTCTGCACCGCGGCGGTGCCCGCCGAGAGCCGGCCCTTGCCCGTGCTCCCGTCGGGGAACAGCGGCCGCTCCCCCGGTTCCGCCAGCCCGGCCCACACGGCGCGGGCCTCCAGCGAGGTCAGCCCCCTCAGCAGGTCCCAGGCGGCATCGCTCGGCCGGAAGACGGCCGCCATGTCGCCGGAGACCTCGAACGTCCCGCGGCCGGCCGGCAGCCCGGGGACGAACTCATGGGTGGGGGCGGGCAGCACGTCGTCGCCGTAGTGCCGACGGATGAAGGAGCCCTGGTGTTCCAGGGTGCACCTGCCGGTGTTCAGCAGCCCGTACCGGCCGCCGCCCAGGCTCTCGAACTCGGTGGATATCGCCTGCTCGGCCGCCTTCGGCCGGTCCTTCGCGAGCACGTCCCGCCACGCCTGCCACGCCTGCCGCACCGGCTCGCTGGTCCACGGCAGCTTGCCGGTGGCCCACCGCTCGTACACGTCCGCACCAAACTTCTGCAGCAGCAGGTCCTCGATCCAGTCCGTCCCCGGCCAGCCGGACGTGGCGCCCGACGCCATGCCCAGGCACCAGCGCGGGCTCCCGGCCGCCTTGGGGTCGCCCGGACGGCTCCAGACGATGCTCTTGAGGTCCACCCGCACCGGCACCCAGTACGAGTGCCGCCGCCGCTCCCCCGTCTCGTCCTCCAGCGTGATCTGCTCCGCCCACGGCCCCAGCGCCGATCCCGCCACGTCGTCCTCCAGCACCTTGGCGTCACCGTTGCGCGCGTACTCGGCCAGCTCGCCCAGGCCGTTGAGGATCGCCACGTCGGGCGGTGTCTCCGTCCGGAGCTGGGTCGCCAGGGTCTCCCGCAGGGAGCGGGTGCCCTCGTACTGGAACGACCAGCCCGTACGCCGGCTGATCTCCTCCAGCATCCTGACGAACGGTCTCTCCTCCCCGCCCGTCCACGGGCCCAGGACCACCACCGTCCGGTCCTGCTCCGCGGAGCAGCCCGCCGGCACCAGGGCGGCCGTGCCCAGCAGGCAGCCCGCCAGGGCGGAGCGCAGCAACCGGCGTGGGCTCCTCATGCCTTCCCCCAGTCGATCTTCCAGTGTTCCCGGCCGTAGCGGCGGAGTGTGAAGCCGCATCCCACGGCGCCCGCCGCGCCGACGGCCAGGGCCAGCGCGGCGGCCGTCGCCCACTCGCCGGGGTGGGTACCGCGCAGCTTCCCGGCGAGCGCGGCGTCCTCCCGCTCGATCGCGGCGTCGGGCCCGCGCGCCGTGCCGGCCTCCCCCGCGCCGTCGCCGGGCGGGCGAGGCACGGTGATCCGCCCGAGCAGACCGGCCGTGCGCTCCACGTCCCGCTGGGCCCGTTGCTGCGCGGTGACGCCGAACGACAGCACCCCGAGCACCAGCAGGACGGGCAGCCCGTACAGCACCAGCAGCGGGCTGCGTACCCGCAGGCGGGCCCGTACGTAGTCGAGCAGGCCGACGAAGACGAGGGCGAGGACCAGCGTGGCGAGCAGCGCGGCCGACGCCGTCCCGGCGAGCACGGTGCGCCGGGCCGACAGGCCGGCCACGGTGCTGCGCAGGTGCTGCTCCAGGGCGCCGATGCGCTGGAGTATCGCGGTCGGACCGGTGCGCAGCAGATCCGTCGCGTAGTCCATGCCCGCCCTGCGCAGCGGCCGGCTGCCGTGGTGGCTGTTGGCCCAGTCGATCCAGCCGTCGTAGGCGGTCACCAGGCCGGACACCACGCGCACCACCTGCTCCTGCGTCCTGCTCAGCGCTTGGGTCTGCACGGCGTTGTTGAGGCTCTGTGACGCCTCGGCCACCAGGGCCGGGTACCGCTCGCCGAGCCCGACGAGGCCGGTCTGCAGCAGGGGTTCGCCGTCGCCGGTGCCGAGCCGCTGTTCGGCCTCCTGCTGCGCGAGGGTCAGCGACACCCGGGCGTGGGCGAGGTCGACCAGCGCGGGGGCGTAGCGGTCGCGCAGCTCCTCCGTACGGCGGTGGACGTCGAAGTACGCCGTCCCTGCCAGAGCGAGCACCGTGAGCATGCCGACGGGCACCATCACCATGCGGCTGAACAGGAACTTCCCGGTGGGTTTCAGCTCGCCTCGCGCGTCGCGGCCCGCCGACCAGCGCCACAGCGCACGGGCCGGTCTCCGCCGGGTCGCGGGCGCCGCCGGGTCCCGCTCTCCCGGGCCCGGAAGGGAGCGGTCGTCGCGGCTCATCCCGGCCCCTCGGGCGCGGTGTCCTCGTACGCCGGGAGCCCCTCGCCGTTCGTCCGGGCGCGCTTCCAGCGGCTCGGCCGGCGGGAGTGCGGGCCGCCGCGCCGGTGCCACACGCCCATGGGGCGGGTGTGACAGGAGTTGTCGAGCAGTGCTCTGGCCAGGGCCTGGTCACGGACCCGTTCGGCGGGCGGCATCTGTTCGAGGAGCCGCCGGTAGCAGGCGGCCAGCTCTTCACGCAGGGCCCGCTCCGTCGGCGGGGCGGGGATCTTCTCGGCCTGGAGGTCGGGATCCGCGCAGAACGCGCCCAGCGGGCCGGTTTCCGCACCGGCGGGCGCGGTCGTCACCAGCAGGAGGAGCAGTTCCTGAAGGTCGGCGCGGAGCCGGTCCTGGGCATGCCGGTCGGTCAGGCCCTCCTTTCGCGTGAGCCGGTGCAGCGCCACCCAGGCCTGCCGTGCCATGGCCACGGTGGGCGGGCCGCCGTCGGCGGGCGGGGCGGCGAGGATGCGGACCATGGCCGTGCGGGCGGCGGTGCGGTGGCGCGAGTCGGCGGGGACGGCTTCGAGGCAGTCGAGGGCGAGCTGGGGCTTGGCGTCGGCGAGGTGGATCCGGGCCAGGCCGAAGGCGGCACCGCCGAGGGCGTGGTTGCGGTGCCACACCGCTCCGTACAGCGCCACGGCCTCCTTCGGGCTGCCCTCGGCCTCGTGGCAGTAGCCGAGGGCCAGTTTCGGGGCGTACTCGCCCGGGATCGCCTCGTAGACCAGGTCGAAGCAGGCCCGCGCGGCGGCCACCCGGTCGCGCACGAGGTGCAGCAGCCCTTCGTGCCAGTGCAGCCGCCAGTCGAACTCGGCGAGTTCGCCGACGGCCGTACGGGCGCGGGCCAGCTCCGCCTCGGCGGCGGCCCGCTCCGCGACGGCCTCCTCCGGGTGGTCGCGGGCGATCTCCAGATGGAGCCGGCAGTGCAGCAGTGCCTTCTCCGGGGACTCCGTCCACGCGTCGCTGAGCTGGAGCAGGCCGACCGGGTCGTCGTAGGAGGTGCGGTGCAGCTCCGTCCAGTTGCCGTCGGCGACGCTCGGCTTGGGCACCGGCAGGCCGAGGGCGACCTCGGCGGGGGACGGCGGCTTCGCGGTCAGCTTCCGCTTGACGTTGCCGCCGTCCCGCCACTGACCGAGCGGTGGCGCCTTGCCCAGTTCGCCGTCGAGCGCGGCGGGTGCCGGGGCGAAGAGCGTCGAGGGCTCGAAGGCCGCCTCCTCGCCGAGCCGCAGGGAGCGCAGCTCCCGTAGGACGCCCCGGAGCTGGACGGACATCTCCCGGGCCGTGGCGAAGCGCTCCTCCGGGCAGCCGGCCGTGGCGCGGCTCAGCACCCTCAGCAGCGACCGGGTGCCCAGCCCCGGGGGCGCCTCGGGAACCCGGGCGATCAGTTCCTCCAGCACGGCACCGGCCGCGTACAGATCCGCCGCGACGGTCATGCCGGCGGAGCCGTGCACCTCGGGCGCCGGGTACGTCACGGGTCCCGGGGTGCCGATCGGCCGTACGCCGGCCACGTCGATGAGCTTGATGCCGGCGCCGCAGTGGATCACGTTGGTGAGAGACAGATCGCCGTAGACGAGCCCGCACTCCTCGTGGAGGTAGGTGAGCGCGTCCAGGACGAGGAGGCCGTAGGCCGCGATGAATTCGTACACCCGGTGGTCGTGGAAGGGCTCGGCGCGTTTCTCGATCTGCTCGGCGACCCATCGCAGCGGCGCTCCGTCGGCGAACTCCATCACGATGAAGCTGAGGCCGCGCTCCGGGGCCCCTGGGCCCCTGGCGTAGTTGAAGACCTTGATGATCGACGGGTGGTTGAGGCCGACCAGCCGCAGACGCTCCTGTACGGCGTTCTTCACCGCCTGCTCGTCGTCGGGGTCGTGCACCCCTTTGAGGGCCACGGGCCGGCCGGCGAGCATCCGGTCACGGGCGAGGTAGACCTGCCCGTAGCTGCCCTGGCCGAGGCGGCCGACGACCTGGTACTGCTGGTGCAGCTCCTGGCCGCGGACGAGGCCGGTGCGCCGCGCGGGAGCGGCCACCGGCGCGGCGGGCGGCCGGTGGTCCGCACCGGGCGCCGGCTCGGGGCCGCACGTCTGCTGACGGCGGGACACCGCGGGCGGGGGCGGGCCCGGTGGCGGGTCCGGCTCGGCGAGGGCGTCCGGATCACCGACGGTGACATGCGGCAGGTCGGTCAGCCCGGCGCCCGGCGGGAGGACGACGTAACCGCGCGGGGCACGGGGCCGGTCGAGGCGTTGCAGGGCCTCCTCGACATCGAGGCCGATCCGGAACAGGTGGTACGCGGCGCTGTCGCTGTTGCGCAGGGTGCCGCCCTGGCGCAGGGCCGCCAGCCTGCGGGCGAGCCGGGGCTGGACCGGTACGTACCCGTCGTCGGCCTCCGGCCGGCCGTCCCGCAGCCGCCGGCGCCGGTCCTCCAGCCCGGCCAGGACGGTCAGGCGCGCGGCGACGGCCTTTTCGTGGCGGTCGGCCCACCCTTCGTCGAGGAGTTCGCCGACGACGCGGTCCAGCAGCGGTGAGCGCTGGTCGCGGAAGACGAGCAGCAGCCGGCTGTGGCCGCGCGCCAGCAGCGCGTGCAGCAGCGCCATGACCGGCCCGTCGGCCGACCGGATCCGGTCGACGGAGAGGAAGGCGGCGGACAGCGGCGGAGCCTGCTCGGCGATCCGCGCGGTCATGGCGGCGGCGGTGTCGGCCGGCGCCGTCCGTTCGGGCACGCCGGCCCGGGCCGCGGTACGGCGGACCAGCTTCTCGGCCGTCCAGCCCGTCGCGTCCAGAGCCAGGTCGATCGAGCCCGCCCACGGCTCCGCGGCCCGGCCGCGCCGCAGGGACCACGGGCCGCGCTCGCGGTCGGCCAGGACGAGCGCCGAGTGCAGAACGGACCGGGCCTCCGGCTCGTCGTCGGCGACGAAGGCCAGCTCGACGGGCTCCGCCACGCCGTCCGGGCCGCCACGCCCCTGGGAGAGCACGGCACGGCTGCCGTCCGGATACTCCACCGTCCCCCGCCACGCCCCGGGGTGCCGGTCCGTGCCCGTGCCGGACCTTCTGCCGGGACCCGTGCCGCGTCCCGCGCCGGTCCCCCGGCCCGAGCCCCTGACCGTGCCTCTGCCGGTGGCCGGACCCGCGGCCGGCCCCCCGTCGCCGAGCCAGCGGGCGATCCAGCGGCGCAGCCCGAGCGCCCGCTCCGGGTCGGCCGCGCCGGGGACGAGCCGGATGGAGCCCGACACGGCGCGGGCTCCGGTGGCGCGGAGTTTGATCTTCTCGTCCGCCAGGTGCCCCAGGACCGTCTCGGTCGGGATCATGTACGCGTGGCTGGAGGGCACCGGGAACTGCGCCGTGCCGTACTGGTGCACCAGGATGCCGATGACGCCGCGCGTGCGGTCGTGCACCACCCCGCTGCCGCTGAAGCCGTGCCGGACCACGTAGGGCGCCGTCTCCGGGTCGAGCTGCACCCACTCGGGGAAGCGGCCCGGCCCGCCGCGCCCCATGAGCCGGGCGGTGATGTGCTCACCGCCCGGCAGGTCCCTCGGATAACCGACGGTGTGCACCTGCTCGCCCAGCGCCGGGACCTGCCGGTGCAGCACGGCAGGCTCCACCGGCGGCTGCTCGGCCAGCCGCAGCAGCGCGATGTCGGCGCCGAACTGCCCGGTGGGCGGCCGCAGATGGCGGGTGAGCACCTGCGCCGCAACCGGCCGGGGCACCGCCGGCAGGGCGCAGGGGAATTCCGCGAACACGTCGGACAGCGGCGTCGGCGGGTCACCCGGCCGCCCGCCGGCCGCCGCGGTCCGGCGGGCGGCCAGGACGACATGCGCGCAGGTGAGGACCAGACCGTCGGGCAGCAGCACACCCGCGCCGAGCGGCGGGGCGTCCCGGCGCTCCCCCTGGAACAGCCGGACCCGCCAACACCCGTCGCCCGCGTAGTGGTTGGAAGTTCCCCCGAGCTCCCTCATACTCCTGAACCATAGCCGCGGGCAGTGACAATCGCTCCCCGCCGGGTGACGAAAGGGCCATGATGGGCGCGAACGGCGGGCCGGGCGGACGGGGCGGGAACGAGGGCGCGGAGACCGCCGGTCTGGCCGACGTCATCGGCCGCATCCGGGAGGAGCTGGAAACGGCGCAGCGCGAGGGCGAGCGCAGCAGGCTCCGGTTCCTGGTGGACCGCGTCAACGTGGAGTTCGCCGTGCAGGTCCGCCGCGAGGGATCCGGCAGGGGCGGCCTGCGGATCGGCGTGGTCACCGCCGAGGCCGGCGGGGCGCTGTCCCGCGAGAGCACCCACCGCATCGAGATCGAACTCCGGCCGCACGACCGGGACACCCCTCCCGAAGGGCCGGGCATCAGCGTGGGCGGGCCGTCGTAGCGGCACCGCGAACGGGCGGCGGCCGCGAACCGGAGGCGATCGCGAACCGGAAACAGCCGCCCGCCGGGGAGCCTTCCGCTGGGACCCCTTCCACCGGGACCCCTTCCACTTTGAGCGACCGCACGCGGCGGCAGGCACAGTCCAAGCCGGGCCGGGCCGGGCCAGGCCAGGCCAGGCCAGGCCGTCACCGTACGCGGCAGTAGCCCCGCCCGCGCAACCCGTTCGCCAGCCCCCGGGTGCGGGCGGGGCCGTGGCGGGTGACAGTCGTGGCAACAACCCCGCTCCATAAGGAGAGATCATGCGTCGCACTGCGATAGCCGCCGTCGGTATCATCGCCGCCGGATTCCTCGCTGCCACCCCTGCGGCCGCCGCCCCCTCTGGAGGCGGGGGCAAGCACCTCCACCACCACACCGCCAGTCATTGGCAGGGTGCCTACGCGGAGGGCGTGAACGCCGGCGGGCCCGGCGGTGTCACCATCGGCGAGGCGGGCAGCGCCTCGCACTCGAAGGTCAGTGACCTCAGCAAGCACAAGTACCACTACCGCCACTGGGTGCGCTGACCACTCGCCGCCCGGTCCCACCACGCTTGCCCGGCCGCACCGGCCCGCAGCCCTTCGCCCGGTTCCCCGTGCGAAGGGCTGCGCCGTGCCGCCGGGCTACGGCCGGGCCCACGGCCGTGGCCTTCCGGTGCTCAGGCGGCGACCGGGAAGTCCTTCTCCGTGTTCCGGTCGACCTCGGCGCGTACGCGGTTCAGGGCCCGGCTGATCAGCCGCGAGACGTGCATCTGGGACAGGCCCAGTTCGGCGGCGATCGCGCTCTGCGTCATGTCCTTGAAGAACCGCAGGTAGAGGATGCGGCGTTCACGTTCGGGCAGCCGGGCCAGGGCGGGCTTGACCGCTTCGCGGTCCTCTATGAGTCCGAAGCGGCCGTCGGCCGAGCCGAGGGTGTCCAGGAGGGTGTAGTCGTCGTTGTCGCCGCTGCGGTCCAGGGCCACGTCCAGCGACAGGGACCGGTAGGTCTCCAGCGCTTCGAGGCCGAGCACCACGTCGTCCTCCGCGAGCCGGGCGTGTTCGGCGATCTGCGCCACGGTCGGTGACCGGCCGTCCAGGGTGGTGCTCAGTTCCCGTACGGACTTGCGCACCTTGTTGCGCAGCTCCTGGGTGCGCCGGGGCACATGCACGTCCCAGGTGTGGTCACGGAAGTGCCGCTTGAGTTCACCGGTGATGGTGGGGATGGCGAACTGCTCGAAGGCGTCGGCGCGCTCGGGGTCGAAGCGGTCGACCGCCTTGACCAGGCCGAGGGCGGCGACCTGCTTGAGGTCGTCGAGCTGCTCCCCGCGCTCGCGCAGCCGCACGGCCTGACGGTGTGCCAGCGGCAGCCAGGCGGTGATCACACGCTGGCGCAGCCGCTCCTTCTTGGGGCCGTCCGGCAGCGTGACCAGCAGCCGCATCTCCTCGGTGGTGTCGGGGTCGTCGTGGCGGCGCCCGTGGCGGCGCGCGATCATGGTGGTGGCCATCGCCGGCTCTCCTTAGACGCTGGTGGGCGGTTCGCAGGCAGGTGAGCGGCCACTCACCGGAAAACGGCAGACTGGCCCCTCTGGGACGGGGTGCCTGCGGTTCCGAAGCACTGAGGCTCTTGTGTCCCGGCATCGGTGCCTCACACTCGGGACCGGAGATTTTTTCTGCCGGCTTCTTGCCACCGGGGCAAGGGCACGGGTGCGCGCCCCGCGCCGGCGCGGGGGCAGCGGACAGCGGACAGCGGACAGCGGACAGGCGACGGTCGCCTACTCCTCCAGCACGATCCGCCCGAACACCGTCGTGGTCAGGCCGAAGAAGTCCGTGTGGACGAGGTGGCGGGACACCGGGCGGGTGACGCCATTCGAGGTGAGGGTGCCGGTGGCCGTCGCGCGGTCGGTGAAGCAGGTCTCGGACACCTCGACGAGGAGCCGGTGCAGGCTGGACGAAGGGAACCGGCCGGGCAACAGGGTCAGTTCGCCGGTCCAGACGAAGCCGGTGCCACGGGGCGTGCAGGTCAGTTCGGCCGTGGCGTCGGCCGCCGTCCAGTCCGGGTCGCTCCGGAGCGGGCCCGCTGCCGCACGGTGACGGTGACGCGGCGGCTCGCCGCCATGCCCTCGCGTCCCGGGCCGGCGAACTCGCCCGTGTCGTTGACGGCGGCCGGTCCGCTCAGCTCGACGCGGATCCGCCCGTCGGCCGTCATCGCGGCGGTGACCGTACGGCCGGGCGGCACCTGGACGAACTCTCCGGTGACCACCTTCGACAGGTGGAGGGAGTCGACGGCGTACGGCTGGTAGCGGGCGAACGCCGACCGCGGGCAGGGGAGGTAGGCGGAACCGTCGACCAGGTCGAACTGCGGCAATCAGCACGTATGACGACAAGCGCCAGAGACCGGGGGCCTCGCAGGCCCATCGGGCCGGCTACGTCCCTGTCTCCCGTTCCCGGCCCGCCACCTGGTACCAGCTCTGCGGCGCCCTCCGATACCTCACCGTGCTCGACCATGAACTGCGACGGCACACCGGGGCGGCCCGTTCACTCAGTGGCGATGCCCCGATGGCAACGCCAAAGCGTGTTGCACGAGACCGTGAACTGGCGGCCTGCCTGCAATCTCGGCGTGGTCTGCTCATGCCGCAAGAGCGAGGTCGGGCATGTGGGCGACGGCCTGGACGGTGTGATGGAGACCGTTGCCGCGCTGCCGACAGTCGCGGAGGATCTTGCAGTTCTTCATCCGGCTGATCACATGCTCCACCCGGGCGCGGACCCTGCGGTGGGCGGCGTTGTCATCTTCCCCGGTCCGCAGCAGCGGCCGCCCGGGCCGTTCGCGGTGCGGGACGATCAGCCCCGTATTGAGGTAGGCGCCGTCACCGAGCGCGGCCACACCCCGGTAGCGCGCGGCCGGGCCGGACTCCCGCCAGGCTTCGGCGTTGGCCGTGGTACCCGGCACCGGGCGGGCGGCCGCGATCACGAGGCGAGTGTCCGCGTCCACGATGACCCGCACGTTCGCCGAGAACCGGTAGGTGCGCGACGAGGTGCCCGCCGCCCGGTCACGGACCGGGATGAATGTGCCGTCCACGATCCACGGCCGCTCGGCCAGGTGCCGCCGGGGCGGGACCGGCTCACGTGCGAGCAGCGGGCCCGAACGCTGGAGCACGCGACACACGGTGGCCGGCGAGACGCCGAACAGCGGCGCGAGCTGCCGCATGGTGGGATCCGGGCGGTAGTACACGGCGACCAGCAGCACCCGTTCGGACAACGGCAGTCGCCACGGGCGGCCCCATCAGCAGCCCTCGCCACCGCCTTCGCGAACCACTTTGAGCGGCCGCCCGAACTGATCCACCCGCAGCCCGGTGAACGTCTCCACCCACACCCGCTCAGTCCTCAGCACCCCGGCCATACAGCGGAGATGCCCAGTTCCGGCCCTGTGCAACACGCCGCATGTCGCCACCGTCACCTCCAGTGAGGACGAACGCGGGCGCAGTAGAGCTTGTTGGCCAGCAGGACCGCCCACCGGACTTGCCCGGGGGAGATCCACCTATGGTGCCGGAGAAGCCGTAGCGGGCCCAGACACTCTGGTCGTCGCTGGTGCCGGAGGCCGGGTGCCGGAACAACCTGCACTCCGGCTGCAGGCCGCCACGCGACCACTTCTTGCAGGAGTGATTGCCTGCGCTCCGAGGTGCTCCCTATCTTGATTTCACCTACGTGGTCAAGGGGGCTGCATACGGTGCACGGGCGAACCCATGAGAACCGAAGAGTCATCCATCGGCGTGCGCTCACGATCACCAGTAGGGCCTGCTACGTGTGCGCGGCTGTCCTTGCTCTTGCCACGCTGCTTGTCGTTCCCTTCCTCTCCCTGACCGCACCTGAGCCGACACCCGGTGATCACAGCGCACAGCCTTCGTTCCTCGAAGTCTTTCTGCTGGACCACGCACTCGCGATCCTGTCCCTGACTCTGCTCTCGCTGGGCGCGCGCGTCGCCGCGCCCAACGCCTCACCCCGGCTCGCCAACGCGCTTGCCATCCGGCCCGTGCACAAGAAGACGGATGCTCCGTCCAGCAGCATGCCGCTGCGGATTGTGGGGAGCACCCTGATCTGGCTCGGCGTCTGCCTCTCGATCATGGGATTCCAGATGTCCCTGGTCACTTTGCACACCACGTTCCTATGGCTCGTCAACCTCGGCCTGGCGTTCTGCGCTTTCCCGGTCTTCTTCGCAGGATGGGCGGTGCTCAACGCAGCCAGACGCCCGACGAAGGCCGCTTCACGAGCAGCCTCCATGGCCGGCTGGACGTTGCATGCAGTCTGCTGGCTCTTCAGGGTGATCGGCGCCGCAGTGGCCGCCCTCTATGTGCTCTCGACTGCGATCACCTGGGTTCGGCCAGGCGCCGACCGCCCCTCATTCTTCATCGCTCTCGCCTTCTACATGTCGATCGCGGTCGCCGGCGCGATGCTCTTCCGCCTTGGGACGATCGCAAGGCATGCCGCCCGGCGTCACTTCGGACTGGCCACACCAACGACCTCGAGGGCCCTGCGCGGGACCCAACGGTTCCGGGCGAGGTTTCTCCAGGTCACAAGCGTCGTGATGGGTGTGATCGGCACCACCGTGATCTTGGGGGGCTCACGTCTCACACTGGGTGACCTCGCGAGACTTGCATCATCTGCGCGTGACCGACCCTCCCCTCACGCACTTCTTCTCGACATCACGATCGCGTGCCTTGGCGGCGCGGCCATCTGGACGGCACTGGCCGCTCGGCGAGCTGCCCGGCGAGCACTCGGGCCGGACGCGCCTGTGGCCGGCCTGGCGCCGCTTCCCCGAAGGCGTCGGGTCCATGGCTGGGCACTGCGAACAGCAGGCTGGGTGATGCGTCTCGGGGGCGCCGTGATCCTCGTTCTCGCGTTTCTGGGACTGAGGTTGATGGGCAGCATCCCGGAACGGCCAGGGTATGGATGGCCGCCGTGGTACGTCCTTCTCGTCGCGTTCCTCATGGTCGGAATCGCCGGTGCCGCCGTTATCCGATTCGCCACCATCCCGGCGATGGCGGGAAATCGGTACCTGGCCAACATCATCACATCACCGGCCGACCTGTCCGAAGGCTCGTACGTCCTCTATCTTCGCCCGTTCTCTCAGGACGCCGGCGCGTCCACGCTCACGCCTCGTCACGGCAACCTGAACTTCTTCAACAACCCTGCCACGTGGATCGCGCAGTCGAACCGCAGTCACGAGGAGCGCCTCAGTGCCCTGTTCTCCGAATTCGGGCCTCTGCTGGCAGTCGGCAGCCCGGGTGAGCAGGTGCCGGGCGGCGCAGGGGCGTCGCGCATGTACCTGCCGCTCGACGACTGGAAGGGCACTGTCGGCAGACTCATCGAGAACGCCGGACTGATTGTCCTGGGAACCGGCCCCGGGCCGGGAACGCTGTGGGAGTACACCGAGGTGCTCCGCCGCAGTCATCCCACGCGACTCATCCTCCTGGTCACGGACCCCGTCGAGTACCGGCGCTTCAAAGCATCGAGCATCGCAGAGGCGGAAGGCGTGTTGTATGAACTCAAGGCCCGCTACGGCGACTCGTGGGATACTCCTCTATTGCCTGAACTGCCGAACTACGCAGCTTCTCGCGCCGACCGGGCATTCTGGTTCAAGTCCATGGTCTACTTCACCGAAGATGGCGAACCGCACATGGTTGCTCTGAACACATCGACGGTGAGCGGAAATTTTTGGATGGACAACGCAGCCGTCAAGAGGCAACTGGGGCCTCTCTTGGAGCAGGTTCGAAACACTCGAAACAGCGGACCAGGCGGATCACCCGAAGTGTCGGTGCAGAAGTGACGACTGAGAACTCATGGCAGGGTGCGGCGGCGTTCGGTCAGGCGGATCCAGCAGTCCCTGAACAGCCGAACCGCATGGTGGCGCTGTCGCAAACGCCGGACACCAGAAGGGATCGGGAAGTCATCACCAGCTACTCACTGGCGGTTGAGATGGCTGATCGCGTCTCGGCCCGACGCGGCACCGCGAACAGCTTCTTCTTGGGCATCCAGACCACATTGTTGGCCGCTGTCGGCCTGGCGGACTCCACTGTCCACGACATCAGGTGGTACGCAGCCCTGTCCGTCACCTTGGCCGGTTGCGCCATTTCTGCTTGCTGGTGGCTGCAGTTGCGCAGTTACCGGCACCTCAACCAGGCCAAGTTCGAAGTCATCAACAAACTGGAGGAGCAACTGCCCGCCAAGATCTACACGGACGAGTGGGCCAGCTTGAAGCAGGTGCGGGGATCGCGGCGGTTCAGGTATCTCGAGTTGGGCACGACAGAGCGGTTCGTCCCCCTGCTCCTGGCGGCACTGCATGTCCTGCTCTTCGTGGGAAGGCTGAGCGGGTGACCATCTACCTCACCGAGGCCGCCGAACTCATCCGGAGCCTGCTTCCTCCCACGGCAAGACCGCCGGGCGACGACCATGCGCTGTTCCTCGGCTACGCGGTGCTCATGCGGGCCAAGGGCACGCGGACAACCACCTCCGACGTCCACGACGCCTGGGTGGCATGGATGCTGGGCCGTGGCCACGACCACCGCGCATTGGTACCCTTCGATGACCTCTCCGCCGATGCCCAGGCGCTGGATCAGGCATACGCCGACGCTATTCATGCCGCTGCCCGCCGGTACGAATTCGACGCCAAACACCTGTGAACGTGTGGGAGAACCCTTCTCTCCCGGCCGCAGAGCAGGGCCAGTTCAGCCGCAAACCGACCGTCAGTGCCATGCGTGACCATGGCGCCCTTGACGACGGAACCCACTCTGATCAACAAACGGCAGCTCCCCACCTGGCCCTCCACCGTTGGGCTCGGCTCGGCTGGGCCGGCCCGACCTACGGGAATTCCTCGACGCAATTCACTGCGTCAACCGCACCGCCATCAACTGGCGGTACCTGCCGCACGACTCCCCGGCCCACACCACCGTCTTCTCCCACTTCAGCCACTGGCCCGCCGACGGCACCATCGAGCAACCCGGCGTCCGCCTGCACCGGCTGGTGCGCGAGAAGGAAGAACACGACCTCGAACCCACCGCCCGCGTCATCGACTCCCAGAGCGTGAAACCGCCCACACCGTCCCCGTCGGCACCCAGGGCATCGACGCCGGCAAGAAGATCATCGGCCGCGAACGCAGCATCACCGTCGACCCCCTCGGCCTGTTGCTGCTGGTCATGGTCACCGCGGCCAGCGTCTCCGACGACGAAGCCGGCAAACACTCCTCACCCGCACCGCGGCCACCCGCCCCACGATCACCAAGGCCTGGGTCGACACCGGCTACAAGAACCAGGCCATCGAACACGACGCCAGGCTCGGTATCGACGTCGACGTCGTCCCACGGAACACGCAGGCCAAAGGCTACTCCGTGCTCCCGCGGCGCTGGGTGGTAGAGCGCAGCTTCGGGGGGGGGATCATGATGCACCGCCGCCTCGCCCGCGACTACGAGAGCAAACCCGAACACTCCGCACCTTCCGGATGGCTCGGGCACGAGGAGATCATGAGGGAACTGGCCGGGCCGACAACGCCGACGACCGGCCGCAGCAGACGTAAGGGCGACCCGGGATCGTACTTCGGCCTACGTCCCGGCCGCCCCTGCCCGCTTTGGACGTAGCGAAGACACGAGCCGAAACCGCGATGTGACTAGAAGATCACTGGAAATGTTCGGCTGTTCTGGTCCTGGATCATGCGGTCCGAGGCCAGTCTGGTGGGTATGCAGGGTGAGTGGGCCGGGGTGCCGGTAGGGCTTGATATATGGGAAAGCCGCCGTGAGTTGGTCCCCGAGCGGAGCATGTTCGCGTTCCTGGCCGAGCACCGGGAGGCACTGTTTCCGGCGGGGATGTTCGCGGACGTGTATCCCTCGTCCAGCAGGCGCCCGAGCTATCCGCCGGTGGTGGCAGCTACCACCGCCGCCATGGTCTCCTCGTCGGACGTCTTGCCGCCTGCAACCCGCCATCCGGTCTTCCTCCGGTAGCCCTTGGCGCCCTTGGCGCCCTTGGCGCCCTTGGACTCCTTGATGCCAGATTCCTTGCGGTTGCGCTTGCCCCTCTTGAACAACGACTCACTCCTCCTTATTCTCCGGCGTTTTGCCGCTCCCCACATGATCGCAAGGCCGGGCGGGCGTGCACGACGGCAGGTCAACAGGCCGACGGCGGGGTGTCGACAGTCCGGCAATTCCCCACGAGCTGCGTGGTCAGCCACACGTGATTCCCCATCCCTGCGATCACGGCTCCCCACGCGGACGGCGGATCCATCGGTGTGTACTCGGCAGGCCATGACCGACCTCAGACATGATCGCCTGTGCACGCGACTCCGCTGCCGGCGACCCGCAACCCACCTTCGGCGAAGGAGACTTCCTCACCTCGGCACTTCCTGTTGCGGGGTACGACTTCGTCTGCTCGGTGACCACGATCCATCACATGGACTTCGAGGCGGCCCTCGTCCGCATGCGTGAGCTGCTGCGGCCCGGCGGCACGCTGGTGGTGGGTCCGGTCCGCGAGGTGAGTGTGGCGGAGTGGGCGGCGTTGATCGCGGCTGCTCCGATCGTGCGGATCACGAAGGTGCCGCGTCGCGCGCGTGGCCCGCAGGGCATGCCGGTCGCCGAACCGCAGATGAGCCATGGGCAGGTGCGGGCCGCTGCCCGGCGGCTGCTGCCCGGCGTGCGCTACCGTCGCCACGTGCTGCGCCGGTACTCGCTGATCTGGGAGAAACCCGCCCGCTGAGCCCGGCATCGATGGCCGGTTTCCCCTTTGACGTCATCTCATTTGATGAGTATGTGCGACGATTCATCGGCCAGTGGGAAGCCATGAACAGAGGCGAAGGTCGATGCAGTACGTCAATCTCGATGCGCAGGTCGGCGACCTGTCAGGGGTCTTGGACCCGGCTCGTTACCTGGACCATCTGCCCTCAATCTCCGGTGGCCTGCCGCCGGGTGCCCGGGCTTTCGCCACTGACGCGGACCACTACGACTTCCACGGCAGGCGATGTGTGAAGGACCTGACACTTCAGGCCGTTCGGGGCGCCGGCGGTGAGGAGATGGAGGTCAAGTTCCGGCACAACTGCTGGAAGCACGACCAGGACCTGCTGATCCGCTACGCGGGAGTGTCCGGCTTCGTCATCGATCCCGTCGGCGAGGACCGAGGGACTGACCTCGGGGCTGTGATTCTCGACGAGATCCTGCCGCACAGGGACGGCTGCAGCCACGAGATCGCCTGCTGGGACGGCACCCTCACCATTGTCTGCCGTGACCTCCAGGCGATCTGGACTGAGACCATCTGCTCAAGCGAGTCGTAGGCGTGCAGGCCGTGGGCATTGTTGAGCGGCTGGTACCGGATGAGCTGTGGGAACTGTTCCAGCGTGCGGTGCCGGAGGAGCCGTCGCGTCCTCAGGGTGGCGGTCGGCGTCGGCATGGTGACCGGGAAGTTCTGGCAGTGCTCGTGTTCGTGGCCACGTCGGGATGTACGTGGCAGCAGTTGCCTTACGCCTCGTTCGGGCCGTCGGGAGCCACAGCTCACCGGCGTTCTGCGGAGTGGGCGAAAGCGCGGGGATGGGCCAAGCTCCACCGCCTGGACCTCGATGAGCTGGGCTGCGGCGGTGAGCTGGACTGGTCCCGCTGTGCGATCGATCCGGTGAACATGCGGGCCTGAAAAGGTGGACCTGACAGGCCCGAATCCCAAGGGGCGGCGAAGCGAGTCATCGCTATCCGAATACGGAGCGAGAGCTCTTTCGACAGACCGCGGGGCTCGCTTCACCAGCATTTGCCTGCACCCTTCTCCGCTACCGCAGAGTCACCCAATGAGATGCCGTCTGAGTTTGTTCGGGACACGAGTCACCGGCCGCAGACCGTGCGCGGCGCCTCGTCCGGCAGGTATCTGGCGTGTTCCGCCGGTGTCAGCTCGCGGTTGACGGCGCGGCAGATCTTCTTGATCGACGCGGTGGGGCCGGGCAGGTCCACCTCCCGCAGGCGTACCACGCCGTCGCTGCTGCCGCTGGCCAGGGCACGGCCGTCGGGACTGAACGTCACCGAGCGGACGAGGCCGGTCTGGCCCGAGTAGGCGGCGCGGGACTGTCCGGTGGCCACGTCCCACAGCCGTACGGTGCCGGTGTCGCGTCCGCTGGCGGCCAGCGTCCGGCCGTCGGGGGTGAAGGCCACCGCGCCCAGGGTGCCGATGGTGTGCCCGGCGATGGTGGTCCGGATCCTGCCGGTGGCGGTGTCCCACAGCCGTACCGAGCCGTCGGCGCCGCCACCGGCCAGGGTGCTGCCGTCCGGGCTGAACGCGACCGCCCCGGCGTCGCCCCGGGGGCCGGTGAGGACGGTCCGGGTGCGGCCGGCGGCCACGTCCCACAGCCGTACGGAGCCGTGCAGGCTGCCGCTGGCCAGCGTCCGGCCGTCCCGGCTGAAGGCGACCGAGGTGGCCCGGTCGGTGCTGGAGGTGGGCAGGGTCCGGGTCCGGTGGGTGGCGGTGTCCCACAGCAGCAGCGCTCCGGACCCGCTGGTGCCGGCCAGGGTGCGGCCGTCCGGGCTGAAGGCGACCGCCTCTCCCGTGAACCGCGCGAGGGTGGCGCGGAGTCTGCCGGTGGCCACGTCCCAGATGCGCAGGCCGAGGCGTCTGCTGGTGGTGGCGAGGGTGCGGCCGTCGGGACTGAACGCCACCGCGCGCACCCGGTCGCGCCGGCTGCCGTCAGCGGGTCCGCCGAGCGTCCGGCTCCCGCGGATGCCCAGGTCCCAGACGCGTACGGTGCCGTCGTCGCTGCCGCTGGCCAGCGTCCGGCCGCCCCGGCCGTAGGCCACCGCGCCGACCGGACCGGAGTGGCCGTTGAGCGTCTTGAGCACGTCGCCCAGGGCAGTGTTCCACAGCCGGTACGTGCCGTCGTCGCTGCCGCTGGCCATCGTGTGCCCGTCCGGACTGAACGCCACCGAGCTGACGCGGCGCGCGTGCCCGGGGAGGGTGCCGAGGATCGCGCCGGTGGCCACGTCCCACAGGCGTACCGTGCCGTCGTCGCTGCCGCCGCCCAGGATGCGGCCGGCCGGGTCGAAGGCCATCGCGATCACGTTTCCGGCGGGCCCGGCGAGGGTGGTTCGCGGCGTGCCGGTGGTGACATCCCACAGCCGTATCGTGGCGTCGTCGCTGCCGTAGATGGCCAGCGTGCGCCCGTCCGGGCCGAAGGCCACCGCCCTGTTGCCGCCCGCGGGCGACAGGAGCCGGGCGCCGGCGGTGCCGGTGGCGACGTCCCACAGCCGCACCGTCCCGTCGAGGCTGCTGGTGGCCACCGAGCGGCCGTCGGGGGCGAAGGCCACCGAGACGATCTTCTTGGTGTGGCCGCGCAGTGTCACGGAGAGCGCGCCGGTGGCCGTGTTCCACAGGCGTACCGTGCCGTCGGTGCCGCCGGTGGCCAGGGTGCGGCCGTCCCGGCTGAAGGCCGTGGCCGCCACCGGGCCGCCGGCCCCGCCGAACGTCGCGCGGGTGCGGCCGGTGGCCACGTCCCACAGCCGCCGGCTTCCCGTGCGGGTGCTGCCGGCCAGGGTGCGCCCGTCGGCGCCGAAGGACAGCGCGACGAGGGGCTCCGGGAGTGCGGGGAGGATGGCGCGGGCCCTGCCGGTGGACACGTTCCACAGGCGTACGGCGTTGTCGAGTCCGCCGCTGGTGGCGAGGGTGCGCCCGTCGGGGCTGAACGCGACCGCCCGCACTCCGCCGGCGTGCGCGGTGAGCCGCAGCCGCAGCGGAATGTCCACCGCGCTGAACAGGCCGGCGACGGCTTCCGCGGTGGGGGCGGTCCGGTAGGCGTGGACCGCCAGGAGGGAGGCCAGGTCCGGCCGGTCCTCCAGGAGGGCGGACGACTGCGCGGCGAGCTGCCGCGACAGGGAGATCCGCTGGGCGGCGAGCGCCGCGTCGCGCTGCCGTTCGCTGGTGCGGAACTGGTCCCAGGCGAGCAGTCCCGCGGCCAGCGCGAGGACGAGGAGGACGGACAGGGTGGCGGCGAACTGGCGCAGGCGGCGGGTGGTCCGGGCGGCCGCGCGCCGCTCACGGTCGCGTGCCGCGGCGCTGGCGGTGAGGAAGGCGCGTTCCAGCGGGGTGAGTTCGTCGGGCGCCCCGGCGGGCGCCGGGGCCGGGCCGGGCGCCTCGGCCGGGGCGAACGCCTCCTCGGCGGCGCCCAGGCGGGTGCCCCGGTACAACGCCCCCGGGTCGCGGTCGAGTTCGTCCCACAGGCCGGCCGCCTCCGTCAGCCGGCGGTGCACGATCAGACGTCCGCGGTCCTCCTCGATCCAGCCGCGCAGCCGGGGCCAGGAGGTGATCAGCGCTTCGTGGGCCAGGTCCACGGTGTCCTGGTCCACCGTGATCAGGCGGGCCGCGGCCAGTTGTTCGACGAGCTGGGCCGCGGCCGGGTCCCCGGCGTCCAGCTCTCCTCTGGCCGCGGGGCGGCGGGTGTCCGGGGTCCCTTCGCCCGGGGTGATCAGGCGCAGCAGCATCCGGCGGGCCGTCCCGGCCTGCTGCGGCGAGAGCCGGCCGTAGAGGTGCTCGGCGGTCTGGGCGACCGCGCCGTGGACGCCGCCCGCCGCCTCGTACGCCTGGAGCGTCAGGGTACGGCCGCGGCGCCGCCGCCAGGTCTCCAGCAGGACGTGGGAGAGCAGGGGGAGGCTCCCGGGCTCCTCGGCCATCTCCTCGACGAGGCGGGCGGTCAGGGACCGCTCCACGATCAGCCCCTCGGCGGCCGCCGGCTTGACGATCGCCTCCCGCAGTTCCTGCGGGGACATCGGGCCGATGGGCAGGCTCGCTTCCCGGAGCACGTCGGCCAGTTCCCGGTGGGCCAGGCATCTGCCGTAGAAGTCCGCCCGTACGCCCAGCACCACCCGCAGCCGGCTCGCGGGGTCGTGGGCCGTCAGGACGCGGCCGATGAACGCGTTCCGTTCGTCGGGGTCGGCGCAGAGGGTGAAGACCTCCTCGAACTGGTCCACCACGAGCCAGGTGTCCCCCGTCGGCCCCGCCGGCGTCAACAACCGCCCGGCGTCGCGCATGGGGTGGGCGCCGGGGGTGAGGACGCGGATCGCGGCGGGCGGCGGCAGGCGCAGCGGCGGGGCGGCGGCGGGCATGCGCAGGCTGGCGATGAGTCCGGCGCGCAACAGCGAGGACTTGCCGCTGCCGGACGGGCCGAACACCGCGACGACCCGGCGTGCGCGTACCCGCCGCAGCAGTTCCTCGGTGAGCCGGCGGCGGCCGAAGTAGCGGGCGTGGTCGTCCGGTTCGAAGCGGGCCAGGCCGCGGTACGGCGCGACGGCGCGGTCCTCGTCCGCTTCGAGGACGCGGCCCGCGTCCTCCCGTACGGCCTCGTGCCAGCGCCGCTGCCAGTGCCCGGCGTCCCCGCCGCACGCCGCCACGTACGCCAGGGTGACCGGGAGGGACGGCAGCTTCTCGCCCGCCGCCGCCTGGGACAGCACGGCGGCCGAATAGGCCGCCCGTTCCGCCATGGCCCGGTAGGTCGGACCGCCTGCCTCCAGGCGCAGCTTGCGCAGTTCGTAGGCGAACCGCTGTACCGGGCCCGCCCCGGGGTCCACGGGTTTTTCGCGACGCCCCATGCGGTCCTCCGCCGAGCTGACCGGGCAACGCCACGGTACGGAGCCCGGCGGGGCGCCACAAGGACGGTTTTGGCCGTGCGCGTCATTGATTGGGCGCACGGAAAGGGGCTGCCAATCAATGGCGGGCGCGGTGGAGTGGCGGTACACGCGCCGTCCCGTGGTGCCCGCGCCTTCGGCGGGGGCGGGGCCGGCGCACGGCCGCGCCACGGTGCGGCCGGGGGGGACGGGCATCCTTACGGGGGTGGGATGCCCGGCCCCTCCGGGCACCCCACCGGGCCGACGGCGTTCCGGTTCCCGGCGCGCCCGCGACCGCCTCCGCTACCGGAACGTTCCGCTTCGGGTCAGGGCCGGGAGCCGCGGACCGCGGCGCGGATCACGTCAGCCGCATGCCGTTGGCCGTGACGACCGCGTCGTAGGAGCCCTTGAGTCCGCCCTCGCCCACGTAGCACCGGTATCCGCTGGGCCTGTCGAGCGGCACGAGCCGCACCGCGGGGGCCTTGTCGCAGCGCAGCGACCTGGCCGCCGAGCCGCCGTACCTCCCGTACTGCTGCCACGCCCGGGCCCGCATCCCCTCGGCGGTCAGCACGCCGCCCTTGGTCGGCGTGGCCGTGTACTGCATCAGGATGAAGCCGCCCTTGGTCTCGACGCGGAACGGCACGTCGATCCCCATGTACTTCACCGTGCAGGTGAACGTCTGCGGCTTCTCCCCGACCTCCTTCGTGTCGCAGGAGCTGCTGGTCGGCTTGGGGACCGCGCCGCCCATGGCGAGCACCCGGGACTCCAGGCCGTACTTGATCTGCTCCAGCGCCGGTGCCTTCTCGCCGGGCGCGGCGCGCTGGGGCGAGACCTGCTCGGGAGGCGGCGCCGTCGGGCTCGGGACCGGTGTGCCCTTGCTCCGCGCCGCGTCCTCGGACGCCCCGCAGGCACCGGCCGCCGCAACCACGAGGGCCACCATCGCCGTCGTACGTATCCACTTCCCGCGCTGTACCACTGCTTCCCCGTTTCCCCGTTTCAACGTTTCCCCGTTGTGCGCGGGTCACCGCACGGCGACCCGGACACGTCGTTCCTGAACCGCTTGATCCTAGGACGCGCGCGGCGAAGCGGAGGAGGCGGGTACGGATGCGGCGGGCGCGGGTGTCGGTAGAGCGCGGAGGCCCAGCCGCCCGGGTGGAACGGCGCCCGCTCTCCCCGGAACGCGAGGCTCGCGCGGGCCTGGGCACCCGGCCGCCCCTCCTCGACCGGCCCGGCAGCGGCACGGGAGGCCGGTATGGTGCCGCCGGGCCGGCCGCGGCCCGAGCCGGCGGCTCCCCGGCCCCCGGCTCCCCGCCACGCCTCAGCCCGATCGGGCAACCCGGAACCCCAGGTCGTCGATGCGCAGGGTCGGGTGGCTCTTGCGGCGGCAGGAGGCGCGGCAGCCCCGGGGCGGGTCCTGCCATCCGCCGCCGCGGAAGGTGCGGTACGGGCCGTAGACCCGGGGGTCGTAGACGTCCCAGCACCACTCCCAGACGTTGCCGATCATGTCGTACAGGCCCCAGGCATTCGGCGTCCTGGCCGCGACGTCGTGCACCCGACCGTCGGAGTTGTCCCGGTACCAGGCGATCTCATCCAGTTCCCCGTGGCGGACGTCGGCGGAACCGGCCCGGCACGCGTACTCCCACTCCGCCTCGGACGGCAGGCGGTAGCCGTCGGCCGACCAGTCGCAGACCACGTCCAGCGCGTCGGGGTCGTCGCCCGCCGTGTAGCAGGGTTCGAGCCCCGAGGCCCGCGAGAGCCGGTCGCAGAACCGTACGGCGTCCAGCCAGGAGACGTCGGTCACCGGCGTACGGGGGCCCGCCGGGCTCTCGGGCGCCTCGCCCAGCACCGCGCGGTACAGCTCGCGGGTCACCGGATACGGCGCCAGCCGGAAGGCCGCGACCTCGGCCCGCCGGCTGGTCTTCGCGGCCTCGTCCCGGAGGACGACCTCGCCCGCCGGTATCGCGGTCAACGGCTCGGGGCCGTCCTTCGGCTGGCGCCGTGTCACTCCGGGGTTCGTCATGGGGCCCTTTCTACCGGAGCCGCGGCGGGTGCCGGGGCCGCTCCACCGGCGGGTCCGTACGGGCGCACGGGGCGTGCCGTACAGCCGTCATGTGATCTTCATGAACCGGCGTCCCACGCCATACCGCCGGTCCGCGGTGCGAAAGCCAGGTGTAGCCCGGCGGCGGGAGGGTTACCCATCGGGTACCCCTGCGCGGTCCGCCGGGGACGACCTTCGAGGTGAGGCCCCGATGTCGCTGCTGTCAGGAGTGCCCGGGCTGTCGGGGCTGCGCGTGCCGAAGCCGCCGCTGCCGCTGCCCGGCCCGGTGGTGGAGGGCGTGCGGGCGGGCGCCCGGGGGGCCTTGGAGCTGGCCTGGCAGCTCGCGGGGGTGCCGAAGCGGGCGGTGTGGTCGCGGCCGGGGCGCTGTTACATCGCGGTGCACGGGGTGCAGACGGCGGACGGTGAACGGGTCGCGCGGCGGGTGGAGCGGGTCCTGGAGCAGCAGCCGGGGGTGGAGTGGGCGCGGGTGAACGGGCCGTCCGGGCGGGTGGCGGTCGCGCTGGGGCCGGGCGCGCCACGGCAGTCCGACCTGGTCGCCCTGGTGGCGCGGGCCGAGGCGGGCCGCACGGGTACGGCCCGCGACGCGGCATCGGGCTGCGACGAGCACGGTGAGTGGTGCCAGGAACCGCACCACCCGTGTGAAGGGCCGCGGACCCGGCAGTCCATGACAGGCCTGGCCGCCGACGCGGTCGGACTGGGCATCGCCACGCTGACCCGCCTCGCCCCCTGGGCCCCCTTGCCCGCCGAGGTGGGGGCGCTGGCGGGGCTGCTCCAGCACCACCCCCGGCTGCGCGCGTGGGCGGCGCGGGGCCTGGCCGGCCCGGAACAGGCCGAGTCGCTGCTGCCGGCGGTCAGCGCGCTGGCGCAGGGCGTGGCCACGCGGGGCGGCGGGCTGGTGTTGGACGTGGTGCAGCGGGTCGCCCAGTGGCGGGAGGCCGACGCGTACAAGAAGGCCTGGGAGGCGGTGGAGCCGCGGATGGTGCGCGGCCCGCAGGACGCCGTCGCCGAACCGGTCGTGGTCGAGCGGCCGGTACCGGCGCCGAAGGACTCGGCGGACCGGTACGCCGAGCGGTCGTCGCTCGTGGGGCTGGCGGCCGGGGCGGCGGCCGTGCCGTTCGCCGGGCCGCGTCGTGGGCTGGCCGTCGCGCTGGCCGGGGTGCCGAAGGCGCCGGAGGCCGGGCGGGAGGGGTTCGCGACGAACCTGGGCCGGTTCCTGGCGCTGCGGGGCGTGGTGGCCATGGACCGGGGCGTGCTGCGCCGGCTCGGGCAGGTGGACTGCGTGGTGCTGGACGAGACGGCGCTGCGCGCCGACCGGTACGACCTGGCCGACCTCGACCTGCTGGACGGCGCGGACCCGGACGCGGCCACCGGCCACCTGTTCGACCTGTTCGACGCCGACGAGCCGCTGGAGATACGGCGGGACACGGACGGCTGGGTGCTCGGCCCGCTGGCCGACCTGCCCGGCGCGACGGACGGCGACCGGGGCGCCGCGGGGGAAGACGCCGTACGGCGGTTGCGGCAGAAGAAGTACGACCACCTGCTGGGCCTGGCGCAGGACGGGAAGCTGCGCGCCGTGGCCGGGCTGGTGGCGCAGACGGCGCCGGGCGCCCAGGCCGTGGCGGCGGCCGCGCGCCGCGCCGGGGCCCGGATCGTGCTGGCCTCCGACCGGCCGGACCCGGAGTGCGGTTTCGCGGACGCCGTGCTGCCCGGCGGCAAGCGGCTGGTCGCGTCCGTACGGGAACTCCAGGGCAACGGAGCGGTGGTGCTGCTCGTCTCGGGCAACCGCCGGGCGCTGGGCGCGTCCGACTGCGGCATCGGGGTGCACCGCAAGGGGAAGGCACCGGCGTGGGGTGCCCATCTGCTGGTCGGCGGCGATCTGGGCGCCGCCGGGCTGATCGTGGACGCGGTGGCCGTGGCGGCGCAGGTGGACCGGGAGAGCGCGATGCTGGCGGCGGGCGGCAGCGGGGTGGGGGCGGTGGCCGCCGTACAGGCCCGCCCGTCCGGTGCCGCCCGGCGCGCCGCGACGGCCGGGCACACCGCCGGGTCCGCCGCCTTCTGCCTTGGTGCCTGGCGCGCCCGGCAGTTGCTGAACCGCCCGCCGGTGGCGCCCGCGCGGAGCACGCCCTGGCATCTGATGCCCGCGGCCCGGGTGCTGGAACGCCTGACGGCGACACCGGAGGGCCTGTCCTCCCGCGAGGCGCAGGCCCGGTCCTCACCCGCCGACCGTGCGGACGGCCCGCGGCGCACCGGTCTCGGCGCCGCGTTCGTCGAGGAGCTGGCCAACCCGCTCACGCCGGTGCTCGCGGCGGGCGCCGCGCTGTCCGCCGCCGTCGGCTCGCGGACCGACGCGGCCCTCGTGGCCGCCATCACCGGCACGTCCGCGCTCGTCGGCGGCGTCCAGCGGGTGCGTACGGAGAAGGCGTTGGCCGAGCTGTTCCGGCGCTCCGCGATCTGCGCGCGGGTGCGGCGGGACGGCGCGGAGCGGCAGGTCGCGGCCGGTGAACTCGTGCCCGGGGACATCGTGGTACTGGGCACCGAGGACGTGGTGCCGGCCGACTGCCGCCTCCTGGAGGCCGAGGGACTGGAGCTGGACGAGTCCTCGCTGACCGGGGAGTCCCTGCCGGTGGCCAAGGACCCGGCGCCGGTGGTGGCGGCGCAGCTCGCCGAGCGGCGGTCGATGCTGTACGAGGGGACGACGGTGGCCGCGGGCCGGGCCACGGCCGTGGTCGTCGCCACCGGCGCGGCCACGGAGGTCGGGCGCAGTCTGGCCACCGCGCGGCAGGCGGCTCCCCGGGCCGGGGTGGAGAAGCGGCTCGCCTCGCTGACCAAGGCGAGCCTGCCGATCGCGCTCGGTTCGGCCGCCGCCGTGGCCGGGGCCGGCGTCCTGCACGGCAGGCGGCTGCACCACACGCTGGCCTCGGCGGTGAACCTGGCGGTCGCCTCGGTCCCCGAGGGCCTGCCCTTCCTGGTCAGCGCGGCCCAACTGGCCGCCGCGCGCCGCCTCGCGGAGCACGGGGCGCTGGTCCGCAACCCCCGGACGATCGAGGCGCTCGGCCGCGCCGACGTGCTGTGCTTCGACAAGACCGGCACCCTCACCGAGGGCACGCTGGAGCTCGCGGAGGTCAGCGACGGCGAACGGGCGCTGCCCGTCGGCCGGCTGGACGACGCCCGCCGGACGGTCCTCGCCGCGGCCCTGCGTGCCACCCCTTCGGCGGGCTCCCCCGAGCCGCTGGCCCACCACACCGACCGGGCGGTGGTGGCCGGGGCCCGCCGGCAGCACGTCACCGTACGCGGCGGGGCGCCCCGCTGGCAGCGCGCCGACGACCTGCCGTTCGAGCCGTCCCGCGCCTACCACGCCACCGCCGGGCAGTTCTCGGGCGGCGCGCTGCTCAGCGTGAAGGGCGCCCCCGAGAACGTCCTGGAACGCTGCGCCCGGCGCCGTACGAGCGGCGCGGCCGACCGGCCGCTCGACGACGCGGAACGCGCCCGCCTGACCGCGGCCGCCGATGAGCTGGCCGGCGCCGGCCGCCGCGTCCTGGCGGTGGCCGAACGGCCCATGGACAGCGCCGAGAAGCTCACCGACGAAGCCGTCGACGGGCTGGTCCTCCTCGGCTTCCTCACCCTGTCCGACCCCGTACGGGCCGGGGCGCTGCCCGCCGCCGAGCAGTTGCGCGAGGCCGGTGTGCAGATCGTCATGCTCACCGGTGACCACCCCGCCACCGCCGACGCGATCGCCTCCACCATCAGCCAGGGCGCGGCCCAGCACGTGTGCAACGCGGCGGACCTCGACGAGCTGGACGACGACGAGCTGGACGCCCTGCTGCCCCGGGTCGATGTGATCGCCCGGTGCAGCCCGCACCACAAGGTGCGCATCGTGCAGGCGTACCAGCGCATCGGCCGGGTCGTGGCGATGACCGGCGACGGCGCCAACGACGCCCCCGCCATCCGGCTCGCCGACATCGGCATCGCGCTGGGCCGCCGCGGCACCCCGGCCGCCACCGCCGCCGCCGACCTCGTCGTCAGCGACGACCGGCTGGAGACGATCATCGCCGCGCTGATGGAGGGCCGGGCGATGTGGACCTCGGTCCGGGCCGCGCTGGCCATCCTCATCGGCGGCAACCTCGGCGAGATCGGCTTCAGTGTGCTCGCCGCCGCCCTCACCGGCCGCTCCCCGCTGACCGCCCGGCAGATCATGCTGGTCAACCTGCTCACCGACCTGGCACCGGCACTGGCCATCGCGGTCCGCGAGCCACCCGGCGACGGCGGCGAACAACTGCTGCGGGAGGGGCCCGACCGCTCCCTGGGGGCCGCGCTCACCCACGAGTTGCTGCTGCGCGGCGTGACCACGGCCCTCGGCGCGACACTGGCCTGGGGCGCGGCCCGGCTCACCGGCCGGCGCCGGCGCGCGGGGACCGTCGCGCTGGCCGCGGTGGTCGGCACCCAGCTCGCTCAGACCGTGATCACCGGCGGGCCCGACCGCCGGGTGCTGCTCGCGGGCGTGGGATCCGCCGCGGTACTGGCGGCGGTCATCCAGACACCCGGCATCAGCCGGTTCTTCGGCTGCACCCCGATGGGCCCGGTGGCCTGGGGCATCACACTGGGCGCCATCGCCACGGCCACCCTGGCGGGCGCGGCCCTCGGCCCCGTCGTACGGCGGCTCCCGGTCGCGCGGGCGGCCTGAACTCCCTTACGCGAAAGGTGGAGAACGCGCACACGGTACCCCGGAAGACGGCGACCGACCGCCCCTCGGGCCACCGCCCCGGATCACCCGAAGTCGTATACAAAGGTGTACGGCACGGACGGACTGCCCGGCTCGGCCGTGAACTCACCCGCGCCACGCAGCCCGGCCAACTCCCCGGTGGCCGAGCCCGGCACGACCTCGAAGACGCAGTGCACACTCCCCCGGGCGGAGAACGAGCCACGCTCCTCGACGACGAACGTGCCCCGACGCCCGTCGACGCTGCCGTCCAGCAGCTCCATGCCGGTGAACGTGCCGGTCTTCTCCGTGCCGTAGACGATGGTGTACGCGCAGGTCGTGTCCGCCGCCTCGATGCCGCCGGAGAAGGCGTTGGGAACCGCGTCGTGATGCGTGACTACGGGTCCGGGCGCGCCCCGCCACCTCACCGGACGCGCCCCGCCACCCCACCACCCCGACGGCCCCGTACCGGCTTGTCCCCAAGCCCAGGTGACCTGGCCCCGGAGGCGCCACCGCCCCCTCACCTCACCTCCGCGCCCCCGGACCAGGTACCGCCACCGACGAGTTCAGGTGTGCGGCCACCGTCCGGCCGATGCTGGCCAGGGGGCCCGCCTGGGTCATGGTGTGGTGGGTGCACGCGATGTCGTGGTTCTCGATGTGGCCGGTGACCAGGTGGCGCCACGCCTCGGCGGTCGGGGCGTGTGCGGGCTTGCCTTCCGTGGCGTGGAAGTACAGCAGATCGCCGTCGAAGATGCCGTCGGAGAAGGTCGGCAGCAGCTTCACCGAGTTGGTGAACACCTCGGTGACGGCGGTCAGCCGGTCCTCGCCGAGCGCGGGGTGCTCCTTCAGCGCGTCGAGCAGGACGTCACCGCCGCCCTGCCCCCGCAGCACCGCCGCCACCCCCGGGACGGTCAGCGGCCGTGTGAACGTGTCCGGATCGTGGCCCGCCGCCTCCAGGAGCAGGGCCAGGATGTCGTGCTCCGGGACGGCGGAATCCGTCGTGCCGTGCGGGTCGATGGGGCGCGAGTCGAGCATCGCCAGCAGCGCCACCCGCTCTCCCCTGGCCTGGAGCCGGACCGCGATGGCGTGCGCGAGCGCACCGCCGAGCGACCAGCCCAGGAGGTGGTACGGCCCGGCGGGCTGTACGGCGCGGATCTGCCCGACGTAGTCGGCGACCATCTCCTCGAAGGTGGCGGGCAGCGCCGCGCGCCGCTCCAGGCCGCCGGCCTGGAGCCCGTACACCGGTACATCGGGCCCCAGGTGACGCAGCAGGCCGGCGTAGCACCAGCTCAGACCGCCGGAGGGGTGGACGCAGAACAGCGGGGGCCGGCTGCCCCGGCTGCGCAGCGGCAGCAGGGCCTCGAAGCCGTCCGGCCCGCCGCCGGTCCGGAGGACCTTGACGAGGTCGGCGACGGTGGGCGCTTCGAACAGCGCGCGGATGGACAGTTCGGTGCCCAGCGCGGAGCGGATGCGGCTGATGAGCTTGGCCGCCAGCAGGGAGTGGCCGCCGAGGGCGAAGAAGTCGTCGTCGACGTCGACCTGCCGGACGCCGAGCACCTCGGCGAACAGCGTGCACAGCACCTCCTCCCGAGGGCTTCGCGGCTGCCGCCCGGTGCAGGCGGCGGGCGCCTCGGGGGCGGGCAGGGCGGCGCGGTCCAGCTTGCCGTTGGCGGTCAGCGGCAGGTGGTCCAGGAGGACGAAGGCGCTGGGAACCATGTACTCGGGCAGGCGCGCGGCGGCCCAGGCGCGCAAGGCGTCCGCGTCGACCGGTGCGGGCGCGGCGGCACCGCCGGATCCGGAGCGGCGGGAAGCGGGGATGCGGCCGGGCGCGGTGCGGCCGGCCGGGCGCCCGGCGGCGACGGGCACGACGTACGCGGCCAGGCGGCGGTCGCCGGGGGTGTCCTCCCGTACGGTGACCACCGCGTGGGCGACGCCCGGGTGCCGGGCCAGTGCCGTCTCGACCTCGCCGGGCTCGATGCGGAAGCCGCGCACCTTGACCTGCCCGTCGGCGCGGCCGAGGTATTCGAGGATGCCGTCGGGCGTCCAGCGCGCCCGGTCGCCGGTCCGGTACATGCGCGAGCCCGGCGCGCCGCACGTGCAGGGCACCCCGGGGTCGCCGCAGGTGCCGGCGGCCGACCTGCTGCCCGCATGGGCGAACGGGTTGGCGACGAACCGCTCCGCGGTCAGCGCGGGCCGGCGCAGATAGCCGCGGGCGATCTGGTCGCCGGCCAGGTACAGCTCCCCCGGTACACCGGCCGGCACGGGGTTGAGCGCGGCGTCGAGCACGTACGCCTGTACGTTGCGTCCGGGCCGTCCGATGACGGGCTGCTCCCCCTGGTCGGCGATGCGGCAGTAGACGGCGTCGACCGTGCACTCGGTCGGCCCGTAGTAGTTGTAGGCGGTGGTGCCGGGCAGGGTGCGCAGCGTCTCCCACAGGGCGGCGTCGACGGCTTCGCCGCCCACCATGAGGATCCGCGGCCGGTGCCGGTCGCCGGTGAACAGTCCGGCGGCGATGAGCTGATGCAGGTAGGTGGGGGTGAGGTCGAGGAAGTCGATGCGCCGGTCGGCGATGTGGTCGACGAGGGCGGGCGGGTCGAGCCGTACGGCGTCCTCGACGAGGTGCAGTTCGTGGCCGGCGGCCAGGAACAGCGGGCCCTCCCAGGCGGTGTCGAAGGAGAACGCGGCGGTCAGCGCGGTCCGCAGGCGGCGCCGGGCGGTGGCCGTCTCCGGATCGATCAGCTCGGCCCGGTGGTCGAAGAACAGGTTGGTCAACTGGCGGTGTTCGACGACGACGCCCTTGGGCTGCCCGGTGGACCCGGAGGTGTAGCTCACGTACGCCGGGTGGCCCGGCGCCGGCGGGGCCAGCCGGTCGGCGTCCGTGGGGTCGGTGTCCGGTCGGAGGTCCAGCTCCCGTGCGGCGGCCGGGTCGTCGAGGCACAGCGCGGTGGTGGTGCCGGGCAGGTGTGCGGCGGCCGCCGAGGTGGTGACGACGCAGACCGGGCGGGTGTCGGCGAGCAGGAAGCGGATCCGCTCGGCAGGCAGGTCGGGGTCGACCGGTACGTACGCGGCGCCCGTCTTGAGGACCGCCAGCAGGCCGGCGATGTGGTCGGCCGTGCGCGGCAGGACCAGCGCCACGAACGCCTCGGGCCCGGCGCCGCGTTCGATCAGCGCGTGCGCCAGCCGGTTGGCGCGGGCGTTCAGCGCGGCGTACGTCAGGGTGGTGGCGCCGCAGACGAGGGCGGTGGCGGCGGGCGTGCGGTGGGCCTGTTCCTCGAAGAGCGCGGGCAGGGTCGTCACCGGCACGCTGCGGGTGGTGTCGTTCCATCCGGTCGTCACCCGGCGGCGCTCCGCCGCGGGCAGCAGGTCGATGCCGCCGACGGGCTGTTCGGGGTCGATGCCGGCCAGGGTGTCCAGCAGGGCCAGGAAGCGGCGCTGGTGGGCTGCGGTGGCCTCGGCGTCGTACAGGTCCGGGTCGGCCTGGAAGTCGATGCGCAGGCAGCCGTCGTCGGTCCGCTCGTAGACGTTGACGCCGAGGCCGGTGACCGGGCCGTTGGAGAGGTTGTGCAGGGTGGCCCGGTGCCGCCCGAAGCTCAGCTCGGGGTCGTAGCCCATGATGTTGATGCCCCAGTCGCCGAGATGGCCGCCGGTGTGCGCGGCGCCCAGCTCCTGCACGAGGTACGGCGACGGGTAGCGCTGGTGGCGCAGCAGTCCACGGGCCCGCTCGGAGGTGTGCCGCACCAGCTCGCGCACGGTGGTGTACGGCTCCAGCCCGACCTGGAGCGGCAGCACGTTGGCGACCATGGACGGCGCGGTGCGCGGTACGGCGCCGACGCGGCCGGTCACGGTCAGGTCCAGCGTCACGTCGGTGGCCCCGCTCATCCGGTGCACGTACAGCGCGAGCGCGGCCATGGCCACCACGGGCAGCCCCGACCGGGTCTGCCGGGCCAGGGAGCGCAGCCCGTCGGCGGCGGGTGCGGGGAGGTGGCCGGTCTCGCGGACGAAGCGGTGCGGGACGGTGGCCAGCCGGCCGGCCAGGCCGGTGTCGGCAGCCCGGCCGGCGAAGCGCTCGGCCCAGAAGGCGCGGTCGCGGGTGAACCGTTCGGAGGCGTGGTACTCGGCCTCGTCGGCGAGGAGTTGCTCCAGGGTGCTCAGTCGGCAGGGCGGGCACGCGGCGCCCGCCTCCAGCGCGGTGTAGATCTCGGCGACGCGCTGGATGAAGAGCGAGAAGCCGTAGCCGTCCAGGACGATGTGGTGCAGCGCCATGTACAGCACGCGGTGGTCGTCGGGCAGCAGCAGCACGGCGAAGCTGAACAGCGGGGAGCGGCGCAGGTCGGCGGGGCGGCGCAGGTCGGCCCACATCCATTCCTTCGCGCGGGTCCACGGGTCGGGCGGCGGGACCACCCGGGCCGGGCCGGGCGGCGGGCCGGCGGTGTGGTCCGGCGCGTCCCGCAGGTCGACGACGGGCAGCGGCCAGTCGTCCGCGAGGTCGGGGACCTGCCAGACGCCGCCCTCCTCGTCGGTCTCGAACCGGACCCGCACGGCCTCGATGTCGGCCACCGCGCGGCGTACCGCGGCACTCAGCACGGCCAGGTCGACCGGGCCGTGGATGTCCACGTACTCCGCGGCACGGTAGATCGGGTTCTCCGCGTCAAGCTGCTGGGAGAACCACATCCCCGTCTGCGCGACGGTCAGCGGCAATCGACGACCGCGGTGGCCTGGCTTCCTGTTCATGCTTGCCGTCTCCTGACGAAGGTGCTGGTGTACAACGGCGGCCGGGCCGTGGCGGGGCCGTGCGACCGGCCGCGGCTCACGCGCCGTAAAGGGCCAACGAGCGCCGGGTGACTGGTGTATCGGTTCGTCGGCAAATCTCTTTGGACAGGTGTGCGGAGACGGGGGCGGTCCACGGGTCGCGGACCGCCCGGAGAGCTGCTGACGCGCAGCTCACGGGGGGAACGACGGAGGAGACGCCGGGTGGTTCCGGGGTCCGGGCGGCTCCCCGGCGGCCGGTCCGGCAGTCACCCGTACGTCGAATGTGTGCGCCACCCGAGATCGCTCACCCGTCTCACCGGGCGCTGCGGCCTCGGAAGCCGCCTCGTACGCTGCGGCGGACGGGGGCCGGACAAGCCGCGCCGAGGAGAACGTCTCCCTGGACGGCTCGTGACCGGCCGGCCGTGTCATGTCCCGTTCGCGGTGGACGGGAACGTGGCGTCGAGGGCGTTCCGGATGGCGCGGTGGCAGCTACAGGCATTGGCTTCGAGGCGAGCGCGACCGCGGCGGAGGCGAACACGGGGTCCGCCGCGCGGTGGCCTTCCGTGACGTGCAGCGACACCGCGCCCTCGGGGGTGAAGGCCGCCCACCGTCCCGCCGGCACGACGTGGACGACGTGGACGACGTGGACGACGTGGACGACGTGGTCGACGCCCACGGCCAGCCGGTCGCCTTCCGCCGGCAACCGCACGAGGAGCGCGGAACGGTGGCGCAGGACGTCCACCAGGCCGTCCACCAGGCCTTCCTGTTCTCGCACCGAACGGTGCTGCACCAGCACCACCGCGGCGGGAAAGGTCTCGGGCAGTGCCGCGAGGATCTCCCGGTATGCGCTCACCCCGCCCAGCGACGCGGCCATACAGACCACGTCGAAGGCGGCGGGCGACGTCTGAACGGCACCGAACACAGCGCCAGCCTACGGCCCGGCACCGCTTATCGCGCTGGAGCGAGACGGGCCGGCACGGAACCGCCGCGCCGAAGGCGTGGCCGACGGCAGCCCGAGGCGGGGAGGAGAGTTCCCGCGAGCGGACGGTTCCACGCCGGACTACGTCTGCGAACGCCCCCGAGGCCGTTACCCACCGGGGCGTACCAGGTCGGACGGGTCGGTGTTCGCGCCGCACACGACGACGCACACCCGCTCCCCCGGCGCGGGCCGGTACGCCCCGGTCCTCAGGGCGGCGAAGGCGGCCGCCGTGCCGTGCTCGACCGCCAGCCTGCGGTCGTCCCACAGGCTCCGGCGCGCGGCCAGGATCGCCTCGTCCGGAACCAGGAGCGAGACCGCCTCGGCCCGCCGCGCCCAGTGCAGCGCCATCTCGCTGACGCGGCGCGCGCCCAGCGAGTCCGCGGCGACGGAGTCCACCGGGACATCGACCACCCGGCCCGCCCCGATCGCCGCGTTCAGCGCCCGGCAGTTCTCCGGCTCGACGGCCACGACCCGTACGCCGTGGTGATGCGCGGCCGCGGCGACGCCGCTGAACAGCCCACCGCCGCCGACCGCGACCACGACCGTGTCCAGGCCGGGCAGCGCGGTCCGCAGCTCCTCCAGCAGGGTGCCGGCGCCGGCCGCGATCAGCGGGTGGTCGTACGCGTGCGACCGCAACGCCCCGGTCCGGGCGAGGTGTTCTTCGGACGCCTCCAGCGCGGCGGCGTACTCGGAGCCCACCTGGCGCACGTCGGCGCCGAGCAGCCGCAGCCGGGCGACCTTGACCGGCGGCGCGGTCTCCGGAAGGAACACCGTCGCCCGCACGCCGTGGCGGCCGGCGGCCCAGGCGCAGGCCAGTCCGGCGTTGCCCCCGGAGGCGATGACCACCCCGGCCTCGGGCAGGGTGCCCGCCTCCCGGTGCGCGGCGATGAAGTTCGCCGCGCCGCGGGCCTTGAAGGACCCGGTGTGCTGGGTGAACTCGTAGGCGAGCCAGCCCTCGCCGGGCCCGAAGGCGCCCGGGTCGGCCGGGGCGACGGTGACCGGGCGCACGTCCCCCGCGATCCGGCCGGCCGCCGCCTTCACGTCCTCGTAGCTGATGCTGTTCATGGCGGACCACTCTCCCGGGTCTCCCGGGTCTCCCGGGTCTCCCGGGGTCGAAGCGTCGGACGTCGTGACACGGTGCCGTCCGGCGCGGCGGGCGCGGCCGTCTCCCGGCCGGACCCGACCAGTTGATCACGGGCCGCCTTCCGGGCGCGCCCGCCCCCGGCCCCGGCAAGGGCGAAAGTCCCGTCCCAGCAGGACTTTCCGCCCTTGGCGCACGGGCCGTCCAGAGAAATGATCTTGGTACGCCGAGCCGGTGGCGCGTCCGAGCCGCCGGCCGACCGAAGGAAAGTACCCGCACGTCATGACATTACGTACACCGGCCGTGGCCGCCTCGTCCGCCGCGGTGGCCCTCTGCCTGGGGCTGCTCCAGGCACCCGCCGCCCAGGCCGCCGGCCGGCCGCAGCCGTCCGGCGCCCTGCCGCTGGACAACGTGCTCTGCATCTACAGCACCGAGATCACCGACCACACCACCGGCGGATACGTCTGGGACATCGGCAAGCGGGCCCACGCGCTGTGGAAGAGCGACGACTTCCAGAAGAAGTACGGCGAGCTGTCCTACGCCCAGCAGACGAACAAGCTGCTCTACGAACTCAACGTCAGCCGGCATGTGTTCGGGCATAGCTGGCTCGTGCACTTCAACTCCGGCGGAAAGCTGCACCGGAAGCTCGACAGCGGCGAGGAGGCCCGTTACGACACGTACTCCTTCCAGCCGAACGACCCGGACGGCACCAACGGCGACGGATCGCCGGTCGACGGCATGTCCGTCAACTACACCGGATACGACATCAACGTCCCCGGCAAGCCCCTGGTCGAATGGGACCGGCCGAGCCGCAAGCAGGACCAGGGCCAGGCGTACTCCCCACGCGCCGCGCGCTGCACGGCACTGACCGGCGCGCAGCAGAGCGCTTTCCGGCAGGAGATCCGGCGGCGTGCCGATCTCGCCGAGAAGTACACCCTCCTGCCGAGCTGGAACTACGTCCTGACCGGTGGCTGGGCGGGGACGCCGGCGAAGAACTGCACCACGTTCGCCCTCCAGGTCTGGGACGCGACGATGCGGGACACCCCGGCCGAACGCATCGACGCGCCCGGCGGCTACCCCGCGGCGGACATCAACAAGCTGGGCGGCAAGGTCCCCGGCGACCTGACGCAGAGCGAGTTCTCGGCGTGGATCCCCGCCCTCGCCGGCAAGTGGATCCGGGAGAAGAACGGGGGGCACGACGAGAACGCGGAGGTGCCGCGCTTCGCCGACGACGCGCTCGCCCCGGCCGGCACACGGTAGCCACCCCGGCGCGCCCCGCGGTGGCCCGCGTCAGCTCTGTCGCGGTCCCGGCTGGTCGTCGGCGTCCTGCGCGTTGTTCGCGGCGCGGCGCGCCTCACGCTCCGAGGCCGCCACTTCCTGGTCGACGACCCGCTGCCCGAAATCGTCGCGCGCGTCCGCGCGGTGCCCCCGCCGGCCGGCGGCCTCGTCCCGCAGGTCCGCCCGCCGGTCCCGCTCGTCGGCCCGGCGCTCGCGTCGGTCCGCGGCCTTCTCCCGCTCTGCGTGCTGCTGCTCCCGTTCGGTGGACTGTTGTGCGGCGGTGTCCGGCAGACCGTCCGACGGCGTATCGCCCATGCAGGCAGTATGCGCCGTAGCGGCCCCTGGTGCGGCAGCGGTGTGCCGGCCGGGGGCGTGGGCCGGCCGTTCCGAGGGCCGGGTCAGCGTCCTGCGGCGTCCAGGTAGGCGCCCAACGGCTGGAGCGGCGTCCACAACTGTTCGAAGTAGGCGGCGAAGTAGGACATGTAGGTCGGGTCCTGCACGCTGAAGCCGTTCAGTTTCTGGCGGGCGCCGCCGGAGAAGGCCAGGAAGACGGTGCTGTCGTCGATCAGCGCCATGTTCAGGCCGTCGGCCGCCGCCGTCCACCGCAGCACGTTCGCCTCGTAATTGAGGATGTCACCGGTCTCCTCCCGATGCCGCCGGGCCCAGGCGAGGACGTCCCGGTCGGGTACGCCGTCGGTCTCCGGGACGCCGATGATGCGACGGACGCTGCGCTGGTCCTCGGTGTCCTCGCGCGCCCAGGCCAGGATGTCCGCGAAGTAGTCGGCGGAGGCCTTCGTCGTGTACTGGTCCGGCGGGTAGCGGCGGGTGTACGTCACCCTGATCTCCGACCGCGCCGCCCGGACGCAGCGGGCCGCCGCGGTGTAGAACTCGGGGTTGCTGCGGTACCAGGTCGCGGCGAGCAGCGCGTCGCCGCCGGCGTCCGGCAGCGCCGCGGGGCGCCCGTCCCCGCCCTGGCCGGCCGGGCCCCTGCGCAGCGCGTCGAGGCGGCGCTTGGCGTCCCGCCAGCGGTCCAGCCAGTCGGCCGGCTCCGCCCCGCACGCGGTGACGAAGGCCGAGGTCAGCTCCCAGCTCGGGAAGCGGCGGCCGTTGAGCATCGCCGACACCGAGCTGCGCCCGCACTTCATCTGCAGGGCGAGGCTGGCCTCCGTGGGTTCGAAGCACCGCAGCCGCAGTTCGCGGAGCTGCACCGCGAACGCCTCCACGGGCTCCGGTACGGGTGAGGGCACGGGCCGTTCGGTCAATGGATCATCATCCCCCGGGTGCGCGGTGGCGCCGGTGACACAGAAGTCCCGTGCCTGTCCGTCATTGTCCGCCCGTGCCACCGGCGTTCGCCAGTGTCCGCCCGCGCCGTCGTGGTGCTCAGGAATGCCTGCGCCCGTCTCCCCGCCATGGCCGCAGGTGAGCGCGGGGACGACACTTCCGGTGTACGGGCCGCGCGACGTCGCGCGGCGCACCGGCGGGGAGGAGCACACCATGTGACCTGACCGATGACCTCGGCCGGCCACCTACCGGCCACCACGACCCGGCGGACGGGAACACCCGTACCGCCACCGGCATACGAAGAGGCCGCTCCCTGGTGCTTCTGACGGGAAGCAGGGAACGGCCCTCTGCCGAATTCAGGAGACCCCCGTGTTCTTCACCCACAAGGAGACCTCATGTTCGCCGACTGCAGGATAGCCCTTCGCTGTACGGGCCTCGCCTTCGTGGCGGTGCTCATCGTGGGCGTCACCCTGGTGACGCCCTCCCCCACCGGCTTCCCCGTCCCGCAGGACTCCCTCTGGGTCCTGCTCCTGGCGTCGGCGCTCACGCCGGCCGCCGTGCGGGGCGGAACGAGGTGGGGACGGTGAGCGGGGCGCCGGAGGCGGCGTGCCGCCGGTGCGGGGCGCCGGAGCCGCGCGCCTTCACCACCCCGGTCGTCGACTGCTCCGGCCGGCTGCTGATCGCCACGTCCGTGTTCTGCGCGTGTGGCGGTACCACGCTGGTCGGTCTGCGGCCGGCCCGTACGGTGGACGGGCCGGCGGAGCCCCGGCAGCACTTCCCCTTCACCGTGTACTGACAGGTTCGCCCGGCACCGCCGGGCCGGCCCGGCGACCGGCCGCGGACGGGAGGACCCGGCTGCGGCCGGTCACTCGTCCGCGTGCGACGGTACGGGCCCGGTCTGGGTATCGTCGGCCGTCGGGCCGGTGGAGCACCGGTCCCCGACCGGTGGATCACCGGTGACCGCAAGACGCAACGCGAAAGGTGCAGGCGCTGTGCGACGCCCCCAAGGCCGCGACCACGACCGCGGCCGCGAACACGGCCGGGACCGCGGGCAGGCCCGTGGCCACGGCCGTCCCCAGGACCGGCAGCGGGCCGACCGCCCGCAGGGAACCCGTGACGGGCTGGCCGGGGAGCTGCGCCGGATGGACGGCGCCTCGTACGGCAGGTACAAGGCGCTCCTCGGCTCCTGGTCCATGCCCGGCTTCACCCTGGAGGTGATCCGCGGGCAGTCCGACCCGTACGCGCCGCCCGCGCGGGTCGCCCTGCGCGTACCCGCCGAGGAGGCCGGGTTCCCGGCCGGCCTGTGGGAGTCGCCCGTCCGGCGGCGGGCACTGGCGAGCTATCTGGCGCGCCGGGCCGCCGAGGCGGCGGACCACCGGGCACTGCGGGTGGACGCGGGCGGCCAGGAGGTGCTGGAACGCAGTTCCTGCCTGGTCGACGCGCGGGACGGCTCGGTGACGCTGCGGCTGGGCGTGGATCTGCCGGGACACGGCCGCCGTATCGACGGGCACGCGGCGGAGCACGTCCTGTGCGGTCTGCTGCCGCGGGTCGCCGAGCGCGCGCTGCGGTACGCGGCGCTGGACGCCGACGACGTACGGGCCTTCGCGGACACCGTCGAGGACTCGGTCGCGCTGCGTGCCGCGCTGCCCGGCCTCGGCCTGGTCGGGTTCGTGGCCGACGGCGCGGTGCTGCCGCGGCGCAGCGGCGTGGACGACCGTCCGGCGACCGGCGGCGCGGTCGTCCCGTTCGCCTCCCCCGAGGAGCTGCGGGTCTCGGTGGACCTGCCGCACGCCGGGACGGTCACCGGCATGGGCGTACGCGAAGGTGTCACGCTGATCGTCGGTGGCGGCTTTCACGGCAAGTCGACGCTGCTGCGGGCCCTGGAGACGGGCGTCTGGGACCACGTTCCGGGGGACGGACGCGAGCGGGTGGTGGCGAGGCCGGACACCGTCAAGATCCGTTCCGAGGACGGCCGCCGGGTCGAGCGGGTGGACGTGCACGCCTTCGTCGACCACCTGCCGAGCGGCGCGGACACCACCGACTTCCGTACCGACAACGCCTCCGGCTCCACCTCGCAGGCCGCCTCCCTGTGCGAGGCCGTCGAGGCGGGCGCGCGGGCCCTGCTCATCGACGAGGACACCGCGGCCACCAACCTGATGATCCGCGACGCGCGGATGCAGGCGCTGGTCGCCAAGGAGCGGGAGCCGCTGACGCCGTTCGTGGACCTCGTGCGCTCGCTGCACCGGGACCACGGGGTCTCGACCGTGCTGGTGATGGGCGGGTCCGGCGACTACATGGAGGTCGCGGACCAGGTGATCATGATGGACGCGTACCGGCCGTCCGATGTCACCGAGCGGGCCCGCCGGCTGGCGGCGGTACCGACCGGCCGGACCGCCGAGGCGGACGCCTTCCCCGGTGTCGCGCACCGCCGTCCGGACCCGGGCTCGCTCGACACGTCCGTACGCGGCCGCTCCCGCATCCGCGCGCGCGGCGACGACGGGCTGACCTTCGGCGAGCACGACATCGACCTGCGGGCCGTCGAACAGATCGCGGACGCACGCCAGGTGACCGGCATCGGCCTGGCCCTCGAACTGATGGTGCGCCGCGGGTACGTGGACGGGAAGCGCACCCTGGCCGAGGCGCTGGACCTGCTCGACGGCGACCTGGAGGACGGCGCGCACCCTCTCCTCGCCGTCCGTGACGAGGACTTCGCCCTGCCCCGCCGCCACGAGGTCGCCGCGGCCCTGAACCGCCTGCGTGGCCTGCGGGTGCTGGGCGGGCCGACGGGGGCGGCGGAGGGCTGAAAGGCCGATGGGGGCGGTCGGACTGAGGGGCCTGCGGGGGTGGCGGAGGGCTGAGGGCTGAGGGCCTGGTGCCGTCCGCTCGTGTCACGACGCGGGCGGCACCGGTTCGACGCGGCGGATGCCCGCCCGGAGCACGACCTCCCGCCCCACCTCGGCGGCCCGCCGTACCAGTGCGGGACCGTCCCAGTGGGGCGGCCAGCCGTCCCACAGCCGTAGCCGGCCGCCGACGACGACCGCGCGGATCTGGTCGCGGCCCGCGAGCCGTACCAGCTCCCAGCCCAGGTCCCAGGACGGGGTCAGCTCCGGTACGCCGAGGTCCACGACGAGGAAGTCCGCCGCCTTGCCGACCGCGATCTCGCCGGTGACCCGGCCGAGGCCGAGCGCGTCGGCGCCGCGCGAGGTCGCATGTTCCAGCCACAGCCGTCCGGCGCCGCACACCGAGTCGCCGCACTGCAGGCCGAACGCCAGGCGTTGCGCGGTCTCCGCGGCGTCCACCAGGCGGAATCCGTCGCCGCGGGTGCCGTCGGTGCCGGTGCCGAAGCGCACGCCCATGGCGGCCATCGTCCCGGCCTGCGCGACGCCGTTGCCCTTCCACGCGCTGGCGACGGGGTTGTAGCCGACGGCCGTGCCGGTGTCGGCCAGCAGGCGCAGTTCGCCGGGTGTGAGCAGGGTGGCGTGCGCGCCGAGCGTGTGCGGTCCGAGGGCGCCGACGTGGTGGAGGTGTTCCACCGGGCGCCGGCCGACGCTCTTGAGGGAGCGTTCGACGGAGGCGAGGTGTTCGTTGACGTGCACCTGGAAGACGGCGCCCGCTTCGGCGCACAGCCGTGCCGTGTGCCGCAGCACCCGGGCGTCGGCGGCGTCCTCCGGCACGGGTATCGCCAGCGAGGGGTGGACCAATCGGGTCCCGTCCCAGCGGGCGAGGTGCCGTTCGCCGCCCTTCCCGTCCGAGCACACCTGCCCCAGTACGCAGCGGATTCCGGCCTCCTGGGTGGCCTGGGCCAGGGTCGCGACGTCGACGGGCGCGCGGGTCCCGGCGTCGGCGACGGTGGTGAACCCGCCGCGCAGCGCTTCCAGCGCGGCCAGTTTCGCCGCCAGATAGGCGCTGTCCTCGTCGAGCGCGCGTTCCAGGGGTTCCCAGACCGTCTTGAAGATCTCCGACGGCTGCCCGAACGCCTGCGCCTTGCCGAAGCTCTGCGTCAGGTGGTGGTGCGCGTCCACGAAGCCCGGCATCAGCAGCGCGCGGTCCAGGCGTACCGGGGTCAGGCGACGGTGGGCGTCGATGAGCTTGCGGGCGGGCCCGACCTCCCGGAACACTCCGCCGGCCACGCGTACGGCATGGTCCCTGACCGGTCCTGCGGGCAGCAGGAGCACTTCCGGTACGAGGAGCAGTTCACCGCCTTCGAACTGCTCGGGGCGGAGCGCGGGGGCCCCGGTTGACGCGGCCGGCGCGGGAGCCGCGGCCGACGCGGGGCCCGCCGCCGTGGTCGCCGCCAGCAGGCCGCCCGCCCCGGTCAGCCCGGCCTGCACCAGGAAGGCCCGCCGGCCCGTGCCCTCCTCCTGGCCCGGCTCCACGTCCGCCGCCCGCCCGACCTCGTCCCCGGACCGTTCCCGCCCGTCTTCGTCCCCGGACCGTTCCCGCCCGTCTTCGTCCCCGGGCCGTTCCCGCCCTGCCTGGTTCGCCAACGCGCTCTCCTCCGTGGTCGGTTCCCCGCCGCCCTCGGCCGGGCGGGCCGACGATAAAGGAGCCCTCGACGCGGAACAACCCTTCCGGAATACGGGAGATGATCCGGTCGCGCAGACGCACCATTCCGGGTGGCGGAACCCCCCGGCGCGGCGCGCAAACCCCCACGTCCCAGCGTTACCGCAGGTCAGAGTGGGTGGCGTAACTTCGGGGAAACGTCCGGAGCTTAGGTTGGACGGACGCCCGGCACCGTGTCGCCCGGCGTACCCCGAGCCGAGTTGCGGAGAGCCCATGACCGCGTCGTCCCCCGACCCGACCGCCCCGGCAGGCCCCCGCGCCCGGACCCGCGCGGACCGGGCCCGGCAGGTCGCGGAGGTACTGCGCCGTCAGATCGCCTCCGGCGCCTTTCCCTCCGGCGTCCTGCCGGACGAGCGGAGCCTGATCGCCGACCACGGCGTCTCACGGAACACCGTCCGCGAGGCGCTGGGCGTGCTGCGCGACGAGGGTGCGGTGGAGCGGCGACAGGGCGTGGGGACGGTGGTCCGGCGCCGTACGTACGAGCACACGCTGGAGCGGCTGACCGGGCTGGCCGAGACCCTGTCGGCGTACGGGCGGGTCAGCAACGAGGTACGGGTCGCGGACGTGGTCCGGCCGCCCCGGGAGGTGGCGCGCAAGCTGTGCGTACCGGAGGGCGGGCAGGTGGTGTACATCGAGCGGCTGCGCCGCCTCGGCGAGGCCCCGCTGTCATTGGACCTGACGTATCTGGCCACCGACATCGGACGGCCGCTGCTGGACGCGGACCTGGCGGGCCGGGACCTGTTCAGCCTGATCGAGGAGTCGGTCGGCGGGCCGCTGGGGTCGGCGAGCGTGACCGTGCACGCCGTCAACGCGGACCCCGGCACCTCGGCCCTGCTCGAAACCCCGCCGGGCCAGGCGGTGTTCACCGTCGAGCGGCTGAGCCGACTGCCGGACGGACGCCCCGTGGACCTGGAGTTCCTGCGGATCCGGGGTGACCGGTTGGCATTCCGGGCGGAACTGGACCGGGACGCCGGGGCGCCGGGCGGCCTGCCCTTCGCCCCCGGCCCGGCTGCCGGTACGCCCGGGCGCCCGCCCGGCGACCCCGGCCCGGCTACCGATTCGCCCGCGATCCCACCCGGCGTCCCCGGCCCGACTGCCGCCACACGCTGGAGCCCGCCCGGCGGACCCCGCCCGACTGCCGCCACGTACTGGAGCCCACCCGGCACCTCCGGCCCGACAGGGAACGGCCGATGAAACGCACCGCACCCACCACCCCCACCGGCTCTACTGCCCCCACTGCCCCTACCGGCCCCACCGGCCCCACTCCCCCGCTCACCTCCCGACCGGCCACCGGCCCGAACCGCGTCACCGTCGCGGTGATGTGCCTGTGCGTCACCCTCGTCGTCGGTATGGTCTCCGCCGTCAACCTCGCCATCCCGGCGCTGTCCCGCAGCGCGCTGCACCCCTCCGCCGAGGCGGTGGTGTGGGTGGTGGACGGGTACGTGGTGTTCTTCGCCTGCCTGCTCGTCCCGGCGGGCGCGCTCGCGGACCGGCTGGGCCGCAAGGGCACCCTGCTCGGCGGAATGGCGCTGTTCACGGCGGGGTCCGCGCTGTGCGCCGCCGCGTCCGGCATCGCGGTGGTGATCGCCGGGCGGATGCTCAGCGGCGTCGGCGCCGCCGCGGTGCTCCCGACGACACTGGCCCTGCTGGTCGGGGACGCCGCACCGGAACGCCGGCCTCGGCTGGTGGCGGTGTGGGCGTCGATGACGGGGCTGGCGGCGGTGCTGGGGAACGTCGGAGGCGGCGCGGCCCTCCAGGCCGGTTCCTGGCGGGCGCTGTTCCTGTGCGCCGTCCCGCCGGCGCTGCTGGCCCTCGCCCTGATCGCCGTCTGCACACCGGCCGCCGCACGCCACGCCCGCCCGGTCTCCCCGCTCTCGGCGGCCCTGCTGACGGCCGGTTTCCTGGCCCTGCTGGCAGGCATCGTCTCCGGTCCGGAGGCGGGCTGGCCGAGCGTCCGCACGGTGGGTGGATTCGCCCTCGCGGCCGGCCTACTGACCTGCTGGGTACGGTACGAACTCCGGCGGCCGCACCCGATGCTGGACCCGCGGCTCTTCGCCCTGCCGGTCGTGCGCGCGGGAGCGCTCGGCATGGCGCTGGCCTTCGTCGGCATGTTCGGCCTGTTCTACGTCAACGGCCAGTACCTCCAGTACGTGCAGGGCCACTCGCCGCTGGGGGCGGGCGTACGTCTGCTGCCGATGGCGGCCGCGCTGCTGCTGGCCCCGCGCTGCGCCGTGACACTGGAACGGCGGCTGGGCGGCCGGGCCACCGTGGGAGCGGGCCTGCTGGTCCTGGCGGCGGGGCTGGCCACCGTGTCGACGGTGAGCGCACACACCCCGTACGCCCGCTACGCCACCGGCGCCACGCTGACCGCGGCCGGCTGCGGGCTGGCCACGCCCCTGCTCTCGCACGGCATGATGTCGGCGCTGCCACCGGACCGCGCGGGGACGGGCTCCGGACTCCAGAGCCTGGCCCGCGAGTTGGGCAGCGCACTGGGCATCGCGATCAGCGGCAGCGTCCTGACCGCCCTCTTCACCACGCACCTGCCCCCGGCACTCCACGGCCCGCACCCCCCGACAACCGTGGCCGCGGCAGAACGACAACTGAACACCTCCGGCCCCACGAGCAACGCCCTACGGGATACCGTACTCAACGCCTTCACCGGGTCGCTCGACACCACGATGCTCGTACTGACCGGGGTGGTCATGGTGGGCGGAGCCTTGGTGGTCGTGTGGTACCCGGCCCGCACGCGTACATGAGAGAGCGCCCTGAACCGCACGGCCCGGCACCTCACCGGGCGGTTCCCGTACGGCCTTTGACGAGCCCTTCCCCATGGCTTCCCTCATGACTTCACCCATCAGGAATCCGGTCTTGCCCAGGCCCTCGACGCGGTTGCCGTGCAGGGCGTTCTCGGTGGGGCGGGGGCACGCCCCCGCCCCACTTGATCAGCTCATCGGCACGACGGCGGTCGGCGCGTGGCCGGGCTCGGTGGCCAGGTCCTCGAACTCGTTGACGCTGCCGATGTCGGTGCCGCTCATCGCGATGTTGGTGACCCGCTCCAGGATCGCCTCGACGACCACCGGGACCCGGTGCTCGGCGGCCAGCTTCTTGGCCTCCTCGAAGGCCGGCAGAAGCTGGTCGGGCTCGGTGACGCGGATCGCCTTGCAGCCCAGCCCCTCGGCGACCTTGACGTGGTCCACGCCGTAGACGCCGAGCTCGGGGGTGTTGATGTTCTCGAACTCCAGGGTGACCTGGTAGTCCATGGCGAAGTTGCGCTGCGCCTGGCGGATCAGGCCCAGGTAGGAGTTGTTCACCAGCACGTGCACATACGGGATGTTGTGCTGGGCACCGACCGCCAGTTCCTCCAGCATGAACTGGAAGTCGTAGTCGCCGGAGAGCGCGACCACGCTGCCGCCGGGGTCGGCGGTGGCGACTCCCAGCGCGGCCGGGATGGTCCAGCCCAGCGGCCCGGCCTGGCCGCAGTTGATCCAGTGGCGCGGCTTGTAGACGTGCAGCATCTGGGCGCCGGCGATCTGCGAGAGGCCGATGGTGGTGACGTACCGGGTCTCGGGCCCGAACGCGCGGTTCATCTCCTCGTACACCCGCTGCGGCTTGAGCGGCACGTCGTCGAAGTGCGTACGGCGCTGGAGCGTGGCCCTGCGCTGCTGCGCCGAGGCGGCCCACTCGCCGCGGTCCGGCAGTTCGCCCGCGGCCTTCAGCTCCTTGGCGGCCTCGACGAACAGTTCCAGGGCCGCCTTGGCGTCGGAGGCGATGCCGTAGTCGGGGGCGAAGATCTTGCCGATCTGGGTGGGCTCGATGTCGACGTGCACGAAGGTGCGGCCCTGGGTGTAGACGTCCAGCTTGCCGGTGTGGCGGTTGGCCCAGCGGTTGCCGATGCCGAGGACGAAGTCGGACTCCAGGAAGGTCGCGTTGCCGTAGCGGTGCGAGGTCTGGAGGCCGACCATGCCGGCGTTGAGCCGGTGGTCGTCGGGGATGGTGCCCCAGCCCATCAGGGTCGGGATGACGGGGACGCCGGTCAGCTCGGCGAACTCGACCAGCAGGTCCGAGGCGTCGGCGTTGATGATGCCGCCGCCCGCGACGAGCAGCGGGCGCTCGGCCGCGTTCAGCATGGCGAGGGCCTTGGCGATCTGCTTGCGGGTCGCCTTCGGTCGGTGCACCGGCAGCGGCTCGTACGTCTCCGGGTCGAACTCGATCTCCGTCATCTGCACGTCGATCGGCAGGTCGATCAGGACCGGGCCGGGCCGTCCCGAGCGCATCAGGTGGAACGCCTGCTGGAAGACGCCGGGGACCTGGGCGGCCTCCAGGACGGTGGTCGCGGCCTTGGTGACCGGGGCGGCGATCGAGGTGATGTCGACGGCCTGGAAGTCCTCTTTGTGGATCACCGCGGTCGGCGCCTGGCCGGTGACGCACAGGATCGGGATCGAGTCACCGATGGCCGAGTACAGGCCGGTGATCATGTCGGTGCCGGCCGGGCCGGACGTACCGATGCAGACGCCGATGTTGCCGGGGCTGGCCCGGGTGTAGCCCTCGGCCATGTGGGAGGCGCCCTCGACGTGCCGCGCGAGCGTGTGGTGGATCCCGCCACCGGCCCGCAGCGCCGCATAGAACGGATTGATCGCCGCGCCCGGCACACCGAACGCGTTGGTCACGCCCTCGCGCTTGAGGATCTCCACAGCCGCACGAGCGGCGGTCATTCGAGGCATCGAGTACTCCTGCGTCGGCCGGTCGGGATCGCGCTCCGGCCCGGGGGCGGAAGCGTGAGCTGCACTGTTCCTGTATTCCGTATTACGGAATCCACGTTTTACACTGCGGAAGTACCAAGAAAGTAGAGCGCACCCTTCCAGCCGTCAAGGGATCGCTGCGGAGTGAGACGCCCGACAGGCCGACGACCCCGGACGGGCCGACGACCCACGCTTCGGCGGCGCAGCGAAAGAAGAGGGGCGGCCCCCTTGAGCGCTGCCGGCCCACTGACCGGAACCCGCCGTACTCCACCGGCACGGCGACCGCATCGCGCCCGCCCGGCCCTTCCGGCTTACGGGTTGCCGCCGGAGCCGGACCGCTCACCGGCCCCGCCCCGTCCCCCTCCGCCACCGAGCCACACCGCGATCACCTCGGACGCCACGCGGGCCACGGTCCGGCCGGTGGTGTCGATCACCGTCGTGCCCGGCGGCTCCGGGCACCCGAGGGCCGCGTACTGCCGGAGCGTACGGACGAGCTGCCCCTCCGCCTGGGAGTCGATCTCGCGGCGGCGGACCCGGCACTCCAAGGTGGATACGTCGGCAGTCAGCCGTACGGACGTGATGCCGGCGCCCGGCACGGCAGCGGCGATCCACGCCAACTCCCGCTCCAGCGCGACGAACACGCCCGTCAGGATCAGCCGGGTGTGGCCCACGTCGGCCAGGTTGGCCCAGACCGCGGCGAGATTGCGGCGGGACAGCTCGCTCGGCCCGAGTCCGGGCGGCGGCCAGGGATGCACCTGGTCCAGTTGGTCGGTGTCGATCAGGGCGTGCGGGACGTCCGCGCGGCCGAGCCGGCGGGAAACCTCGTACGCCGTCGTGGACTTGCCGACCCCGGCCGCACCGCACAGGACCAGAATCTCCGGTGACCCCGGGGCTTCCGGCGCTTCCGGCATATCCGGCGTATCCGGCATCTCCGTCGTGGGCTGCATCACCACCCATGGTGATCCGATCGCACCCGCACCGCCAGCGGTTTTGCGGGCCCGAGAAGGCGCACCCGAGCCCGTACGTGCCGCGACGCGCCCGGAACGGGCCCTTGTCCGCCCCCCCGGGGCCGCTGCCCGGCGCCGACGCACGGCCAGCGGACGGCAGACGGCAGACGGCAATGCGGCTACCCGGCCGCCGCCTCCGCCCGAAGGTTCCGCCACGCATGTGCGGCTGCGCGGATTGACGTCGTTGAACGGGCCGTTGAGCTTCTGTTCATCGCCGTGCCCGAAGCTGGCTGTGCCGACGGCGCGGTGGTGCCGACGGGGGATGTTCCGTGCCGAGATTGGACTGTTGTCATGAAGGTCGTTCAGGAACCGCTTCGCGTGCCCGCCGTATCGTTACCGCGCCAGCTTCCCGCGGGCAGCGCCCGGTCGCTGCCGATGCTGGACGCGGTGGTGGAGGTGCTGCGCGCCGCCGGGGAGGACGTGCACGTGGTGTACTCCGCGCACGGTGACGTGTTCAAGGTCGTGCCACGGCAGGAGGCCGCCGCCTGAGCGGACGGGAGCGCCGCCGGCCGGCGCGCACGGCGCCTCTCCGTACGGGTCGCCACGCGGACGTGGCCCCGTCGGCAGGGACGGGGCCACGTCGGCACCGCGGGGCCCGCCCCGCGGGACCGGCCGCGATTCAGCGGATCGGCACCCCCGCCACCGTCCGGGCGATGACCAGCCGCTGGATCTCACTGGTGCCTTCGAAGATGGTGTAGATCGCCGCGTCGCGGTGCATCCGCTCGACCGGGTACTCGCGGGTGTAGCCGTTGCCGCCGAGGATCTGCATGGCCTGGGCGGTCACCTTCTTGGCGGTCTCGCCGGCGAAGAGCTTGGACATGGAGCCTTCGGCCGAGGTGAACGGCTTGCCGGTGGTGGCCATCCAGGAGGCGCGCCAGACCAGGAGGCGGGCGGCGTCGATCTGGGTGCGCATGTCGGCCAGTTGGAAGGCGACGCCCTGGTTGTCGATGATCGGGCGGCCGAACTGGACGCGCGTTTTGGCGTAGTCGAGGGCGACCTCGTACGCGGCGCGGGCGATGCCGACGGCCTGGGCGCCAACGGCCGGGCGGGACGCCTCGAAGGTGGCCATGGCGGCGTTCTTCACGCGTTCCCCGTTGCCGCGCGCCCGCTCGCGGGCGCGCGCCAGGCGCTCGTCCAGCTTCTCCTTGCCGCCGAGCAGGCAGTGGCCGGGGACCCGGACGTCCTCCAGGACCACCTCGGCGGTGTGCGAGGCGCGGATGCCGTGCTTCTTGAACTTCTGCCCCTGGGAGAGGCCGGGGGTGTTCGGCGGGATGATGAAGGAGGCATGGCCCTTGGAGCCGAGGTCGGGGTCGACGACCGCGACGACGACGTGGACGCCCGCGATGCCGCCGTTGGTCGCCCAGGTCTTGGTGCCGTTGAGCACCCACTCGTCCTTGGCCTCGTCGTGGACGGCGCGGGTGCGCATCGCGGAGACGTCGGAGCCCGCGTCGGGTTCGGAGGAGCAGAAGGCGGCGACCTTCACGTCCGCCGCGTCGCCGTACATCTGCGGTATCCAGGTGCCGATCTGCTCCTCGGTGCCGTTGGCCAGCACGCCGACGGCGGCCAGGCCGGTGCCGACGATCGACAGGCCGATGCCGGCGTCGCCCCAGAACAGTTCCTCCATGGCCATGGGGATGCCGAAGCCGGTCGGGTCGAAGAACTGCCGGGCGTAGAAGTCGAGCGAGTACAGGCCGATCTTGGCGGCTTCCTGGATCACCGGCCAGGGGGTTTCCTCGCGCTCGTCCCACTCGGCGGCCGCGGGACGCATGACGTCGGCGGCGAAGCCGTGGATCCAGTCCCTGACCTCCTTCTGCTCGTCGTTGAGTTCCATGGTGAACTCGGCCATGACCCCTCCAGCGCTGCGCCGGGGCGGCGTCCCGGCAGTGTTACTTCGAGAGCGTTACTTGCGGTAACCCGAGTGTGTTACCGACCAGTAAGGGATGTCAACTCCCCCAGGCCCGCAATCGCCCGCAGCGTGGGTGTTACGTTGCGCGAGCGTCACGGATTCACAAGGGCGGGGAGTGGGACATGGAAAACACCCAGCACGACGGCCGGCAGCAGGCCACCGCGGTGGAGCAGTCCGCCGCGGACCACGGCGCCGCGACGGACCCGCCGCACACGGTCCGCCGGCAGCAGACGGCCACCGAGCGGCGGCGCCGCGAACTGCTGGAGGCCGCGGACCGGGTGGTGCTGCGCGACGGCCCGGACGCCTCGATGAACGCCATCGCGGCGGAGGCCGGCATCACCAAGCCGATCCTCTACCGGCACTTCGGCGACAAGGGCGGCCTCTACCGGGCGCTCGCCGTACGGCACACCGACGCACTGCTGGACGGGCTGCGGGCGGCGCTGGACTCACCCGTACCACGCCGGGACCGCGTCGAGGCGACGCTCGACACCTACCTGACCGCGATCGAGACCCGCCCGCAGGTCTACCGGTTCCTGATGCACCCCGCCGACGAGGGCCCCGGCGCCGACAAGGACACCGGCTTCGACGTCGGCCGGCACTCCGCGCCACTGCTGCGCCGGCTCGGCGAGGAGCTGGCGAAGGTGATAGGCGACCGGCTGGACCTGGGGCCGGGCGGCGAGGAGCTGGCCCGGGTCTGGGGCCACGGGATCGTCGGCATGATGCACGCGGCCGGCGACTGGTGGCTGCGCGAACGTCCCTGTTCGCGGGCCCAGTTGGTGCAGCACCTGGCCGACCTGCTGTGGGGGCGGCTGGCAGCGGCCGGGGACCGGCTGGGCGGGCCGGGCTTCTGAGGCCCACGAGGACGGCCCGGCGGCCCGCGCTCACGCGGCCCCGAGCCCGGCCGGGAAGCACGTAGCCGTGAACCTGCGACCCGTACGACCGCGCCCCGTACGCCCGCGACCGGAGCCGTGGCACCCGCGGCCGACGCCGCGCCCGCGCGGCGCCCTTACGCCCCCGCCGCCCGCTCACGCCCCGCCCACGGCGCGCGGGACGCGGCCCGCAGGGCCCGGCGGCGGCGCAGGCCGGTGAGGTGGTCGAGGTAGACGCCGCCCCGGAGGTGGTCGCACTCGTGCTGGAGGCAGCGGGCGAAGAACCCGGTGCCGGACACGGTGCGCGGCTCGCCCGTCACGCTGAACCCCTCGACCACCGCGTGGTCGTACCGCGGGGTGCCGGCCTCGATGCCCGGCACCGAGAGACAGCCCTCGGGGCCGCGCACCAGGATTCCGTCAGCCTCCACCAGGCGCGGGTTGACGAGGTGTCCGAGGTGCCGCCGGTCGTCGTCGTCCGGGCAGTCGTAGACGAACACCCGCAGCGGAACGCCGACCTGGTTGGCCGCCAGCCCGACGCCCTGGGCCGCGTACATCGTCGCGAACATGTCCTCGACGAGCGCGGCGAGCCCGGCGTCGAAATCGGTGACGTCCCGGCAGACCTCGGCCAGGGCCGGGTCGCCGAGCAGGCGCAGGGGGCGCGGGTGGCCGGAGCTGCCGGGGATCGAGCGGGAACGCATGGGGGTAAGGGTACGTTCTGGGAGATGTGACGACGCAGGTCGTCGCGGGTTCGCGAGGTCGCGGCACGGGTAGCGGGATTCGGGGCCGCCGCCGGATCTCGATAGGCTGATCCCCGACCGAAGCCTCCGGCCGGTCATCGGCTCCGGAGGAGGCGTTCCACCGGCAGCCCCAAGGGCGGGAGGGCGCCGGATGCAAGGAGGATCAAGGACGATGGCAGGCAACACGGAGCCGCTGTCGCCACGGGCCAAGCTGGCCGTGACGGCGGGCAAGGCCGCGGCGGCGGTGTCGCGCGCGGCGGGCCGCGGCAGCGGATCGGTGATCGGCGGCAAGGTGGCGCTTCGGCTCGACCCCGACCTGCTGGCCCGGCTCGCCCGGCACCTGGACGTGGTGCTGGTGTCGGCGACCAACGGAAAGACGACCACGACGCGGCTGATCGCGGAGGCACTGCGGGCCAGCGGCCCGGTCGTCTCCAACGCGCTCGGCGCCAACATGCCGGCGGGCATCACCTCCGCGCTGGCCGGCGGCTCCGACGCTCGCTTCGGCGTCATCGAGGTGGACGAGAAGTACCTGGCGGGCGTGGCGCGGGATGTGACGCCCAAGGCCATAGCGCTGCTGAACCTCTCGCGCGACCAGCTCGACCGCGCCGCGGAGACCCGGATGCTCGCCGAGCACTGGCGGGAGGGGCTGGCCGGCTCCAAGGCGCTGATCATCGCCAACTGCGACGACCCGCTGATCGTGTGGGCGGCCTCGTCGTCGGCGAACGTGGTGTGGGTCGCGGCGGGCCAGGAGTGGAAGGACGACGCCTGGTCCTGCCCGTCGTGCGGCGGCGTGATGCAGCGCCCCGGCGACGACTGGTTCTGCGGCGAGTGCGGCTTCCGCCGGCCGACCCCGAGCTGGGCGCTCTCCGGCGACCACGTCCTCGACCCGCACGGCAGCGCCTGGCCGATCCGCCTCCAGCTCCCGGGCCGGGCCAACAAGGCGAACGCCACGACGTCGGCGGCGGTCGCCGCGGCGTTCGGCGTGCCGCCGCAGGTCGCCCTGGAGCGGATGTACTCGGTCCAGGCGGTCGCGGGCCGCTACGACGTGGTCTCGTTCATGCAGCGCGATCTGCGCCTGCTGCTGGCGAAGAACCCGGCGGGCTGGCTGGAGACGTTCTCGCTGATCGATCCGCCGCCGACACCGGTGATCCTGTCGGTGAACGCGCGTGGCGCGGACGGCACGGACACCTCCTGGCTGTGGGACGTCGACTACACCCGGCTGGCCGGTCACCCGATCTTCGTGATCGGCGACCGGAAGCTGGACCTGGCGGTCCGCCTGGAGGTCGCGGGCCTGGACTTCCGGGTGTGTGACACGGTGGACGAGGCGGTGCAGTCGGCGCCTCCGGGCCGTATCGAGGTCATCGCCAACTACACGGCCTTCCAGGACCTCCGCAGGCGCGTGGGGAACTGACGTGAACCAGCGACCTTCACGACAAGGACGAGCGAGCATGAGTGACAACAGCCTGCGGCTGGTGTGGATCTACCCGGACCTGCTGAGCACGTACGGGGACCAGGGCAACGCCCTGGTGGTGGAGCGCCGGGCCCGCCAGCGCGGCCTGGACGTCCAGCGCCTCGACGTCCGCTCCGACCAGCAGATCCCCACCTCCGGCGACATCTACCTGATCGGCGGCGGCGAGGACCGGCCGCAGCGGCTGGCGGCCGAGCGGCTGCGCCGCGACGGCGGCCTGAACCGCGCGGTCTCCAATGGCGCGATCGTCTTCTCGGTGTGCGCCGGCTACCAGATCCTGGGCCACGAGTTCATCAACGACCTCGGGGAGCGGGAGCAGGGCCTGGGCCTGCTGGACGTGGTGAGCACCCGCGGCGAGGGCGAGCGGTGCGTCGGCGACGTGCTGGCCGACATCGACCCGCAACTGAACCTGCCGCCGCTGACCGGCTTCGAGAACCACCAGGGCGTGACCCACCTGGGGCAGACGGCCCGCCCGTTCGCCCGGGTCCGCTTCGGCAAGGGCAACGGCGTCGGCGACGGCTACGAGGGCGCGTACAACGACACCGTCTTCGGTACGTACATGCACGGCCCCGTCATGGCGCGCAACCCGCACATCGCCGACCTGCTGATCAAGCTGGCGCTGGACGTCAACGCGCTGCCGCCGGCCGACGACCGCTGGTACGAGGCCCTGCGGCAGGAGCGCATCGCCGCGGCCACGCAGCCCGCGTAACGACACGCCGACCCGATCCGTACGCCCGTGGTGTCCGCACTACGGGCGTACGTGTGCCCAGGGGGCCCGCGCTTGTAGGGTGAGCGCCATCCCACCGGACGACGGGGTCCGGGCGTCCGGTTGAGAGTCTGTGTCCGCGCCCGGCCGGGGCCCGGCGGACAGGCTCTGATGTGCAGAGGGTCTGCGAGAACAATGCGTATTGGTGTGCTCACCTCCGGCGGCGACTGCCCCGGGCTGAACGCTGTCATCCGCTCCGTCGTCCACCGCGCCACCGCCGACCACGGCGACGAGGTGATCGGTTTCCGGGACGGCTGGAAGGGCCTGCTGGAGTGCGACCACCGCAAGCTGGACCTGGACGCCGTCGGCGGCATCCTGGCGCGCGGCGGCACCATCCTGGGCTCGTCCCGGGTGCAGCCCGCGCATCTGCGGGACGGCGTGGAGCGGGCCCGCGGCCATGTGGCCGACCTGGGCCTGGACGCGATCATCCCGATCGGCGGCGAGGGCACGCTCAAGGCGGCCCGGCTGCTGTCCGATGCCGGACTGCCGATCGTCGGCGTGCCCAAGACCATCGACAACGACATCGCCGCGACCGACGTCACCTTCGGTTTCGACACGGCGGTGGGGGTGGCCACCGACGCGCTGGACCGTCTGAAGACCACCGCCGAGTCGCACCAGCGGGTCCTGATCGTCGAGGTCATGGGCCGGCACACGGGGTGGATCGCGCTGCACTCCGGGATGGCGGCGGGCGCCCACGCCATCGTCGTGCCGGAGCGGCCCTTCGACGTGGCGGAGCTGACCCGCACGGTCGGTGAGCGCTTCGAGGCGGGCAAGAAGTTCGCGATCGTGGTGGTCGCCGAGGGCGCCAAGCCGCGCGAGGGCTCGATGGCCTTCGACGCGGGCGGCACCGACGTCTACGGGCACGAGCGGTTCGCCGGTGTCGCCCGCCAGCTCTCGCTGGAGCTGGAGCGGCGGCTCGGCAAGGAGGCCCGTGCGGTGATCCTGGGCCATGTGCAGCGTGGCGGCACACCCACCGCGTACGACCGGGTGCTGGCGACCCGTTTCGGCTGGCACGCGGTGGAGGCGGCGCACCGCGGCGCCTTCGGGATGATGACGGCCCTGCGCGGCACGGACATCACGCTGGTGCCGCTGTCCGAGGCCGTGGAGACGCTGAAGACGGTGCCCGGGGACCGCTACGCCGAGGCGGAGTGCGTCCTGTAGCGCGTACGGGCCGCCGCGCGGCCTGCTGACCGCCCCCGGCCGCCGCCCCGGCCGGGGGCGGTTCTAGTCTGGTCGCGGAGTATCGGTACGAATCAGGAGCGAGCGGATGGATCACGGCGGGCACGGCATGGACATGGATCTGCCGCCGTTCACGCTGGGGCGCGGCATGGAGTTCGGCGGAGACCCGTTCTTCCTCGTCGGGTGCCTGGTGGGGCTGATTCTGTACGGCTGGGCGGTGCTGCGGCTGCGGCGGCGCGGTGATCACTGGCCGGTGGGCCGGACGGTCGCCTGGGTCGTCGGCGTACTGACCGTGGCGCTGGTGATGTGCACCAAGCTGAACGACTACGGCATGGCCATGTTCAGCGTGCACATGGTGCAGCACATGGTGATCAGCATGCTGTCGCCGATCCTGCTGCTGCTCGGCGCGCCGGTCACGCTGACGCTGCGGGCGCTGCCGGCGGCCGGGCGGGGCCGCAAGGGGCCGCGTGAACTGCTGGTGGCGCTGCTGCACAGCCGGTACATGCGGGTGATCACCCACGCGGCGTTCACCATCCCGATGTTCATCGCGAGCCTGTACGCGCTGTACTTCACGCCGCTCTTCGACTTCCTGATGCAGTCCAGGGCCGGGCACATCGCGATGATGGTGCACTTCCTGGCGGTGGGCCTGGTCTTCTTCTGGCCGATCATGGGCGTGGACCCCGGGCCGCACCGGCCGGGTTACGTGATGCGGATGCTGGAGCTGTTCGCTGGCATGCCCTTCCACGCGTTCTTCGGCATCGCGCTGATGATGGGCACCGAGACGATGATCAAGACGTTCGAGAACCCGCCGGCCTCCTTGGGGATCGACGCGCTCGGCGACCAGAGCGCGGCGGGCGGCATCGCCTGGGCCTTCAGCGAGATCCCGTCGGTGCTGGTGCTCATCGCCCTGCTGTTCCAGTGGTACAAGTCCGAGGAGCGGCAGAACCAGCGCAAGGACCGCGCGGCGACCCGGGACGGGGACCAGGAGCTGGCGGCCTACAACGCGTACCTGGCCTCCCTCCAGGCCCGCGGCCAGGGGGGCGGCGCGGGGTGACCGGTTACTGACCGGAGGTCACGCACACAGCTAGCGGTACGGGCCGCGGCCGGGGACGATGTCCTTGAGGCCGCGGCCCGTGGCGTAGCGCCGCCGGGCCGCCGTGAGGAGGTTGCGGGGATGCCCGGATCCGCTAAGACGATGGCCGCGTGCACGGTCGGTGGGCTGGTCGTGGCGACGGCCTACACCGTGGCGCTGGGCGGCAGCGGCTGGCTCTGGTTCTCCTGGGTGGTGCTGGCCCTGGTGACGATCGCCATGGTGACGGCACGGCCGTCCTGAGCCCGGCGGACACCGTCCGCCACCGCCGCGAAGGGAGTGCCCCGCCCGGGACTCCCGGGGCGCGCGCTCGCCCTCCGTCCGCGCCGGCCGGGATACGGCGCGCGCAGCCGTCAGCCGGTGGGCGCCGGATTCGTCCGCCGCGTGATCGAGTTCAGCGCTTGCGGCTGTACTTCCGTACGAGGACGCCGTTGTCGAAGGTGCGGACGGAGTCCAGGGTGAAGTCCGTGACCGCGAAGTCCGAGCCGAACATGGGCATGCCGGAGCCGTAGACCTGCGGGTAGGTCTTGATGACGAGTTCGTCGACCTCGTCGAGCAGCTCGCCCGCGAGCCGGGAACCGCCGCAGAGCCAGATGCCCAGGTCGCTCTCCTCGGCCTTGAGGGTCCGGACGGCGCCGACCAGGTCGTCGGTGATCAGGTGCACGTTCGGGTCGGGTGACTCGCCGAGGCTGCGGGAGGCCACGTACTCGCGGAGGTGGCCGTACGGGCTGGTGACGCCGGCGTCCAGGCCCACCTGGTAGCTGCCGCGCCCCTGGATGACCGTGTCGAACCGCTGGTTCTCGGCGTCGTGGAAGTTGAGGACGGCACGGCCCTCGGCGGAGACGGTCTCCGGGTATTCCGTCTTGAGGAACTCCAGGAACTCCTCGTTCACGAACTGCATCATCGACGACGCGTCACCGTTCGGGTCGCCGATGAAGCCGTCGATCGAGCAGGCCACGAAGTAGGTGAGCTTGCGCAAGGTGGTCCTCGTTTCCGCTGGCGATGCGGCGGTCGCATCGCGGTGGGGCAGGGCGGTGGCGGCGCGGACGTGTCCCACCCCGCAACCACTTCACCTAGAGTGCTCCAGGTGTAGTGGTTACGCAAGTCTTTCGTGCCGGGAGAAGGCACACGGCGAGGACCGCGCAGCCGGCGTCCGTCCGGGCAGGTCGGCCAGGGGCGGCGGGGCGTCCCGTACGGCGCGGCGCCCGGAGCGGTCGCGCGCCGGCCAGGCGTGCCCGCGCCGCCCCTGGTCGGCGGGTCATGCGCGGATCACCGGACGGCGACCGCGTGTCGGTCACCGCTCAGGAGTGGGCGACATCCACGATGAGCCGGTTCTTCTGCTGGACGACACGGAACGGGAGGCGCTTGCGCACTCCCAGACCTATCTGTGTGTCGCCCTCGAAACTGGCCGCGAACCGGGTGTCCTCGAAGGTGCGGTAGCCCTTGATGTCGACCCCCGGAAGCGGCTTGCCGGCCCGGCCCGGGTACGTCGACTGGCCCGTGCCCGGGTCGTAGCTCGGCGCCGCCACCCGGATCTCCAGGATGGCCCCGCCGCCGACCGGTATCCGCTCGCCCGAGCCGTCCTGGTGCAGGGCGTCGACATAGCCGACCCGGTATCCGACCGGCTTTCCGCCCGCGGTCGGCACCTCGAACACCATCCGGTCGTAGCAGGCGTGCCGACCGGTCCTGATCTTCTTCAGCGGCTGGTGGTCACGCGCCTCGGCGGACTTCAGGGCGCTTCCCCAGCCACCGGTGTCGCACGTGGCCGACGGCGCGGCGGCCGGTGCGGCCCCCGTCGCCGGCGCGGCCGTCGCCGACACCGTCGTCGCCGACACCGCCGCGCCTGCCAGCACCACCGCGGTCAGTACCGTGCCCAAACGTCGCATTGATGACCCCGTATCTCGTTGCTCACGTCGCCACCACCGGATCGCGGCGGCTCGTCCACTGCACGGCCCGACCGGTCGGATCCGGCCGGTCCGTACAGGCGATCATCGCGCACGGGTCTGACAATCGGACGGCCGGACGGCGACTTCCGGCCGCTGCCCGGACGCCCGCGGCCGGTGTGCCCTTGGCGGCGCGCAGGCCCTGTGCGAGGCTCGCAGCCATCGCGGAGCCGCGTCCGGGTGTGCCGCCCCGTCGGCACCGGCCCGCACGCCTGCCGATACGGCCGCCTGTCACGGACGGTCCGGCGCGGCTTTCCGCCCGGCCGACGGGCGGGGCCGGGGAGCCCGCCACGGAGCCGATCACGCAGCCAGTCACGGAGCCGAGGAGAGCCACAAGATGACTACTTCCGAGCATGCCGGTACGGCCTCCCGCACCGACCACTCCGGCGGCGCCGACCCCACCGGACACGCCGACGGCCCGCACCGCACGAGCCACCCGGACCGCCCCGACCCCACCCTCTACCGCACGCCCTCCGAAGCCATCGCCGCTCCCCCGGAGAAGCTCGCCTACCTCGTCGGCTTCGACCGCTCCGCCCGGCGCCCGGACGCGCTGATCGTCGTCGACACCGACCCCGGGTCGAGTTCGTACGGGCGGGTGCTGCACCTCGCCGAGGTGCCCGGACTGGGCGACGAACTCCACCACTTCGGTTGGAACGCGTGCTCCAGCGCCCTCGCCCACGAGGGCCATCACCGGCCCGAACGGCGCTACTTACTGGTCCCGGGGCTCCGCTCCTCCCGGCTGCACGTGTTCGACACGCGACCGGACCCGGCCCGCCCCCGCCTCGTGAAAGTGATCGAAGCCGCCGAACTGGCCGACGCGGCCGGCTATTCGCGGCCGCACACCCTCCACTGCGGACCCGGCGGCGTCCTGCTCTCCTGCCTCGGCGGCGCGCACGGCGACGACGGACCGGGCGGCGTCGCGCTCCTCGACCACGAGACCTTCGACGTCCTGCGCGCCTGGGAGACCGACCGGGGCCCGCAGCGCCTGGCCTACGACGTCTGGTGGCACCTGCGGCACAACATCGCGGTGACCAGCGAGTGGGGCACCCCGTCGATGGTCGAGAACGGTGTGGACCCGGAGCTGCTGCTCGGCCGCGCGTACGGCCACGCGCTGCACTTCTGGGAGCTGGACTCCGGCCGCCACCTGCAACGCCTCGACCTGGGCGACGAACACCAGATGGTCCTCGAACTGCGGCCGGCCCACGACCCGGAGGCGACGTGGGGTTTCGCGGGTGTCGTGGTGAGCGTGGCGGACCTGTCGGCGTCCGTCTGGCTGTGGCACCGCGAGGACAGCGGACGGTTCACGGCGCGCAAGGTCGTCACGATCCCGGCGGAGCCCGCCGAGAAGGACGCGCTGCCGCCGGTCCTCAAGCCGTTCGGGGCGGTGCCGCCGCTGGTCACGGACATCAACCTGTCGGTGGACGACCGCTGGCTGTACGTGTCCGCGTGGGGCACCGGCGAGCTGCTCCAGTACGACGTCGGCGACCCCTTCCACCCCCGCAAAACCGCGTCCGTCCGGCTCGGCGGCATCACGGCCCGGCAGCCGCACCCGGCCGCGCCGGGCCTGCCGCTGACCGGCGGCCCACAGATGGCCGAACTGAGCCGCGACGGACGCCGGGTCTATCTCACCAATTCCCTGTACGGCTCGTGGGACGACCAGTTCTACCCCGAGGGCATCCACCCCTGGCTCGCCAGGCTCGACGCCGACCCGGACCACGGGGGCCTCACCCCCGACCCGCGCTTCTTCCCGCACGGCGAGGACTTCCGCGGGCTGCGCGTCCACCAGACCCGCTTGCAGGGCGGCGACGCGTCGTCCGACTCGTACTGCTACCGCTGACCACGGCGGGCGGTGGGGCCGGCGCGGCGGCTCCGTACCGGAACCGTTCACACGTCACACGCGTGACACGGGACACGGCGCCATCCGGCGGACCACCGCCGCGACGGCCGGCGGACGGGAGGACACAGGACCATGCACGGTGCATCGGGCAGCGCGCGGAAACGTGGGGCACACCCTTCGGTGGAAGCCGTGGTGCGCGCCTTCCTCGCGAGCACGGACCGGCTCTGTCCGGGCCTGGTCGAGGGGCTGTACCTGACGGGGTCGATCGCCCTGGGCGACTTCCGGCCGGGGCGCAGCGACATCGACTTCGTGGCCGTCACCGCGCGGCGGCTCGCGGCGGCGGACGTGGCGGCCCTGGAGCAGGCCCACGCCGAGACGCGGGCCCGGCACCCGCGCCCGTACTTCGACGGTGTCCACGTCACGTGGCAGGACCTCGCGGCGGGGTTCGCGTCCTGCCCCGCCGTTCCGTACACGCTGCGGGGCAGGTTCCGGACGGGCGACGCCTTCGAGGTCAATCCGGTGACCTGGACCGTTGTCGCGCAGCACGCCGTGCCGGTACGCGGGCCCGTCCCCGGCGGATTCGAGGTCGGCGTGGACCGGGCCGCCCTGCGCGACTGGACGCTGGGGAACCTCGGCGGCTACTGGCGCCGCTGGCACACGGCGCACCGCAAGCCGCTGTCGTTGCCGGGCCTGGCCGCACTGGGGGGCGGGGCGCCGGCCTGGGGCGTGCTCGGGGTCAGCCGCCTCCATCACACGACGGCCACCGGAAAGGTCATCTCCAAGGGCGGCGCGGGCCGCTACGCCCTGGAGACGTTCGCGCCGCGATGGCACCCGGTGATCGGGGAAGCCCTCCGCCTCCACCGCTCCGCCTCCGCTCCCCCGGCTGCCCCCTCCCGCCCCTTGCGTAACCCTTTCGCGCGGCGCAGGGCCGCCACGGACTTCGTCGCGATGGTCGTCGAGGATGCGACCGCAGCCCGCTGAACCGGCCGCGTACGGCGGGTCGAGATGTTCCGTCAGGGCGTGCGCGGTGTCGGGTCCGCGCAGGTGGAATGGGGTGGCGTACGGCTCCGTCAGTGGTGTTGCATGCTTCTTCGAAGGGCGTGCCGGGGCGGGTGTTCGCCCCGGTCGCGGTCCGCGCGCTCTGCGGCCCCGCGCGCCTGCCGCCTTGGCCGTCACCACCGTCCGACCACAGGAGCCTCACCCTGATGCCCTCCTCCGCAGCCCGCCCGTCCTTCCTCCTCGTCCACGGCGCCTGGCACCGGTCCACGTGCTGGACCGGCCTCCAGGACGCCCTGACCGCCGAGGGTTTGCGGTCCTACACGGTCGACCTGCCCAGCGCCGGCCCGCAGGGCACGCCCACCGCCGGGGTGTACGACGACGCCGAGGCGATATCCGCGCGGCTGCGCGAGATCGACGGCCCGGTGATCGTGGTCGGTCATTCCTACGGCGGCGTTCCCGTCACCGAGGCCGCCGACCAGGCGAGCGTCGCCCACCTCGTCTACCTCGCCGCCTACATGCCGGCGGAGGGCCAGTCGCTCGGCAGTCTGCACGGCCGCGACGCGGCCAGGGGCGTGGACGTCGACAACGTCCAGCCGCCCGTCTTCGAGGACCCGCGCGCGGCGCTGTACGGGGACGTGCCGGACGACGTGGCCGAGCGGGCCATGGACCGACTCGTCGAACAGAGCCGGCGGTCGTTCCAGGAGCCGGTGACCCGCGCGGCGTGGCGGACCGTGCCCTCCACCTACGTGATCTGCGAAGGTGACCAGGCGCTCCCGCCCGCGCTGCAGACGACGATGGCCGCGAACGCCACCGCCGTCGAACGGCTCGGCACCGGCCACTCCCCCTTCCTGGCCGCGCCTGCCGAACTGGCCGCCCTGCTCGGGCGGATCGCCTCCGGTGTCCTGACGGCCGCCACCGAGGGCTGACGCGCAGCGGCCCGGCCCCTCCTCGGGCGAGGAGGGGCCGGGCCGTCCGGTGCCGCTGATCCGACCAGGGTTATGACACAGGCGCTCAGTCGTGCGCTTCGGCCTCCACCGGCTTCGGGATCAGGAACGACGCCACGAGGGCGACGGCCATGATGACGACGCCGGCGATCATTCCGGCGGTGTAACCGGAGGCGGACGACGGGTCGTCGGCCGGCATGGCGGTCTTGACCGCGTACAGGGCGGCGAAGCTGAGGCCGGAGCCGAGGTTGAAGGCACCGGCGTTCAGGCCCGGCAGAAAGCCCGGGTTCTCCTTGGGCGACAGCACGATGCCGAGCCCGTTGAGCACGATGTTGGCCACGCCCGCGTAGGTGATGCCCACCAGGATGGAGGCGGCCAGCAGCAGCCCCCGCGAGTGGGCGGAGAGCGTGACGATCATCAGCACGACGGTCGCCGCCGCGCCGACGAGCCCCAGCCGCAGGATGCGGCCGTAGCCGTACGTCGCCGCGAGTCGGCCGGCGATCGGGCCCATGGCCAGGCCCGCGATGGCGTACGGGGTGAGCGTCCACCAGGCGGACTGCTCGGCCGACATGCCGAGTCCGGCCTGCGCGTCCTGCGCGAAGGCGGGGATGAGCCCGTTCATGACGGCGAACACGCCCGTCATCGTCAGCATCGTGGTCAGCAGCGTCGCCCAGGTCGAGCGCTGCCGCAGGTGCCGGGTCGCGACCAGGGGGTGTCCGGAGCGGTCCTCGGTCCGCCAGAACAGCCGGAACGCGACTGCCGCCACGATCACCAGGACCGCGATGAGCGGCCAGTTCGCGGCGGCCAGCTTGCCCGCCTCGTTGAGCGCAACGAGCAGCGACCCGACCGAAACGACGAGCAGCACGACGCCCGGCCAGTCCATCCGATGGCTGTCCGGTGCCTTGGACTCGGGGACCAGGGCCGCGACGAGGGCGGCCGCGATCGCGGCGACGACGGCCATGGCCCAGAAGACCGCGGCGAAGCCGTGCCGGTCGGCGAGGTAGCCGCCGGCGAGGGAGTCGACACCGGCGATGCCGCCGTTGACCGCGGTGATCACGCCGAGCAGGGTGCCGTACCGCTTGGGCTCGGTGACCTCGACCCGCAGCATGATCAGGCACAGCGGTACGGTCGGCCCGGACACCCCCTGGATGACGCGGCCGACGAACAGCATCGGCACGCTCTGCGCCAGCGCCGCCACGACGCAGCCGACGACCATCAGGACCATCATCCCGGCGAGCACCCGGCGGCGGCCGACGATGTCGCCGAGCCGCGGCAGGAACAGCGAGAACAGCGCCGCGGAGGTGAAGAACGCGGTCTGGGTGAGCCCGATCTCGGCGGAGGTGGCGCCGAGGCTGTCCTCGATGCTCTTCAGCGCGGGGCTGAGCATGCTGGCGTTGAGCTGGAAGGCGACACAGGCCGTCAGCAGCGCGGTGACCAGCACGCCGATCCGTACGGAACGCCCCGGCCCCGTCGTCCCGGCGGGCCGGGCGATGTGCGGCGCGCTCATGCCTCGACGTCGCCGATGCGCTCAAGGGCGTCCACCACGAGGTTCCAGAACCGTTCGTGGTCGAGCTTGACCGCGACCTGGGTGCGGCAGTCCTCGGGGAGCGGCCAGCGGAAGTCGGTGACGGTCATGCCCATGGTCAGGCCGCCGGTCAGCTCGATGTCCACGGGGGCCTTGCGTACGGTCATCACGTCCGGGTCGATGACGTAGGCGACGGCGCACGGGTCGTGCACCGGCGGGTACTCGAAGCCCTGGTTCTCCCGGTAGGCGTCGCGGAAGAAGTCCAGCAGTTCCAGGACGAAGGCGGCGGGCTTGGTGCCGACCTCGGCGATCTTCTTGGTGACCTCGGGGGTCGCCAGCGCCTGGTGCGTCAGGTCGAGCCCGACCATGGTGACCGGCCAGCGCTCGTTGAAGACGATGTGCGCGGCGTGCGGGTCGATGACGATGTTGAACTCGGCGACCGCGCTCCAGTTGCCCTCGTGGAAGCCGCCGCCCATCAGGACGACCTCGCGGACGCGCTCGGCGATCCGGGGCTCCTTGCGCACGGCGAGGGCGATGTTGGTCAGGCCCGCGGTGGGGACGATGGTGATCTCGCCCGGTTCGTGCGACATCACCGTGTCGATGATGAGGTCGACGGCGTGCCGGCGGTCGAGCTCGATGTCCGGCTCGGGCAGGTCCGGACCGTCCAGTCCGGTGTCGCCGTGGATCTCGGGCGCGTTCTCGATGGTCCGTACGAGGGGGCGCGGGGACCCGGCCGCGAAGGGCACGCCGGTGATCCCGGCGATGCGGGCCACGGACAGCGCGTTGCGGGTGACCTTCTCCAGGGTCTGGTTCCCGACGACGGTCGTCACGGCGACCAGGTCGATGTCGGGATTGCCGTACGCCAGGAGCATGGCGATCGCGTCGTCGTGCCCGGGGTCGCAGTCGAGAATGATCTTTCTGGCCAACGGAAGAGCCCCTTTGCTCTGACTGAAGGTGTTGAAGTGGATCTCTTGGCGCACAGCAGAAGGGCTGTTACCGAAAGAGCGCGTACGGACGGCGGCGCACCGGCCCGGCGGACAGGACCGACCACGGCTGGTGCTGCCGGGCACCTCCCCTTCGACACGGATCGGGAAATCGATTTCACGGCGGCGGTGCCGCCGTCCAAGGCCCTGACCAGCGATCGAGGCCCTGTCCGTCATAGTGCCAGAGCAAACGGGCGGGGTGGGCATCCGGGCCGCCGCAGGGCCCCACCCGCCTCGCGGGCCCCGGATCAGCCGTCGCGGTCCGGCTCCATGGAGGCTTCCGGTCCGGTGGACGCCTCCGGCCCCGACCGGTCGTGCGCGGCGAGGACCGTCTCGATCGAGTCCGCCTCGGCGGCCGTCTTGTCCTCGCGGTAGCGCAGGACCCGGGCGAAGCGCAGCGTCACGCCCGCCGGGTAGCGGGTCGAGGTCTGCAAGCCGTCGTACGCGATCTCGACGACCAGCTCGGGGCGTACGGTCACGACGTAACCGCTCTCGTCCACCGCCAGCTCGCGCAACCGCTCCGTCTGCCAGGCCAGGAGGGCGTCGGTGAGGCCCTTGAAGGTCTTGCCGAGCATGACGAACGTGCCGTCCGGGCCGCGTGCGCCGAGGTGGAGGTTGGAGAGCTTGCCGGTGCGGCGGCCGTGCCCCCATTCGGCGGCCAGCACCACCAGGTCGAGGGTGTGCACCGGCTTCACCTTCAGCCAGGCCGCGCCGCGGCGGCCCGCGCTGTACGGCGCGTCCAGCGCCTTGACCATGACGCCTTCGTGGCCGCGGCGCAGCGTCTCGGTCCAGAAGTCCTCGGCGGCCCGGCGGGCAGCGGCGTCGGCCGGGTCGTCGACCACCGTCCGGCGCACCCGCCGCTCCTCCGGGACCAGCCGCACCAGTTCCGCGTGCCGCCGGTCGCCGGGCAGGTCCAGGAGGTCGTGTCCGTCCACGGCCAGCACGTCGAAGAAGACCGGGGACAGCGGCAGCGCGGCCCGTGCGGCGGCCACGTCCACGCGCGAGCCGAAACGGCCCGCGATCCGCTGGAACGGCAGCGGGCGTCCGTCGTCGCCGAGCGCGATCACCTCGCCGTCCAGGACGAAGCAAGGCGCCTCCAGGGCGAGCGCCGCCTCGGTGATCTCGGGGAGCCGGTCGGTGACGTCGTCGAGGGTGCGGGTGTAGATCCGTACGTCCGGGCCGTCGCGGTGCACCTGCACCCGGATGCCGTCCAGCTTCTCCTCGACGGCACACCGCCCGGCCTTGTCGACCGCCTCGGCCACGGATTTCGCGCCGTGCGCGAGCATCGGCCCGACGGGGCGCCCGACCGTCAGCCGGAACTCGGCCAGCGCCGAAGGCCCCTCGGCGAGCAGGCCGCGGGCGACCTCCTCCAGGGACCCGGCCAGCATGACGGCCCGCCGTACGTCCCCGACGGGCACCTCGGCCGCCGCGGCGATCGCCTCGGCGGCGATGGCGTCGAGCGCGCCCTGCCGTACCTCGCCGGTCAGCAGGCCGACGAGGAAACGTTGCTCCTCCGCGGTCGCCGCGCCCAGCAGCTCCTGGACGAGGCGGCGCCGCTCGGTCTGGGAACCGGGCCCCGCGACGGCGGCCAGGGCGGTCAGGGCCGCGTCGGTGCCGAGCACGGTCAGGGTGGCGGTGTCCGCGGCCGGTACAGGGTCCCGCAGGACGCTCCAGCCGACCCCGATACGGCCCTGCGGCAGCCGCCCGGCCAGGTAGGCGATGGCCACCGGCGCGTCCTCGGGGGCGGCCCGGCGGAACAGTTCGGCCAGCAGTCGGATCTTTCGGGACCGCGCCGAGGTGGCGGCGACCTCCCCGGACACTTGGGCGAGACGAGCCAGCAGCATGCAGCCATCCTGCAACGGCGCCGCCGCCCCCGCACGATCACCGGCGCCGCCCTCGCACCCCGCTCACCTCCCGATCCCCTCGGACAGCCCCCGCACGAAGTGCCGCTGGGCGACCAGGAAGATCACGATCATGGGCAGCGCGGCGATGGTCAGGCCCGCGAAGAGCATCGGCCAGTCGGAGTTGAGACGCCCGGCCATGTCGGCCAGCCCCACGGGCAGGGTCTTGAGGTGGTCGTCGGTGATGAAAACGAGCGCGAAGGCGTATTCGTTCCACGAGAAGAGCGCCTGAAGCAGCGCCGCGGAGACCAGGATCGGGCGGGCCATCGGCACGACCACGCGCCAGAACGTCTGCCGATGGCTCGCCCCGTCGATCAGGGCCGCCTCCTCCACCTCCACCGGCTGGCCCAGCAGGTAGGCGCGGATCAGGAAGGTGGTGAAGGGCACCTTGAAGGCGGTGTAGAGGACGATCAGCGCCCCGTACGTGTCGTAGATGTGCAGCGCCTGGAGGAGCTGCGTCAGCGGGACCAGCGCCACGGTCGGCGAGAGCATCATGGCGCCGAGGACGAGCAGCAGCGCCGGCTGGGAGCAGGGAATGGCGAGCCGGGTCAGTCCGTACGCCGCCCAGGCGCTGATCAGGACGACGGCGAGGACGCTGGCGGCGGTGACGAGCGCGCTGTTGAGCAGATAGCCGAGCACCCCTTGGTGCCACGCGTCGGCGTAGGTCCCCCAGTCGGGGTGCGCGGGCAGCCCCCACGGGTCGGAGAAGATCTCCCCATTGGTCTTCAGGCCGGACAGGGCCATCCAGCACAGCGGATAGAGGACCGCGACGACGAGCGCGGCGAGCCCGCAGTACGTGAGGACGCGCAGGGCCACCGAGCCGGGACGGGCGGGCCGGCGGCGCTCGCCGGGTGCGGCGGGCGGGGCCTCGGCCGGTGCGGGTTCGTGCAGGGTCAGGGTCATGCCGCTGCCGCCTTCCGGCGCGAGTGGAGGAGCTGGACGGCACCGGCCACGAAGGTGATGACGAACAGGACGGTGCCGATGGCCGCGGCGTACCCCATGTCGTCGCCGGTGAAGGCGCTGGTGTACAGCCAGGTGCCCAGCGTCTGGCTGGAGTTGGAGGGGCCGCCGCCGGTCATCACCATCACCTCGTTGAACACGAGGAACGCGCCGGAGACGGTGAGGATGACGAGCAGGGTCGTCATCTCGCGGACCATCGGGACGGTGACGGCGAAGAAGGTGCGCACCCGGCCCGCGCCGTCCACGGTCGCCGCCTCGTACAGCTCGCGCGGGATGCGCTGGACGGCGACCGTCAGCAGCATCGTGGTGTAGCCGAAGGACTGCCACTGGCTCATGGTGACGACGCCCCAGAGGGAGGTGGCCGGGTCGCCGAGCCAGTCGTGGGCGAAACGGCCGAGGCCCAGGGCTTGCAGCGCGCTGTTGAACAGGCCCGCGTCGGGCTGGTAGAGGAACTGGAAGAGCAGGCCGGCGACCGTCATGGAGACGGCGGCGGGGATGAAGTACACCGTCCGCAGCAGTCCGCGCAGCCGCCGTCCGATGATCCCTTCCAGGATCGCGGCCAGCACCAGTGCCGTCCCCACCTGGAAGATCACCGAGGTGACGGCGTATCCGAGGTTGTTGGCCAGCGCCTTCCAGAAGACGGGGTCCTGGAGGGCCTGCCGGTAGTTCTCCAGGCCGACATAGCGCATACCGGGCTGGAAGACGCTGAACTTGAAGAGGCTGAGCCGGATGTTCTCCACGATCGGGTAGTAGACGAACAGGGCGATCAGGGCGAGGGCGGGGGCGGCGTACAGGGCGTGGCGGAATCGGCGTCGCCGCATGAGGGCGGCACCTCCTTCGGGGCGTCGGGGCGTACGGGGAGTCAGTTCCGGACGCGGAAACGGTGGGCCTGCCGCGCGCCCTCGCGTACCTGGCGCACCGCCTGTGCCGCGTCGGCGCGGCCCCCGAGGACGGCTTCGGCCGCCGAGAGATACGGGTTGACGATCTTGTCGTCGGCCACGGTGTCGAGCCAGAGGGCGATGTTCCGGCCGGCGAGCGTGCGCTGCGCCGCGGGCAGCCCCTTCAGGCGTGCGGCGCCCGCCGTGCCCTTGACCGCGCTGAGCCAGCCCAGGTCGCGCACCATCGTGCGGGCCTGGCCCCGGCTGGTGAGGAACTTCAGGAAGTCGACGGCGAGTGCCTTGTTCGGGGAGGAGTTGGCGACGAGCAGCCCGTCCGCTCCCCCGGCGACGGCCCGGGCGGAGCCCGCGGCGCCCGGTACGGCGGGCATGGTGAAGAAGTCCCAGCTCTTCGCGAACTTCTCCGGGGCGCCGCCCTCGGCGCTCAGATAGGAGAACTCCAGGGTCTCCAGATACTGCATCGCGGCCTTGCCGTACAGCAGCCGGGTCTGCGCGGACTCGTGGCTCATGCTCGTACCGGACGGCCCCATACAGTGCTTCTTGAGCTGGGCGAGGTCGTCGAAAGCACGCTCATAGCCGGGGTGGCTGAAGGCTTCCGTACCTCCGGCGCCGTCGTAGTCCCTGGCCAGGACGGCGGCGGGCACCTCCATGGCGTTGAACTGGGTGAGCAGGTGCCCGGCGGGCCAGCCGTACTGGTTGCCGAAGGCGAGCGGGGTGCGGCCCGCCGCGGAGACGCGGTCGCAGGCTTCGAGGAGTTCGGGGAACGTCCGCGGCGCCCGCTCGACCCCGGCCGCGGCGAAGATCTCCTTGTTGTACGCGACGACCTTGGCGTCCATGTCGAGCGGTACCCCGTACCGGCGCCCGCCGAAGGTGAACGCGTCCAGCGCGTCCGCCTCGAACGTCCGGCCCCACGCGGTGTTCCGGAGCGGTTCCGACAGGTCGGCGGCGAGCTTGCCGTCGGCGAACTTGCGTGCGTACCGGCCGGGCCAGGAGAAGTAGATGTCGGGCAGCTCCCGGGACGCGGCCAGCACCGCGATGCGGTCCTTGTACGGCTGGTCGCCCACGGCCCGGAGGTCGATGGTCACGCCCGGGTTCCGGCGCTCGTAGGCGCGGACCGCGCTGCGGAAGTACGGGGCGTACTCCGGATCGGCCCACTTCTCCAGGACGGTGAGGTGCCCGCGTGGGGGCCCGTCGAGGACGAAGTCGTTCGGGGTGACGCGGACGGGGGCCTGCCCGCACCCGCTGACCAGCAGCGTCAGCAGGGTGACGAGCAGGCAGCCGGCGACGGCGGCGGGAGTGCGGCGCATCGGCTCTCTCCTGGCGAGAGGGGTCAGGGACATCGGGACGGGTCGCGGGGGCGCGCGCCGTCGAGGGCGAGGGGCCGGCCGAAGGCGCCGGGCAGGGTGCACACCGCCGCGGCGTACGTGGCGGCGTACCCGGCCGCGTCGGCGAGCGGCCGGCCGCGGTGCAGGGCGAGGTGCAGGGCGGCGATGAAGGAGTCGCCGGCGCCGAGGGTGTCGGTGGCGTGGACGGGCACCACCGGCTGGTGGTGCGTGGTGCCCTCGTACGACAGGTACGCGCCCCGGGAGCCGCGCGTCACGACCGCCAGCTTGGCGCCGAGGCGGTGCGCGGCGGTCAGCAGCCCGGTGGCCTCGTCCGCGTCGGCGTCGGGCCGGGAGAGGACGGCGCCGCGTACGAAGGGCAGCAGCGGTTGCGCGTAACTCCAGGGCCGGTCCGAGAAGTCGAAGCTCACCGGGCAGGCGGCGGCCAGCCGCGGCAGGTGCTCCTCCATGCCGCTGCAGTCGCCGGTGTGCACCAGGTCGAAGCCGCGCAGCCAGCGCAGGTCGGCCTCGTCCGGGGTGAAGAGGGAGATCGTCTCGTCGCAGTCGCCGAAGGTGCGGTTGCCGTCCTGGTCGAGGTGGACGGTGGCGTAGGCGTTGGGTCCTTCGGCGATACGGGACCGTTCCGTCGATACGCCTTCGGCCGCCAGGGCCGCCCGTACGTGCCGGCCGGCCGCGTCGCTTCCGGTGACGCCGAGGTACGCGGCCTCGGCACCGCAACGTGCCGCGTGGACCGCCACGTTGAGGGCGTTGCCACCCGGGTACATCAGTCCACGCCGGGGGTAGCGATCGACGACGTTGTCGCCGAGTCCGCAGATGCGCATACCGCTCTTTCCTCCAGTGGGCTCCGGTGGGGCCCGGCCCGGCGCGCCGACGCGCACCGGGCCGGACGGACGCGGCGGCGCGGGCTCAGTACTCGACCCGGAACATGTAGCGGCGCTTGTCGAGGTCGTGGCCGCGCACGGACTCGTAGTGGCGGGCCAACCGGGTGCCGAAGACGTCCAGCGCGATGGGGGTGATGTCGCCGCGCACCTCCACCGGCACGCCGGGCAGCGAGAAGATCCTGGAGTCGACGTGGTGCGCCTTGCGGGTGTACTTGTCGAGGAACGCCTTGGTGCGTTCGGCCATCGGGCGGGTGGCGTCCTCGCCGAGGAAGAGGATCACCGGCTGGTCCTCGGTGACGACCTCGAAGGCGCCGTGGAAGAACTCACCGGCGTGGTAGCTGCCGCCGTGCTTCCACTGCATCTCCATCAGGTAACACATGGTGAAGCCGTAGCCCGCCCCGTAGTTGGGTCCCGCGGAGAGCACGTACGTCACCGGCTCGTCGGCCAGTGCGGTGGCGATGCGGTGGGCGAGCGCCTCGCCCTCCTCCTGGGCGGTGTACAGGGCGTCGGGCAGCGCTTCGTACGCCTTGCGCACCGCCGCGTAGTCACCTGCCGCCCCCGTCTTCTCCAGCAGCGCGTAAGCGAGTTGCCCGAAGAGCACGCCCTTGGGGGCGACGACGGTCTCCTCGCTGCGGTACGTGAAGGCGATGTCCGCGGCCCGCGCCAGGGGGCTGTCGGCGTCGCGGGTGAGCGCGGCGACCCGGGCGCCGGTGGAGCGGGCGTAGTGGGCAGCGGCGACGGTCTCCTTGGTGGTGCCGGTGTGCGAGGAGACGAGGACGAGGGACCCCGCGCCGAGCAGCGCGGGCCTGCGCAGGTTGAACTCGTCGCTGTTCATCTGGAAGACGGGGAAATCGGCGCGGGTCTCCAGGAGGAAGTGCACCGGGTAGGAGGCGGTGAGCGAGCCTCCGCAGCCGACGAGGAAGACGTTGCGCAGTCCGTTCTCGACGGCCTCGGCCACGAAGGCGCGGGCCGTCTCGTGCTGGCTCAGGGCGAAGGCCACGGCCTCCTTGAAGTCCTCGGTGATGGGCTTGAGGGGCAGGGTTGCGGTGGTCACGCGGATCCTCTCCGAGCAGTTTGGGAACGTTCCCAACCGAGACCGGGAACGCCCCTCGACGTAGTCTTGGGAACGTTCCCACCGGGAATGCCGGGTACCTTCCCACCGCCGTCGGCGGAGCGTCAATACCCCTGCACAGCCGATAACCTGGCGAGGCCATGACGACGAACCGACGCAGCGGCCCGCATCGGCCCGCCACGATCCCCGACGTCGCCCGCGAGGCGGGCGTCTCCCGGTCCACCGCCTCCCGGGCCCTCGCCGACTACGGCTCCGTCAGCCCCGAGGCCCGCGAACGCGTACGGGCCGCCGCGCGGAAACTCGGCTACCGTCCCAACCAGCTCGCCCGGTCCATGATCACCGGCCGGACGCACACGCTGGGCGCGGTCATCGCCGACATCCAGAACCCCTTCTTCGCGGGCGTCACCCGTGGCATCACCGACGCCGCCCGGGCCGCCGGCTACCAGATCCTGCTGGCCAACACCGACGAGGACCCGGCGGCCGAACGGGCCGCCGTGAAGATGCTGCGCGACAAGCACGTCGACGGCCTGATCGTCGCCCCCGCCTCCACCACGGACACCGGCCATCTCACCGCCGCGCACACCGGCGGCTGTCCGGTCGTCCTCCTCGACCGCCGGGTGCCCCGCCTCGACCTGGACTCCGTCACCGTCGACAACCACGGCGCGGCACAGGACGCGGTACGCCGCCTGCTCGCCATGGGGCACCGCCGCATCGCCCTGGTCAGCCTGGTCGGCAACGACGCCACCGACGACCCCGTGGACCCCGGCTCCACGGGTCTCGCGCGCATAGCGGGCTACCGCGCCGCCCTGCGCGAAGCGGGCATCGCCGACACCGAGACCTATCTGCGCACCGGCGCCTTCCACGGCCGGGACCCGGCCCTGCTCGCCCACGACCTGCTGGCCTCCCCCGAGCCGCCCACCGCCGTCTTCGCGACGGACAGCCTGATCGCCCTGGGCGTCCTGTCCGCCGCACGGGAGCTGAGCCTGCGTGTCCCGGAAGACCTGTCCGTGATCACCTTCGACGACACCGACTGGGCCCGCGCCGTACGCCCCCGCATCAGCGTCGTCGCCCAGCCCGTCCAGGAGCTGGGCACCCGGGCCGTACAGGCCCTGATCGCCCGCGTCCAGGGCAGCGCCCACCACCCCGAACACCTCACGCTGCCCACGGAATTCATCGAGCGGGAGTCGGTCGGGCGGGCGCGGTGAGCGGAGTGAGGAGCGGCGGAGAGAGCGCGGACCTGAGCGCCGGGGCCGCCTGTTCCGGCGCGGAGGACGGCGAGTTGCCGGCCGGACGGCCCCGCCACCGCCCGGCCGTACACCGTCACGCCCCCGCCTCCACCTCCGGTGACGCCGCCGACCGCTTCTCCTTGTGTACGCCCGAGGCCGCGGCCGCCGCCTGTAGCGAGCGGAGGGCCAGCAGGAGTACGCCGATGTCGTCGAGCAGGACCGGGTCCGGCAGCAGGTCGACCGGGGAGATCACGTAGAGCAGCGCGCCCCAGTACGCGACCTTGTTCTCCAGCGGTACACCCGCGTCGCGCAGGGCGCTGCGTGCGCGGACCACCTTGACCAGCAGCACGATCGCGGCGCCGGCCATCGCCGCGAGCAGAACCGCCAGGATCACCACGATCGCCCACATCTCACCGCTCATCCCTGACGTCTTCCCTTCGTCGTGTGGGGAATGCCGGCCGGCCCCGGCTTTCTTCGTCCGGTGTTGCCGGTACCCACGTCAACGAGTGAACGGAGAAGGCGAAACGGCGTAAGCGGAGGAGCGCGGGGAAGGGCGTACGAGGCGGGTGGGGTGGGAGTTTTCTCCGGGTTCCCCAATACGTGCCACTGAGACTACCCCCGGGATGGGGCCGGAATGTCCGGGAATGGCACGGAGTTGCCCCGAAGCCGCCCAGAATTGCTCTGCGGAGTTGCCCTGGCGGCATTCATGGAGTGAATCCCCCCTCCGACCGCCCCCGGTCGCCCCCAGCCGTCAGTGCAGCAATTCCGGATCCGGTTTCCGCTCCTCCCGTATGACTTCCTTGCGTTGCTCCACCGGCCCTCCCGAGGGGACGCCGCCCCCTTTCCCCCGGGAATGGAAGCGCATTTCCTCCACGCTTTTCTGCATGGACACCCGGAGTTTCCTGCCGAGCGGCCGTTCCACGAAGCGGTGCACCAGCCAGGAAAGGGCCAGCATGAGGACGACGATCGCCGGCAGCAGAAGGAGCGCGGGCACCCGGTCGCGCAGCAGGTCGATCAGGGTGAAACCGACGTACATGTGGAGCAGGTAGAGCGGATAGGTGAGCGATCCGGCCGTGGACAGCCAGCGCCACTGGAGTCCGTCGAACCAGCCGAGCGCGATGGCGGCCATCAGCGCGAAGGCCGCCAGGACGGCCAGCCGTACCGGCCACCCCTCGGCCACGTCCGCCTTCGCGCCGAGATTCATCACCAGCCGGCCGTGCAGATAGTGCTGGGCCAGCAGGAAGGAGACCGCGACGATCGCCCACAACAGGACGGTGGGCCGGAAGCGGTGCATGAGGTAGAAGGCGATGCCCGCGATGAAGTACGGGGAGTACGGCGCGATCGCCCACACCGAGAGCAGGTCACTGTTGGACTTCAGCGCCACCACCCCGGCCACGGTCCACAGGCCGCAGAAGAGCACACAACGGCGGTACGTGACCCCGCGGAAGACCACGACCGCGAACAGCAGGTAGAACTTCAATTCGATGAACAACGTCCAGTAGGCGTCGTCCACGTCGGGCACACCGAGCCCCTGCTGGAGCATGGTGAGATTGGTCAGAACCGTTTCCCAGTTGTCCGCGCTGCGGACGTTCGGCCACACCGTCAGCACCGCCGCCGTCAGCAGCACGGCAACCCAGTAGGCCGGATAGAGGCGGGAAACGCGGGATGTCACGAAATCACCCAGGGAGCGCCCCCACGCGCTCATGCAGATGACGAACCCGCTGATCAGAAAGAAGACTTCGACGCCCAGCCACCCGTACTCCGACAGGTGGTGGACGAGCGGGGAGAATGCCTGCGGATCGTCACCCCAGCCGTCGCGCAGGGTGATGTAGTGATACGCCAGGACCATCAAGGCGGCCAGCAGCCGTAGCCCGTCGAGGATACGCAGTCTGGGCCGCCGCACCTCTCCCTGCGGGCCGGGAGGGTGTTGGGGCGCGGCGTAAAGCATCCGGGTCCTTAACGACGGTGCGGCGGCAACCTGTCCGTGTTTGACGGTAAACAGCGGAAAATGCGCGAACGGATCGCGGAGTTTAGCGTACGACACCTCACCTGCCTCATGTCCACAACGTTCGCGAACTTCCCGGAGTCGGCTGCGGTGCAGGTCAACGGGGTATCGCCGGACAGGGCGGGGCGCGTTCGTGAGAAGCGCATGAGAAATCGGCGCGGCAGTCAACCGTGCGGAGACAAAAGGCGTCGCGTCCGGAGACCCGCCCGCCCCCGAGCCGCTCCGGAGCGGCGGGCCGGGAGCGAGCGGGGAGCCGACCGGCACCACGCGGCGGCAGGCCGGGATGGGTACGGCGGCGTCCGGCGTCCCCCACGACGGCGCACGGCCCCCGCCCCGTCATGCCCCGCCCCACCCTCCCCTCCGCCCCCTCTCCTGACCCGAACAACTTTCCGCCGGTTACGGCGAAGTTGTTGCCAGCGGCATCGGTTGCCCCAACAATGCGCACGTCAAAGCCGAAGGAACTTCGGCCACGGATTCTGAGAGGACCCCCACATGAGAAGCCCTCTCGTCGGTGCCCTGGCCACGGCCGTCCTGGGTACCGCGGCCCTCGTGGGCACCGCCGGAACCGCCGGTGCCGCCACGCCCGCGGACGCCACCGGGCACCCGGCGACGCCCTCGCTGACGCGCACGACGGACGCCACGCTCGCCGGAGCCGATGCGGCGGCTCCCCGGGCCGTGTCCTTCGCCGGCACGGTGGCGCTCAGCAACTGCTCCGGCTCGATCGTGCGGATGCCCACCTCGACCGACAACGACCCGGCCCTGGTCATGTCCAACGGGCACTGCCTGGAAACCGGGATGCCCGGTGCGGGCGAGGTCATCGTCGACCGGCCCTCCAGCCGCAGCTTCACCGTGCTCAGCGCCTCGGCCGGCAACCTCGGCACGGTACGCGCCACCAAGATCGCCTACGGCACGATGACCGACACCGATGTCTCGCTGTACGAACTCTCCTCCACCTACGCCCAGATCAAGCAGCGCTACGGCATCCAGGCGCTGGACATGGCCACCACCCACCCGGTGAAGGGCGCCGCGATCAGCGTCGTCTCCGGTTACTGGAAGAAGACCTACAACTGCAATGTGGACGGCTTCGCCTACCGGCTGAAGGAAGGCGACTGGACCTGGAAGGACTCGGTCCGCTACACCGCCCCGTGCAAGGTCATCGGCGGCACCTCCGGATCGCCGGTGATCGACGTGGCCTCCGGCAAGGTGGCGGCCGTCAACAACACGATCAATGAGAGCGGCCAGCGCTGCACGATGAACAACCCGTGCGAGGTGGACGCCAACGGCCAGGTGAGCGTGCGCCGGGGCATCGGCTACGCGCAGGAGACGTACGAGATACCCAAGTGCTTCGGCACCGGCAACAAACTCGACCTGGGACGGCCGGGCTGCGTCCTGCCCAAGCCGTGACCCCCCACCGGCGGGCACCCCGCGTGCCCGCCGGTGCGGTCACCCGCCGGGCGGTCCCACTCGTGTCCGGTGTCCGTTTCCCCGACGCTTCCTCTTCGCGCGGCGGCCCCGGCTGCCCGACCGCTTCGGGGCCATCGGGCCCTGCGCGCCCGGTGTCGCACCGCCGTATGCCGGGCGGCGGCCGCCTTCACCCGGTGGAGTGACGCGGCCGAGGGCGCGTGCGAAGCGCGCCCGCCGGGGCCCGGGGCGTGCACGTGGCGGTGCGGGTCCGCCGGTGCCGCCGGGTGCGGACAGTCCCGGCGCCGGCACCCCACGCGTCCCCCCGGCGGAACGACACCGCGGCCGGGCCTCCGGGCGGCGCGGGCGACGGTGTGGCACCGTCGGACCATGAACGCGGCATCCGACATCCGGTCCCAGGCCACCACCCTCGCCCGCGACCTCGGCGGGCCGTGGCAGCCGGACGACGCCGACCGCAACCTGGCCCTGGCCCTGGTCCTCGCCCGGGACGACAACGGCGGCCGGCTCACCGCCCCCCTCATCACCCACATCCTGCTGAGCGCCTCCTGGGGCCTGAAGCCCATCGGCGCCATGTACCAGCTCATGGCCTGCACCGCCGATGTCCTCGACGATCCCGTGCAGTGCGACTCCGACGCCGGCCGGGAGGCCCTGACCGACGTCAACCGCCTGCTCGACACGGTTGCCGCCCTGCCCCCGGAGGGCCTCTGAGCCAGGCGCCCGGCTCACCCCGTGCCCGGCTCGACGACCTGGACGGCGGTGCCGGTGTCCCGGAGGGCCGCCAGTTCCGCGGCGGGGGTGGCGGTGTCGGTGACGACCGCCCCGTAGCGGGCGGCGGTGCCGTACCGGTACGTGGCCCGCTTGCCGAACTTGGAATGGTCCACGGCCAGTACGGCCTCGTCGGCGGCGGCCAGCATCGCCTCCTTGACGTCGGCGTACTCCCGCAGCGGGTGGAAGAGCCGCCCGTCGAGGACGGCGGTGGCGGACATCAGCACCAGGTCGGCGTGGAGCCGGGACAGTTCGCGGGTGACCTCCGGGCCGGTGCAGGAGTTGAACTCGCTCTGATAGCGGCCGCCGAGCAGTGTGACGTCCACGCCGGGTGCCGCGCCCAGCCGCTGCGCCAGGCCGACGGAATTGGTGACCACGGCGAGCCGCGCGGCCGGGCCCCGCCGGGCCAGCATCGCGGCCAGGGGGTAGAGGGTGGTGGAGTCGTCCATCAGCAGGGTGCTGCCCGGTGCGATCCGGTCGGCCACCGCGGCGCACAGCGCCGTCTTGGCCGCCAGGCCGACGCTCTCCCGGAAGCGGGTGGCGGTCTCCATGGTCAGGGCGGGGAAGGCGACGGCCCGCCCCCGCTCCTTCCGGAGCAGGTGGCGTCCGGCGAGGTCGTCGAGGTCGCGGTGCATCGTCATCAGGCTGACGCCGAAGCGGTCGGCGAGCGCGTCGATGCGCAGGGCGCCGTGATCGGCGACGTACCGCAGGACGGCCTGCCGCCGCTGTTCGACGGCGGCCTGCGAGAGCCGTGCCTTGGCGGGCATCCGGCGTTCCTTCCCTTCGTGCCCGCGGCGGTCAGCGGGGCAGCGGACACACCACGGGCTTGATCGTCGTACGGTCCCGGGCGGCCGCGGTGAGCGCCTGCTCCGCCTCCGCCAGGCCGTACCGGTGGGAGACCAGCCGGTCGAGCCGTACGTCGCCGGAGGCGGCCAGGGCGATGGCGGCGGGCCAGGTGTTGGCGTACCGGAAGGTGCCGGTGACCTCGATCTCGAAGTTTTGCACATGGGCCAGCGGCAGCGGCACGGTGTCCGCGCCCATGCCCACCAGCACCGCCCGGCCGGCGCGGCCGACGGCCCGGATCCCCTCGACGGCGACGGCCGGGACGCCGGAGCACTCCAGGAGCACGTCGGGGACGTACCCGGTGTCGGCGAGCCGGGCGGTGCGGGCGTCGAGGGTGGCGGTGGCACCCAACTCCCGTGCCAGGGAGAGCCGTTCGGGTGCGATGTCGGTGACGACGACCTCGGTGGCGCCGAAGGCGCGGGCGGTCTGGACGGCGATCAGCCCGATCGGCCCGGCGCCGGTGACCAGCACCCGCGAGCCGGTGCCGATCCGGCCCTTGCGCGCCGCCCACACGCCGACGGACAGCGGCTCCAGCAGGGCCGCGGTCTCGGCGGTCAGCGTGTCCGGGACGGGGTGGGCGAAGTGCTCGTCGATGGTGACGTACTCGCACAGGGCGCCGTCGACCGGCGGGGTCGCGTAAAAGGAGACCTCGGGGCACAGGTTGTAGCGGCCGTGGCGGCACTGCGTGCAGGTGCCGCAGGGGACGCCGGGTTCGAGTGAGACCCGTTGCCCCGGCTGGTGCCGGGCGGCGCCGGGCCCGAGGGCGACGACCGTGCCGCCGGGCTCGTGACCGAGCACCATCGGGGCGCGGACGACGAAGTCGCCGATCCGTCCGTGCTCGTAGAAGTGCACGTCGGAGCCGCAGATGCCGACGGCCTCGACGCGGACCAGCACCTGTCCCGGCCCGGGAACCGGCACGGGCCGCTCCTCGATCCGCAGATCCTTCGGCGCGTGCAGGACGGCGGCGCGCATGGTCGCGGGCACGTGGGCGGGCAGCGGAGCGGGCATGGGCGGGTGTCCCTCAAGTCGGCGGGGGTCATCGCACGGATGACGGTGGACGGCATTCTTAGCAGAAGACCCTCGCATTGTTAACACATATTGCGTGAAGTTGCCGGAGGTGGCGAGTGCCCCGGGGGCGCCCGCCGACGTGACCGGCGGCCCCGCGCACTCCCGGCCAGGGGCCCACCCCTCCGCGGTTCCCCCTCCGGCGCCCCGGCGGACCGATCAATAACGGTCAGCCGCCGCTCGCCTTCTTGCTCTCGGGATCGGCACGACAAAGCCCTGGGACATTACCGGCCACTTCTCACGGTGATCGAGTGAGCACTGTTAGATATCAGCCGTCATGAGGCAAGCTCCCCCGACCGGTCCGCGTGCGTGCGCGTCTACCGTGCGCCGTCCGGAGAACCCCATGGGGCGGGCGCAGGCGCCTTCGATGAAGCGACGAGGTGTCATGGTCCGGTGCGACAGCGGCGTTGCCGGTTCCCGGCCGGAGGAGGACGGCCCCCCGCAGGGGGCCGGGCCGACGCCTGCGGCCGCGCTGACTGCCGCACGCGTCGGGGAACTCCTCGTCAAGCATCTCGGGTGCGACGAGGCGCAGGCCCGCGCCTGTGCGAGCGGACTGCTGGGGTTCACCGGGGCGAGCGCCACAGAGGCGGTCCGCGGCGCCGAGCGGGACGGAGCCGCGCGCACCCAGGTCGTCGCCGAAGCGGGCGTGTCCGCGACGGCAGTCCCGGCGGCGCCCGTGCCACCGAGCCCCGCTGCCGCTGCCGCTGCCGCTGCCGCTGCCTGCGGAAACGGCTCGGCAGCGACCGCCGGAACGGCGTACGGAACCGAAAGGCCGGCCGACGACGAGCACCGCGCCATACGGGCCCCCGCGCCCGGCGGTCATGCCGTAACGGTCCCGCACCGCCCCGGGCCGTCCGACGGCGCGGTGGAACTCACCACCGCCCGCAGCCCGGTGGAGCTGGCGCAGCGGCTGTACGAACAGGCCGAGCCCTCGGGCGCCACGGCGGTGCTGCTGGCGGTCCTCGACATGGAAGGCGTGCTCCGGATGAGCGGAGTCGCCGGCCCGGCCGCGCAGACGGTCAGCGACTGGTCGCAGGTGCCCCTGCACTGCATCCTCCCGCTGGCCCGGATGGCCGACACCGACCAGCAGATGTGGCTCGACGACGAGGCCGGCGACCGGGTGCTGACCTGGGTCTCGGCCAGGAGCGACGCGCCGGACGCGCCCCGCCCCGTCGGCGTCCGGGAATCCGACACCGGCACCGACGTCGTGGTCTGCGTGGCCAGCGTCATCTGGTCGGGCCCCGCGCCACGGGCTCCCGCGGTGCGGGGCCGGCTGGAGGAGCTGACCGACTGCGCCGGGCAGCGGCTGCGCGGCCTGGCCGCCCTCGGGCTGCCGGACGACGACGTGCGCGCCGCCTGGCTGGGCGCGGTCCTCGACGCCATCCCCGTACCGGCGGCCCTGCTCTTCCCGGTGCGCGGACCGTTCGCCCGGGTGGTCGAGTTCACCATCGACCGCTGCAACGCGCACGCCACCGGCCTCCTGGGCCGTACGCCCGAGCAGATCACCGGCAGCCGACTGCTCGACGCCTTCCCCGGCATGATCCTGTCGGGGCTGTTCGACGCCTATGTGACGGTCCTGGAGACCGGAGTCCCGCTGGACCGGGGCCCGTTCCCGTACGAGGAGCCGCTGCGGGGCGTCCTGCATCCGGCCGTGCTGAGCGTGCGGGCCCAGCGCGTGGGCGGCGGGCTGCTGGTGAGCTGGCAGTTCCACGACGAGCACGCGCGGATGACAGCCCGGGTCGACGACGCCGAGCGGCTGGCCGACCTCGGCTGGGCGGAGTGGAACCTGGCCACCGCCGAGGCCACGTGGTCGCGGCGGATGTACGACATCTTCGACCTCGCGGCGGAACGGGGGCCGTTGTCGCTGGGCGCCCTGTCCGAGTACGTCGTCGAGGAGGACCTGCCCGTCGTCGTCCGGGCCGTGCAGTCGCTGTCCCGCAACCACGGTCCGGTGTGGTTCGAGGTCCGTACGCGGGCTTCCGGCGGGCCGCGCCATGTGAGCGTCAACGCCGAACTGATCCGCGACAGCCTCGGCAACCCGGTGGCGCTGCGCGGTGTCGTCCAGGACGTCTCCCGCGTCCGGCGGGTGGAGGCGGCGCTGGACGCGTCCCGGCGGGAGGCCGAGCGTCAGCAGCTACGGATGGCGGAGGAACTGCAACTGGCCCTGCTGCCCCGGGTCCACACCTCCCTGCCGGGGCTGCGGGCGGCCATCCGCTACCAGCCCGCCGAGAACTGCGCCCGGGTGGGCGGCGACTGGTTCGAGGCCACGCCGCTGCCCGACGGCCGGGTGCTGATCGCCATCGGCGACGTGCTCGGGCACGGTCTCCAGGCCGCCGCGGGCATGGCGCAGTTGCGCAACGCGCTGCTCGGGATCGCGTACACCGGCGCCGACGCGGCCCGCGTCCTCGACTGCCTCAACCTCGTCGCCTTCCACGGCCACGACGAGTCGCTGACGGCGACCGCCGTGGTCGGCCACTTCGATCCGCTGCGGCGCACCCTGTCCTGGTCCCGCGCCGGTCACCCGCCGCCCGTGCTCGTACGGGGTGGCCGGGCCACCGAACTGGTCAACGACGACGGGACCACCCTCGGCGCCAGCCTCGATCCCGGTTACGTCTGCAAGACGCTCCCGCTGGCCCCCGGCGACCGCCTGATCCTCTACACCGACGGCCTGGTGGAGCGCCGCGCCGACCGGGCCGGCAAGCGCGAGGACCTGCTGTTGTCCGCCGCCCGCCGTGGAGCGGCCGGCAGCCCCGAGGAGCATCTGCGGACCCTGCTGTCCGTCCTGCACACCAATCCGGAGGACGACACCTGCGTCATCGTCCTCCACGTAGGGAGTTGAGCGACGATGACCGTCTACCTGCTGTCCGGCGGCCCGCCCGGGGTGTGCCGATGAACGGCCCGGTCGTCGACGGGACGGCGGTACGTGAGGTCTTCGCCCGCCGTGCCCCGGCCGCCCGCGAACTCGCCGCGGCGGCCGACCGGGTGGCCGCGGCCTGCCGGGACATGGCCGGGCGGTTCGCCGGCGGCGGCAAGCTGATCGTGTTCGGCAACGGCGAGTCCGGGGTGGACGCCGGCCACATCGCCGTGGAGTTCATGCACCCGGTCGTGGTGGGCAAGCGGGCGCTCCCGGCGCTGGCGCTCGGCAACGACGCGGCGACGCTCAGCGGCGTCGGCGTCCGGCAGGGCTTCGACGAGGTCTTCGCCCACCAGCTACGGGCGTTCGCCGCCACCGGGGACATCGCGCTGGGCGTCTCGCCGGACGGCCGCTGCACCAACGTACGCCGTGCGCTGGCCCAGGCGCGGGATTCCGGGCTGCTCACCATCGCCCTGTGCGGCGGCGACCGCGCGGACGCGCCGGAGGCGGACCACGTGCTGGTGCTCGGCGGTCCGGACCCGTTGGTCGCCAAGGAGGTGCACGTGACGGCGTACCACCTGGTGTGGGAGCTGACGCATGTCTTCCTCGACCGGCTCGGCCCGTGGTGCGAGGCGCCCCCGGAGCCCGGCGGCGCGTGCGTGACCTGCTCCGACGAGGCGCGGCCGATGCGGGTGCGGCGGCTGCTGCCGGGCGGCCTGGCGCTGGCCCGCGAGGAGAACGGCGACGCGGGCGGCCGCGATGTGGAGATCAGTGTGGCGCTCGTCGAGGCCGTTCCCGGTGCCACCGTCCTCGTGCACGCCGGGGAGGCCGTCGCCCTGGCACGGCCGGTCACGACGGGAGACACCGATGACTGACGTGCCGGAAGGCGTACGGGAGTTGTACCCGTTCCTGTACGGGTCGGCGGCTCCCGCGGGCCGGGCGTCCGATGCCGGGCCGGTCGACGAGGTGGCCCGGTCGACCCGGGAGAAAGCCGCCGAGACCATCGCGCTCCGGCAGCGGGTCGCGGCGGAGTGCGGCCCGCGGATCGCCGCCTGCGCCGTACGCATGGCGGAGTCCTTCGCGGCCGGTGGCCGGCTGTTCGCCTTCGGCAACGGCGGCAGCTCGACGGACGCGCAGGGCCTGGTGACCACGTTCCTGCAGCCGCCCGCCGGGGTGGTGCCGGCGGCCGTGCCGCTGCCCGCGCTGTCGCTGACCAGTGACATGGCGGTGGTCACGGCGCTCTCCAACGACGTCGGTTTCGAGGTGGTCTTCGCCCGGCAGCTCGCCGCATTCGGGCGGCGCGGCGACATCGCGGTGGGCCTGTCGGCCAGCGGCGGGTCCGCCAACGTCCTTCTGGCGCTGGAGGAGGCGCACCGGCGCGGCATGGTGACGGTGGCGCTCGCGGGCCACGACGGCGGCCGGCTGGCCCGGCTCGGCGGGCTCGGCCACCTGTTCGTCATCCCGTCCGCCTCGGTCCACCGCATCCAGGAAGCGCAGACGACGGTGTACCACGCGCTGTGGGAGCTGACCCAGCGGGCGCTGCGGACCGTCCGCGCCGAGCGGGGTGGTGCGCGGTGACGTCCGACGACGGCTCGGGCAGCCGTGCCACACCCCCGCCGGGTTCCGCCGGGCGGGACGGGGAACCGCTCGTCCACCTGCTGTGGCTGAACGCCGGACTCAGTTGCGACGGGGAGTCGGTCGCGCTCACGGCGGCCACCCAGCCGAGCATCGAGGAGATCGTGCTGGGCGCCCTGCCGGGGCTGCCGCGGCTCGCGATGCACTGGCCGATGCTCGACTACGAATGCGGCCCGCAGGGCGGCGCCGACTCCTTCATCGAGTGGTTCCACAAGGGCGCCCGGGGCGAACTCGACCCGTTCGTCCTGGTCGTCGAGGGTTCGGTGCCGAACGAGGCGATCAAGGCGGAGGGGTTCTGGAGCGGGTTCGGCAACGATCCGGAGACCGGCCAGCCGATCACCACGTCCGTGTGGCTGGACCGGCTCGCGCCGCAGGCCGCCGTCGTGCTGGCGGCGGGCACCTGCGCCGCGTACGGCGGCATCCACGCGATGGCCGGCAACCCGACCGGCGCCATGGGCGTACCGGACTACCTGGGCCGTGACTGGCGGTCGCGGACCGGGACGCCGATCGTGTGCGTGCCGGGCTGTCCGGTGCAGCCCGACAACCTCTCCGAGACCCTCGTCCACCTGCTGTACCAGATCACCGGTCAGGCGCCGATGATCCCGCTCGACGACAACCTGCGGCCCGCGTGGCTGTTCGGTCAGACCGTGCACGAGAGCTGTCACCGGGCGGGCTACTACGAACAGGGCGAGTTCGCGGGCGGCTTCGCCTCCGACCGGTGCCTGGTGAAGATCGGCTGCTGGGGGCCGGTGGTGAAGTGCAACGTGCCCCGGCGGGGCTGGATCAACGGCATCGGCGGCTGCCCCAACGTCGGTGGCATCTGCATCGCGTGCACCATGCCGGGCTTCCCGGACAAGTTCATGCCGTTCATGGACGAGCCGGCGGGGGTGAAGGCCGCCGAGCCGGCCGGCGGGCTGTACACGAGCCTGGTCCGCACCCTGCGCGCGATCACTTTGCACAACGTCGAGAAGGAACCGGCGTGGCGCCACAAGGGCGAAGCGCTGACCACCGGATACGAGCCTTCCTGGCGAAAGGGGAAGCGGCATGGCTGAGGGGACGGACGACGGCGAACTGGTCGAGATGGCGTGGGATCCGATCACCCGCATCGTCGGCAGCCTGGGAATCCATACGAAGATCGACTTCGGGCGCGGGCGGGTCGCCGAGTGCCACAGCACCTCGTCGATCTTCCGCGGCTACAGCATCTTCCTCCAGGGCAAGGACCCGCGCGACGCGCACTTCATCACCAGCCGGATCTGCGGCATCTGCGGGGACAACCACGCCACGTGCTCGGTGTACGCGCAGAACATGGCGTACGGCGCGCGGCCGCCGGCGCTGGGCGAGTGGATCCTGAACCTGGGCGAGGCCGCCGAGTTCATGTTCGACCACAACCTCTTCCAGGAGAACCTGGTCGGGGTCGACTACTGCGAGCGGATGGTCCGCGAGACCAACCCGGGCGTGTGGGAGCTGGCCGAGCGCACCGAGGCCCCGCACGCGGAGCAGCACGGCTACCGGACCATCGGCGCGATCATGCGCTCGCTGAACCCGCTGGAGGGCGCGTTCTACCGCGAGGCCCTCCAGGTCAGCCGCTCCACGCGGGAGATGTTCTGCCTGATGGAAGGGCGCCACGTCCACCCCTCGACGCTGTACCCGGGCGGCGTGGGCACGGTCGCCACGGTCCAGCTCTTCACCGACTACCTGACCCGGCTGATGCGCTACGTCGAGTTCATGAAGAAGGTCGTGCCGATGCACGACGACCTGTTCGACTTCGTCTACCAGGCACTGCCGGGGTACGAGGAGGTCGGGCGGCGCCGGGTGCTGCTCGGCTGCTGGGGCGGGTTCCAGGACCCGGAACACTGCGACTACGACTACCGGACGATGGCCGACTGGGGGCGCAAGGCGTTCGTCACGCCGGGCGTGGTCGTCGACGGCAGGCTCGTCACCAACGACCTGGTGGACATCAACCTCGGCATCCGTATCCTGCTGGGCAGTTCCTTCTACGACGACTGGCAGGACCGCGAACCCTTCGTCACCGAAGACCCGCTGGGCAACCCGGTGGACCAGCGGCACCCGTGGAACCAGCACACGATCCCGCGGCCGCAGAAACGGGACTTCGGCGACAAATATAGCTGGGTGATGTCCCCGCGGTGGTTCGACGGCAGCGAGCACCTCGCGCTGGACACCGGCGGCGGGCCGCTCGCCCGGCTCTGGTCCACGGCGCTGTCCGGGCTGGTCGACACCGAACACCTCAAGGCCACCGGGCACAGCGTGCTGATCAACCTGCCGCGTACCGCCACGAAGCCCGAGACCACTTTCGAGTGGCGCATCCCCGAGCACAACGGTGAGCCACTGAGCAACGCCATCGAGCGCAACCGCGCCCGTACGTACTTCCAGGCGTACGCGGCGGCCGCCGCCCTGCACTTCGCGCAGCGCGCGCTCGCGGAGGTGCGGGCCGGGCGCACCGACACCTGGGCGCCGTTCACCGTGCCCGACGAGGCCGTGAGCTGCGGTTTCAGCGAGGCCGTGCGTGGTGCCCTGTCCCACCACATGGTGATCAGGGGCGGCCGGATCGCCAACTACCACCCGTACCCGCCCACACCCTGGAACGGCAGCGTCCGCGACGTGCACGGCACTCCGGGACCCTTCGAGGACGCCGTCCAGAACACGCCGATCTTCGAGGAGAACCCGCCCGAGAAGTTCAAGGGCATCGACATCATGCGGGCGGTCCGCAGTTTCGACCCGTGCATGCCCTGCGGCGTGCACATGTTCCTGGGCGGCGGCCGGGTGCTGAAGAAGTCGCTGTCCCCCACCGTCCACGGCCAAGAGAGCTGACATGGAAGAACTACGGCAGACCGAGGCGCGGGTGGAGGAGCTGATCGGCCGGCTCGCCACCTCACCGCGGGTCGGCGAGCAGGTGGAGGAGCTGGTCCGGCTGCTGATGCGGCTGTACGGGGGCGGACTGGCCCGGATCACCGAGCTGCTGCCCGCCGAGCGGGTGGCGGAACTGGCCGCCGACGACCTGGTGGGCAGCCTGCTGATCCTGCACGACCTGCATCCGCGCGGCACGGCGGAACGGGTGACCGAGGCGCTGGCGCGGGTCCGGCCGTTCCTGGGGTCGCACGGCGGCGACGTGGAACTGGTCGGGATCGACGGGGCGGGCGTGGCCCGGATCCGGCTGCACGGCGCCTGTGACGGCTGCGCCTCCTCGGCCGCCACCGTCGAGCAGGCCGTCACACGGGCGGTCCGGTCCGTGGCTCCGGAGGTCACCGGCGTACGGGTGGAGAGCGCCGCGCCGCGGCAGCCGCTGCTCCAGATCGGTTCGGGGCCGCCGCCGCGGTGTCCCGCGCCCACCGGCCGCGGGGCGCGAACATGATCGCCGGCCACGGCCTGCGCCGTTTCCGTGAACCCGCCGCCGGGCCGCCCGGACCACGCTGCGACCTGTGTGCCGCGGGCCTCGGCACCGGCCCGCACGGGCATGTGGTGGATCTCGACGACCGCGGTCTGCTGTGTGTCTGCCGGGCCTGCCGGATGCTGCTCGCGCCCCGCGGTGCGGCCCAGGGACGCTACCGCGGCGTACCGGACCGCCACCGCCACGTACCCGGCTTCGGGCTCGACTCGGCGCAGTGGGAAGCGCTGCAACTGCCGGTCGGCATGGTCTTCTGCTTCCGCAACTCCCGCCTCGGCCGTTACGTGGTGTTCTACCCGAGCCCCGGCGGCGCCACCGAGTCGCTGCTGCCGGACGCCGCCTGGGAGCGGGTGATGGCCGTCAACCCGGGCGTGGCCGACCTGGCCGACGACGTGGAGGCCCTGCTGCTGCGCCGCCACGGCGAGCGGGTCGAGTGCCATCTCGTCCCCATCGACGCGTGTTACGACCTGGTGGGGCGGATGCGGTTGCACTGGCGGGGCTTCGACGGCGGGGAGCTGGTCCGGGGCGAACTGGACGCGTTCTTCGCCGCGTTGCGGAACCGCTCGGCGGCCTCCGGGGGACCGGAGGTGGACACCCGTGGGTGACTTCGCCTTCGCCTGTTCCGGTGTCCGCCCCGAGCCGTACGCGGCGGCCCCCACCCTGCTCTTCCGGCTGTGCGTCGAGGAACGCAGCGGCCTGGACGTACGGGCCCTCGCCCTCCGCTGCCAGTTGCGCGTCCAGCCGCACCAGCGCACGTACAGTCCGCTCGAACAGGCCCGGCTGGGCGCCCTGTTCGGGCCGCCGGACCGCTGGTCCACCACGCAGCAGCCCTTGCAACTCGCCACCGTGACGGTGATGGTGCCCGGCTTCCGCGGCGGTACGGAGATCGACGTGCCGGTGCCGTGCTCGTACGACCTGGAGGTGTCGTGCGGCCAGTACTTCCACGCTCTGGAGGGCGGCCAGGTGCCGGTGCTGATGCTGTTCAGCGGCACGGTCTTCACGGCGGGCCAGGTCGAGATGGTGCCATGGGACCAGGAGTGCACGGCGGAGCTGCCGGCGGCCGTGTGGCGCGAGGTGATGGACCTGTACTTCCCGGGCAGCGGCTGGCTACGGCTGCGCCGCGAAACGCTGGACGCGTTGCAGGAGTTCAAGCACGCGCGGCAGCTCACCACGTGGGAGGAGACGGTCGAGGCGCTCCTCGACCGGGCCGGGAGGGGCCCGACGGGGCAGGACGGGGCCGGGGACCGGCCACGGCAGTGGTGCGGCGGGGGTGAGGCCCGGTGAGCGCGGCGGCGGCCGGCGGGCAGCCCGCCGGGTTCGAGCGGGCCCGCGCGGTGGCGGACGCCGTGCTCTTCGAGGGCTACATCCTCTACCCGTACCGGGCGTCCGCGCCCAAGAACCGGCTGCGCTGGCAGTTCGGCGTACTGGCGCCACAGGGCTCGGACGCGTCGGAGACGTCGTCCGCGCACGCCGACTGCCTCGTCGACCCGGGCCGGGGCAGCGGCCCGACGCTCGCCGTGCGGCTGAGATTCCTCCAGGTCCAGCGGCGGTTCTCGCGCGGGCCGGGCGATCCGCCGTGGGACGAGGGGGTCGTACGGGAGATCGACGCGCACGCGGACCTCGTGCCCGGGGCGGTCGCACACCATCGCTTCGAGGTGCCCGGTGGCGAGGAAGAGGGCCGCAGGCGCCGGGCGCTGCGCGGGGTGGTGCGGATCGCGACGGAGGCGGTGCCCGGCCCGTACGGCCTGCTGAAGGTGCGGGTGCGCACGGAGAACCGTACGCAACGGTCGGCGGAGGCGCTGCCGGACGACGGCGACGACCGCGCGGAGATGCTGTGCGGCGCGCTCATCGGCACGCACACGCTGCTCGCGGTCACCGGCGGCCGGTTCCTCTCCCCCACCGACCCGCCACGGTGGGCCGCCGGCGCCGCCGCCGGGTGCGAGAGCCGGCACACCTGGCCCGCGCTCGTCGACGACCACACCCTGCTCTGCGCGCCGATCATCCTCGGCGACCGGCCGCGGATCGCCGAGGAGAGCCCCGCCGACTTCCACGACGGCACGGAGATCGACGAGTTGCTGACACTGCGCACGATGACCCTCACCGACGCGGAGAAGCGCGAGGCCAGGGCCACCGACGCCCGGGCGGCGGCGATCATCGACCACGCCGACTCCATCGCGCCGGAGGTGCTGGAGCGGCTGCACGGCGCGGTCCGGCGCCCCCGGGACGCGCCGGACGGCTCACCGGACCCGGACGACGGCCGGGTGCGGGTTCTCGGCGGCCGGGCAGCGCGGGGCTCACGCGTCCGGCTGCGCCCCGGCGGCGGGCGGCGCACCGACGCGCAGGACATGTTCCTGCACGGCCGTACGGCGCGGGTGTCGGCGGTCCTCCAGGACGTCGACGGCGGAACGCACCTGGCGGTGACGCTCGACGACGACCTGGGCGCCGATCTGCACGAGGCGGTCGGCCGCTTCCGCTATTTCGCTCCCGATGAGGTGGAACTGCTGTGAAGGTGATGGTCGCGGGCGTGGGCAACGTCTTCCTCGGCGACGACGGGTTCGGGGTGGCGGTGGCCCAGCGCCTGGCCGCCGAATCACTGCCCGAGGGCGCGCGGGCCGCCGACTTCGGCATCCGCGGGGTGCATCTCGCGTACGAGCTGATGAACGGCTACGAGGGCCTGGTCCTGGTCGACGCGATGCGGCGCGGCGAAGCGCCGGGGACCGTGTACGTCCTCGAACCCGACGGCGTGACACAGGAACTGCCCGGCCCGGGCGGTGCCACCGCGCCCGCCATGGACGCCCACGACATGGCACCCGAGACGGTCCTGACCGTGCTCCGGCGGCTGGGCGTACGACTTCCGTGGGTGACGGTGGTGGGCTGCGAGCCGGCCGCCCTGGAGGAGGAGATGGGACTGACCCCGCCCGTCCTGGGCGCGGTCGACGTGGCCGTACGGCTCGTACGGGAACTGCTGGAAGAGCGGATGGACCGCGGCGATCCCGCCGCGGCGGAACGAGGAACGGACGGTAGTCATGCATGAGGTCGGGCTGTGCGAAGGCATCCTCCAGGCGGTGGAGAACCGCGCCCGGGGCCGCCGGGTCACCGCGGTGACGGTACGCGTCGGCGAGCGGCACGCGGTGGTCGAACCGGCGCTCGCCCAGGGCTTCGAGCTGGTCGCGGCGGGCACCGTCGCCGAGGGCGCGGCGGTGGAGCTGATCACGGTGCCCGGTGACGAGTTCACCCTGGTGTCCATCAAGGTCGCCGGGGCGGACCGCGCGGCGGGCCCGGGAGGTGACCGTGTGCCTCGGGATTCCCGGTGAGGTCGTCGCGTTCGTCGAAGGGCAGCCGGACCTGGCCCGGGTGGACGTCAGCGGCGTCCGCCGGGCCGTCAACATCGCCCTCCTGGAGGAGGAGGGGGTAGGGCCCGGTGACTGGGTCCTCATCCACGTCGGTTTCGCCATGTCCAAGATCGACGAGGCCGAGGCGCGGGCCGCGCTCGACTTCCTCGAAAGCATCGGCCAGGCGTACGACGACGAGATCGCCGCACTGCGAGAATCGGGGACCGACTGATGCGTCACGTCGACGAGTACCGCGACGCCGGAACGGCGCGGGCCCTCGCCGCCAGGATCGCCGGGCTGTGTGAGCCCGGACGCCGGTACGCGTTCATGGAGGTGTGCGGCGGGCACACCCACACCATCTACAAACACGGCATCGAGGACCACCTGCCGGAGCAGGTCACCCTGGTGCACGGTCCCGGCTGCCCGGTCTGCGTGATCCCGATGGGCCGGGTCGACGACGCCCTGCACATCGCCCGGCAGCCGGACACCATCATGACGTCCTTCGGCGACATGATGCGGGTGCCCGGCGGCAGCGCGTCGTTCCTGGACGCCAAGGCGGAGGGCGCGGACATCCGGATGGTCTACTCCCCGCTCGACGCGCTGCGCATCGCCCGGCAGAACCCGGGCCGGCGGGTCGTCTTCATGGCCATCGGCTTCGAGACGACCGCGCCGTCCACCGCGGTGACCCTGCTGCGCGCGGCGGCCGAGAAGCTGGAGAACTTCTCGGTCTTCTGCAACCACGTCACGATCATCCCGGCGGTCAAGGCCATCCTGGACTCACCCGACCTGCGCCTGGACGGCTTCCTCGGGCCGGGGCACGTCTCCACGGTGATCGGCTGCCGGCCGTACGAGTTCATCTCCGCGGCCTACGGGAAACCGCTGGTCGTCGCCGGTTTCGAGCCCTTGGACATCCTCCGGTCGGTGCACATGCTGCTGCGTCAGCTCGCGGACGGGCGGTGCGAGGTGGAGAACCAGTACGCGCGCGTCGTGCCCCGGGACGGCAACGCCAGGGCGCTGCGGGCACTGTCCGACGTCATGGAGCTGCGGCCGTACTTCGAATGGCGCGGCCTCGGCTTCATCTCGCACTCGGCGCTGCGCCTGCGCGACGCGTTCGCCGCGTACGACGCTGAGCGGATCTTCGACCTTCCCGGGGTGCGGGTCGCCGACCCGAAGTCCTGCCAGTGCGGCGAAGTGCTCAAGGGCGTGCTCAAACCGTGGCAGTGCAAGGTCTTCGGCACGGCCTGCACACCCGAGACGCCGATCGGTACGTGCATGGTCTCCTCCGAGGGCGCCTGCGCCGCGTACTACAACTTCGGCCGGTTCACCCGGTCCGCGGTACGGGAGGCGGCCCGGACATGACCACCGAACAGGAGGAGCAGGTCCTGCGGCGTGTCGAGCGGGCGCGCCGCCGCAAGGCCCGGGTGCGCGAGGAGCGGGTGACACTCGCGCACGGCGCGGGCGGCAAGGCCACCCAGACGCTGGTCGAGGCGGTGTTCCTGGAGGCGTTCGACAATCCGCTGCTGGCCCGGCTGGAGGACCAGGCGGTGTTCTGCGCGGGCGGCGCGCGGCTGGCGCTGACCACCGACTCGTACGTGGTCGCACCGCTGTTCTTCCCCGGCGGTGACATCGGCGACCTCGCGGTCAACGGGACCGTCAACGACCTGGCGATGGCCGGGGCCCGCCCGCTGCACCTGTCGGCGGGCTTCATCCTGGAGGAGGGCTTCCCCGTCGCGGACCTGGTCCGGATCGCGGGGTCCATGGCCCGGGCGGCCACCGCGGCGGGCGTGCGGATCGTCACCGGTGACACCAAGGTGGTGGAGCGCGGCAAGGCGGACGGTGTGTACGTCAACACGTCGGGCATCGGGGTGGTGGAGCACGGGCTCACCCTGGGCGCCGGACAGGCCCGCCCCGGCGACGCGGTCCTGGTGTCCGGGCCGGTCGGCGACCACGGCACCACCGTCATGCTGGCCCGCGGCGAACTGGGCATCGAGAGCGGTCTGGTCTCGGACACGGCACCGCTGGCGTCGCTGGTGGCGGTGCTGTTGGAGGCGTGCGGCGAGGGCGTACGGTGCCTGCGCGACGCCACCCGCGGCGGCCTGGCCACCGTGCTCAACGAGATCGCGCGGGCCTCGGACGTCGCGGTGGTGCTGGAGGAGGCCGCCGTACCGGTGCGCGACGAGGTCCGGGGCGCGGCGGAGCTGCTGGGCATCGATCCGCTCTACGTCGCCTGCGAGGGGCGGATGGCCGTGGTGGTGGACGGAGCGTGCGCCGACGCCGCGCTGGCGGCGCTGCGGGGCCACCCGCTCGGCGCGGGCGCCGCGGCCGTGGGGCGGGTGGTGGCCGACCCGGCTTCACTGGTGCTGGTCAACACCGGGTTCGGGGGCACGCGGATCCTGGATCTGCTGATCGGGGATCCGCTGCCGCGGATCTGCTGAGGGACGGCGGGGGGGTGAGGGGAAGATGCTCACGCCCCCGCCGCCGCGTCGCGGGTCGCCGCGACCGCCGCCTGGCCGAGGCTGATACCGCCGTCGTTGGGCGGCACACGCCGGTGGGTGAGGACCTCGAACCCGTCGCGTTCCAGCGCGGGGACGGTGCGCTGGAGGAGAAGCCCGTTCTGGAAGACGCCGCCGGACAGGGCGACCGTGGTCAGGCCGGTGGTGCGGCGCAGCGCCCGGCAACAGTCGTGGATCAGGCGGGCGACGCTGTTGTGGAACCGGGCCGCGACGACCGCGGTGGCGGTGCCCGCCCGCACCTCTTCGGCCACCGCGCGGACGAGGTCGGACCCCCGGACCCGGCCCGCCTCGATACGGACGGGGTAGGTGCCGTGGACCGCGGGGTCCGCGTGCTGCTCCAGTTCGACCGCTGCCTGGCCCTCGTAGCGCACGGTGTCACGGATCGACAGGACGGCGGCCACGGCGTCGAAGAGGCGCCCCGCGCTGGAGGTGGGCGGCGCGTTCATGCCTGACCTGGCCAGGCGCCGGACCGCGTCCCAGCGGTCGTGGTGGCGGCACCGCACCGCCAGGTCGGCACCGTACCCGTCGTCCCCTTCGCCGCAGAGGTCCAGGTAGGCGACGGCCATCCGCCAGGGTTCCCGTACGGCTGCCGGGCCGCCCGGGAGCGGTACGGGCTCCAGGTGGCCCGCGCGGCGGAAGCCGCACAGGTCCGCGACGAGGAACTCGCCGCCCCACAGCGTGCCGTCGGTGCCGTACCCGAGCCCGTCGAAGGCCACGCCGATGACCGGCCCGGACGCCGCGTTGTCGGCCAGGCAGGCGGCGATGTGCGCGTGGTGGTGCTGCACGCCGACGAGGTCCGCGCCGGTGGCGTCGGCGAGGTCGTGCGCGTACCGGGTGGAGAGGTAGTCGGGGTGCGGGTCGTGGGCGATCACCGCGGGGTCGACGGCGTACAGGCGCGCCCAGCGTTCGATGCCGGTGGTGTACGCCTCCAGGGTCCCGGCGTCCGCCAAGTCGCCGATGTGCGGGGAGACGAAGGCGTGCCGGCCGCGGGCCAGGCAGAACGTGTTCTTCGACTGGGCGCCGCAGGCCAGCACCGGACGGGGGGCGGGGACGGGGAGCGGCAGCGGCTGGGGCGCGTGGCCGCGCGCCCGGCGCACCGGCACCGTCCGTCCCGCGGACACCCGGATCACGGAGTCGTCGGCGCGGGCGTGGATCGGCCGGTCGTGGGTGAGGAAGGCGTCGGCGATGCCGCCGAGCCGCGCGAAGGCGTCCGCGTCCTGGTGGGCGATGGGCTCGTCGGAGAGGTTGCCGCTGGTCAGGACGTACGGTCCGGCCAGCTCGTCGGCGAGCAGCCGGTGCACCGGCGTGTACGGGAGGACGAGGCCGAGGTCCCGGCAGCCCGGGGCCACCGCGGCGGCGATCGGCGTGCCGGGGCGGCGCGGTGCCAGGACGACGGGGCGGCGCGGCCCGGTCAGCAGTTCCCTGGCGCGGTCGTCGAGGGCGCACAGTGCCTCGGCCGCCGCCAGGCCGGAGGCCAGCACCGCGAACGGCTTGTCCGCGCGGTGCTTGCGGTCGCGCAGGGTACGGGCCGCCTGCTCGTGCGTGGCGTCCACGGCGAGGTGGTACCCGCCGGTTCCCTTGACCGCCAGGATCCGCCCGTCCCGGAGCAGGCCGGCCGCCCCGGCCGTCGGGTCCCCGGCGAGCGGGGTGCCGTCCGGGGTGACCAGGCGCAGTCGGGGCCCGCAGGCCGGACAGCACAGCGGCTGCGCGTGGAAGCGGCGGTCGGCCGGGTCCGCGTACTCGGCCGCGCAGTCGGCGCACATCGGGAAGCCGGCCATCGTCGTACGGGCACGGTCGTAGGGCAGGTCCCGGACGATGGTGTACCGCGGGCCGCAGTTGGTGCAGTTGATGAACGGGTAACGGTGCCGGCGGTCGGCGGGGTCGAGGAGCTCGCGGAAGCAGTCGGCGCAGGTGCCGATGTCCGGGGGAACCGGGGTGCGGTGGGGCGCCGCCCGGTTCCCGTCGGCGGGGAGGGCGTGTGCACGGCTGGTGCCGATGGTGAAGCCGGCCGCGGTGTCCCCCGTGGAGGTGAGCGGCCGGGCGGTGATGCGCTCGATCACCGCCAGTGGTGGCGGTTCGCTCTCCAGGAGCCATCGGAATCGCGCCACGGCGCCGGCCGGTCCCTCCACTTCGATGAGCACCCCGGCGAGGTCGTTGGCGACCAGGCCGGAGAGCGCCAGCCGCGCTGCAGTCACCTGTACGAAGGGCCGGAAGCCGACGCCCTGGACGATGCCTTCGACCCGGAACCCGACGCGTACCCGCTGGTTGTCCACCCGGTCGATGGTGGCGGACGGCGGCCGGTGAGCGGGGCGGGATTCCCCTTCGGGGGACGGCCCGGGGGGCGCGGTGGTACGGCGGAGGCCCCGTCCCCCGCTCCGGCCGGCCCGGCACTGGCCGGAAGGCGACGCGGCCATGACACCTCCCGAGACGGTACGTCTACTCTGCGGAGCGTCCTGATGGATCAACAGCACGGGAAAGGACCCCGCGTGCACCGCATCCGCACCATATGCGCCGCTCTCGGCCTCGCCGCCGGCCTGCTGGCGGCCCCGGCCGCCAGCGCCGCACCCCGGCCGGACGACCGGACCGCCACCCCACCGGCCGCGGCGCCGGGGGGCCGGCACGAGCCCTGCACGGGGACGTACCACGGTGACGCCCGGCTCGGACCGAAGTGGCTGCCGGAGAAGCAGCAGGCGCCCGTGGGCCCGCTGCTCAAGGGCTACCAGCGGACCGGGAAGCTGCCCGCGACGGCCTTCCTGAAGAAGTACTGGGAAGGACCGGCGGACTCGGGCGGCTGGAAGTACCCGCCCAACGACGGCTTCGGCGAGGTCAACGGCACGGTCGACAAGGAGCCCGCCAAGCTGCGCCCGGGGCAGCGGCTGGACCGCTTCGGCTCCGAGTTCGGCGGCTTCCTGGCACCGGCGGGCGATGCGTACGCCGAGCGCTCCCTGCCCCCGCAGAACCTCAACACGCGAGAGGCGACAGCGCCTTGCGACTACCACGTGTACAAGGTCGCGAAGCCGTTCTGGGTGTGGCAGGGCAGCATCGCCGCGTGGTTCGAGCAGCCCGGCGGCGGGCAGCAGATCAAGCTGGACGCGGTGTTCCTGGACCCGGGCCAGGGGCAGCGGCTGAACGTGAAGTGGCTCGTGGAGCACGGTTTCCTCACCCGCGTGGCCACGTGAACACCGCGCCGACGCGTCCGCCGTTGGTGAGGTGGGCGCCATGACGTCCGCCACGTGCGGGGACGCCCCCTCGGACCGGCGCGCGGTACGGGCCGCACTGCGCGCCGCGGGGGTGGCCGACGGCCACTACCGCATCGAAGGGGTGCACGAACCGGCCCCCACGCCCCCGGACTTCTTGTTCCTGCGGCAGGCTCCGGACGGGGCGTGGGAGACCGGCACGTACGAGCGCGGCGCCGCACAGGTCATCGGCCGGCACCCGACCGAGGCGGCGGCCTGTGCGCACCTGTTCCGGTTGCTCACCTGATCGAGTGGCCCGGCGGGGATGCCATGACGGGCAGACCGGGTGTCCGTCCTGCCCGTTTCGCGCGTACCGGTGACCGCTTGTCGTCCGTTCCGGAATCCGGGCCTTCGGCACCTTGACTGGTTCAGACCAAGCGAGTTGAGTACCACCAACCTGTGATCGCGCTTGCGAACCGGAGCGCGGTCCGTGGTGCTCGTCGCGCGCCGGACGGTCCGTCGCCGATCGAACGCGGCCCTGCCGCACTGAGGAGTGATCACATGTTGCTCAAGCAGCGGATAGCCGCCGTGCTCTCGGCCGCCGCCTGCGCCGCGACCCTCACCGTCGCGGCGCCCCCGGCCACGGCCGCTCCCTCCTCCGGCACCGCGGCGCCCGCCGCGAGCTGCAACTTCACCGTATGGACCGCCGGAAAGGCGTACCGCACCGGGGACATCGTCAAGTACACGAACGGCCAGTACTACCGCGCCAAGCACGACAACCCGGGGTACGACCCGGTCATCAGCACCTGGTTCTGGGAGCCGTACAACTGCGGCGGCGGCACCAACCCCTCCGGCTTCGTGGTGAGCGAGGCACAGTTCAACCAGATGTTCCCGAACAGAAACCCGTTCTACACCTACAACGGCCTCAAGGCGGCGCTCAGCGCCTACCCCGGGTTCGCCAACACGGGCAGCGACACCATCAAGAAGCGCGAGGCCGCCGCCTTCCTCGCCAACGTCAGCCACGAGACGGGCGGCCTGGTCCACATCGTGGAGCAGAACACGGCCAACTACCCGCACTACTGCGACCGCAATCAGCCGTACGGCTGTCCGGCCGGCCAGGCGGCGTACTACGGACGCGGACCGATCCAGCTCAGTTGGAACTTCAACTACAAGGCGGCGGGCGACGCGCTCGGCATCGACCTGCTGCACAACCCGAACCTGGTCCAGACGGACGCGGCCGTGGCCTGGAAGACCGGCCTCTGGTACTGGAACACCCAGCGCGGCCCCGGCACGATGACGCCGCACGACGCGATCGTCAACGACCGCGGCTTCGGCGAGACGATCCGCAGCATCAACGGCAGCATCGAGTGCAACGGCGGCAACCCCGGCCAGGTGCAGAGCCGGATCAACAACTTCACCAAGTTCACCCAGATCCTGGGCACGTCCACGGGCGGGAACCTGAGCTGCTGACCCTGACGCACCCCTGACAGGCGCTGGCCTCGCACGTCCTCGTCCGCCCAGCCCGCCCTCGCCCGCCGTCCAGGGCGGGGACCGGACGCCGGGCGGGCGAGGCAGGCGTCCGCGCGCCGGCTCTCTCAGTTCCCAGCACCGCCCGGATCACGTGCCGGGCGTCACCGGCCACACGTCAGCCCCGCTGCGCCGATCTTCACTCGCGAGAGTGCAGATGTGCCCTGCTCCCCACGGCGGTTCCGCTCGCGCGGGACACTCGATGGGCCGGGGCCGCTGTGGCGGGTGTTGGAGGCGGTGACGACGGAACGGAAAGCGAACGGCCAGGGGCAAGGGTCAATCGGCCAGGAGCAAGGGCCACTCGGGGCGGAGGTCCGTAACGAGGTGTCCGCGCCGGTCGGGGGCGATGTGGTGCAGGCCGGGGTCGTGCACGGCGGGGTGCACCTGCACTCCGGGCGCGAGCGGGCGGTGGTGCCGCACCAGTTGCCCGCCGCGCCGCGGGTGTTCACCGGGCGGGCCGAGGAGCTGGCCCAGCTCACGGCCGCACTGGACGACGCGGCGGAGCGGGGCGCCACGGTGATGATCTCGGCGCTCGGCGGAGCCGGCGGGATCGGGAAGACCTGGCTGGCCCTGCACTGGGCGCACCGGCACGCCGACCGGTTTCCCGACGGCGAGCTGTTCGTCGATCTCCGGGGCTTCACGCCCGTCGGCGAGCCCATGCCGGCGGCGGAGGCGGTACGCGGATTCCTCGGCGCCCTCGGCGTGGACCCGGCCGGGGTGCCGGCGGATCCCGATGCCCAGGTGGGGCTCTACCGCAGTCTGGTCGCCGAGCGGCGCCTGCTGATCGTGCTGGACAACGCCCGCGACACCACCCACGTGACCCCGCTGCTGCCGGGGAACTCCGCCTGTACGGTGCTGGTGACCAGTCGCCGCCACCTGGCCGGTCTGATCACCACCCACGGCGCCCGCTCACTGGACCTGGACGTCCTCCCCGAGGCCGAGGCACGCCGGCTCCTGGTCGATCACCTGGGGGGCGAGCGGGTCGCCGCGGAGCCGGCGGCGGTGGACGCGTTCCTGGAGTGCTGCGCCGGGCTGCCGCTGGCACTGAGCATCGTGGCCGCCCGCGCCACCGCCCACCCGGGCTTCCCCCTGGGCCTGCTCGCCGAGGAACTGCGGGACCACGCCACCCGGCTCGACGAGCTGGACGCCGGGGAGATCCCGTTGAATCTGCGGGCCGCCTTCGCGTCCTCGTACCACGCGCTGACTCCCGAGGCGGCCGTCCTGCTCGGGCTGGTGGGGCTGGCGCCGGGACCGGACATCAGCCTGCCCGCCGCCGCCTCGCTCGCCGGGCTGCCCGCCGCCCGGACCCGCGCGCTGCTGCGGGAGTTGGAGACCGCGCATCTGGTGTCCCAGCCGTCGCCCGGCCGCCACCGGCTGCACGACCTGATCCGCCTCTACGCCGCCGAGCAGGCCCGGGCCCACCAGTCGCAGGACGGCCGCGACGACGCGTTGCGGCGGCTGGTGGACTTCTACCTGCACACGGCCTACGCCGGTGACCAGGCGCTGGATCCGCACCGCGAGTCCGCGACGCTCGACCCGCCCGTACCGGGTTGCCGTCCCCAGCCGCTGCCGGACGAGACCAGGGCGCTGGCCTGGCTGGACGCCGAACACCCCTGTCTGATGGGCGCGCAGCGCCTGGCCGTCGAGCGGCAGTGGCACCGGGCCGTGTGGCAGTTGGCACCGACGTTGCACACGTATCACTGGCGGCGGGGGCTCCTGGCGCGCCAAGTGGCCATCGCGCGTGACGGCCTGGCCGCGGCGCGGCATCTCGGGGACGAGGCCGCCCGGGCGCCGGCCCATCGCCTCCTCGCCGAGGCGTGCGCTCTGGTGGGCCGGCACGCCGACGCCCTGGAGCGCCTCCACCAGGCTCTCGCCCTCGCCGAGCGCACCGACGACCTGCCGAGCCAGGCGCACACCCACCGCGTCCTGGCGTGGGCCTGGGGGCAGCAGGGCGAGACGCGGCCCGCGCTGGACCACGCCACCCGCTCCCTCGCCCTGTTCCAGGCGCTGGACGACCAGGAGTGGGAGGCCCGCGGACTCAACCAGTCGGCGTGGTTCTCCGCGCAGTTGGGCCACTACGAGCAGGCCCAGGCGTACTGCGAGAAGGCCCTGCTCCTGCACCGCGGCCACGGCAACCGCAACGGCGAGGCGCTGTCCCTGGGCGTGCACGCCTACCTGGGGCTGTGCACGGGCCGGCACGCCGAGGTCCTGGAGCACGGCAGGCTGGCCCTCGGTCTGCTACGCGACATCGGCAACACCTACCACGAGGCCGTTCTCCTGCACGGCATCGGCCAGGCACACGCCGCTCTCGGCCAGCTCGCCCAGGCCCGTGACGCATGGCAGCAGGCGTTGGAGCTGTACCGCAACCAGCACCGGTCGGGCGAGGCCCGGCGCCTCCAACTCCAGCTCGACGAGCTGGTCGAGCGGGAGCGGGCGGGCGCGCCGGGTCCGGGTGAGGCGCTCGCTCCGGAGAGTTCCGCGCGCCCTCCCGACGGCCTTCCGCACGAATAGGCCGATACGGAAACGTCAGTGTTCGGCAAAAACCTGACCGCGCCGGAACGCCCCCGGGCCCCCGGGCGACACCGTCCGGCCACCGGCTCACGACAACGGCACAACCCGTTGCCCGCCTGCGCCGGACGGCCGCTTCCGCATACCGCACCCCGGGAAGCGGAGACTCCCCTCCCCGTCTGAACTGGTGATTCCGCCCCAGGGGCGCACATCGGTTGAGCTTTCACCCATGGCAAATGCTGGAAGGATCTTGCTCCAGCGGGTATGTTTCCGTGCAGGCATCGCCGTCACGGTTCTACGGGGGACGACGGGACGGCCGACGGGGGAAACGAACGGGGGAACATTCCATCTCTTCTGCATGCCTTGATCACCACGTGTGACTCGACTCCGCATGCGCTCGTCACCGGACGGATCCGGGCGTCGCGTATGCCCACTTTCCATCACCTTGGATTCCAGTGATAGCAGAAGAAGTGTATGACCTGATCCTGGATGACCTTTTCATCCGGGTTGACCAACTGGTCCCGGGAAGCTCTGTCTTCCTGAAGATCGAGGGCCTCAACCCAGCGGGTTCGGTGAAACTCAAAACGGCCGTGGCGCTGGTCGCCGAAGCCGAGAACACCGGCCGTCCTTTTCCCGCCACCCGGCTCATCGAGTCCACCTCGGGAAATCTCGGGGTGGCGCTCGCCATGGTGTGCGCGGCGAAGGGATATCCGCTGACGTGCGTGACCGATCCCAACGCCAACGCCCAGACCGTACGCCTCATGGAGGCGCTCGGCGCCGAGGTCGTGGTGATCGACGTACGCGACGGCAACGGCGGCTACCTGCAGTCCCGCATCAACTACATCCGCGAACGCCTGCGCCGCGACCGGAACACGTACTGGCTGAACCAGTACGCCAATCCGGCCGGGCCCCGGGTCCACCGGGAACGCACCGGTCGCGCCCTGGTCGAGGCGCTCGGCCACATCGACTACGTGTTCATCGGCGCCGGGACGACCGGGACGCTGATGGGCTGCGCCGAATTCCTGCGCGAGCACAGCCCGGCGACCCGCGTCATCGCGGTCGACGCGCTCGGGTCCGTCAGCTTCGGCGGTCCGCCGGCCCGCCGTCACATTCCGGGCCTGGGCACGAGCCGCCGCCCGGAAATCCTGGACGAAAAGCGCGTGGACGACGTCGTGCTCGTACCGGAGGAGGAGGCGGTGGAGATGTGCCGCGTTCTCGCCGAGGAACGCGGGCTGCTGCTCGGCGGTTCCACCGGAACCGTACTGGCCGCTGTGCAGAACGCGGCGAAAAGCATTCCGGAAGGCAGCGTCGTGGCGGCCCTCTCCCCGGACTTCGGGGACCGGTATCTGGAAAGCATCTACGACGACGCATGGGTGGCCGAACGCTGGCCGCAGCTCATCGACCCGGATTCGGAAATGGACCAGGCACGCGCCTGAGAACAGGACATTTCAGCATGTTCACCTTCGACGTGGTGCCGGGTGACTCCGTACGCGAGACACTGCGGAGCCGGCGCGGCGATGTCCTGGACATCGTCGCCCGTACCTACCGCAGCCATGAAGCCGGCGAGACGGTCAACCCGGACAGCTATTTCCTGCGGTTTCCCGAGAAGCCGGATTCCCGCATCATCGCGCTGCCCGCGTTCATCGGAGCGGATGTCCGGCTGGCCGGCATCAAATGGATATCCAGCTTTCCGCGGAACACCGAGAACGGGGTGCCGCGCGCCTCGGCCGTCCTCGTCCTGAACGACTACGAGACCGGTTACCCGGTCGCGTGTCTGGAGGCGGCGACCATCAGCGCGGCCCGGACCGCCGCTTCCGCCGCCGTGGCGGCGACGGCGCTGCGCCCGGACGGTTACGGGGGCAGCCGTATCGCCGTGGTCGGCGGCGGCGTCATCGCCCGGAACATCTGCGACTACCTGCACGCCGCCGGCTGCGCACCGGACGCTTATCTCGTCCACGACCTGCACGAACCGTCGGCGCAGGCGCTCGCCGCGCATGTCCGCGACACCCAGCGGCGCCCCGCGACGGTCACCGGTGACCTGGGCGCAGCGCTGGAGGCGGAGACGGTGGTGTTCGCGACGACCGCCCTGGAGCCCTATGTGCACCGGCAGTTCGAGGCCGGCCAGGTGGTACTGAACATCTCGCTGCGCGACCTGGCGCCCGAAGTGGTCCTGGGCGCGCAGAACGTCTTCGACGACGTCGAGCACTGCATGAAGGCGAACACCTCACCCCACCTGGCCGAACAGCTCACCGGCAACCGCGACTTCGTGTCGGGGACGCTGGCAGGGGTGCTCAACCAGCGGGTGTCCCTCACCGCGGACCGCCCGGTGATCTTCTCGCCGTTCGGCCTCGGCGTCCTCGACCTGGCCGTGGGCGCGTTCGCCCTCCAGCAGGCACGCGCCGACGGCACGGCCGTCAGCGTGCCGAATTTCTTCGGGGAGACCCGCCGATGGTGAGCCACGAACACCCGAGCCGCCCGCCCGTTTTCGCGATCATCGGCGTCGGCCCGCGCGGGCTGGGGGTCCTGGAGCGCCTCGTCGGCCACTGCGCGGCGCGGCCCTTCCCGGTCACCGTCCACCTGGTCGACCCGCGGCCGGCCGGCCCGGGATTCCATCTCGCCGACCAGCCCGACCACCTCCTGCTGAACACGGTGTGTTCGCAGGTCACCGCGTTCGCCGACGCACGGATGGTGGACGGCCCGACCGCGACCTCCGGGCCCGGTCTGCACGAGTGGTGCCGCTCGCGGGATCTGCGCATCGCCGCCGACGGCCACACCGTACGCACGGGCGAGGGCCGGGAGATCGAGCCGAACGACTATCTGCCCCGACGGCTGCTGCACGACTACCTCGCCTGGGCCGCCGGCCGGATCCGGGCCGCGGCACCCGGCACGATGCGGCTGATCGAGCACCGGTCCGCGGCGCTGGACATCCGGCCGGGCGCGCCGGAGCGGGAGTCCGTGCTGCTCGCGGACGGTACGGTCATCGACGCCGACGCGGTCTTCGTCACCGTGGGGCACCACTGGCTGTACCACCCGGAGCAGGCCATCGCGGAGCCGCGCCTGGTGTCCCGCCCGTACCCGCTGCCCGATGTGCTCGACTGCATCGCGCCCGGTGAGCGGGTCGCGGTCCTCGGCATGGGGCTCACGGCGATGGACGTCATCGCGTCGCTGACGCTGGGGCGCGGCGGCCGGCACGAGAAGGCGGGCGGGGGTGACGGTGGGGGCGGCAGTGCGGAGGCGCGCGGTGCGCGGCTGCGGTACGTGCCCAGCGGCCGCGAGCCGGTCATCGTGCTCGCGAACCGTACGGGCCTGCCGTCCTGCAGCCGCCCGCACCTGAACCCGGGCCGGCTGCGATTCGTACCGCTCGCGCTGACCGTGGCGGAGCTGGACGCGCGGCGCGCCGTACGTCCCGGCGGGCGGCTGGACTTCGCCGGTGACGTGCTTCCGCTCGTCGAGGCCGAGATGGAACTCGCCTACTACCGTGCGGTGCTCGGCAACCAGGTGGACGACTTCGCCGCCGCGGGCACCGAGTTCGCGCGCCGCGCCGAGCACGCCGGGTGGCGGGCCCTGCTCGCCGAGTCCCGCGAGCGCTACGGGCCGTACCCGCTGCGCGGCGTGCTCGACGCGCCGGCCGCGGAGCGCCAGTGGGCGGGCCCGGAGGAGTACGCGCGGTGGTTCGCGGCCCAGGTCGCGGAGGACCTCGACGACGCGCGTACCGGGCTGGGCCGCAGCCCCCGCAAGGAAGCCCTGGAGGTGCTGCGCGACCACCGGGACGTGCTGCGGGCGGCCGTCGATCCGCCGGGGCTCGACGAGACCTCGCTGGACCGTTTCTTCGGCGTGTTCACCTCCACCGTCAACCGGCTGGTCATCGGCCCGCAGCTCGACCGCTCCGCCGAACTGCTCTCGCTGCTCGACGCGGGCGTCCTGCGGCTGGGCCCCGGCCCCCGGCCCAAGGTCCTCGCTCCGGCCGGCAGCGCCGCGCCCTGGCGCCTGGAATCGACCTGCCTGGAGCGGCCCGAGACCGTCGAGGTCGACCACGTGGTGGCGGCGCACGTCGCCGAGCCGCCCGCCGACCAGGTGCCCGGCTCACTGCTCGGCACGCTCGTCGCGGCCGGCCGGATCGCCACCCTCGCCCCGCACGGCGGCAGCGCCACGGGCCTGCACGTCACGCGGGACGGCCGCGGCATCGATCCCGACGGAACGGTGCAGCCCAGGCTGTACTTCCTCGGCCCGCACACCGAGGGCTCCAGCTACTACAACCACTACGTTCCGTCCCCCGGCGCTCCGTCGCGCGCGCTGATGGACGCCGAACTCGCCCTGCGTACCGCTCTCGACCCGCTGACTGCGAGGCCCTGATGAACGTCCGTGACACCTTCACCCCCTGGCGGCAGGAGTACCGCCCGGCGACCCGCGCCGCCCAGGGCGACGGCTGGCGCTCGCCGGCCACCGGGTCGATCCCGCCGCCCATCGAGCTGGGGGCGACCTTCGCGCGGGACGAGCAGTACCGCTCGCCTGCCGGCCTGGCCTACCTGCGTGACCAGGGCACTCCCGGGTACGAGCAGGTGGAGCAGGTCCTAGCGGGCCTCGAAGGCGGCGGGGACGCACTGGTGTTCTCCTCCGGGATGGCCGCCGCGACCGCGGTGTTCCAGGTGCTGCCCGCCGGGGCGCGGGTCGTGGTGCCGCAGACCATGTACTTCGGGCTCACCAAGTGGCTGGCCGAGTTCGGGGGGCCGCGCGGCCTGGAGGTCGTCCGCGTACCGATGGACGACCTGGACGCGGTGGCCGCGGCGGTGACGGCGGCGCCGACCGCGCTGCTGTGGGCCGAGTCCCCCGCGAACCCGACCTGGCTGGTGACCGACCTCGCGGCCTGCGCCGACATCGCGCACCGTGCCGGGGCGCTGTTTGCCGTGGACAACACCGTGCCGACGCCGGTGCACGCCCGGCCGTTCACGCTCGGCGCCGACCTGGTCATGCACTCGGGCACCAAGTACCTCAACGGCCACACGGACGTGGTGGCCGGCTTCCTCGTCGCCGCATCCCGGCCGGAGACGGAGGGCGGGGCGGCGGCCGAGGCCCGCGAGGCGCTGTGGGAGCGGCTGCGGCTGCACCGCAGGCTCACCGGCCCGATCCTCGGTCCGCTGGAGACATATCTGCTGATGCGGGGCATCCGTACGCTCTTCCCGCGGCTGCGGCAGATATCGGCCACGGCGCAGGCGCTGGCCGAGCACTTCGCCGACCATCCGCACGTCAGCCGGGTCGCGTACCCGGGGCTGCCGACCGATCCCGGTCACGAGGTCGCGGCCCGGCAGATGAGCGGTGGTTTCAGTGGGATGCTGTCCCTGCACGTCGCCGGGGACTGGCAGCGGTCCCTGCGTACGGCCGAGAACTGCGAACTCTTCATCCGGGCGACGTCCTTGGGCGGAGTGGAAAGCCTGGTCGAACACCGCTACACCTTCGAGGGGCCGGGCAGTACCTCCCCGAAGGACATGATCCGCCTGTCCATCGGTCTGGAGGATCCGGCCGACCTCGTGGCCGACCTGGAACAGGCACTGGAACGCGCCGCAAAGGAAGACCGTTGAGTTCGGACACCACGAGCAACACCCAGCCGACCGGCACCACTTCCCCACCGGAGCCGCCGGCCGGACCCCCCACGGAAGGCTCACCACCGGACGGCTCGCCGCAGAGCCGGCCGGGCCTGTTCCGCGACGCCTCGTTGTCGGCCGTGCTGGCCGGCTTCGTGGCCGTCGTCGTGTCGTACTCCGGGCCGCTGGTCATCGTGCTGGCGGCCGCGCACGCGGGGCATCTGAACCAGGGCCAGACCAGCTCCTGGGTGTGGGCCATATCCATCGGCAGCGGGGTCACCTGCATCGCGCTCAGCCTGCGCACCCGGATGCCGGTCATCACGGCCTTCTCGACCCCGGGTGCGGCGCTGCTCGTCACCAGCCTGGGCGCCTACTCGTACGCCGAAGCCATCGGCGCCTTCCTCGTCACCGGGGCGGTCATCACGCTCGTCGGGCTGACGGGGGTGTTCGGGTGGCTGATGCGTCAGGTGCCGACGGCCGTCGTGTCGGCGATGCTCGCGGGCATCCTGTTCTCGTTCGGCACCGGGGTGTTCACCTCGCTGAAGACCGCGCCGTGGATCGCCGGCGCGGTCCTGGTGGCGTACCTGCTGGGCAAGCGTTTCCTCGCCCGGTACGCGGTGCTGCTCGCGCTGGCCGCCGGGGTGGTGTTCAGCGCGGTCACCTCGCGGCTGGACATCCACATCGACCATGTGGAGCTGGCCAGGCCGGTGATCACCGCCCCGGCGTTCTCGGCCGGTTCGCTCATCGGCATCGCCGTACCGATGATCCTGGCCACCCTGGCGTCGCAGAACGCACCCGGCATGGCCGTGCTCAGCGCGTCCGGTTACCGGCCCAAGGACCGGCTGCTGATCGGCTCGACCGGTCTGGCGTCCACGGCGCTCGCGCCGTTCGGGTCGCACGCGATCAATCTCGCCGCGATCACCGCGGCGATCTGCACCGGGCCCGAGGCGCACCGCGACCCGCGCCGCCGGTACGTGGCCGGTGTCTCCTGCGGCTTCTTCTACCTCCTGATCGGCGCGTTCGGCTCGACGCTCGTCGTGCTGTTCGCCGGGCTGCCCAAGGAACTGGTCGCCGCCGTGGCCGGTGTCGCGCTGTTCGGTGCGCTGGCCGGTGGTCTGACCGGCGCGGTCAAGGAGGAGAAGGACCGTGAGGCGGCCCTGATCACGTTCCTCGCCACCGCGTCCGGGGTGACGATCGCGGGCATCGGCTCGGCGTTCTGGGGCCTGGTGTTCGGTGTCGTGGCACACCTCGTCCTGACGCGGCTGCGCACCGGGCGGGCGACGGCCTGACCGGGGCGGTGCGCAGGCCGTGTGAGGCTTGCGCACCGCTGCCGGGCACGGACGCCGGGTACGGCTGCCGGATACGACCGCGGGTACCGTTGCCGGGCGCCGGCCCGGGCGCCTTCGGTCGGCCTTCTTGGGTTCTGTCGGCTGCCAACGGTCGTCGGGGCGCCTCCTTCCGATGCTCCGCCGGGCGCCGTCGGGCCCCCGGCCACCGCTTCGGCCGGAACCAGGGGCGCCCACTGGCCGTACGGGCGCCGCGATCTCATCATGGGCCCATGGGAGACGACAGCGACGGCACGCTCCTCGAAGACGCCCGGCGGCTGCTGCCGCGCATCACCGCCGTACGCCGCGAGATCCATCGCGCACCGGAACTGGGCACCGCGCTGCCCCGCACCCAGCAGACCGTGCTGCGCGAGCTGTCCGGCCTGCCACTGGCCGTCACCACGGGTGACCGGCTCACCTCCGTCACCGCCACGCTGACCGGCGCCCGGCCGGGGCGGACGATCCTGCTCCGTGCCGACATGGACGCGCTGCCCCAGACGGAGGAGACCGGGCTCGACTTCGCCTCCCGCACGCCGGGCGTCATGCACGCCTGCGGGCACGACACCCACACCGCCATGCTGCTCGGCGCCGTCCCGCTGCTCGCGGCCCGCCGGGAGCGGCTGGCGGGCCGGGTCGTGTTCATGTTCCAGCCCGCCGAGGAGATCTGCCAGGGCGCGCAGCCCATGATCGAGGAAGGGGTGCTGGAGACGCCGGACGGCGGGCCGGTGGACGCGGCCTTCGCCCTGCACATCACCACCCGGCACCCGTCCGGCACCGTCCATCTGCGGCCCGGCCCGCAGTCCGCCGCCGCCGACCTGCTGTCCATCACCGTCCACGGCCGGGGCGCGCACGCCGCCGCACCGCAGCGGGGCCTGGATCCGGTGCCGGTGGCCTGCGAGATCGTCCAGGCGCTGCAGACGATGGTGACCCGTACGGTCAACGTCTTCGAACCCGCCGTCCTCACCGTCACCCGTGTCACCGCCGGTACGGCGTCCAACGTCATCCCCGACACAGCGGAGATCGCCGGCACCTTCCGCACCCTGTCCGACGCCACCCGCAAGAAGGTCCGCGACGGGATCGTACGGGTGGCGGACGGCGTGGCGGCGGCGCACGGTCTGACCGCCGACGTGGAGCTGCCGGACGTCACGCCGGTGGTGGCCAACGATCCCGGCTTCACCGACCTGGTCACCCGCGCGGCGACGGAACTCCTCGGCCCCGGGCGGGTCCACCTGCTGCCCCACCCGATCATGGCCGCGGAGGACTTCGCGTTCGTCCTGGAACGGGTGCCCGGCGCCATGGCCTTCCTCGGCGCCTGCCCGCCGGGACAGGCCGCGGGCCAGGTGCCCGACAACCACTCCAGCCGGGTCGTCCACGACGAACAGGCACTGGCCGTCGGCGCCGCCGTGCACAGCGCGGTGGCCTTGTCCTTCCTCTCGGCGTAGGCGCGTAGCGGACGGCCGCCGACTGCCGGTCCCGCCCGGCGGGCAACGGGGCCGCGCTCCTACTGCCCAGCACCTGCCGCGCGTCCGCCGCGGCGTGCATCCGCATCCGTTCGGCCGTCTTGCCTTCCGTACCCGCCGGATACTCGACGGGGGCGGCGCGGGTGGCGGCGAGCGGGGCGTGCGCGGTGCAGCCGGGTCGGCAGGGCTGAGGGCCGGGGGTCGGGGGGGGGCGGGGGGGCCGGGAGAGCCGGGGGCCGTCCAGCACGCGACGGGTGGGGTGGGGTGCCCCCGGTAGTGCTCCGTCTCGTTTGGGCTGCCGGTGCCGGACTCCTCCAGGGGCAGGGCGAGATGACCAGGATGAGCTGCCGGTCGGCCGGCTTGAAGCCGAGGACAGCGTCGAGCAGGACCGGCACCCGTTCGCGCGGCGGGGTGGCAGTGTGGCGGGGCTGAGGTGGAACGGGGGCGAGCGGTGACGGGCCCGAGGGACGGCGAGGATGAACGGTGGCGGGACCGAGACGGGGCCGAAGAGTGACGGGCCCGAGGGACGGCAGGGCTGAGCGGTGGCTGGACCGAGGAGTGACGGGGTCGAGCAGTCGCGGGACTGAGGGCCGGCGGAGCCGGGGAGTGACGGGACCGAAGGGCAACAGGGTCGAGCAGCAGCGGCCCGCTCTCGACGGCCTGGCGCAGCGGTCCGAAGCGCGCCTCGACGAGGGCGCGGGCCGGGGCCGGGCCGGTGCGGTGCGGTCACCGGGCGGCTGTCCGCCGAAGCTGGCTCCGTCATCCTTTCCGCGCACGCCCGGCCCCCCCGGCGGTCCCGGGCCGCAGGCCGGGTACGGGCTGCAATGCGGCCCGGGCGGCCGGGTACCGCGAGCACCGCCAAGGCGCCGGGGGCGACCGGCGCGGCCGCCTCCGGGACGGGCGGCCAAGGCATGCGGTGACCTACCGCCCCACCGGCTCCTCCGCCCTGCCGGGGACATCGAACCCATCGGCGGCCGCGTCGCCACCGCTGCCTGCGTCATTGCCCGCTGGTCGCCGCACCGTTGCTGCCGTCCGCCGCGTCGCTGCCGCCCCCCGCCGCGTCATTGCCGCCGTCCGCCGCACCGTTGCCGCCGTTGGCCGCGCCGTTGCCGCCATCCGCCATATCGCCGTTGGACGCACCGCCGTCGTTCGCCCCGATCTCGGCGCCCGTTGCCTCCAGGGCCTTGGTGACCGGCTGGAAGAAGGTCTCGCCGCCCTGCGTGCAATCGCCGCTGCCGCCGGAGGTCAGCCCCACGGCCGCGTCGCCGGAGAACATCGACCCGCCGCTGTCCCCCGGCTCCGCGCACACGTCGGTCTGTATCAGCCCGTTGACGATGTCGCCGTTGCCGTAGTTCACCGTGGCGTTCAGGCCGGTGACGGTGCCATCCGACAGTCCCGTCGTGCTGCCGGACCGCTGCACCCGCATCCCCACGGCGGCTTCCGCGGCCCGGGATATCTGCTGCGCACTGCCGTTTTGCAGATCGACCGTACTCTCCGGGCGGGCGGCCGGGTCGTCGTAGGTCACCAGGGCGAAGTCGCTCCCGGGGAACTGGGCGTCGGCCACCGTACCCAGCGGCTGGGCCCCCGCCTGGTCGGCCGACCAGGTCGCGCTTCCCTTGCCGCAGTGTCCTGCGGTCAGGAACGCCGGAGTGCCCTGGACGGTGACGTTGAACCCCAGCGAGCAGCGCGCGTTCCCACCGAAGATGGCGCTCCCACCGACGGGCAGCGCTCCCGCACTTCCGTCACCTTCGCCGGCCCCGCCACCGTCACCTTCCCCGCCATTCCCTCCCCCGTCGTTTCCTTCGCCACCGCTATCTCCCCCGCCGGTCCCTCCGCCAGCGCCTCCTCCGCCGCCGCTCTCCGAGGCGCCTCCGGAACCACCGGCGTCCGTGGCCGCCCCCATGTCGCTGTCCCCGCCGTGATACCGCCGGAACTCGCCCGCCGACCGCTTGACGCTCGCCAGGCCGCCTCCCGCCTTCTCGACCGCTTCGGTGAGAGCGGCGAGCTTCTCGCCGGTGACCGTGCGGTCGGCGAGGACCGAGACCCGGTTGGTCCTCGGGTCGATGGACCACGCCGTACCGGGAATGGCCGCGGTATCACTCAAGGCCCTTGTTGCCGCCTGGAGTTCGCTCGTGCTGTTGCGTACGACGCGCGCCACGGCCCCCTCCGCCTCGACCTTTCTGGCGTCGTCGGCCGACAGGACGTTCATCACGAGCCGCCCGTTCTCGGCGTCGAGATACCAGCCCGCCATCCGGTCGGCGCCGAGGTCCGCCTTCAGGGCCGAGGCGGCCTGTGCGGCCGAATCGGCGGAGAAGGTCCGCGGCGGCCGTGGCCGCTCCGCGCTCGCGTTGGCCTGCGGCAGCACGATCGCCGCGGCCAAGAGGGCCGCCGCCGCGCCGCCGACGAGGGCGCCGGTCCGTTTGTTCACATGTCGATGGCTCTTGCTCACGTATCGGTGGCTCACTTCTCTGACCTCCAGCAGGGCCGGGGAGCACACGGGAACGTACGCGTGGTGGCGCCGATGCCCCCGTGCACGGTGGGCACCCAGTTCTACGGAGGACGCAGAGGTGCCGACTCAGGCCTCCGCGCAACGCGATGAATTCCCTCCGTCCAGCGCCCCGTCCCCCTACACTGCCCCGCTCCCCGGCGCTCGCCGGTCAGTGACGTGGCCACGCCCGGGCGCGGCCCCGGCCAGCGGGCACATGACGTACGTCGTCGACAACTCGCCGAGCGGAAGCGCCCGTTCGCCACGGTCGATCAGGAGGGCGCCCCGAGGCGCGATGCCGAGTCCTCGTCGGCCGACACCTCGGCGTCGCCGAAGACGGCTCGGGCCCCACGCCCACGCCCCGAGCAACACCACCGCTAACAGCACGTAGTTCACCATGCCCAGACCGTAGCGGAGGGGTCTGACAATGCCCCCTGGCCGCCTTGGCCGACGGCCTGTCAGGCTTACAGGTTGTCGCCCCAGCCGCCCTGGATCATGGTCTGGAAAGCCCACTTGCCGTCCCGCCGGATCAAAATGTCGGCGTACCGCAACTGCTGACTCCGGCCGTCCTGGGTCATCGTCGAGTCCGTGAAGACCACGGCCATCGCGGGTGAGAGGAAGACGGGCGTCCTGGTGGATTCGAAGGTGATGTCCGCGCCCCCCTCACCCATCACATGGGTCATCGTCGTGACGAACTGCTCCCGGTCCCACTGTGCCGAACGGCCGTCGCCGGCCGCGTCGTCGCTCACCAGGTTGAGCGGGAACACGGCCATGTCGGCCATGCGCTCGATGTCGCGCTTCGCGCTCCGCGCGTCGTACTCCGCGAACCAGGCCTCCAGGCTCGCACGGTCCTCGTCGGTCGGTACGTACCCGGTGCCAGGCAGGAAGGTCACGCGAACTTCTCCTCAGGGTTTTCGGACGCGCGCCCACCACTCGTGACCACGCAGGAACAAAGTACGCCCGACAAGAACACTAGTCAAGATTGATTAGTGGATACCTGTGCGAGGCACATCCTCCGGCCACGGCCCACGTCGAACCCGTGCGATCCGGCCCGGCACTCGAACCGGTGGTTTCCGTTCCCCGTACGAGTGAGACGACCTGACGCCCCGTGTGATCGAGGTGACGCTCTCCCCGTGCCGAGGCGACTCCGCCCGGCATCGCAAGGTCGATATCTCCACATCTCGACAAGGAGTCACGCACCCATGCACATGAGCCTTCGCCGCACTCTGCTGGCGGCCCTCGGCGCCGCGGCCCTCACCCTCGGCATGTCCGTCGCGGGCGCGCCCAGCGCGGCCGCCGCGCCCTGTGGTTTCTACGAGACTTCGAGGGACGCGTTCTACAACCACTGCACCAACGACGGCTCGCGCGTGATCATCGAGGTGGAGGTGTTCGGCCCCAACTACGAGCGCTGCGTGGGCCCCGGGGTCACATGGCTGGGCTCCGCCGGCCGGATCGACGGAGCCCACTACGCCGGCCGCACCTGCTGACCTTCTCTGCCGCTTCGTACGAGCGGGCCCGGCCGGCCTGGCCGGGCCCGCCCCGACGAGTCCGGCCGACCGCGCCCGCCGCGAGGACGGCGGACGCTGATCAGGGTCGGGCTGATCAGGGTCGGAAGGAACGATTCACCGTTGGAGGAAGGTGAAGAGGTTTTCCCAGCGGTGGACGATGGTGTCGGTGGCGTAGCGCTGGATGTTGGTGCGGGCGGCGTCGCCCATGC
>NZ_JBIRFL010000020.1:0-132676 GCF_044327445.1 Streptomyces sp. NPDC018045
CTTCCCGTTCACAGCGTCCTCGCTGTGTGTGCCACCCGCACCCGAAAGTGCCGGTGGGCTTTTTCAAAGGAACCTCATCCCCCGGCTGCTGCCGGCGGACGGGGTATCAACATATCTGGCGTTGACTTTTGGCACGCTGTTGAGTTCTCAAGGAACGGACGCTTCCTTTGTGCCTGTCTCACCAGGCTCTCCGGGCGCTTCCCTTCGGTGTTCCACCACTCTATCAGGCCTTTTCGTTCTTCCGTACCGCCGTGTTTTCCGCAGACATGCAGAAACGGAGTCGAAAATCTCGATCAGTTCTGAAGGAGTGCCACCCGCTGTCCGCTTGCGATGTGATCGCGTTCTGTCGAACCGGGGTAGGTGTCAGACAGTACAGCGCTGGGCCGGGCGGGGCAAATCGATTCCCCGGGGGCCACTGCTCCGGGGGCGGTGTTGCGCGTGCGGAACCCTCACTTCTTATGACTTACGCTCTGACCGGTGCGCCGTCCAGGACAGGTAGTGACGGCGGCCTGAAAGATCTCCACCCCTGGGAGGACTCCCATGACCACCGTGACGTCCCCGCTCGCTGGACGCGCCATCGGACTCGCGGCCGTGCCCGACCCGGTCTTCTCCGGCGCGATGGTGGGTCCCGGTACCGCCATCGACCCCGTGCGTGAGCCGTCGGAGGCCGTGTCGCCCGTCGACGGAGTCGTCGTCTCGCTGCACCCGCACGCGTTCGTCGTCGTCGACAGCGAGGGCCACGGCGTGCTGACGCACCTCGGTATCGACACCGTGCAGCTCAACGGCGAAGGCTTCGACCTGCTCGTCAACAAGGGCGACACCGTCACCCGCGGCCAGGCCGTCGTGCGCTGGAACCCGGCCGCCGTCGAGGAGGCCGGCAAGTCGCCGGTCTGCCCGGTCGTCGCCCTGGAGGCGACCGCCGACTCCCTCGGCGACGTCGTCGAGGACGGCGAAGTCAAGGCCGGCGAGCAGCTCTTCGGCTGGCAGTAGCCCCGCCGCCGTCCTGACGGCACGTACGACAACCACCGCGGCGGCAGTGACCGCCGCACCAACCGGAGACGGGTGAGATGGAGACAACGCTGCGAGGCGTCGGCGTGAGCCACGGTGTGGCGATCGGCGAGGTGCGGCACATGGGCACGGCGGTCCTGGAACCGCCGGCCAAGCAGATTCCGGCCGAGGAAGCGGAGCGCGAACAGGGGCGTGCCCGCAAGGCCGTGGAAGCTGTGGCTGCCGACCTGATCGCGCGGGGCAATCTGGCGGGCGGCGAGGCCCAGGCCGTGCTGGAGGCCCAGGCCATGATGGCCCAGGACCCCGAGCTGATGGCCGACGTCGAGCGGCGCATCGCCGTCGGCAGCACCGCCGAGCGCGGGGTGTACGACGCCTTCGCCGCGTACCGGGCGCTGCTCGCGGGAGCCGGGGAGTACCTGGCCGGGCGGGTCGCGGACCTCGATGACGTGCGCAACCGCATCGTCGCGCGCCTGCTGGGCGTGCCGATGCCGGGTGTGCCGGACAGCGACGAGCCGTACGTACTGATCGCGCGGGACCTGGCGCCGGCCGACACGGCGCTGCTGGACCCGACGCTGGTGCTCGGGTTCGTGACCGAGGAAGGCGGGCCGACCAGCCACAGCGCGATTCTCGCGCGGGCGCTGGGGGTGCCGGCCGTGGTCGCGCTGCCGGGCGCGGGCGAGCTGGTCGAGGGCACCGTCGTCGCCGTGGACGGCAGCACGGGCGAGATCTTCGTGAACCCGAGCGCCGAGAAGCGCGCGGAGCTGGAGCAGGCGGCGCAGGCCCGTAAGGCGGCGCTGGCGGCTTCGAGTGGCCCGGGTGCCACGTCGGACGGGCACAAGGTGCCGCTGCTGGCGAACGTCGGCGGTCCTTCGGACGTGCCGGCGGCCGTGGCGGCGGGCGCCGAGGGCGTCGGGCTGTTCCGTACCGAGTTCCTCTTCCTCGACGACAGCAAGAAGGCGCCGTCGCAGGAGAAGCAGGCCGAGGCGTACCGCAAGGTGCTGGAGGCCTTCCCCGAGGGCCGGGTCGTCGTGCGGGTGCTGGACGCGGGCGCGGACAAGCCGCTGGACTTCCTGACGCCGGGCGACGAGCCGAACCCGGCGCTGGGCGTACGGGGTCTGCGGACGCTGCTGGACCACCCCGAGGTGCTCCGTACCCAGTTGGCCGCGCTGGCCGAGGCCGCCGCGGGGCTGCCGGTCTACCTGGAGGTCATGGCCCCGATGGTGGCCGACCGCACCGACGCCAAGGCGTTCGCGGACGCGTGCCGCGAGGCCGGGCTGCAGGCCAAGTTCGGCGCGATGGTGGAGATCCCGTCCGCGGCGCTGCGCGCCCGGTCGATCCTCCAGGAGGTCGAGTTCCTTTCGCTGGGCACCAACGACCTGGCGCAGTACACCTTCGCCGCCGACCGTCAGGTCGGTGCGGTCTCGCGCTTGCAGGACCCGTGGCAGCCGGCGCTGCTCGACCTGGTGGCGCTCTCGGCCGAGTCGGCGAAGGCCGAGGGCAAGAGCTGTGGTGTCTGTGGTGAGGCGGCCTCCGATCCGCTGCTGGCCTGTGTGCTGACGGGTCTGGGCGTGACGAGCCTGTCCATGGGCGCGGCGTCGATTCCGTATGTGCGCGCGACGCTGGCGAAGCACACGCTGGCGCAGTGCGAGCGCGCCGCCTCCGCGGCGCGGGCCGCGGACACCGCCGAGGACGCGCGCGCCGCCGCGCAGGCGGTGCTCTCCGGGGAGTGACCCCCGGCAAGGTCCGGCCCGGCAGTGCCCGGCCGGACCTTGCACCCGCACAGCAGAACGCTGGTACGGACGGCCGTCCCGCCTTTGTGGCGGGGCGGCCGTCCGGCGTTCCGGCCGAGCGCACCCCACCGGACCGGCCCGGTCACCCCCGGGTACCGCCCCCTGCCCCCGTGCCTCCTCTCTCTGACAGGTGCCGCCGCGTCAGTGGTGGGTGTGGTCTTGGCCGTCCGTCGGTGGTGGGTCGGGAAGGGCGAGGCCCGGGTGGTAGTCGACGCCGGGCTCGGGCGGGACGGGCTCGCCGGTGTCCGCGTCGGTGCAGTAGGCCGTGAAGACCTCCGCGGCGCTGAGCGGGTGCAGCCAGGCGTCGCGCAGGGCCCAGCCGCGGACCGTGTCGCGCCCGGCGGCCTCGGCCGTACGCGACACGATGCCGCCGGGGCTGCGCAGGGCGACGCCGACGGCGAGAACCGTGCAGAACACGAGGGTCGCGGCCTCGGACAGCTCCAGCCGTCCGTCGTCGCGGGAGTCGGCGCGCAGCACGGCGAGGAGCGGGGCGCCGCTCGCGGGGACGCTGCACACCAGGTGGTGGGTGCCGTCGCCGAGGGTGTCCAGCAGGCTGGTGACCGCGCGGGAGGCGCGGGCGAAGGCGGCCCGCGCGAGGTCCTCGCCGCAGTCCGCGCAGGCCCCGGTGCGGGCGAGGAGTGCCGTGGCGCGGTCCCAGGTCGCCTGGCGTTCCGCCTCGTCGATGAGCGCGGGCAGCAGCCGGGACAGGGCTTCGCCCGTGTACGGCAGGGTGGCGCCGGTGCAGGCCAGCTCGGCCGTGTAGCGCGAGCGGCTGTCGGGGCGGTCGGGGTCCAGGTCCGTGTCCGTGCAGAACGTCTCGTACGCGACGGGGTCGAAGAGGGCGACGGTGGTGTGGATGCCCTGGGCGGTCAGTGAGCGCAGCAGGGTCTCCATCTGCTGGAGGTAGGCGGTGTGGTCGTCGAACGGGAAGGTGCGGTAGCGGCGCATGGCCGCGAAGTCCTGAGCGTCCGCCAGGACGGCGGCGGTGCTGGGGATTTCGCGGCGCAGCATGCGGCGTGCGGCGGCGGGCCCGCTCGGGGCGGTGTGCGTGGTGCGTCGGGACGGTGTGGTCATGACTCCCCCTCGGTCGGTGTGTGCTGCTCGCTCCACGAGCTTCACTCGTCACCGAGAGTAATCGGGGGGTCTGACAACGGCCGTCCGCGACGGCTCACACCGCTACCGCGCACGCTCGGCGGCGGCGCGCTCGGCGGCGATCCGCTCGTAGAACCGCAGGAGTTCGAGGTTGTCGACCGAGCCGGGGTTGACGGCCCGCTCCAGCGGGGTGCCCTGGAGGAGGCGCTTGACCGGGACCTCGATCCGCTTGCCCGTGAGGGTGTGCGGTACGCCGGGGGCCTCGATGATCTCGTCGGGGACGTGGCGCGGGGAGCACTGCGCACGGATGGTGTGGTTGATGCGGTCGCGCAGCGCGTCGTCGAGGGTGGCGCCGGGCGCGAGGTGGACGAAGAGCGGCATCCAGTAGCCGCCGTCGGGCAGTTCGAGGCCGATGACGAGGGATTCACGGATCTCCGGGAGGCGTTCGACGGCCTCGTAGATGTCGGCGGAGCCCATCCGTACGCCCTGGCGGTTGAGGGTGGAGTCGGAGCGGCCGTGGATGACGACGGTGCCGCGGCCGGTGCGGGTGATCCAGTCGCCGTGCCGCCAGACGCCGGGGTAGGTGTCGAAGTAGCTGTCGTGGTAGCGGGTGCCGTCGGGGTCGTTCCAGAAGCGGATGGGCATGGACGGCATGGGGTTGGTGACGACGAGTTCGCCGACCTCGTCGGTCAGCGGCTTGCCGTGCGGGTCCCAGGCCTGGAGGTCGGTGCCGAGGCAGGGGGCCTGGAGTTCGCCGATGTGGACGGGCAGGGTCGGCGCGGCGCCGGCGAAGCAGCTACAGACGTCCGTGCCGCCGCTGACGGAGGCGATCCACAGGTCGGCGGCGACCTCGTCGTGCAGCCAGCGGAAGCCGTCGGGCGGCAGCGGGGAGCCGGTGATGGCGACGCACCTGACGGTGGCGAGGTCCAGGTCGCGTCCCGGGTGCACCCCGGCCTTGCGGCAGGCCATCACGTAGGCGGCGGAGGTGCCGAAGAGGGTGGCGCCGGTGCGTTCGGCGATCCGCCACTGGGCGGCGGTGTCCGGGTGCCCGGGGCTGCCGTCGTAGAGCACGATCGCGGAGCCCACGAGGAGGCCGGCGACGAGGAAGTTCCACATCATCCAGCCGGTGGAGGTGTACCAGAAGAAGCGGTCGTCGGGGCCGAGGTCGCAGTGCAGGCCGGCCTGCTTGAGGTGTTCGATCAGGATGCCGCCCTGGGACTGGACGATGGCCTTGGGCAGGCCGGTCGTGCCGGAGGAGTACAGCACCCACAGGGGGTGGTCGAAGGGGACCTGTTCGAAGACCGGTTCGGTGGCGGCGGAGGTCAGGTCGGACCACTCCAGGGCGCCTTCGGGGGCGGGAGTTCCCAGGAGGGGGACGTGGACGACGGCGCGGAGGGTGGGCAGTTCGCGGCGGAGTTCGGCGACGGTGTCGCGGCGGTCGTGTTCCTTGCCGCCGTAGCGGTAGCCGTCGACCGTGAACAGTACGACCGGCTCGACCTGCTGGAAGCGGTCCAGGACGCTGCGGGCGCCGAAGTCGGGGGCGCAGGAGGTCCAGACGGCGCCGACGGCGGCGGTGGCGAGGAGGGCGACGACGGCCTGCGGGACGTTGGGCAGGTAGCCGCTGACGCGGTCGCCGGGGCGGACACCGAGGCGGCGCAGTTCGGCGGCCAGGGAGCCGACCTGGGCGCGCAGCGCGGACCAGGTGACAGGGGCGGGGTCGTGGGTCTCGTCCACGTACAGCAGGGCGGGCGCGTCGGCGCGGGCCGGGTCCTCGGCGGCGCGCAGCGCGTGTTCCGCGTAGTTGAGGGTGGCGCCGGGGAACCAGCGGGCGCCGGGCATCGCGCGGTCGGCGAGGACGGTCTCGTACGGGGTGGTGAAGCGGACGTCGAACCAGGCGGCGACGGCCTGCCAGAAGCCCGGCAGGTCGGTCACGGACCAGCGGTGCAGCGCGGCGTAGTCCGCCACCGGGTCGTCGGCGGTGCGGGCGGGGGCGCCGTGGTGGGTGGCCGCCCAGTCGTGGAACCGGGTGAGCTGGGCGCCGGCGATGCGGTCCGGGCCGGGCTGCCACAGGGGTTCCGGTTGCGGGGCGGACTGCGGTGCGGTGGTCATGATCGGCTCCCGGCTGTACGCGGCGTTGCGTGGACGCGGTGTGGGCGTGCGGTACGCGGTGTCCCCGTACGGCGGGGGGTCACCCCGGCGCAGCGCGGGGGCGCGTGCGTGTGACACGGCTGGGCAGGACGATGCCACGTGATCGACTTGTGCGCCAGGGGCGGCCTCATATCCGGGCCGCGGGCGCGGGCCCGGAGCGGCCGTGCGCGCGTGGGCGGGAGCGGCCGTGCGCGCGTGGGCGGGAGCGGGATCCGGCGGCCGGGGCGGGCGGCCCGGCCGCCATCGGTGTGCCGGGGGCGGAGTTCTGGTGGTTCCCGAGTGAACGGCGGCTGAACGGCGCGCCCGCGGCGGACCGTCGGTGGCAGGCTGAGCAGCATGGACGGGCGTGATCAGGTGGGGTCGGCGCGGTGGCCGCTAGGGGACGGGGCGGCCGGCGCGGTCCGGGCCGTCAGGGCACTCGGATCGGTGCGGGGGCTGCGGACGTGGCGGTCGGCGTGGCGGCGGCGCCGCGCGGACGCGCTGGGGCTGCCGCGGGGTGGCCGGGAGCGGGCGCGGGTGCCGGGGGTGGTGGTGCGCGCGGAGCCGCGGCCGGGCGGCGGGGTGGTGCATTTCGCGCGCTCGTCGCTGCGGGTGCGGGTGGCAGCGGGCGGCGCGGTGTTCTGCGGCTGGGACGGCGCGGCGCCGGAGCCGTCGTACGCGCTGGCCGGGGCGTGCCCGGAGCCGGACGCGCGGGCGGTGCTGGAGCCCGACACGGAGGGCGGCTGGCGGGTGGTGTCGGAGCGGGTGACGGTGACGGTGTCGCGGCACGGCGCGGTGGCGGTGCGCACGCCGGGCGGTGTGGTGCTGCGGCGGGAGCTGCCGCCGCGGTGGTGGGACCGGGCGCCCGGCGACGCGGGCGGCGCGCCGGGCGAGCGGCCCGGGGACTCCCGGTGGGTGCAGCGTGCCGAGGTGGCCGCGGATGCCCGGTTCTTCGGGCTGGGCGGCCGGTCGGCGGGGCCGCGGCTGCGCGGGGGCACGTACCGGTTGTGGAACACCGATCCGGGCGGCGCGTTCGTGCCGGGCGACGATCCGCTGTCCGTGACGATGCCGGTGCAGTTCGTGGTGGCGGACGCCGGTACGCACCTGGTCTTCCACGACAACTCCTGGGACGGCGCGGTGACGCTGCGCGAAGGCACGGAGGGCGCGGGCTCGGGACACGACCGGCCGGGCTGCTCCGAGCTGCGGATGGACGGCGGGCCGGTGCGGTACTGGGTCCTGGTCGGTACGCCCGCCCGCGTCCTGCTCGGCTGGACGGCGCTGACCGGGGCGCCGGCGCTGCCGCCGCGCTGGGCGCTGGGTCCGCAGCATGCCCGGTGGGGTTTCGGCGGTCAGGCGGAGGTGCGGCGGATCGTCTCCGGCTATCAGGAGCGCGGGCTGCCGCTGTCCGCCGTGCATCTGGACATCGACCACTACGACGGCCACCGGGTCTTCACCGTCGACCGCACGGCCTTCCCCGACCTGCCCGGGCTGGCGCGGGAGTTGCGCGCGGAGGGGGTGCGGCTGGTGTCGATCGTCGATCCGGGGGTGAAGGCCGAGCCGGGCAACGCGGTGTACGAGGGCGGGGCCGCGGCGGACGCGTACGTACGGGACGCGCGGGGCCGGGAGGTGCGGGGCGTGGTGTGGCCGGGCGCGGCGGTGTTCCCGGACTTCACGGACGCGCGGGCGCGCAAGTGGTGGGGCGGTCTGTACGCGGAGCGGCTGGCGCAGGGCTTCTCCGGGGTGTGGCACGACATGAACGAGCCGGTGTCGTTCGCGGCGTTCGGCGATCCGTCACTGCCGCGTTCGGCACGGCACGCGCTGGAGGGCCGGGGCGGTGACCACCGGGAGGCGCACAACGTGTACGGGCTGGCGATGGCGCGCGCCGGGTACGACGGCCTGCGGGAACTGCGTCCCGAGGAGCGCCCGTTCCTGTTCTCGCGCTCGGGGTGGGCGGGGATGCAGCGGTACGGGGGGACGTGGTCGGGTGACGTGGCGACCGGGTGGCCGGGGCTGCGGGCCTCCCTGTCGCTGGTGGTGGGCATGGGGCTGTGCGGGGTGCCGTACAGCGGGCCTGATGTCGGCGGGTTCTCCGGGGTGCCGGCGCCGGAGCTGTATCTGCGGTGGTTCCAGGCGGCCGCGTACCTGCCGCTGTTCCGTACGCACTCGGCGAAGTACGCGGGGCGGCGGGAGCCGTGGGAGTACGGGCCCGAGGTGCTGGAGCACGCGCGGGCGGCGCTGCTGGAACGGGCGCGGCTGCTGCCGTACTTCGTGACGCTCGCGCAGGTGGCGCGGCTGTCCGGGGCGCCGTATGTGCGCCCGGTCTGGTGGCACACGCCCGAGGACCGGAAGCTGCGCGACTGCGAGGACGCCTTCCTGCTGGGCGACGCGCTGCTGGTGGCGCCCGTGCTGGGGCCCGGGGTGACGCGGCGGGCGGTGCGGCTGCCGCGCGGGCGCTGGTACGACACGGCGGACGGAGCGGCGTACGACGGCCCCGGGCAGGTACTGCTGGACGCGCCGCTGTCGCGGATTCCGGTGCTGGCGCGGGCCGGTGCGGTGCTGCCGGTGGCGGGCCCGGACGGTACGCCGGAGCTGGAGGTGTGGGCCCCGGAGGAGGGCCGCAGTGGTGGCGGCCTGGTCGTACCGGACGCCGGTGACGGCTGGCAGCGGCCGACGGTCGAGCGTTTCGAGACGCGGCTGGAGGGCGGGGAGGTGGTCGTCGAGCGGCAGGGCGGCGGCGAGATCGGCTACCGGGTGCGGGTGCGCGGACTGCCGGGCGGACTGCCTGACGGTGGTGGCCGGGGGTGAACGTTCATCGGTGGCGTATGGAGAGCCTCGGTGATCAAGCGCCCTGGGCCCCGACACTCCCGCGCGTGGGGCCGGATCGGGTACGCGCCTGGGTCGGCCCGGGAATGGCCGTGGCCCTCGTCCGGAGGCTGGGGCCGCGCGCGACGATCCGTACGGTCGGCGCCCTCAACGACCTGCGCCGGCCGCCACGGGCCGGGACGCAAGCAGTTCCTCCGGCTCGCCGGCGGCGCCGCGGCCGCCGTGGGCCTCCTCATCGGGACGGGGAGGACGGCGGCGAGCGCCGCGGCCGCCGGGAGCGACGAGTCGCAGCGGTGGGCCGAGGCGCTCCGCGACAGCCTCCCGCAGACCTACGACGCGCTGATCGCCCACCCCATGCACTACCGGCAGGCCATCTGGGCCGCGCTGCCGCCCGCGGCCCGCAGCCGGCTCTGGGTGGAGCAACTCGCGCGGTACCGCCGGACCCACCCCGACCTCACCCCGGAGCAGAGCGGCGTGCTCGAAAAGGTGCATCACATCGCCGCCCGGGAATCCAGTTTCGCTTTCGACCGGGTCGCCGGCCCCGGCGCGGACGAGCGGACTCTCCGCGAGTCCGCCGCACGGCATTTCGGGCCCGAGGAGGCGAACCTGCTGTTCGCGACGCTCGGCCCCGTCGACCCCGCCGGCCGGCGCGGCGCAAAGGCCCTGAACTGCAATTGCAGCGTCGAATCCAACTACTGTCCCAGCAGCGCCTGCCACGACAATCCGTGTATGAAAGGCCGGTGCAGTTGCCGCGTCTACCAGCGGTCCTGCGGCTATCTCTGGCGCTATCCGAGCGACGGCTTCTGCGCCTGCATTTCCTGTTGAGCCCTTTCCCCGGCCCCGGGTCGGCCGATCATCCGCGCGGCCCGGGGCCGGGGGCAGGCGGGGCCCAGGAGCCGGGAAGCTCTTACCTACGGCACGGCGCCGGTGATAGACGAGTCCCATGCCGAGACACGTTGCCGCGCTGCGCGGCCTCGCCGTTGCCGCCACCGCCCTCGCCCTGACCACCGGCACCGCGCCGCCAGGGGTGGCCGCCGCGCCGCGGCCTTCCGGCGGCACCGCCGCCGCTACCGGTACGACGGCGACAGCGCCCCCGGAATTCGTCGCGCTGCGCGACGTGGACCCGACGATCCGCCAGGAGATGCGTTACTTCACCCCGCACACCTTCATGGGCGTACCGGTCACCGGCTATCGACAGCCGATGTGCGTCCTGACCCGGGACGCGGCGCGCGCCCTGCACCGGGCCCAGGTCTCCTTCCTCCGCCGTGGCTACACGCTGAAGGTCTATGACTGCTACCGGCCGCAGCGCGCCGTGGACCACTTCGTGGACTGGGCGAAGGACGTGAACGACCAGCGGATGAAGGGCGAGTTCTATCCACGGATCGACAAGTCGACCCTCTTCCGTGACGGCTACATCGCCGAGAAGTCGGGACACAGCCGGGGCAGCACCGTCGACCTGACACTGGTACCGCTGCCGGGCCTGCCCACCCGCCCTTATGTCCCCGGGGAGCCGCTGACGCAGTGCTACGCGCCGAAGGCGGCGCGGTTCCCCGACAACTCGCTCGACATGGGCACCGGCTTTGACTGCTTCGACACGCTCGCGCACACCCTCGACCCGCGCGTGCAGGGCCGGCAGCGGGCGAACCGCCTGCTGTTGAAGCAGGGGCTGGAGCGCGCCGGGTTCCGGAATTACGACAAGGAGTGGTGGCACTACACGCTCACGCCGGAGACGTTCCCTGACACGTATTTCGACTTTCCGGTGTCGCGGCGGGCGCTGAGCGACGGGTGCTGATCGACGGGCCCTGAGCGGAGGGCACCTAGCGACGGGCACCGAACAGGGGAAGCCGGGGCGCGGAACCACCCCCGTGGATCCCGCGCCCCGGCCCGCCCCTGCCCCCGTCCGGGCGCTGCCTTGGTGGACGCTGTGCGGTGGGATCAGGTTCAGCCGGGACCGTACGGAACGGCGTGATCCTCCCTCGTTTGGCGGAGGCGGGGCCGTCGGGTGGGTTCCGCGGGGCGTTCGACGCGTGGCACACTCCTGACGGCCCGTCAGGTAGCCGTCGTGGGCTACCTGTTGACGGGCCCGGGAGGGGCCGTGGGACGACGTGCGCGCAGGCCGGTGGTGCCGGGGTGGTTCACCGACCCGGGTGAGGGGCGGGATCCGGTGGAGTTCCGGCTTCTGGGGACCCGGTGCGGTGATTGCGGGAGTGTCTTCTTCCCGCGTGAGGACGTCTTCTGCCGAAATCCCGGCTGCGCGGGGACCGAGCTGACGGAGGTGCCGCTGTCGCCGCGCGGCACGGTGTGGTCGTACACGGACGGGCGCTACCGGCCGCCGCCGCCCTACGTATCGGACCCCGAAGTGCCCTGGTGGCCGCGCACCCTGGTCGCGGTGGAGCTGGCGGCGGAGCGGATGGTGGTGCTGGGGCAGACCGCGCCGGATGTGACCGTGGCGGATCTCGCGGTCGGTATGGCGGTCGAGCTGGTTCCCGGGGTGCTCGACGAGGACGCGGAAACCGTGTGGACCACGTGGTGGTGGCGGCCCGTGGCGCCGGACGGGGCGGGAGGCGGCCGTGAGCGGTGACATCGTCGTGCTCGGGGCGGGGATGCACGCCTGGGGCAAATGGGGACGCGATTTCGTCGGGTACGGGACGGTGGCGGCCCGGGCGGCACTGGCCGACGCGGGGCTGGAGTGGGCCGATGTGCAGTCGGTCGTCGGTGCGGACACCGTGCGCGGCGGCTATCCGGGGTACGTGGCGGGCGCGACGTTCGCGCGGGCGCTGGGCTGGCAGGGCGCGCGGGTGGCGAGCGTCTACGCGGCCTGCGCCTCCGGAGCGCAGGCCATCGCCACCGCACGGGCGCAGATCCTCGCGGGCCTCGCGGACGTGGTGCTGGTGGTGGGCGCGGACGCGGCGCCGAAAGGCTTCTTCGCCCCGGCGGGCGGCGACCGGCCCGACGATCCCGACTGGCTGCGCTTCCGGCTGCTGGGCGCGACCAATCCCGCCTACTTCGGGCTGTACGCGCGGCGCCGGATGGCGCTGTACGGGGACACCACCGAGGATTTCGCGCGGGTGAAGGTGAAGAGCGCGGCGGCGGGCGTACTCAACCCGTACGCGCGGTACCGCAAGCCGGTGACGGCGGCGGAGGTCGCCGCGTCGCCCGTGGTCGCCGATCCGCTGCGGCTGCTGGACATCTGCGCCACGTCGGACGGGGCGGCGGCGCTGGTCCTGTGCGGCATGGGCTACGCGCACCGGCGGGGCGTCCGCGATCCCGTGCGTATCCGGGCGGTCTCCACCGTGACGCCGCGCTATCCCCGTACGGACCTGGACCTGCCGGACATCGCGACCGATGCGGCCGTCGCCGTCCCGGAACCGCCGGTCGCCTACCGGCCCTCCATCGCCCGCGCCGCCTACGAGGAGGCGGGGCTCGGGCCGGGCGACCTGTCGTTGGCGGAGGTGTACGACCTGTCCACCTCGCTGGAGCTCCAGTGGTACGAGGACCTGGGGCTGTGCGCCGAGGGCGAGGGCGCGGGGCTGCTGCGCGACGGGACGACGGCGCTCGGCGGGCGGCTGCCGGTGAACCCGAGCGGCGGTCTGGCGTCGTTCGGGGAGGCGGTGCCCGCGCAGGCGATCGCGCAGGTATGCGAGGTGACCTGGCAGTTGCGCGGGCAGGCCGGAGCGCGGCAGGTGCCGGGCGCCCGGGCCGGGATCACCGCGAACCAGGGACTGTTCGGGCACGGCTCGGCGGTGATCGCGGTGCGGTGACCGCAGCGGGGTGAGCCGACGGGGAGACGGTCGGGTGACGGCCCGCCGCTGCCGATGGTGACGCGCGGGGAACGCGGATGAGGCGGCGCGGCACGCGAGCGCCACGAGTGCCCGTTCGAGTGCGCCGGAAGGGTGCGTGAACAGTGCGTGAACCACGCGCCGTACGCGCTCCGAGTGGGCATTCTGCTGCCGTGCCTGCCTGGACGGACCAGCTCCGATTCGCCTTCCAGCCCGTCGTGAACCTGGCGACCGGTTCGGTCGCCGCCCTGGAGATACTCGCCCGCCCCGAAAGCGGCGACGTGCTGACGGCGGCCCGGCGCTCCGCCGACCTGGACGCCGGGCTGGCCGGGCTCGCCGTACGGTCGGCCGCGCAGCAGGAGACGCTGCTGCCGCTGCACGTCAACGTGTTCGCCGCGACCCTCGCCGAGTTGCCGGGCCTGACCGCGCTGCGCAAGGCGGTGCACGACGTGGGCCGCCGGCCGTGGGAGATCACCATCGATGTCGGCGGGCCGTTCACGCACGTACCGCGGCGGGCACTGCTGGAGGCGGTGGCGGGGCTGCGGCAGGACGGGTACCGGGTCGGCGCGGACGGGGTCGGTGACGGGGACCTGCCGCTGCGGCTGCTCGGTGATCTCGCACCCGACCTGGTGAAGCTGGACGCCTCGCTGTGCGCGGGGCTGGACGACGACCGGGGCGGGCGGGCCGCCGTGGCCGCGATGCGGCAGTTGTGCGAGGTGCTGGGCAGCGTGCTGGCGGTGGAGGGGGTGGAGACGGAGCGGCAGTACGCGGCGGTGCGCGCGGCGGGGGCGCAGCTCGCGCAGGGGTTCCTGTTCGCGCCGCCCGCCCGGCGGCCGGCGGCCGATGTGTATCTGCCGGAACCGCGCGACGGGTACGGGCCGGTGGCGAGCGGTTACGCCGGTGGCGGCGCGGCCGGTGCGGCCGGGCCACCCGTGACGCGGTTCCTGCAGCCCGCCGCGCTGCTGCCGATGTCCGCCTCGGCAGGGGCGGTGCGCAGTCATCTGACGGGGTTCCCGGGGGTCTCGGGGGTGCTGCTGGTGGACCCCGACGGGGTGCCCGTACGCGCCATCGACCGGGACCGTTTCCTGCTGTCGCTGTCCGGCCGGTACGGGCACGCGCTGTACGCCGACCGTCCGGCGCTGCGGCTGGCCGACCGGCCGCGTACGGTCGGCGCCGACGCCACCGCCTGGGAGGTGCTGGACGTGGTCACGGACGGCGACCGCGACCGGACCGGTGACGACGTGGCGGTGGTGGACGAACAGGGCCGCTGCATGGGGGTCGTCCACCTCGCCGACATCCTGCGGGCGCTGGCCGAGAGCCGGGTCGAGGAGGCGGCGCGGCTCAACCCGCTGACCCGGCTGCCCGGTTCGGACGCGGTGAACGCGGAGGTGGACCGGCGGATCGCGGACAGCCGGGCGTTCGCGCTGTGCTGGCTGGACGTGGACGGGTTCAAGCAGGTCAACGACGGGGCCGGATTCGCGGCGGGGGACGCGCTGATCCGCGCCGTGGGGCAGGCGCTGGCCCGGACGGCGGCGGAACTGCCCGCCGCGCGGGTGGGGCACATCGGCGGGGACGACTTCCTGGTGCTGGCCGCGCCGGACGATCTGGAGCCGTTCGCGGCGGCCGTGCTGGACACGCCGTGGTCGGCGGGCGGGCTGCCGGTGACGCTGTCGCTGGCGACGGTGGTGTGCGCGCCGGGCAGCGTGACCGGGCACGCGCAGGCCGCCGCGGCGCTGGCGCCGCTGAAGAAGGCGGCCAAGGCGCTGACGGGAGCGAGCAGTTGGGTGCTGGGACGGCCCGGCGTGCGGGGTCACGAGGTACGCCGGGGCCGGCGGCGCGGGGACCGAGAGCCGTACCACCCGGCACCTTGACGCCCCGTCACCTGCGGTGAACACTTCCGGGTGTCCGTCGGCACCGCCACAGCCGGGCGACCCGGCCGCGTGGCAGCGGTGCGCGCTGCCCGACTCCCCAGGGGCGGTTCCGGCGCACCGGCACGCTCGACGCGGACGCCGCGCGGGGCGCGGCGGCCGAGCGTCCGCCGTCCTCCCCCGCGGCACGGGAAGTACGCACCCTGCACGGAGGACCGGGGACCCTGCCCCGGCCGGGGACAAGGAGCCGCCATGTATTCCAACGGGGGCATTTTCGTCGGTGAGGTCATCGGCACCGCCCTTCTGATCCTCTTCGGGGCCGGCGTGTGCGCTGCCGTCACCCTGCACCACTCCAAGGCGAAGGCGGCGGGCTGGGTCGTCGTCGCGTTCGGCTGGGGTCTGGGCGTGCTCGCCGGGGCCTACACCGCCGCGCCGCTGTCCGGCGGGCATCTGAACCCGGCGGTGACGCTGGGTTCGGCGGTCGCGGACGGAACGCCGTGGCCGAAGGTCCCGCTGTACGTCGCCGCGCAGATGGTGGGGGCGGTGCTCGGCGCCGTACTGGCGTGGGCGCTGTACTACGCGCAGTTCGCGGCCAACAGGGAGGCGGACAAGGCGCAGCCGACGCTGGGGGTCTTCGCCACCGCCCCCGAGGTCCGCAACCCGGCCGCCAACCTCGTCACCGAGATCATCGCGACCGTGGCGCTGGTGCTGCCGCTGCTGTTCTTCGGCGAGAACGCGGGCATCGGGATCGGGCAGGTGCCCGGTGCGGACGCCGGCGTCTACGGGTCCGGCATCAACGTCCTGCTCGTCGCCCTGCTGGTGGTGGGGATCGGCCTGTCGCTCGGCGGTCCCACCGGCTACGCCATCAACCCGGCCCGCGACCTGGGGCCGCGGATCGCCCACGCACTGCTGCCCATCCCCAACAAGGGCACGTCCGACTGGTCGTACGCCTGGATCCCGGTGGCCGGCCCGCTGATCGGCGCGGTGCTCTCCGGCCTGGTGTTCACCGCGGTCTTCTGATCGCTCCCCCACCCGGTCCGACCAGCTTCGAGGAGTCAGGAGACGTCATGACGGACGGCACCACGGACAGGTACGTCGCCGCGATCGACCAGGGCACGACCTCCAGCCGCTGCATCATCTTCAACCAGGACGGCGCGACCGTCGCCGTCGACCAGCGCGAGCACCGGCAGATCTTCCCGAAACCGGGGTGGGTGGAGCACGACGCCGAGGAGATCTGGGCCAAGGTGCAGGCGGTGGTGGCGGGCGCGCTCGCCAAGGCGGGGCTGCGCGCCGACCAGCTCGCCGCGCTCGGCATCACCAACCAGCGCGAGACCACGGTGCTGTGGGACCGATCGACCGGCAAGCCGGTGCACAACGCGGTCGTCTGGCAGGACACCCGTACGGCGCGGCTCTGCCACGAGCTGGGCGGCGCGGACGGCCAGGACCGCTTCCGTGAGGCCACCGGGCTGCCGCTGGCCAGTTATTTCTCCGGGCCCAAGGTGGCCTGGCTGCTGGACAACGTGCCGGGGCTGCGGGCGCGGGCCGAGGGCGGGGAGATCGCCTTCGGGACGGTCGACTCCTGGCTGATCTGGAAGCTGACGGGCGGTACGGACGGCGGGGTGCACGTCACGGACGTCACCAACGCCGGGCGCACGATGCTGATGAACCTCCACACGCTTCAGTGGGACACCTCGGTCCTGTCGGCGATGCGGGTGCCGGAGGCGGTGCTGCCGGAGATCCGTTCCTCGGCGGAGGTGTACGGAACGGCGGTGGGCCAGTTGCACGGGGTGCCGGTGGCCGCGGCGCTGGGTGACCAGCAGGCGGCGGTGTTCGGGCAGACCTGTTACCGGGTCGGCGAGGCCAAGAACACGTACGGCACCGGCTCGTTCCTGCTGCTGAACACCGGGCCGCGGCCGGTGCCCTCCAGGAGCGGGCTGCTGACGACGCCGGGATACCGGCTCGGCGGGGAGGCCCCGGTGTACTGCCTGGAGGGTTCGATCGCCATCACCGGCGCGCTGGTGCAGTGGTTCCGGGATCAGCTCGGCATCATCGACTCGGCCGACGAGATCGAGGACCTGGCGGCGCGGGTCCCGGACAACGGGGGCGCCTACATCGTCCCGGCGTTCTCCGGGCTGTTCGCACCGTACTGGCGGTCGGACGCGCGCGGCGTGATCACGGGCCTGACCGGTTACGTCACCAAGGCGCACCTGGCGCGTGCGGTGCTGGAGGCGACGAGCTGGCAGACGCGCGAGGTGGTGGACGCCATGTACCAGGACTCGGGTGTGCAGATCACCGCGCTGAAGGTGGACGGCGGCATGACCGCCAACAACCTGCTGATGCAGCATCAGGCGGACGTGCTGGGGGTGCCGGTGATCCGGCCGGTGGTCGCGGAGACGACATGCCTGGGCGCGGCGTACGCGGCCGGGCTGGCGACGGGGGTGTGGGAGGACCTGGACGAGCTGAGGGCGCACTGGAAGCGGGACACCGAGTGGACGCCGCGGATGGACGGGGCGACGCGGGAGCGCGAGTACGGCAACTGGCGCCGGGCGGTGGAGCGGAGCTTCGGGTGGCACGAGGCGGGCGACGGCGGCGCGTAGCCGCCCCGGCCGGCGGACGGCCCGCACCCCGGACGGCGGGGTGCGGGCCGTGCTCGCGGGCGCTTGACGGGCCGTGGCCGGCGCCCGGTTGGGGGACGGGCCCCGCTGTCAGGGGAGCGCGGGCTCCCGCCGCCGGGCGCCGACGTGCATCGCGTGTTCCACGACCGCGATCAGTACGTCCCTGGCGGAGTCCTTCTCGCGGGCGTCACAGAGCATCAGCGGGACCTCGGCGTCCAGGTCCAGCGCGTCGCGAACCGTTTCCGCGGGGTAGCGTTCCGCGCCGTCGAAGCAGTTGACGGCCACCATGAACGGGATGCCACGGCGCTCGAAGTAGTCGATGGCGGCGAAGGACTCCTCCAGGCGCCGGGTGTCGGCCAGCACCACCGAGCCGAGCGCGCCACGGGCCAGCTCGTCCCACAGGAACCAGAAGCGGTCCTGTCCGGGCGTGCCGAAGAGGTAGAGCACCAGGTCCTCGCGGAGCGTGATGCGCCCGAAGTCCATGGCGACGGTGGTGGTCCGCTTGCCCTCCACCCCGGCGAGGTCGTCGACCGGCCGGCCCGCCTCGGTCAGCCGTTCCTCGGTGCGCAGCGGCTTGATCTCGCTGACCGCGCCCACCAGGGTCGTCTTGCCCACCCCGAAGCCGCCCGCCACCAGGATCTTGAGGGCGACGGGGTCGGGGGCGTCCTGCTTGCGGCGTCGTTCAGAGCGCCCGAAGACCATGGCCGTTTTCTCCCGGTTCGCCGCTGGTGCTGTTCACTCGCATTCCTCGGTCCTCGCAGTTCGTGGGGGTGCGGTGCCGGCCCGGCGCGGGCGGCGTGCCGGCGGGCGGCACCGCCGGACGGCGGTGCGCGTCCGCGCGGTCACAGCGCCCGGAGCCCGTCGATCACCTCGCGGAGGATCTGCTCGTCGGGCAGCTCCGCCGGGGGCACGGGCCGGCTGACATGGACCAGCTCCGCGTCCAGCAGGTCACCGATGAGCACCCGTACGACGCCGAGCGGCAGGTCCAGCCCGGCGGCCAGTTCCGCGACGGACAGCGGCGCGTCGCGGCACCGGCCGACGATGTCCACGTGCTCCGGCGACAGGGTCTGGTCGTCGAGCGGTTCGCCCTGCCGGTCCTCGGCGATCACCAGGGCGATCAGGTCGAGCCGTGGTTCGGCCTCGGTGCTGGTGCGGCCGCGGGTCATCGCGTAGGGGCGCACCACGGGGCCCGCCTCGTCGTCGTACCAACTGGCGTCCCCCTGCCCGGGCCTGTCCGCGCCGTCTGTGGTCATGGCGTCACCGTGCCGTCATCCTCCGGTCAGCCGCCGGCGGGCTGCCCGGCCCTGGGCGCGGTGCCCAGGTGGACGCCCACCCGCTTGACGAGCAGCGTCATCTCGTACGCGACCAGGCCCACGTCGGAGTCCGCGTCGGCGAGGACGGCCAGGCAACTGCCGTCGCCCGCGGCGCTGACGAAGAGGAACGCTTCCTCCAGCTCCACCAGGGTCTGCCGTACCTTGCCTGCCTCGAAGTGCCGGCCGACGCCCTTGGCGAGGCTGTGGAAGCCGGAGGCGACCGCCGCGAGGTGTTCGCTGTCCTCCCGGGTGAGGTCGGCGGACGCGCCGGTGGCCAGGCCGTCGCTGGAGAGGATGAGCGCCTTGCGGATGCTGCCCACCCGGTCGACCAGCTCGTCGAGGAGCCAGCTCAGCTCGCCCGACCCCTGCGGGCCCTTCGACTCGGCACTGGCCGCTGCTGCCTTCGGTGCGGTCATCGACCGTCCCCTCCCGATGTGGTTCCTGGTGCTGTGCTTGGGCTGCCGTCCCGCCCGCCGTCCTCGCCGTTGTCCCGGCGGCCGCGCTGCCAGCCGCGCTGGAGCGAGGCCATGCGGGCGCGGACCTCTTCGGCGTCGCGGTCGTCCGCGGCGTCGGCGGGTGCGGTGTCCGGCTCGTCCTGTGCGGCGGGCGCGGCCTTGAGCTGGGGGGCGAGGCTGGCCTGCCGTACGCGGCGGGGCAGCCCTCCCGCCGTCGTGGCGGGCCGGCCGGCCGGGGCGGGGCCCGTGTCCGTTGTCGTACCGGTGTCCATGTCCGCATCCGTGTCGCCGTCGGTTTCCGCGTCGGAGCGTACGTCGGCGCGGGCCGCTCCGTCGACCGGCCTGCCGTGGTCGGAGACCAGCACGGGTGGCCGGTGCCGGCGCGGCAGCGGCGTGGGACCGTCGCCGGCCGGGGCCTGGTCGCGGCTCTGCTGGTGCTGCTCGGGGGTGCCCGCGGGCGGTACGGGGGCGACGGGCGGGGTGCCGCCGTCGCGGCGGGTCCGCGCGCGGTGCAGGGTGCCCGGCTCCCGGTCGGTGCCGCGGTGGGAGTCGCGCGGGCCGCGGTGCGCCGGCCGGCCGCGGAAGAGGCTGTCCTCGTCGTCCGCTTCCACCCGTTGTACGAGTTCGGCGCGGGTCAGTGGGGGTTCCAGTTCGACCGGCCCGTCGATGACGTCCGGGGTGCGGCCCGGGGGTTCGGGCAGCGGCACGGGCACCTGGGCCAGCGCGGCCAGCTTGCCGCCGGGCACCTCCAGCTCCCCGGTCCGGCCGCCGTCGATCCGCCGGCTGCCGGTGTCGTCCGCGCGGCCGGTGTCCTCGGTCAGGAGCGCGGCGGGGAGGAAGACGACGGCGGTGGTGCCGCCGTACGGGGAGGGCTGGAGGGAGACGCGGACGCCCTGGCGCTGGGCGAGGCGGCTGACCACGAACAGGCCCAGCCGGTCGGTGTCGGAGAGCTCGAACTCGGGCGTCTCGGCGAGCCGCAGGTTGGCGTCGAGGAGGGCGTCGGGGGCCATGCCCAGGCCCCGGTCGTGGATTTCCAGGGTGAAGCCGTTGGAGACCCGTTCGCCGACCACCTGCACCGCGGTGTGCGGGGGCGAGAAGACGGTGGCGTTCTCCAGGAGTTCGGCGATCAGGTGGGTGAGGTCGGAGACGGCGGGGCCCTGGACGGCCAGCCGCGGCAGCCGGCGCACCTCGATGCGCTCGTAGTCCTCGACCTCGGCGACCGCGGCGCGCACCACGTCCATGAGCTGGATGGGTTTGCGCCACTGCCGGGACGGCGCCGCGCCGGAGAGGATCACCAGGCCCTCGGCGTGCCGGCGCATACGGGTGGTGAGGTGGTCCAGGCGGAAGAGGTCGGCGAGTTCGTCGGCGTTCTCGGTACGCCGTTCCATGGCGTCCAGGAGGGTGAGCTGGCGGTGCAGCAGGACCTGGCTGCGGCGGGCGAGGTTGACGAAGACCTCGGAGACGCCGCGGCGCATGTCGGCCTGCTTGACGGCCGCCTCGACGGCGGCCCGCTGGAGGGTGTTCAGGGCCTGCCCGACCTGCTCGGTCTCGCTCTGCCCGAACTCCAGGCGGGGCGCCTCGGTCTCCACGTCGACCTGCTCGCCGGCGGCCAGGCGCCGCATGACGCTGGGCAGCCGGACCCCGGAGACCTCGTGGGCGGCCTTGCGCAGCCGGATCAGGTCCTTGACGTGCTTGCTGCCGATGCGGACGGAGACGATGACCGAGACCAGCAGGGCGACGAAGCCGAGGACGCCTGCGACGCCGGCCTTGAGGAGGACGGCCAGGGCGACCGGTTCGACGCGCTCCTTGTAGCGGTCACCGGCTTCCCGGCCCATCCGCTGGAGGTCGCCGAGGACCTTGCCCGCGGCGGCGTTCCAGCGTTCGGCGTTGACGGCGCGGGGGGCCGCGGCGGGGCCGCCGCCGATGACGCGGTCCTCGTAGGAGGTCAGTTCGCGGGCGGGTGCGGAGTCCCAGTAGTCGGTGAAGAGGCCGCGGTCGTCGCCGGGCAGCACGGGCAGGCTGGTCGCGTACAGGACACGCCGCTCGGCGACCCGGTCGGCGAAGCCGCGCAGTTCCTGCTTGCTCATGGTGCCGGAGACGATCGCCGCGGACATCAGCGCGTCCTCGCGGGAGACGGCCTCGCGGGCGCGGGTGACGTTGACCAGGGCGCGGCCCTGCTTGTCCATCTCGACGTTCTCCAGCGCGTGCAGCGTCGCGAGGAACTCGTAGTTGGGGTCGACGAGGTTGTTGTACGCCTCGAACGCCGCGTCCCGGGAGATGGTGTTGTCCTCGACCTGGGTGCGCAGCGAGGACAGCCGGCCGAGGCCCTTGACGATGTCGTCCATGCGCTCGCCGGCGACGCCGTTGAGGTCGTCGCGCACGGCGGGGTCGGCGGCGTTGTCGCGCAGCTTGTTGACGATCTTGTCAGTCTCGCGGGTGCGGTCGCGCAGTTCGGCCAGCGAGTCGGCGCCGCGCCGGTCGGCCAGGTAGAGCAGGCTCTGCCGCCGTTCCTGCTGGAGCGCCTGGACGGCGTCCTCGGCGGGGTAGCCGAGTTTGGCCACGACGTTGCCGACGCCGAGCAACTGGTTGGCCTCGCGTCCGGTGAGGTACGTGGCGAACGCCCACATGGCCGTGAGGGACACCAGTGGCACCAGCAGCAGCGCTGCGATCTTCCGAGTGATCGTCTTCCCTCGAAAGCGCATGGCCTCCCCTACGTCAACCCCGGCGCACGGGGATGGTGTTCCGTCAACAAACGGCGTGAGCCTACTACTGACGAGGGACTCGTTCGAAGCCCCGTCCGGACGCCGGATCCGCAGGTCAGGGGCGGATCGTCCGCAGTTGTCGGCTGATTGCCGGACAACCCTCCCACACATGTGGCCTCGAACACCCTGCCCGCGCCCGCCCCTGCGCCGGAACGGTTGGCCGAAAATCACCTCGGCCGGGAACCGGCCGGCGTCCCCGTTCGTGCCCATGGTGGGCGGTGGTGTGTGCCGGTACGGACATGGGACGGGTGAAAGCCGGGCAGGCACCCGGAAGACGGGGCAGGCGGGGACGCGCGGGTACGGGGAGAGTGACGCCGAAGATGGTCCACGAAGACGGTGACGCGTACCTGGGCGGCGCCCGGCGCTCCTTGTGGCAGGAGGAGCCGGCGGCCCGGCCGCGGATGGCCGACCCGGTGCGGACGGCGGCGGTGCGCGCCGTCATCATCGCGGCGCTGACCCTCACTCAGGCCATGGTGGCGTTCTTCTGCACGATGGCGGGCGCCTGGTTCGCCTTCCCCGCGGTGCTCAGTACGGTCGCGAGCACGGTGGTCGCGACCTGGGCGGTGCTGGACGTCTGGGTGACGCGCCAGGTGTGGGTGCAGCGCAACGGGGTGCGCTCGCAGCCGAGCAGTACGGCCAGGTCGCTGCGCCGGGAGCGCCGGCAGGCGCGGCGGGAGGCCCGCAAGGCGCGGGAGCGTCCATCGCGGGTCGGCGGCGCGGCCGCGTGACGGCCCGGGACGGCTGACGGCGAGCGCCGCGTCGGCGCGCCCGTCGCCTGCGGATCGGGCCGGGCGGCTCGGAGCGGACGCCCGTGCCGCCTGTCGTCCGGCCGGCGAGGCACCGACGGCGCCGGCGGTCCTCAGGCGTAGGCGTCCTGCCGTACGGTGGACTCCCGCACGGCGGGCCGGACATGGATCACGCCGTCCGTCTCGGTGACCTCGTGGGTGCGGACCGGACGGCGGGCCGGCAGGCAGGTCGGCATCCCGGTGCGCAGGTCGAACTGCGCGGCGTGCAGCGGGCATTCGACCCGGCAGTCCTCCACCCAGCCGTCGGAGAGCGAGGCGTCCTGATGGCTGCACAGGTCGTCGAGGGCGTAGAGCGCGCCGTCGCTGCGGAAGACGGCGATGGCGGGTGTGGCGGCGTCGATCTCGATGCGTACGGCCCCGCCTTCGGGCAGGTCCTCGGTGCGGCAGACGGGAATCATCTGGCCCCCTCAGCGCTGATCGGTATCATGGCGTTCTGAATAACGCATCGCGTAGCGCATTGCGCAACAGAATCCAGTCCGGGGAGTGTGCCGTCAAGGGGCCGCCGACGCTTCTTGGCCGGGCCCCCTTCGACGGCCCCGCCGGGGCCAACGGGTGGTGACGCGGGAAGCCATGGCAAAGACGACCGAGGCGGCCGACGACCGGTCCGAGGAGAAGCGGGGTACGGCCGGATCCGTCCAGTCCGTGGACCGCGCGGTGAGCGTGCTGGAGATCCTGGCCCGCCTCGGCGAGGCCGGTGTCACCGAGATCGCCGAGGAGCTGGGGGTGCACAAGTCCACCGCCTTCCGCATCCTGGGCGTCCTGGAACACCGCGGACTCGTGGAGCAGGAGCGCGAGCGCGGCAAGTACTACCTGGGGGCCGGGGTGTTGCGGCTGGCCGGCGCCGCCGCCATCCGGCTGGACATCTCGCAGGAGGGCCAGCCGGTGTGCCGGGCGCTCGCCGACGAGACCGGGGAGACCGCCAACATCGCCGTCCTGGACGGGGACGCGGCGGTCAACATCATGCAGGCGCGTGGCGCCGCGGCGGTCACCGCGTACAACTGGCTGGGCCGGCGTACGCCCCTGCACGCCACCGCGAGCGGCAAGGTGCTGCTCGCGCACCTGCCCAGGGAGCGGCGCGAACGCCTGCTGGAACGCCAACTGGCCCGCTTCACCGCCACCACCCTCACCACGCCCGGCGAGCTGCGCCGGCAGCTCACCGCCGCGGCCGACGAGGGGTACGCCTGCTCCTGCGAGGAGCTGGAGCTCGGGCTGAACGCGGTGGCGGCGCCGGTACGGGCCCACGACGGGGCGGTGATCGGCGCGATCGGCGTCTCGGGGCCGGCGTACCGGATGGCCGAGCCGCTGCTCGTGGAGCTGGCCGGGCAGGCGGTGAAGGCGGCCGCCGACCTGTCCCGCCGGATGGGTTTCGCGGGCTGACGGGCGGCCACCCGGTCACCCCTTGACGGATCGCTCACGGACTTCCAGCATGTCTCTCATGACGCAACGTGGCGCGTCATGAGCAACACAAGGGATTCCGGCGGGCGTTCGTCCGTCTCCACGGTTCCCCGCGCCTCCTCCGGTTTCCCCTGAGTCCCGTGCGGTCGCCCGCGCCCGTGGGCCCCGCATGCCCTCGCCATCCCCCATAACGGCATCCGTGCCAGCTCCACACACCCGCCCCTGCCCCGCAGGCGCTGTTTAGGAGTGAGTCATGCCGCACGAAGCCCGCGCCGCCGTCGCCGCCAAGAAGGACGCCCCCGTCGAGGTGCTGCCGATCCTCGTCCCCGACCCCGGCCCGGGCGAAGTCCTCGTCACCGTGCAGGCATGCGGGGTGTGCCACACCGACCTGCACCACCGCGAGGGCGCCGTCGGCGACGACTTCCCCTACCTGCTCGGCCACGAGGCCGCCGGCGTCGTCGAGGCCACCGGCCCCGGCGTCACCGGGCTCGCGCCGGGCGACTACGTGGTGCTCGCCTGGCGCGCGCCCTGCGGCCGGTGCCGGTCCTGCCGCCGCGGCCGCCCCTGGTACTGCTTCGACTCCCGCAACGCCGCGCAGCCGATGACCCTGCTGGACGGCACCCCGCTGACCCCGGCCCTGGGCATCGGCGCCTTCGCCGAGAAGACACTGGTCGCCGCCGGGCAGGCGGTGCGCGCCGACCCGGCGGCCCGCCCCGAGGCCGCGGGGCTGATCGGCTGCGGGGTGATGGCCGGGTACGGGGCCGCGGTGCACACCGGGGGTGTGGGCAGCGGCGACACGGTGGCGGTGATCGGCTGCGGCGGGGTCGGCAACGCCGCCATCGCGGGGGCCTCCCGGGCCGGTGCGCGCCGGGTCATCGCCGTGGACATCGACGACGGCAAGCTGGACGCCGCCGAACGCTTCGGCGCCACCGACACCGTCAACTCCCGTGGGACCGACCCCGTCGAGGCGGTCCGCGCGCTGACCGGCGGGCACGGCGCCGATGTCGTGATCGACGCGGTGGGCCGGCCCGAGACGTTCCGGCAGGGCTTCTACATGCGGGACCTCGCGGGCACCCTGGTACAGGTCGGCGTCCCGGAGCCGGACACGCGCATCGAACTGCCGCTGCTCGACGTGTTCGCGCGCGGCGGGTCCCTGAAGTCCTCCTGGTACGGCGACTGCCTGCCCAGCCGGGACTTCCCGGTCCTGATCGACCTGTATCTGAGCGGCAAGCTGGACCTGGAGGCGTTCGTCTCGGAGACGGTGGGACTCGCGGACGTGGAGGCGGCGTTCGCGCGGATGCGGCGCGGTGAGGTGCTGCGTTCGGTGGTGGTCCTGTGACCGCCCGGCCCGGCGCGGGCGCTCCGGTGCCGCCCCGCATCGTGATCATCGGCGCGGGCATCGTGGGCTGCTCCCTCGCCGACGAGCTGACGGCCCGGGGCGCGCGCGACGTCACCGTACTGGAGCAGGGCCCGCTGCACGCGCCCGGCGGCTCCACCTCGCACGCGCCCGGACTCGTCTTCCGTACGAACGTCTCCAAGACGCTGAGCGACTTTGCCAGGTACACGGTCGAGAAGTTCTCCGTCCTCACCGAGGACGGGCGGCCGTGCTTCGACGCCGTCGGCGGACTGGAGATCGCCACCACTCGGGAACAGTGGGCCGAACTGCACCGCAAGGCCGGTCTCGCCGCCTCCTGGGGCATCGAGGGCGAACTCGTCGATGCCCGGCGGTGCGCCGCGCTGTGGCCGATGCTGGACGCCGCCAAGGTGCTGGGCGGCTTCCACACGCCCGGCGACGGGCTGGCCAGGGCCCTGCCCGCCGCCCGCGCGCAGACCGCACGGGCGCGGGCCCGGGGCGCCCGCTTCCTGGAGCGGCACACCGTCACGGGCATCGAGCGGGACGCCGGCCGGGTCACGGCCGTCGTCACCGACCGGGGCATCTTCCCCGCGGACGCCGTGGTCTCGGCGGCGGGCTTCTGGGGCCCGGTGATCGGGGCCATGGCGGGCGTGTCCGTACCGCTGCTGCCGCTGGCCCACCAGTACGCGAAGACGTCCGTGTTCGCCGGGCCGGACGGCCGGCGGCCGATCCTGCGCTTCCAGGAGCGCGACCTGTACTTCCGGGAGCACGTCGAGCACGGCGCGGACGGTACGGGCCGGATCGGCATCGGCTCGTACGCGCACCGCCCGATGCCCGTCGACCCGTCCGCCGTGCCCGCCTTCGACGACGCGCCCGTGATGCCCTCCTCACTCCCCTTCACGCCCGACGATTTCGCCCCGAGCTGGGACGCCGGCCGGTGGCTGCTGCCCGCCCTCGACGGGACACGCGTCGACGAGGGCTTCAACGGGGTCTTCTCCTTCACCCCCGACGGCATGCCGCTGCTCGGCGAGGCGCCCGGCCTGCGCGGCTTCTGGCTGGCCGAGGCGGTGTGGGTGACCCACGCGGCGGGCGTCGCCAAGGCGGTGGCCGAGTGGCTCACCGAGGGCCGCCCCGCCACCGACGTGCACGAGTGCGAGATCACCCGCTTCGAGGCGGCCCAGCTCTCCCCCGCCTACGTCGCCGAGCGCGGCCGGCAGCAGTTCGCCGAGGTGTACGACGTCATCCACCCGCTCCAGCCGCCGCGCCGCCCGCGCCCGCTGCGCGTCAGCCCCTTCCACGAGCGGCAGCGGGAACTCGGCGCGTACTTCCTCGAAGGCTCCGGCTGGGAGCGCCCGCACTGGTACGAGGCCAACGCCCCGCTGGCGGACGGCATCGCGCTGCCGGAGCGGGACGCCTGGTCCGCCCGCCACTGGTCGCCCATCGCCGCGGCCGAGGCACGCGCCACCCGTGAGCGGGTCGCGCTGTACGACATGACACCGCTCAGGCGCCTGGAGGTCAGCGGCCCCGGCGCGCTGGACTTCCTCCAGTACCTGACCACCAACCAGCTCGCGAGGAAACCGGGCTCGGTCACGTACACGCTGATGCTGGACGACGCGGGCGGCATCCGCAGCGACCTGACCGTGGCGCGCCTGGCCGCCGACCGCTTCCAGGTCGGCGTCAACAGCGGCATGGACCTCGACCACCTGACCCGGCACGCCCCCGCCGGCGTCCGGGTCCACGACAGCACATCCGGCACCTGCTGCGTCGGCGTCTGGGGCCCGCGCGCCCGCGACCTCGTCCAGCCGCTGACCGGCACCGACTTCGGGCACCGCGCGTTCGGCTACTTCACGACGCGGCAGGCGTTCATCGGTGAGGTGCCGGTGACCGCGATGCGGCTGTCGTACGTCGGCGAGCTGGGCTGGGAGCTGTACACGAGCGCGGACCTGGGCCTGCGCCTGTGGGACACGCTCTGGGCGGCCGGCCAGCCGTACGGCGTGGTCGCGGCCGGGCGCGGCGCGTTCACCAGCCTCCGCCTGGAGAAGGGGTACCGCGCCTGGGGGCAGGACATGACCACCGAGCACGACCCGTACGAGGCGGGTCTGGGCTGGGCCGTCCGCAGGGACAAGGGCGACTTCGTGGGGCGCGCGGCCCTGGAGGGCCGGTCGGCCGGCAACGCGCGGCGCCGGCTGGTGTGCCTGACGCTCGACGACCCGGCGGCGGTCGTCATGGGCCAGGAGCCGGTGTCCGTGGACGGTGTGCCCTCGGGATATGTGACCAGCGCGGCGTACGGCTACACCGTCGGCCGCACGGTCGCGTACGCGTGGCTGCCGGCGCGTGCCGCGGTGCCCGGGACGGCCGTGCACATCGAGTACTTCGGGGAGAAGGCCGCGGCGACGGTCGCCGCGGAGCCGTTGTTCGACCCCGAGATGCGCCACATCCGCAGGTAGGGGCCCAGGGCGATCCGGAACCCGGTCCGCCGCGGGCAGCCCCTCACTCCAGCCCCCCGCCCGGAGCCCGCCGGGCGTCCCTGCGACCCGGGAGGTCCGCTTGTCCCCCACCTACGACGTGATCGTGCTCGGCCTCGGCGGCATGGGCAGCGCCGCGGCCCACCGTCTGGCCGCCCGTGGCGCCCGCGTGCTGGGGCTGGAGAAGTTCGGGCCGGTACACGCGCACGGCTCCAGCCACGGCGGTTCGCGCATCACCCGCCAGTCGTACTTCGAGGACCCGGCGTACGTGCCGCTGCTGCTGCGCGCCTACGAGCTGTACGAGGAACTGGAGCGGGCCACCGGGCGGCGGATCGCCACACGGTGCGGCGGGGTGATGCTCGGCCCGCCGGAGAGCCGTACCGTCGCCGGGTCGCTGCGCTCGGCCCGCACCTGGGACCTGCCCCACGAGATGCTCGACGCGCGGGAGGTGCGGCGCCGCTTCCCGACGCTCGCCCCGGCCACCGGCGAGATCGCCCTGTACGAGGCCCGCGCGGGGTTCCTGCGCCCGGAGAACACCGTGGCCGCGCAGCTCCAGCTCGCCACCCAGGGCGGCGCGGAACTGCGCTTCCAGGAGCCGGTCACCCGGTGGGAGGCGCTGCCCGGCGGCCGTGGTGTGCGGGTGCACACCCCCGAGGACGCGTACACGGCGGGGCAGTTGGTGGTCTGTCCCGGAGCCTGGGCGCCGGAGCTGCTGTCCGGTCTCGGGGTGGCGTTCACCGTCGAGCGTCAGATCATGCACTGGTTCGAGCCCACGGGCGGCACCGGCCCGTACGTCCCGGAACGGCACCCCATCTACATCTGGGAGGACACCGGCGGTGTGCAGATCTACGGCTTCCCCGCCGTCGACGGCCCGGGGCGCGGCGCGAAGGTGGCGTTCTTCCGCCGGGGCGCCGGCTGCACTCCGGAGACCATCGACCGGACCGTGCACGAGGACGAGGTGCGGGCCATGGCCGGGCAGGCGGCCCGGCTGCTGCCGTCCCTGCCCGGCCGCCATCTGAAGTCCGTGACCTGTATGTACACCAACACTCCCGACGAGCACTTCGTCATCGCGCGGCACCCCGCGCACCCCGACACCGTGTCCGTGGCCTGCGGCTTCTCCGGGCACGGCTTCAAATTCGTACCGGTGGTCGGCGAGATCCTCGCCGACCTGGCCCTGACCGGGCACACCGCGCACCCCATCGGCCTGTTCGCACCCGGGCGCCGGACGGCGGCCGCCCCGGCCCCCGTCACCCCGCCCGGCCCGTACGCCTCAGGAGGTGTCCGATGACCCTCGCCCCCGAGACCGCGGGAACCACCGACTCCGCGGCGGCCGCCCCGGCCTCCAGCCTCACCACCACCCTGCCCGGCTCCTTCTACACCGACCCCGAGACCTTCCGCCAGGAACAGCGGCACATCTTCGAGTCCCGGTGGTTCTGCGCGGTGCGCGCCGCCGACCTGCCACGGCCGGGCGCCTTCCGCACGGTGCAGGTCGGCCGGGAGAGCGTACTGATCGTCCGCAACCGGCGCGGTGGCTTCGGCGCCTACCTCAACGTGTGCCGCCACCGGGGCGCCCGGCTGTGCACCGAGGACTCCGGCGAGGTGCGGCGCAACCTCCGGTGCCCGTACCACGCCTGGACGTACGACCTGGACGGGCGGCTGGTGGCCGCGCCCAACCTGCGGCGGATGCCGGACGTGGACCGCTCCGAGCGCGGACTGCTGCCGGTCCGGCTGCGCGAGTGGCTGGGGTACGTCTGGGTGTGCCTGGCCGACGAGCCGCCGTCGTTCGAGGAGACGGTTTCCGGCACGGTCGGCGAACGGCTCGGCGCTGCCGAGGCGATCGAGCGGTACGGGATGGCGGGGCTGGACCTCGGGCGGCGCATCACCTACGACGTGCGTGCCAACTGGAAGCTGATCGTCGAGAACTTCATGGAGTGCTACCACTGCGCCACCATCCACCCCGAACTGACCGACGTCCTGCCGGAGTTCGCGGACGGGTACGCCGCGCAGTACTTCGTCGGACACGGCGCGGCGTTCGCGGAGGAGGCCGAGGGGTTCACCGTCGACGGCAGCGGCGGCTTCGCCCGGATCGCCGGCATCGAGGAGAGCCAGGACCGCCGCTACTACGCCATCACCGTGCGCCCGCAGGTCTTCCTCAACCTCGTGCCCGACCATGTCATCGTGCACCGGATGTTCCCGCTGGCCGCGGACCGTACCGTCGTGGAGTGCGACTGGCTGTACACCCCCGAGGTGGTGGCCTCGGGGGCCGATCTGTCCCGGTCGGTGGAACTCTTCCACCGGGTCAACGCCCAGGACTTCGCGGCCTGCGAGCGGACCCAGCCCGCGATGGACTCACGGGCCTACCGGGCCGGCGGGGTGCTCGTCCCCAGCGAGCACCACATCGGCGACTTCCACCGGTGGGTCACCCGGCTGCTGCCGGGGAGTCCGGACGCTGCTGCGGGGCCGCCGGATCCGGCTCGGACCGGCGCTCCGGCTCCGGATCCGGCCGGCGCTCCGGCCGCGGCTGCTCGTCCTCGGGACGGCGGTACATCCGCGTCGCCGTGATCTGCCCGTGCACCGGCTCCGACGCGGGGTCCTGCTGCGGCAGGCCGGGCCGCAGATGCTCCTCGACGCTGATGTACTTCAGCCCCGCCCGCAGGTCCGCGTCGTTCCGCAGACGGATGACCAGCGGGAACTCGGCGAGCGCCGTGGTGTCGAAGAGGCCGGTGGTGTACAGGAGCTGGACGCCCAGCGCGTCGGCGACGGCGCGCTGGAGCTCCAGCAGATACGTCGCGTTGGCGCGGCCGATGGGGTTGTCCAGGAACAGCGTGCCCGCGTGCCGCTGCTTGTCGCGGCCGCGGTCGTTGCTGCGCAGCGCGGCCATCGTGCAGTACAGGGCGATGGCCGCGGTCAGGAGCTGGCCGCCGGAGAACACGTCGCCCATCTGCCCGACCGGGACGCGTTCGGCGCGCAGCACCGCGTCCGGCTTGAGGATCTCCACGGCCACGCCGCGCGGCTGGAGCGCCGCGCTGACGCCGCGCAGCAGCAGGGACATGCCGTCCCGCCGCAGGTCGCTGTTCTTCTTGACCGCCGAGCGCGTCGCCTCGTCGATCACCTCGCCCAGCCGCTCGGTGAGCGTGGCCTGGTCCGGGTCGTCGAAGCGGATGCGCAGGAACTCCTGCCCGGACCACTCCCCCAGCCCCTCGGGGAGCCGGGACAGCCGCTGGGCCGAGCGCAGTGTCGTCAGCGACGATTCGACCAGGCCGCGCAGCCGGTCCACGATGCTGTCGCGGTTGCGTTCGAGCTGGGCGAGTTCGTCGGTGAGCACCCGCAGCCGGGGTGCGAAGGCGTCGGCCCACTTGGCGGCGTGGTCGGGCAGCGCGGCCGCGGGCAGTTCCCGGATCTGCTGCCGGGCGGGCGTGCGGACCTGCTCGTACGTGGTGGAGTTGGCGTGCCGGACCAGGACGTCACTGGCCTCGCGGACCGCGGCCTCGGCCGCCGACAGGTCGCTCGCGCAGCCGCGCAGCGAACGGCGGGACTCGGCGGCGGCCTGCCGCGCGTCCTCCAGGCGGCCCGCGTACGGCTCGGGGCGCTCGCCCTCCTCCTCCTGGGTGTCGCGCAGCAGGTCGCGCAGCATGGCGGCGGTCTCGTCGAAGCCGGCGGCGGCGTCCTCGGCGGAGCGGTGGGCGCGCAGCAGCTCGGTGTGGCCGGCGCGGGCGGTCTCCAGCGCGTCATCGGCGGTGGTCAGTTCGGCGTTCGCGGTGCGCAGCAGTTCCTTGGCGCGGTCCGCGTCGGCGGGGACCATGTCCTCGGGCAGCTCGGTGTGCGCATCCCCGTCGGCCGGGGCGAGCCGTTCGGTCTCGCCGCGCAGCCGGCCGAGCTGTTCGCTGGCGGCGGAGGCGCGGGCCTCCAGCCGGGCGACCAGGGCCTCGGCGCGGGCGGACGCGGCCTGCCGGGACGGGCCGTCGGCGGCGTCGGGGCTGTCCAGGAGCTGCTCGGCGCGGGTGCGGACCTTGTTGGTGAGGCGGTTCAGCTCGGCGAGCGCGGCGCTCTCGTCACCTTCGGCGCGGGCCTGTTCGGCGCGCAGGTCGGCGCCGACGCCCACCTTCTCGTAGAGCTGGGAGGCGGCGCGGTACGCCTCGCGCAGGGACGGCAGCGAGGCGGTCGCGGGCTCGGAGCCGTCCTCGACGTCGTCCGGGACGCCCGCGATCTCGGCGCGCTCGGCGCGCAGCGCGTGGGCCGTGCGCCGGGCGTCGTCGGCGGCGCGCTGGGCGGTACGGCGGTCCTCGTCCGCGGCCCGTGCCCGGTCCACGCACTCCTCGGCGCGCGCCTCCAACTCGGCACTCTCGTCGGCCAGTTCACGCAGCCGGGCCTGCCAGGAGGCGCGCTCGCGCAGCCGGTGGGCGAGCCCGGCGAGGGCGTCGGCGACCCGGCGGGCGCGCTGCGCGGCCTCCTGCCGTTCGTCGCGCACCCGCGCGGCCTCGGCGGCCTCTTCGTCGGCCTCGGCCCGTACCGTGCGGACCTCGGCCAGGTCCCCGGCGGCGGCGTCGGCGGCCGTACGGGCTTCCTCGGCGGCGGTGGCCAGTTCGGCGAGGCGGCCGGGCGGGCAGCCCGTACGCCAGGAGGTCAGGCGGGCGGCCAGCGCGCGGTCGCCGGCCAGCCGGGCCGCCAGTACGCGGATCTCCTCGTCCCGCTCCATGGCGCGGGCCCGCAGCGCCTGACGCTCCTCGTCGGCGGCGGACTCGTCGTGCATGGCAGGGTTCGGCGGGACCAGGAAGACGCCGCTGTCCTGGGTGTCCGGCGCGGGCGTGGGCGCGAGCAGGGCCGCGGCGGTGCCGACGGCGACGGTGGAGCGCGGCAGCAGCGCGGCCTGCGCGAGCACCTCGCGGGCCCGTGCGTGGGTCTGCGGGTCGGTGATGATGACGCCGTCGACCAGCTCGGGGCGGGCGGCCAGCACCCGGGTGTGGTCGGCGGGGTCGACGGACTGGGCGAGGTAGCGCCAGCCGGGCAGCGCGGGGACGCCGTGCTCGCCGAGGTACTCGACGGCGGCGAGCACGTCGGGGCCGGGCGGCAGCAGGCCGCCGTCGCCCAGCGCGCCGAGGATGCGGGCGTCGTCGGCGGCGGCGGTGCGCAGGTCGAAGAGCTGGCGTTCGGCAGCGGCCACGCTCTCGTCGAGCAGGTCGCGCAGGTCGTCCGCGTTGCGGTCGAGTTCCTCGGCGGTCAGCGGGCCCTCGGCGGCGGGGCGCCGGGCGGGGCTCGGACCGCCGCCGTCCTCCGGCGCGTCCCCGTCGTCCTGCGCGGGCCGCCCCGTACGCGGCCCGGGCACCCCGGCGGGCCGGGGCGGCGCCTGCGGCAGTCCGAGGAGGTCGGCGAGCCGTGGTTCGGCGCCGATCGACTCGGCGGCCCGGCGCTCGGCGTCGTACGCCCGCTCCGCGGCCTGCGCCGCGTCCTCGGCACGGGCCGCGGCCAGTTCGGCGGCGGCGAGGCGGGTGGCGGCCTCCCGGGCCCGGTCGGCGGAGCGGGTGGCGGCCTCGCGCGCCGCGTCCCAGCCCTCGACCGTGGACTTCTCCGCGTCCGAGGCGGCCAGCGCGGCGCGGGCCGGGTCGGCGTCCGGCGCCGCGTCGTCGAGCCAGCCCGCCCGTACGGCCTCGGCGGTCTCCTGCTCGACCTCGGCGAGCCGCTGCTTGAGGTGTTCGGCCTCGCTGCGGGCCCGCTGGGCGTGGGTGGCGGCGGCGGTGGCGTCGCGGTGCGCGGTGTCGCTGGTGTCCTGGAGGGCGGCCGAGCGCTCCTCCTGCTCGTTGGCGATGCCCTCGCTGACGCCGGCGGCGGCCTGGAGGGCGCGCACCAGTTCGCCGGCGGCCTTCGTGCGGGCCGCGAGCGCGGGCGCCGCGTCCCGCTCGGCCTCGCGGATCGCGGCGGCGACGCGGGTGGCCCGGTCGGCGGCGGCGCGGTGGCGCAGCACGGTCTCGGCGGCCTGCCAGGCGGCGTGCAGCGTACGGGCGTCGTTCAGCTCGCGGCGCTGGGCGGCGGCGTCCTTCTCGGCGGCGGCGAGCGCCAGTGACGCGTGCCGGTAGGCGATCTCGGCGGAGATCAGCGCGCGGCGTTCGCGCACCCGCTCGGCGTCGGTGACCGCGTGCGCGGCGGTGGCGACCTGCTCGGCGAACTCGGCGGCGCGGCCGCGCTCCTCGGTGCCGCGGGCGTGCAGCCGCCGGGCGAGCGTACGGGTGCGGCGTTCGGCGCCGGCGTGCACGTCACGGGCGGTCTCGCGCTGTTCGGCGGCCTCCGCGATGCGCGACAGCAGGTCCAGCGAGCCGGCGGTGAAGTCGCGCTCGGCGGTCAGCTCGGCGCGGCGGCCCAGCTTGTGCGCGAAGCCGTGCACGAGGTCGGCGAGCCCGTCGGTGTCACGGGTGTCGGTGACCGCGCGCAGCAGCAGGTCGGTGAAGTCGGAGTCGTTCTTGACCGCGAAGAGGCCGGCCGCCTCGCCCTCGTCGGCGTTCATCTCCCGCTGGTAGCGGAAGAGTTCGGGGTCCAGGCCCAGCTCGCCGAGGTGCTCGTTCCACCGCTCGTGGATCTCGACCCAGGAGACGTCGAGGTTGGGGTAGTTCTTGCCGGCCTCCACCAGGGCGTCGCGGAAGCCCTTCATCGTACGGCGGCGGCCCCGGGCCCCGGAGAAGTCCTCGGCCTGCTCGCCGCGCTGCCGGACGACGGTGGCCTCGGCGACCGGCAGCGCGTCCAGGCTCATCCCGGGCCCCGGGCGGAAGCTGTACCACGCCTCGGCGAACTTGCGCGGGTCGTTGGAGACCTGCCGGCCGCGCCACTCGCTGACCTTGCCGACCACGATGGACTCGCCGGTGAGGGTGTGCTGCCACTCCAGGGCGACATGGCCGCAGTCGTCGGCGAGCAGGAATTTGCGCAGCACGCCGGAGCTGGCGCCGCCGAGGGTGTTGCGGTGGCCGGGCAGCATCACCGAGAAGATCAGTTTGAGCAGGACGGACTTGCCGCCGCCGTTCTCCAGGAAGAGGACGCCGGCGGGGGCGGGCCGGCGCGGCGGGCCGACCGGTTCGTCCTCGAAGAAGTCCGCCTGCGCCGGTGCCGGGTCGGGCACCGGCGCGCCGACTCCCCGCAGGTCCAGCACGGTGTCGGCGTAGCGCGCACCGGCGGGCCCGATGGAGTAGAGGCGGACCCGGGACAGCTCGTACATGGCGGCGGACTCTCGTTGTGTGGGCGGACGGTGGCCGGTGGGCGTTGGCGGTGGGCCGGTGGGCGTTGGCGGGTGGGCCGGGGCCGGGTGGTGCCCGGCCCCGGATGGTCAGGAGGAGTGGAAGGGCAGACCCGCGTCGGAGACCAGGTCGAGGTCGTCGGTGTCCTCGGCGGGCAGCAGCGTGGGACTGCCGTCGCCCACGGGGACGACGCCCAGCTCCAGGAGTTCGGCCATGGCGGCGCTGCCCGCCATGTCGCGCACCTGGAGCTGGTAGCGGGCGGTGGTGCGGTAGGCGCCGCCGGCGTCGTCGCCGGTGCGCTGGAGGAAGCCGGAGTCGACGAGGAAGGCGACGGCCTTGGCGATGATGCCGGTGGTCGAGCCGGCCAGCCGCCGCGCGTCCTTGGTGGCGCCGGTGGCGCTGCGCCGCGCGTAGGTCCGCCAGGCGGCTTCGAGGCCGGGCGCGCCGGTGGCCGGGTCGGTGTTCTCGCCCTGCTCCTCGGCGCGCTCCTCCAGGCGGCGGCACGCCTGCCGGACGAACGCGTCCACGCCGTTGACGGTGATGCGGCCGATGTAGCCGTCGTCGGCGAGGTCCTCGGGGCGCGGGAAGGCCATGGCGGCGACGGCGAGGTGGGCCAGGCCGTGCAGGAAGCGGTCGGCGGAGTCGGCGGACGCGCGGCGGGCGTAGTCACCCATCCGTACGGCGAAGACCGAGTCCTCGTCGGCGGTCACGGCCATGCCGGCGCGCGGCGACACCTCCAGGACGACCAGGCCGAGGCCGGTGGCGACGGCGTCGGCCAGGCGCGCGAAGGCGGGCTCGTCGCGGTAGCGGCGCAGCAGTTCACCGTACTCGGCGTCCCGGGCGGGCAGCAGCTTGGGCTGGAGCCCGAAGGAGACCAGCCGCGCGGCGTCGGCGGCGTCGGCGGGGGTCACGGGCGCGGGGCCCGACGGGGCGGCCGGCCTGGCGGCGGGGGCGGCCCACTCGGCCGGCTCCGCCGCACCGGCGGCGAGGTCCGCCGGTGCCCCGCCCCCGGCGCCGTCCGCAGCGCCCGTTCCGTACTCACTCACGCCCGTACCTCCATGCGAACCTCCCGATGACACCCTGCTGCCGGCGCCCTGTGCGCGCCCTGCCCGGCCGCCGGCATCACGCCACCTCCGAACGGTCGGCCGCCATGCCCGCCGCGTCCAGCAGGGCCTTGCCGACGATGAGGTCGGCGCCGCCGAACTCCGGGTCGTCCAGCACGGTGCCGTCGTCGACGGCGAAGAGCAGGTGCTGCTCGCCCTGGCGGTAGGCCGTGCCGACCGGCGGGCTGGCCGCGTGCACCGCCAGCAGGGCGACCAGATACGGCAGGTCCGGGTCGGCGCGGCGCGCCTCGGCGAGCAGCCCGGACAGCCGGCGCGGCGCGTCGGCGGGCAGGTCGAGCAGGGCGGTGGCGGCTTCGAGCTGCTCCTCGGAGAAGCGGCTGTCGTCCGGGGTGGCGATCAGATCCGGCTCGGGCATCTCCGCGCCCAGGTGCTCGCGCTCGACCGGCGGCGTGAACAGCAGGCCGACGAGGTCGCCGAGCCGTACGGAGGTCTGGGTGCGAAAGCCCGTGCCGCGCGCGAAGAAGGCGTCGGTGACCCGGATCGCCTGCTCCACGGGCAGCGGCAGGACCGGGGCGACGAGCTGGCCGTACAGGTCGAGGCCGGAGCGCCCGGCGGGCGGCGCGAACGCCTGGCGGTCCTGCTCGGCGCGGAAGAGGGGGCCCGCCTCCAGCAGCCGGGACTGGAGCTGGGTGTGCCGGCGGATGCAGTCCTTGACGATGTCGACCAGCTCGGCGGCGCGCCGCTTGTGCTCCTGGCCCTCGGCCTCGTCGCGGGCCTTGCGGATGTTGGTGAGGATCGCGTTCTCGTGGCGGTAACGCTCGGCCACGTGGTCGAGGGCTTCGGCGATCATGTCGGGGACGGTGCGCAGCCAGTCCACCGCGCGGACGTTGCGGCGGGTGGCGTCCAGGGTGCGGCGCAGCGTCTCGGCGTACTGCACGGTGCGGTAGCGGGCCTGCTCGGCGGCGAGCTGGGCGTCCGCCAGCCGGCCGCGGCTGATGAGCACCTCCAGCTTGACCTCGGCGGCGATCTGGGCGCTCGTCACGTCCGTGTCGAGGGCGCCGACCAGGACGTTGACGGCTTCGTCGGTCGCCCGGAGGTAGACCCCGCCGCCGGGCCCGGGGACCTCCTCGATGAGCTTGAAGTCGTAGTCGCGGCGGACGTACTCGCCCTCGGGGCCGAAGGTGCCGTACACGGCGCGGAAGCCGCGGTCGACGCTGCCGACGTTGATGAGGTTCTCCAGCACCCAGCGGGCGACGCGCTCGTGCTCGGCGGCGGGGCGGCGCGGGGTCTGCGCGGCGATCCGCGGCAGCAGTCTGGCCACTATCTGCTCGTGGTCGGCGCCGGTGTCGAAGTCCATGTGGAGGGTGACCAGGTCGATGGCGGCGAGCGCCACCTCCGCCATCGCGTACACCCCGTACTCACCGGCGAGGTTGGCCTTGCGCGCGTCCAGGTCGTGCAGCGGCGCGGTGCACGCGAGGGCGCGCAGCCGGCGGGCCAGGCCCTCGTCGGCGGCCGGACCCGGCGCGGGCCGGGAGGGTCCGTCGGGCCGGGTCGGGCCGTTGAGCTGGGACGCAGCGGTCCCCGGGGCAGGAAAAGTCACGTCGCACAGAGTAGGCGCTCGCACTGACAACGGACGAAACGGCACGGGCCCCGAGGTCAGTGTGTGGCACCTCCCACAGCCTTGATGTCCGTATTTGTACGCGCGGCGGTGGCGGCGATCACACGCAGGCCCCCGGCGACGGCGCTCACCGCGAGTGAGGGCAGCGACCGGCCGGTGACCTGTCCGGGAGCGTACGGCACGTGGACGAAGCCGCCGCGCAGGGCGGGCCGCTCGGTCGCGATCAGGTGCATCAGGTCGTAGAAGACGTGGTTGCAGACGAAGGTGCCCGCGGTGTTGGAGACGGAGGCGGGCACCCCCGCCTCGCGTACGGCGGCCACGCACGCCTTGACCGGCAGCGCGGCGAAGTACGCCGCGGGGCCGCCGGGCACGATGGTCTCGTCGATGGGCTGGACGCCCGCGACGTCGGGGATACGGGCGTCGTCGACGTTGACGGCGATCCGTTCCACGGTCAGGTCGGGGCGGCCGCCCGCCTGGCCGACGCACAGCACCACGTCCGGGTCGTGCTCCGCGACGGCCTCGCGCAGGGCGGTGCGCGAGCGCCCGAAGACGCAGGGCAGTTCGACGGCGGTCATCTCCAGGCCGGCGGGCGGCGCGGCAGCGGCGGCCTGCACCGCCTCCCAGGAGGGGTTCGAGCTTTCGCCGTCGAAGGGCTCGAATCCGGTGAGCAGGATGCGGGTCGTCCGCGTCATGGCGTTCCCTGTGGTTCGTGGGACACGCGGCGCCCCCGGTCCGCGTGCGGTGCGTGTCGTGCGGTGGATGTGGTCAGAAGGCGAACAGGGCCATGACCACGATGTTGCAGCCGAGCAGGATGCCGGCCGTGGGCAGTTGGGCCTTGATGGGACCGTACTGGTCCTTCAGTTCCAGTACCGCGGCCGGGACGATGTTGAAGTTGGCCGCCATCGGGGTCACCAGCGTGCCGCAGAACCCGGCGAGCATGCCGATGGCCAGGACGGCGGGCGCCTCTCCGTGGAAGTGCTGGATGAGCACCGGCCAGCCGACCGCCGCGGTCATCACCGGGAAGGCGGCGAACGCGTTGCCCATGACGACGGTGAACAGGGCCATGCCGACGCAGTAGACGATGACCGCGACGTACAGGGAGTCCTCGGGCAGGATCGAGGTGGTCACCTTGCCGACCTGGGCGCCGACGCCGGAGACCTGGAAGATGGTGCCGAGGGTGGCGAGCATCTGCGGCAGCAGCATCGCCCAGCCCATCGTCTCCAGGATGGACCGCCCGGACCGCACGGGAACGGATATCCGCTTCTCGCGCAGCAGGACCATGCCGACGACGAGCGCGACGACGGCGCCGATGCCCAGTCCGAGGATGGTCTCGCTGCCCTCCTGGAGGACCGGTTCACCGCCGATCGAGAGCTTCTTGACGAGGACCGCGCAGAGCAGCGCGACGACCGGGATGGCCAGCGCGGGCGCGAACAGCTTGTTGCCCAGTTTCAGGGCACTGGCCTCGCGCTGCTCGGGCGTGGTGGTGCGCGGCGTACCGCGGCCGGTGAACCCGAAGCCCGCCAGGACGATCATGATGAGGACGGCCACGCCCAGCGGCTCGGGCGGCGCCTTCTTGTCCACCACCAGGCTGCTGTAGAAGAACCCGGCGCCGAGCAGGCCCCAGAAGGCGGTGGTGCCCAGGCGCTTGGGATTGCTGCGGTCGGTGAGCATCTGGGAGGCCATCACCAGGAAGCTCAGGCCGACGAGCCAGTAGAACCACTCTGCCTTGATCACTTGGCTGCTCCCTCGGCGACGGGTTCGACGTTGGCGGCGACCAGTTCGCGTTCCAGGTACCGGTCCAGGCGCAGCAGCCGCCAGCCGTGCACGGCCAGGGCGCACAGCGCGGTGGGGATGGCCCACAGCGCCAGGTGCAGCGGCTCCAGGTGAGTGTTGTACGTGGTGTTGACGAAGGTGGTGATCAGCAGGATCGAGCCGACGGCGAGGAAGACGTCCTCGCCGAAGAACAGCCCGACGTTGTCGGCGCTCGCGGAGAACGAGCGGACCTTCTCCCGGGACTTCTCGGTCAGCCGGCCGTGCTTGCGCTCGGCGGCGCCCTCGGCCATCGGCACGGCCAGCGGGCGCACCGTCTGCGCGTGCCCGAAGACCTGGGTCAGGCCGACGGCCGCGCCGACCTGCCGCATGCCCATGTAGAGGGCGAGGAAGCGGCCGGTGGTGAGCTTGCCGAAGCGGGCTATCAGCCGGCGGGCCTGCTCCTGGAGGCCGTAGCGCTCCAGCAGGCCGATCACCGGCAGGGTGATGGCGAAGATCGTCACCGCCCGGCTGCCGGCGAAGCCGGTGCCGAAGGCCGCCAGGACCTCCCGCGGTGACAGGCCGCCGAGCAGACCGGTGACGATGCCCGCCACACCCACGACCAGCAGGGCGTTGCGTTTGGTGGCGAAGCCGACCACGACCACGAGCACGCCGAGAAGCACGATCATGGGTCCGCCTTCCGCATACGGGACCCCACGCGGACCGTGAGGAGGATGCGAGGAGGTTAGGCGATTGTTCAACGATCCGACAAGGGGTTGACGGGAGCGGAACTCCAGCGCTGCGATGCGCCCTATTGCGCCGCGATGCGCTGGGCGTACGCCCCGGAAAGCTGCGCCCTGGAGTCCTCCAGATAGGACTCCAGCAGGCGCTCCGCGGCGGCCCCGTCACCGGCCTGGAGCTCTTCGAGGATCTGCCGGTTGCGGGTCAGGTACGGCGCGTGGAAACGGCGCGGATCGTCCATCACGTGGAAGACCAGGCGCAGTTCCGCGAGCACCCCGCGCATCAGCTCGTCGGTGCGCGGACTGCCCGCCAGGCCCACCACCGCCTGGTGGAAGCGGAGGTTCGCGGTGCCCAGGTCGCGCCAGGCGCGCTCCTCGAAGGCGGTCTCGCCGGCCGCCACGGCCGCCTCCATCGCCCCCACCGGGTACGGCGGATCGCCCAGGCTGCGTACGGCGGCGCACTCCACGAGCGTACGGACCCGGTAGATGTCGTCCAGGTCCGCCACCGTCACGACGCGTACGAACACCCCGCGGTTGAGCCGGTGCACCAGCAGGCGCTCGTGCGTGAGCAGCCGGAACGCCTCCCGCAGGGTGTTGCGCGAGACCCCCAGCGCCCCGCCGATGCTCTCCTCGGACAGCCGCGCACCGGGCGGGAAGTAGCCCTCGGTGATGCGGTCCCGCAGAATGTCGGCGACCCGCTCGGCGGTGCTGGAGCGGCCCAGCAGCACCCGGTCGCCCGCCAGCTCCGAGACCTCGGCGAGCCTGTGCCGATCGTCCCGTGTCATCCCGCCCGCCATCGCCGTCCCCGCTTTCGCCCCGTACGTGCACCCCTTGTGCTGTGAGCGGCAGTCAATCCCAGATGGCAGAACGAGACAACACACCTCTTGTCGGATCGTTGAACGATCGCTTACGTTGGCCTGACCACCGGCCGGCCCAAGTGCCCTCAGGGGGAGAGCCACTACGGATAGGGGCCGGCCGGTTCCGAACACCTGCTGTCTGTGCGCCCGCCCGCGTGGCGGCCATCTCCGGAACGGATTTGCGACTTCCATGAGCGACCCGGTGACCACCCCCCTCGTCGACCTCAACGCCGACCTCGGGGAAGGCTTCGGACGCTGGGAGCTCACCGACGACGAGGCCCTGCTGTCCGTCGTCACCAGCGCCAACGTGGCCTGCGGTTTCCACGCCGGGGACCCCAGCACCATGCGGCGGGTCTGCGAACTGGCCGCCGAGCGCGGCGTGGCCGTCGGCGCCCAGGTCTCCTACCGCGACCTCGCGGGCTTCGGGCGCCGCGCCATGGACGTACCGCCGCGCGAGCTGGCCGACGAGATCGCCTACCAGATCGGCGCGTTGGAGGTCTTCGCCCGCGCCGCCGGAACCCGGGTGGCTTACGTCAAACCGCACGGCGCGCTCTACAACCGCTGCGTCCACGACGAGGCCCAGTCCGCCGCCGTCCTGGAGGGCGTACGGACCGCCGGCACCCCGCTGCCCATCCTGGGCCTGCCCGGCTCCCAGCTCCACGAGGCGGCCCGCCGCGTCGGCCTGCCCGTCGTCGGCGAGGCGTTCGCCGACCGCGCCTACACCCCCGAAGGCACCCTGGTCCCGCGCCGCGAGCCGGGCGCCGTCGTCCACGACCCGGACGAGGTCGTCAAGCGCGCCCTGGGCATGGCGACGGAGGGCACCGTCACCGCCGTCGACGGCAGCACCGTACGCACCGAAGCGCGCTCGCTGTGCCTGCACGGCGACACCCCGGGCGCCGCGGACCTCGCACGGCGGGTGCGCGACGGGCTGACGGCGGCCGGCGTGCGGATCGGCAGCTTCGCGTGAGCACCGCTCCCCCCGTCGGCCGCCCCCCGGCCGGCCGGTCGCGGCTGCCCCTGCGCGCCCTGCCGGTCGGCGACCACGGGCTGCTCGTCGAGCTGGACGACGCCGCGGCCGTCGAGGCGCTCCACGCCGAGCTGCTGCGCCGGGCCGCGGCGGGCACCCTGCCCGCGGTCCGCGAGATCGTCCCGGCCGCCCGCACGGTCCTGCTCGACGGGCTGGCCGACCCCGGACGGCTGGCCGCCGACCTGCCCGGCTGGGACGTCCCCCCGGCCACCGCCGACGACCGGCCGGCCGTCGAGATCCCGGTGCGCTACGACGGCCCCGACCTCGCCGATGTGGCCGCCCTGTGGGACACCACGCCCGAGGACGTGGTCCGCATCCACTCCGGTACGGAATTCCACGTCGCCTTCTGCGGGTTCGCCCCCGGCTTCGGCTACCTGACGGGCCTGCCGGAGCGTCACCACGTGCCGCGTCGCGCCACACCGCGCACCAAGGTCCCGGTCGGCTCGGTCGCCCTGGCGGGCCCTTACACCGGGGTCTACCCGCGCTCCTCACCCGGCGGCTGGCAGCTCATCGGCACCAGTGACGTCGCCCTGTGGGACCCGGACCGCGACCCGGCGGCCCTGTTCTCCCCCGGCACACGCGTCCGTTTCATCCCGGTCTCGACACCGTCCCGGGAGGCCCGATGACCGACCGCGCCTTCTGTGTCGTACGCGCCGGAGCCCTGACCACCGTCCAGGACCTCGGCCGCGCGGGCCACGCCCACCTCGGCGTGCCGCGTGCGGGCGCCCTGGACGAGCCCGCCCACCGGCTCGCCAACCGCCTCGTGGGCAACCCGGAGACGTCCGCCACCCTGGAGACGACCCTCACCGGCTGTGCCGTACGGGTCCGCACGGACACCGTGGCCGCGGTCACCGGCGCGCCCTGCCCGGTCGCGGTCGACGGCCGCCCCGCGCCATGGGGCGCGCCGGTACGCGTCCCGGCGGGCGCGGTGCTGGACGCCGGACCGGCCACCGCCGGACTGCGCTCGTACGTCGCCTTCGCGGGCGGCGTCGACGCGGAGCCGGTGCTCGGCAGCCGCGCCGCCGACCTGCTCTCCGGCGTCGGGCCCGCGCCGCTGTCCGACGGCGGCGTGCTGCCGCTCGGCACCCCGTACGGCCCGCCCGCCTCCGTGGACGCCGTCCCGCGCTCGGGACCGCCGCGCACGGAACTGGTGCTGCCGTGCGTGCTGGGCCCGCGCGACGCCTGGTTCACCGAGGCGGGCCTGCGCACGCTCGCCACCGGCCGCTTCCGCGTCTCCTCGGCGAGCAACCGCATCGGTCTGCGCACCCAGGGCCCGCCCCTGGAGCGCGCCGTGGACGGCGAACTCCCCAGCGAGGGCATGCCGCTGGGCGCCCTCCAGGTCCCCCCGGACGGCCTGCCCGTGCTCTTCCTCAACGACCACCCGACGACGGGCGGCTACCCGGTCGTCGGCGTCGTCCCGGAGCGCTTCCTCGCCGCGGCGGCGCAGGCCGTACCGGGCACGCCGGTCCGTTTCGTCCCCCGGCGCTCACGCGCTTCCGGCTGAGCCGGGCGGTCCGTACCCGCCGCCGCCCGGCGTGCGGACCACCAGCACGTCCCCCGCGCCGATCTCCGCCACGTCGCAGCCGTCCAGCGCCTCCTCCGTGCCGTCGGCCCGGCGGACGAGGTTGGCACCGGTCGCGCCGGGCCCGCCGCCCGCCATGCCGTACGGGGGCACCCGGCGGTGGCCGGTGAGCAGGGCCACCGTCACCGGCTCCAGGAAGCGCAGGCGGCGTTCGGCGCCCCGGCCGCCCCGCCAGCGCCCGGCACCGCCGCTGTCCTCGCGCACGGCGAAGCTCTCCACCCGTACGGGGTAGCGCCACTCCAGCACCTCGGGGTCGGTCAGCCGCGAGTTGGTCATGTGGGTCTGCACGGCGTCCGCGCCGTCGAAGCCGTCTCCCGCGCCCGAGCCACTGGCGACGGTTTCGTAGTACTGGACCCGGTCGTTGCCGAAGGTGAGGTTGTTCATCGTGCCCGAGCCCTCCGCCTGCACGCCGAGCGCCGCGTAAAGCGCGCCGGTGACCGCCTGCGAGGTCTCCACGTTGCCCGCGACCGTGGCGGCCGGGAACTCCGGCGCGAGCATCGAGCCGGTCGGGATGCGGACCTCGACGGGCTTGAGGCAGCCGCTGTTGAGGGGGATGTCCTCGGCGACGAGCGTACGGAAGACGTAGAGGACCGCCGCCATCACCACCGAACTGGGCGCGTTGGCGTTGCCGGGCAGTTGCGGGGAGGTCCCGGCGAAGTCCAGCACCGCGCCGCGTGCCGCGCGGTCCACGGTCAGCGCCACCTGGATCACCGCGCCGCCGTCGGTCTCGTAGCGGTACGCGCCGTCCTCCAGGTGCGCGATGATCCGGCGTACCGATTCCTCGGCGTTGTCCTGGACGTGCCCCATGTAGGCGCGCACCACGTCCAGGCCGAACTGCCCGATCATCTCGCGCAGTTCGTGGATGCCCTTCTCGTTGGCGGCGATCTGGGCCCGCAGGTCCGCAATGTTGGCGTCCGGCGCCCGCGAGGGGTACGGCCCGGCGGCGAGCAGCTCGCGCGTCTCCTCCTCGCGCAACCTGCCGTCGCGTACCAGCAGCCAGTTGTCGAAGAGGACGCCCTCCTCCTGGATGGTGCGGCTGAAGGCGGGCATCGAGCCCGGGGTGATGCCGCCGATCTCGGCGTGGTGGCCGCGCGAGGCGACCAGGAACAGCAGCTCCCCGCCGGCGTCGTCGAAGACGGGGGTGACGACGGTGACGTCCGGCAGGTGCGTGCCGCCGTGGTACGGGTCGTTGACCGCGTACACATCACCCGGTCGCATGCCGCCCGCGTCGCGCCGCCGCCGGAGCACCTCCTTGATGGACTCCCCCATCGAGCCGAGGTGCACGGGAATGTGCGGGGCGTTGGCAATGAGATTGCCCTCGTGGTCGAAAAGAGCACAGGAAAAGTCCAGTCGCTCCTTGATGTTGACCGAATGGGCGGTGTTCTCCAGCCGGACGCCCATCTGCTCGGCGATGGCCATGAAGAGGCTGTTGAACACCTCCAGCATGACCGGATCGGCGTCCGTGCCGACCGCGGGGCCGTCCGCACGGGGCCGCGTCCGGGTCAGCAGCAGATGGCCGCGCTCCCCCGCGCGGGCCTGCCAGCCCGGGTCGAGAACCGTCGTCGCGTCGTCCTCGGCGATGATCGCGGGACCGGTGAGGATGTCACCGGGGCGCAGGTCGCCGCGGGCGTACAGGTCGGTGTCCTGCCAGCGCCGCCGCGCGAACATCCGGACCGTCGCCACCGGCCGCAGCTTCCCCGCCCGCTCCCCCGTCGGCACCTCGTGCCCGGCCGTGCCGCCCGGCGCGCCGGCCGCCTCGACCGAGACGGCCTCGGCGATCAGTGGCTTGTCCATCGTGAAGGCGTAGCGCGCGCGGTGCGCCCGGACGAACTCGGCGGCCATCGCCCGCGGCGTGTCCAGCGGCACGCCGATCACGGCGTCCGTACCGGCGTAGCGGAGCAGCACACGCGCCCGGGTCGTGACGCTCTCCCGCGGCACGCCGTCGTCGAGCAGTTCGCGGCGGGTCCGGTCGGCCAGCCGGTCACAGACCCCGTGCACCTCGGCCACGTCCGTCGCGTCCGACTCCGGGTCGATCTCCACCTCGACGGCCTGTTCCCGCATGGCCGTCGCGTCGGCGACCCCGATGCCGTAGGCGGACAGCACACCGGCCAGCGGCGGTACCACGACCGTGCCGATGCCGAGCGCGTCGGCGACCGCGCAGGCGTGCTGGCCGCCGGCGCCGCCGAAGCTGGTGAGCGCGTAGCGCGTGATGTCGTAACCGCGCTGGACGGAGATCTTCTTGACCGCGTTGGCCATGTTCAGCACGGCGATGTCCAGGAACCCGGCGGCCACTTCCTCGGGGCCGCGCCGGTCGCCGGTGGCCTCGGCCGCCTCCTCGGCCAGCCGGACGAAACGCTCCCGTACCGTCGCGTCGTCCAGCGGCTGGTCGCCGTCGGGCCCGAACACCGCGGGGAAGTGCGCCGGCTGCACGCGGCCCAGCATCACGTTGGCGTCCGTGACGGTCAGCGGGCCGCCGCGCCGGTAGCAGGCGGGGCCCGGGACGGCGCCGGCCGAGTCGGGGCCGACGCGGTAACGCCGCCCGTCGAAGTGCAGAACCGATCCGCCGCCCGCCGCGACGGTGTGGATGTTCATCATGGGCGCCCGCATCCGTACGCCCGCGACCTCGTTGCCGAAGACCCGCTCGAAGGAGCCCGCGTAGTGCGACACGTCGGTGGAGGTGCCGCCCATGTCGAAGCCGATCACCCGGTCGTGGCCGTCGCCCGCCTCGGCCGAGGAGCGGGCCATCCCGACGACGCCGCCGGCCGGCCCGGAGAGCACCGCGTCCTTGCCGCGGAAGTGCGCGGCCTCCCGCAGCCCGCCGTTGGACTGCATGAACATCAGCCGTACGCCCGGGAGTTGGGCCGCCACCTCGTCGACGTACCGGCCGAGGATCGGTGAGAGGTAGGCGTCCACGACGGTGGTGTCGCCGCGCGGCACCAGCTTCATCAGCGGGCTGACCTCGTGCGAGCAGCTCACCTGCGTGAAGCCCGCCTCCTTCGCCAGGGCGGCCACGGCCTTCTCGTGGCCGGTGTGGCGGTAGCCGTGCAGCAGGACGACCGCCGCGCCGCGCAGCCCGTCCGCGTACGCGCGCGCCAGCTCCGCCCGTACCGCGTCCGGCTCCAGCGGCCGGACGACGGCGCCCCGCGCGTCCACCCGCTCCGGGACCTCGATCACCCGCTCGTACAGCGCCTCGGGCAGCACGATCCGCCGGTCGAAGATCCGCGGCCGGTTCTGGTAGGCGATGCGCAGCGCGTCCCGGAAGCCTTCGGTGGTGACCAGGACGGTCGGCTCGCCCGTGCGTTCCAGCAGGGCGTTGGTCGCGACGGTGGTGCCCATCTTGACGACGGCGATCCGTTCGGCGGGGACCGGTTCGCCGGGGGCGAGCCCCAGCATCGACCGGATGCCGGTGACGGCGGCGTCCTCGGTGCTTCCGGGGCGGTGCGAGAGCAGCTTGCCGGTGACCAGCGACCCGTCCGGCCGCCGCCCCACCACGTCCGTGAACGTGCCGCCCCGGTCGATCCAGAACTCCCAGCGTCCCGTCATACCGCCATTGTGGCAGCGGACCCGGCACAGCCGCTGTCGTGCGCCGCGGCGCCCGCCCGGACGGGCGCGGCGGACCGCGCGGGAACGGCCGGCAGCCTCCGGCGCATTTCAGCTCATCGCCTTTACGCCCCCGCGAACCCCTGCCGAAACGTCACTCCCGCGGTCCGTCCATCATCCCGTATGAATTCCTGAATTACCGCTGCGACCTGCGGCTTTTCCTCAAATGGGTGTTGCTTCCCGGAATCCTTTTACTCCCTCTTGGTTTCCTGGGACCGTCGGGTCAAGAACACCCCAAGGACCCGCGCCCGGCGGGTCCGGGAGGCGGGAGAAACATGCAGTACGGCAGCGCCCTGCGCGAGGCGGTCCGGTCGCCTCGCACCACACCGCTCATCGGTATCTACGACATGTATTCGGCTTCCATCGCCGCCCAGCACTACGACGGCATGTTCGTCTCCGGTTTCGGGTTCGCCGCATCGTATTACGGCCTGCCCGACATCGGATTCATCGCGTGGCCGGACATGGTGCAGTTCACCGAACGGCTGCGGCTGGCCTTCCCGACCCATCACCTGCTGGTGGACATCGACGACGGCTATGTCGACCCCGAGGTGGCCTGCCACGTCGTCCAGAGCCTGGAGCGCGCCGGAGCCTCCGGCGTGATCCTGGAGGACCAGAAGAGACCCCGCCGGTGCGGTCACGCGGACGGCAAGCTGATCCTCCCGCTGGAGGAGTACCTGGACAAGCTCAACCTGGTGCTGAGCAGCCGCAAGGACCTGGTCGTGGTGGCCCGTACGGACGCCACGGAGGAGGCGGAGATCGTCCGGCGGGCGGCGGCGCTCGCCGAGACGGACGCGGACGTCGTCCTCGTGGACGGGGTGCGCAGCGTGGAGTGGATCGAACGCATCCGGTCCGTCGTGGGCAGCAAACCGCTGCTGTTCAACCAGATCGCGGGCGGCAAGTCGCCACGCCTGTCGCTGTCCGAACTCACCGACCTCGGCGTGGACGTGGCGATCTACAGCACCCCGTGCCTGTTCGCCGCGCACGGCGCCATCGACGGGGCGCTGGCCGACCTGAAGAACGCCGACGGCCGGCTGCCCGTCACGGGCCAGACCGGCAGCGTCGAACTGCGGTGCGCCACCGAGCTGTTGGAGAAGAACATCAGCAGGCATCACGCGCGCCGCGAACCGGCTCCCGTCTGAGATGAGGTTGTCCGCATGGCACCGAACCCCTTCCGGGGCGGCGCCGGACGGCTCCGGGACCGCGCCACGCGGTCCCGGGCCGTGCGCCCGTCCGCGCTGTCCGTCGCCGTCGCCACGGTGATGAGCGTGCTGTGGGGCGGCGCCGCCGCCCAGGCCGCGACGCCGTCGCCGGCGGTCCCGCCACGCCCGCCGTCCCCACCGTGCGAGTCCCAGGACGACGAGGAGGCACCCCCGCCGCCCCGCGCGAGCACCGCCATCGGCCTCCTGGTGGTCGACAACTCCTCGGCGGACTCCTGGCTGGAGGTCGACCGTACGCTCAACACCCTGCTCGCCGGCAAGGGCACGGCCGGCAGCGACCACGACGGGGGCGGCGGCGCCATCGACGTACACACCCGGGACGCGAACGGCCCCGGCGCCGACCCCTCGCGCGTCGGGCACCCGCCCTGGCAGACGGGCGACGATGAGTGACCCGGCGCCGGCCGCCCGGACGGCGCGCCGGCTGACGCGGGCGATCGACCCCTACGTGGCGGCGCTTCTCGGCACCGTCCTGCTCGCCACCCTGCTGCCCGCGACCGGCCGGGGCGCCGTGGCCGCCGACACCGCCGCCGACCTCGCCATCGGCCTGCTCTTCTTCCTCTACGGAGCCCGGCTGTCCACCCGGGAGGCGGTGCACGGGCTACGGCAGTGGCGGCTCCACCTGCTGACCGGGGCGAGCACCTTCGTGCTGTTCCCGCTGCTGGGCCTGGCGGCCGGCGGCCTCGTCCCGTTCCTGCTCACCGACCGGCTGTACACGGGACTGCTCTTCCTGTGCGTCGTCCCCTCGACCGTCCAGTCCTCGATCGCCCTGACCTCCACGGCCCGCGGCAACGTCCCGGCCGCCATCTGCGCCGGTACGTACTCCAGCCTGTTCGGCATGGCCGCCACCCCGCTGCTCGCGGCCTGGCTGATCGGCTCCGCCCTCAACTTCTCGGCGGCGGGCCTGCTGTCCATCGCCACCCATCTGCTGCTGCCCTTCCTCGCCGGGCAGGTGCTGCGCCGGTGGATCGGCGACCGCCTCACCCGGCACAGGAAACCACTCGGCCTACTGGACCGCTGCTCGATCCTGCTCGTCGTCTACACGGCCTTCAGCAAGGGCATGGCGGAGGGGATCTGGCAGCAGGTCACCCCCGCCCGGCTGCTCGCCCTGCTGCTCCTGGCCGCGGGCCTGCTGGCCACGGCCCTCGTCACGACCTCACTGACCGCCCGCCGGCTGGGGTTCTGCCGGGAGGACCGCGTCACCATCGTGTTCTGCGGTTCGAACAAGAGCCTCGCCACGGGACTGCCGATGGCGGCGGTGCTCTTCGGCGGCGCGGCCGGCCTGGTCATCCTGCCACTGATGCTCTATCACCAGCTCCAGTTGATGGTCTGCGCGGTGATCGCCGCCCGCTGGTCCCGTCGGCCGGAGAGCACCCCGGCCGCGCCGGAGCCACCGCTGCGCCTCGGGTCCCGGCGGGTCGAGGGCGAACCGTCGGCCTGACCTGCCCGTACGGGCCCGGGCGCCGGGCCGTCAACACCGTCCGGCCCCGCGTCGCGGACGCGCGGCCGGAGGGACCGGACCGCCCGGCCCCTCCGGCGGCGCCACGGCGGCGTCGTGGGCCGCGAGGAAGGCGGCCACGGCCGGCCGCCAGCCATAGCCCTCCGCGCGCCGCCGGGCCGCCGCACGGCGGTGCGCTTCGGGGCGCCCGAGGACCCGCAGTACCGCGTCCGCGTAGGAGGCGCCGTCGTCGAGGGCGGTGGCGCCGCCGGGGCCGACCAGACCGGCGAGGGCCGACGCGGCGCTCGCCACGACCGGCGTGCCGCAGGCGAGCGCCTCCAGGGCCGCCAGGCCGAACGTCGTCACCGGTCCCGGCGCCAGGGCCACGTCCGCGCCGGCCTGAACGGCGGCCGGCTCACCCGGGTCGGTGACCTGCCCCAGGAACGCCACGGGCAGCCGCTCGGCGCGGGCCCTGGCCGTCAGGCGGGACCGCAGCGGCCCGTCCCCCGCGACCACCAGCGCCGCGTCGACACCGCGCCACCGCAGCTCCGCCAGCGCGTCCAGCGCGTGCCCCGGCCGCTTCTCCGGCGTCAGCCGCGAGCACAGGAGCAGGAGCACCCCGGCGCCGCCCGCACACCGCCGCCGCAGCTCCGGGCTGCGCAGGGCGGGGTGCCGGGCCGTCAGGTCCACGCCCAGCGGCGCCCGTACGACGTTGCGCGCGCCGACCCGGATGAACTCGGCCGCCGCCCATTCCGTCGTGCACACCACGCGGCTGTAGGCGTGCGCGGTCCGGGCGTTGACCCGGTCGGCGGCGGCGCGCGCCGGGCCGCGCGGCACGCCCCAGGTACGGAGCACGCCGTCCACGCTCTCGTGGGACACCATCACCGCCGGGACGCGGGAGCGCCGCGCCCACTCGCCGGTCCACCGCAGCGTCGTCCGGTCGGAGACCTCCAGGCGGTCCGGGGCCAGCGCCTCCAGCACGCGCCGCACGCCGCGCCGGTCGGCCAGGACGCGGCAGCCGCCGGTGCCGGGCAGGACCGGACCGGGCAGCGTGATCACCCGCCCCTGGTCGGTGTCCTCGTCGCGGGCGGCCGGCCCCGGCACGATCAGGACCGGGTCGTGTCCGGCGGCGCGGTATCCGGCGCCCAGGGCACGCAGGGCGGTCCGCAGCCCGCCGGACTCCGGCGTCAGGAAGTTCGCGAGCCGGACGATGCGCAGCCCGGCACCGACGTACCGGGTCTCGTCGGGCACGCACCGCGCGGACGTGTCCGGCCGCGCCGTCATGCCGCCACCGCCGTCCGGCCGGCGAGCACGTCCTCGTAGTGGCCCAGCAGTTCGTCGCCGGCCACCTCCCAGGTACGGTGCTCGACCGCCGTACGGCCCGCGGCGCCCAGCCGCGCACGCGCCGCCGGGTCGCCGGCCAGCAGCCGGACCGCGTCGCACAGTGCCGCCCCGCTCCCCGGCGGCACCAGCAGCCCCGTACGGCCGTGCTCCACGAGGTCCAGCGGGCCGCCCGCGGCGGGCGCCACGGTGGGTACGCCGCCCGCCATCGCCTCCTGGACGGTCTGGCAGAAGGTGTCGTAGCGGCCGGTCTGCACGAACACGTCCAGGGAGGCGACGAGCCGCGCCAGTTCGTCGCCCGTGCGGCTCCCCAGGAAGCGCACACCGGGCAGGGCGGCGCGCAGACCGGGGGCGCTCGGGCCGTCCCCGATCACCACGGTCCGTACGCCGGGCAGTCGCGAGACGGGGGCCAGCAGCCGCACCTCCTTCTCGGGGGCGAGCCGTCCGACGTACCCCACCAGCACGTCCCGGCCCGCGGCGAGCGAGCCGCGCAGCACGTTGTCGCGGCGGGCGGGGTGGAAACGCGCGGAGTCCACCCCGCGCGGCCACAGCCGGAGCCGGGGCACGCCGTGCGCGGCCAGGTCGTGCAGGGCGGAGGTGGACGGGGCGAGCGTCCGGTCGGCCGCGGTGTGCACCCTCCGCAGGCGCCACCAGGCCGCGGCGCCTCCGGTGCGCAGGTAGGCGTGGGCGTAGCGGCCCAGGTCGGTCTGGTAGACGGCGACGGCGGGCACGCGGCGCCGCGCGGCGGCGGCCATGGCGCGGGCCCCCAGGACGAACGGGCTCGCCAGGTGCACCACGTCCGGGCGGTGCCCGTCCAGCGCGGCGGCCAGCCGGCGGCTGGGAAGCGCCACCCTGACCTGCGGGTAACCCGGGAGCGGCACCGAGGGCACCCGGACGACGGGGCAGGGGCGGGCCGGCCCGCCGTCCGGTGCCCCGCCGGCGCCGGCCGGGGCGACGACGAGCACGTCATGACCCCGCCGGACCAGGTGCCGGGCGGTTTCGAGGGCGCAGTACGCGACGCCGTTGACGTCGGGCGGGAACGACTCGGTGACGATGACAACACGCATACGGCTGTTGTCGGCCCGCCGGGCGTGGCCCCGGCCACGTGGATCTGTCCAGCCGGAGAACGTCCCATGAGCGTTGGCGCCCGCGCCGGGCGCACCGGCGGCGGCGTGGCGGCCGGTGCGCCCCCGGCGCGCTCAGAGCGCCGGTGCGTCCGGCCCGAAGCGGCTGCGTACCGCCGTCTGCACCTCGGCCTCCTCGGCCGGGTCGGCGGCCAGCCGGCGCAACTGCTCCACGACGCGGTCGTCGCCGGTCGCGGCATGCCGGGCGGCCAGCTCGCGGGTGCTCTCCTCGCAGTCCCACAGGCACTCGACGGCGAAGCCCGCCGGGAACCCGGGGTCGGTGCCGGCCAGCGCGCCCGCGGCGCGGCCTCTGAGGTGGGAGGAGGAGGTCTCGCGGTAGATGTGGCGCAGCACCGGCGCCGCACAGGCCACGCCCAGCCGGCCCGCCCCGTCCACCAGCTCCCACAGCCCGTCCGCGTTCGGGCCCTCGGTCCGTACCGTACGGCGCAGGGCCGCCAGCACCAGGTCGGCGTCGCCGCGGCCGCCGCGGCGGGCCAGCATCGTGGCACCGGCCGCGCCGAGGCGGTCGGGACGGCGGGCCCACCGGCGGGCCCGCTCGATGGCGGCCGGGCCGCGCATCCGCTCGAAGGCGGCGAGCGCGGCCTCGGCGAGCGGCCGGCTGGAGAAGGGGTCGGCGGCCGCGGCCTCGATGAGGTCGAGGGCGTCCGGGTCGTCGCGCTCGGCGAGGTGGCGCAGGGCGGCGGCGCGGGCGGCGTCCGGGCCGGTGCGCGCGGCGCGCACCAGCTCGGGGCGGTCCTCGGGGCCGGCGACGGCCGCCAGGCAGCGGGCGGCCGGGACCTGGCGCCACTCCTCGGGGTGCAGCGCCAGGCCCTCCTGGGCCCAGTCGAGGACCTCGGTGACGCTCCAGCCGGGGCGGGGGCCCGCGGGCCGCATCTGGCGCTGCCAGCGGTCGAAGCAGCCCTGTTCACGGGCGGCGCGGATGCGTTCGCCGTAGCGGGGGTCCTCGGCCCACAGCCGCCACGGGCGGGGTTCGAAGGCGTCCCGTACGGCGGCGGCCAGCTCGGTGTCGCCCTCGGCGGTCCGCGGGAAGCGGGCGAGGACGGCGGGGGCGAGGGTCGCCAGGCCCGCGTCGTCGTCCCGCAGCGCCAGCTCGTCCAGGGCCCAGCGCCAGTTCGTCCCGGCGGCGGCGTAGCTGCGCAGCAGCAGGAGGGCCGCGTCCCGGCCGTACGAGGCGAGGTGGCCGAGCACGGCGAGCGCCAGGCCCGTGCGCTCCTCACCGGGGTCGGTGAGGTCGTCGGGGTGGAAAAGATGCCGTTCGATCTCTTCGAGTCCGCCGTCGAGCTGCATGTAGAGGCGCGCGTAGTACAGGGAGCGGTTCTCGACCTGCCAGTCGCGCCGGGGGTCGCGCAGCACGCTGTCGTTCAGTGCCGCGAGCGCCTCGGCCCGCGGCGCCGCGAGGGCATGCAGGGTCCCGTCGCCGCGGCCTCGCTGCAGGAGGCCGAGCAGGGTGCCACTGGGCGCTATGTCTGGATCGAACATGAGGTCAGCATCCGGTGCGGGGGGCAGGCTGGCAACGGGATTTCCGCTGACCGGCATTCTTGCCGGTGACCGCGGGTCGTATGCGTCGTTCCCACCATGGATCGGTGGTGGCGAGCGCGCTACGGCGGGCGCAGCCTAGCCTGGAACGCTTCCTTCCGCCGATTCGGCCGAGGGTTGCCCCCAGGGAGGCCGGGGGCATATGCCGAATGCACCACCGTATCGGGTAATGCCAAATCCCTTACGGGCGGTCGCAGCCTGTGCAACAGTCGTTACCGGCCCTTCCGTCAGACCAGGCCCCGGCGCCGCCTGATATCGGAGTACGTCATGCCGTCCCCTCTCTTCGCGGACCGACCAGCCGCCCAGCCGCCCGAGCGCGACGTGGTCGAGGCCCTGATCACCCAGGCACGCCGGTTGCGGGGCGGCCTGGACGCCGTACGCCGGGAGACCTCGGCGGGCGGTGACGGGCCCGACGACCCCCAGCTCCGCTGGCAGCGGGCGCTGTGCGACCTCGCCGTCCACCACCTCGACGACCTCGGCGGGCACCTGGACCAGCTCCGGGAGGGCCTGCCCACCGACCCGGGGGCGGCCGCGGCGGCGGACGAGGACCGGCTCCCGGTGGCGCCGCCCGAGCCCGCCGGTCACCCGCCCGGCTCGCTGCTCAGCCGGGTCGGCAGCGCCGAGTGGAATCTGCTCACCGACGAGGTGAGCTGGTCGGAGGAGCTGTTCGGCATCTTCGGCCGGGACCCGGCCGAGGGCCCCCTGACACTGGACGAGCTGCCGTCCCTGGTCTTCTGCGAGGACCAGCAACTGCTGACCACGATGGTCACGGACTGCCTGGTGGACGGCCGGCCGATCGACGGCGAGGTCCGCATCGTACGGTCCGACCAGAGCGTCCGTACGGTGCACATGGTGGGCGAGCCGGTGCTCGAAGCCGACGGCAGCACGGCGTGCATGTGGGCCGTGCTGCGCGACGTCAGCGAGCTGCGTCGCAGCCAGCGGGCGGTGCGCGAGACCCGTGACTCGCTGCAGCGCCAGCGGCACATGGCGCAGACCGAACACCGGCTTGCGGTCGAGCTGCAGGAAGCCGTGCTGCCGCCGTGGCGCGGCTCCCTGCGGTTCCCGCAGGGCGGGCCCGTGGCGCTCGACCTCGCCGCCCGTTACCTCCCTTCCGGCACCAGCGCCCTGATCGGCGGTGACTGGTACGACGCGTTGCAACTCCCGGACGGCAGGACGCTGCTGAGCGTCGGCGACCTGACCGGCCACGGCGCCACCGCCACGTCCGGCATGGCCATGGTGCTCGGCGCGCTGCGCGGCATGGCGGTGTCCGGCCAGGATCCGGGCCCGCTGATGGGCTACCTGAACCAACTGCTCGACACCTCCACCCAGCCCGCCCTGGGCAGCGCGGTCTGCTGCCGCTTCGACCCCGCCTCCCGTCAGCTCGTCTGGGCCCAGGCCGGGCACCCCGCCCCGCTGCTGTTCCGGGACGGCACGGGAAGCCCGCTGAGCCCCCCGGAGGGCGTCCTGCTCGGTGCCACCACCGGAGCCGCCTACACGCAGCGTCGCGAGCAGTTGCGGTCCGGCGACCTGTTGGTGCTGCACACGGACGGTCTGGTGCCGCGCCGGTCGCACGGCGCGCTCGCGCCCCACGAGGGTGCCGAGCGCCTCCTGTCGCTGGCACCGCGGTTCGCCTCGGCGCGGAACGCGCAGGACTGTGTCCGCATCATCGCCGAGGAGTTCGGCAGTACCGAGCGCGAGGACGACGCGTGTGTGCTGATCGCCAGGGTGAGCGGATGATCCTGGCCCGGCAGGTGCCGGAGAGCGGCACCGTCGCGGTCAGATCCGCAGGTTGGTGCCCACCGGACCGATCCCCGGGCCCAGGCCCTTCCCCTTGGCCTTCGGCATGACCCGCTGGATCTCCTCCCGCAGATCCTGGATCTTGGCGTAGTCCGCGTACTGACCGGTGAGCCGGTACATCTCCCGCAGCCGGTCCCAGGTGCGGTGGGAGGAGTTCTCCTTGATGGACACCAAGGCCAGCCGGGCGTAGCGGTCGGCCTGTTCGGGGTCGTTGCCGATGAAGCAGGCGGAGGCCAGCGAGAGGTAGTCGAAGATCTGCGACCGCTGCCGGCCGTCGTCGCGCAGCCGCAGTGCCTGCTTGGCGTGCGCCTGGGCGACCTTCGCCGCCCTGGGGTCGTGCTCGGCCAGCGTACGGAAGGCCAGCGCCTGCATGCCGTGCAGGTCCGCCTCGTCGAACATCTGCATCCAGCTCGGCGGCGGCACGTCACCCCGGTCGGAGACGAACAGCTCCTCCGCCTCGCCCAGGGTGCGCCGCATGGCCTGGCCCTGCCCCTTGCTCGCCTGGGCCCACGCCTCGATGGTGTAGAGCATCGCGCGGGTCCGGGGCAGGGTCTCACCGCCCGAACCCGACTTGGCCAGCTTCATCAGGTCCAGGGCGTCGTCGGGGCGGCCCAGGTGCACCATCTGGCGGGCCGCCCGGGAGAGCGCCTCGCCCGCGCGCGGGCGGTCGCCGCCCTCGCGCGCCGAGTGGGCGGCGATGACGAAGTACTTCTGGGCGGTGGGCTCCAGCCCCACGTCGTGGGACATCCAGCCCGCCAGGACGGCGAGGTTGGCCGCCACCCCCCACAGCCTGCGCTGCAGATGGTCGGGGTGGCGGTAGGCGAGCATGCCGCCCACCTCGTTGAGCTGGCCCACCACGGCCTTGCGCTGCAGCCCGCCGCCGCGGGCCGCGTCCCAGGCGCGGAAGACCTCGACCGAGCGCTCCAGGGCGTCGATCTCCTGCGACCCCACGGGGGCCGCCTCGTAGCGGTCGAAACCGACCTGGTCGATGGTGTCGGCGGTGAACGGGTCGTCGAATCGGGGGGCGTCGGCTGCCAGCGCCGGATCGGTGTGCAGCCAGTCGTGCATGGCGCTGCTGAGTGCGGAGCCCGCGGCGAGCGCCGCGCCCGCGCCCACCAAGCCGCGTCGGTTGAGCATGAGGTCCATTCCCGTGAATTCCGTGAGGACCGCCGCCGTTCGCTCGGGCGGCCACGGGAGACCGTCCGTGGCATGTTTCCTCCCCGCGCGCCCGGAACGACCGAACCCGAGGTCCTCGATGGTTACGACACGGCCGAGACGCTCGGTGAACAGGGCTGCCAGCACCTTGGGCACCGGGTCGCGCGGGGTCTCCCCCGTGTCGATCCAGCGCCGGACCCGCGAGGTGTCGGTCGCCAACTGCGGATGCCCCATGGCGGCCGCCTGCCGGTTGACCAGTCTCGCCAGCTCGCCCTTGGACCAGCCGGCCAGGCCGAAAAGGTCCGCGAGACGGGTGTTCGGCTCCCTGTCCACGTCAAGCCCCCAGGTTCCTCGACTGACTTGACAGTAACGGCCCGCCGAGGACGCCCGCGAGCATTCGCCAGGGTTCGCCAGGGTCCGCCAGATGGTCTGCCACCCGCGCCCGCGTGTTCTGTAGAAGTGCAGCCTCCGGCCCGGTGTCGGTACCGCATTCCCCAGGGTGCGGACACCGGATCCCGGGCCTTCGGGCCCCGGGTCGCCGGGCCGGGAGCGGCACCGCAACTCGTCGGCGCACGAAGGGATCTGTCTCACCCATGTACGCAGCATCGTCCGCCGTGAGCGCCCCGAACCGGCCGTACCGTCCGCAGCCTCCGGGGAGCGGACCGTATCTCGACCCCTCCCAGTCTCCGGGGGCGGTCTCCGGCCTCACCGGCGGCCGCAACCGGCGGGTGCAGGGGGGAGGCGCCCAACCGCTCAGCGGGAGACTCGACTTGTCCGGCCCCCAAGGCGCTCAGCTACGCGCCGCGGTCGCCTCCGTGCACCGCATCTGTCCCGAGTTCCATCCGGTCCAGGTGCTGCGCCGGAGCGGCAAGTCCGTCCTCCTGGTGGGCACCACCGGCCGTACGACCGCGGTCGCCAAGTGTTTACTGGACCACTCCCCCGCCTGGGCCGAGCGGTTCCGGCACGAAATAGCTGCGTATCGGTCCTTCGTACGCCACCGCCCGCCGGTGCGCGTACCGAGGCTGGTCGCCGCGGACCCCGACCATTGCACCCTGGTCGTCGAACGGATGCCCGGCCGGGTCGCCTCCCTCCAGCGGCACCCGACCGAAGCACCGCCGCGCGCCGACGTACGGGCCGCGCTCGGCGCGATCTGCCGGGTCAACCTCTGGCGGCCGCCGGCCGGGATGTTCGACGCGCCCCTGGACTACGCGGGGCGGATCGGGCGCTTCCACGACCTCGGCCTGCTGACCGACCGCGACCTGGGCGACCTGCAGAAACTGCTGCGCGGCCTGGCCCACACCCAGGGCCAGTTCTGCCACGGCGACGCGCTGCTCAACAACGTCCTGCTCTCCCCCGCCGGCCCCGTCCTGCTCGACTGGGACCACGCCGGCTGGTACCTGCCGGGCTACGACCTCGCGACGCTGTGGTCGGTGCTCGGTGACGCCCCTGTGGCGCGCCGCCAGATCAGCCAGCTCGCACAGGCCGCCGGACCGGCCGCGCGGGACGCCTTCCTGGTGAATCTGATGCTGGTGCTCACCCGCGAAATACGGCGTTACGAGACCGCCGTGCAGCGCACCATGCGCGAGCCCACGCCGACGGGCACGCCGGGGCCGGGACACCCCGGTGCGCTTGCGGCGGGCGAGGAGCAGCGGCTGCTGCTGCGCCGACTGCACGACGACTGCCAGATGGCACGCCGTGCGGTACGGGCGGCGGTCGGCACCCGCTGATCCGCCAAGGGGGTAGGTGAGCGGCACGCCGTACAGGGCGTGCCGCTCACGTGTGTCCGGGACTGCCGGACCCGCGTACCCGCACGGGGTTGCGAGCGGCGCGCTGACATACGAAACCCGTGTGGCGCACGGTGATTGACGGATCGTCGGCCAGGCGATAGCTGTAGGAATCCCTTCCGCGCACGGCCGTATGCACACCATCCGCCAGACGCCCCGGCTCGTTCCGGTCGGCCACAGGAGGCTGCGTTGCGAGGATCCGACGAGAAGAGCACCCCCCGCTCCAGAACGCGCAGGGCCGCCACCGCCGTCGCGGCGGCGGCCTTGTTGCTGCCCCTGGTCTCCGCCGCGCCGTCCGCCCCGGCCGGGCAGCCCCGCGCCGCGGCGGCGCGGCCCGCCGCCGGCGCCCTCCAGCAGGCGTTCGCCGACGCCGCCGCGCGGTACGGCGTCCCACGGGACGTGCTGCTGGCCGTCGCGTACCTGGAGTCACGCTGGGACGGGCACGGTGGCGCGCCCAGCGTCTCCGGCGGCTACGGCCCGATGCACCTGACCGATGCCCGTACGGCGCTGGCCGAGCGGCCGCACCACAGCGACGGCGACGAGGACCCCCGCGGCGACGGCTCCCGCGCCCGCAAGCGGGCCGGCGCGCGGCTGCCGGCCCCCACCGAGCCGCCCGCCCGGCTGCGCACCCTGGAGCGCGCGGCGCGGCTGACCGGGCTGCCCGCCGAACGGCTGCGGCGGGACCCGGCGGCCAACATCCGCGGCGGCGCCGCGCTGCTGGCCGCGGAGCAGCGCCGCGTGGGGCCGCGCTCCGCCGACCCGGCCCGGTGGTACGGGGCCGTCGCCCGCTATTCGGGCGCCGACGACGTCCGGACGGCGGCGGGCTTCGCCGACGACGTGTACGACGTCCTGCGGCAGGGGCAGTCCCGTACGACCGACTCGGGCCAGCGGGTGACGCTGCCCGCCGCGCCGGGGGTGGCGGCGGACCGGTCCGGGCTCGGGCACCTCGGGCTGCAGTCCGCCGCGCCGGCGGGCGGCTCCCGCCTCGAATGCCCGCACACGGTCTCCTGCGTGTCCGTCCCCGCGCCGTACGAGGAGTTCGGCGACGGTGACTACGGCAACCACGACAAGGCGGACCGGCCGCGGGACCAGCGGGTCGACGCCCTGGTCATCCATGACACCGAGGGGTCGTGGGAGACGGCGCTGAAGCTCATCAAGGACCCGGCGTACGTGTCCTGGCACTACACGATCCGGTCCTCGGACGGGCTGATCGCCCAGCACGTGCCGACGAAGGACGTCGCCTGGCACGCGGGCAACTGGTACGTCAACGCGCACTCCGTGGGGATCGAGCACGAAGGATTTCTGGAGGCTCCGGACGCCTGGTACACCGAAGCGATGTACCGGGCCTCGGCACGGCTGGTGCGCCATCTGGCGCGCAAGTACGACCTGCCGCTGGACCGGCAGCACATCATCGGCCACGACAACGTGCCGGGCACCACACCCGCCACGATCAAGGGGATGCACACCGACCCCGGCCCGTTCTGGGACTGGGCGCACTACTTCCGGCTGCTGGGCAAGCCGTTCGTCCGCACGGCGGGCCCCAGGGGCGGCCTGGTCACCATCCGCCCCGACTACGACCTGCACCGGCCCCGCTACACCGACTGCGGGAAGCCGGGGCAGCCGTGCGCGCCGCACGGGTCGACCGCGGTGCGCCTGCACACCGCGCCGAGTGCGAGCGCCCCGCTGGTCAGGGACATCGGGCTGCGGCCGGACGGCGGTCCGTCGACGACCGGCGTGAACGACACCGGCGCCCGCGCCACCACCGGCCAGCGGTACGCGGTCGCGGAGCGCCGGGGCGAGTGGACGGCCATCTGGTACCTCGGGCAGAAAGCGTGGTTCCACAATCCGCCGGAGCAGCCCACCGCGGTCGACGCGCAGGGTCTGGTGATCACGCCGAAGGCGGGCCGGGCGGACATCCCGGTCTACGGCCGGGCGTATCCGGAGCAGGCGGCCTATCCGGCGGGCGTGCCCGTACAGGCCGTCACCCCGCTCCCGTACAAGCTCCTGGCCGGCCAGCGCTACGCCGTCGGCAACCGGGTGCGCGGCGAGTACTTCTACGCCCCGACGTACGACCTGTCCCGGCACGCGGTCGTGCGCGGCCAGGACGTCTACTACGAGATCCAGGCGGGGCACCGGGTGGGCTACGTACGGGCGGCGGACGTCGACGTACGGTCTTCGCACCGCTAGCGGCCGGACGGCGCCGTGCCCGGTGGACGGCCGGGGACGGCGCTCAGCCCTGCTGGAACATCTCCGCGGGCAGCGGCTTGAGCAGGGCGTACAGGTCGTCGGTGATCGGCCGGTCCCAGCTCGCGATGGTGACCAGCACGCCGTCGCTGCGGTCGAACTGCGCGCAGGAGATCCGGCCCTCCGAGCACTTGACGCGCTTGACGATCAGCAGATTGTCGTCGTGCATGACCGGGGTGTCCTCGGTCTCGACGACGGTGACCGGCTCGTCGTTGCCGAGTGCGGCGAGGAGTTGCGCCACCTCGAACGGCACCTGGCCGTCCGCCAGGTCGCGCGCCGGGGAGCCCTCCGGGAGGTTGCCGATGATCATCGCGGGGCCACGGCCGCCGAACAGGTCGTAGCGCAGGAAGACCCCCTGGCAGCTCCCGTCGGGGGCGGGCAGCAGCCCCGCTCCGAGATTGCCGGGCCAGTCCCCGGGGTCCATGGCGAGGACGTCGAAGTCAGGCCCGGCGGGCGTGGCTGCGCTGCGGCGGCGGAGGAAGGACATACCGCCATCGTACGTGGCTGCCGACGGCCTGCGGGCCCGGCGTCAACCCAGCGGTGGCGCGGTCGGCCCGGAGCCCGGGGCGGATGTCTCCAGCAGCCGCGGCAGGCCCTCGTAGTCCGTGCCCATCTTGCGGCAGACGCTGGACAGCAGGCGGGTCACGACCGTCTCCGGGGTGGCCAGCTCCTCGGCGATGCGGCTGGTGGTCCAGCCCAGCGCGAGCCGTTCGGCGGCCGCCCGCTCCTGGGCGGTGAGTGCCTCGGTGCCGGTGCTGTGGAGCTGGAGCGGGCGCAGACCGGCCGCGGACAGCTCGTCGCGGGCGCGTTCCGCGAGGCCGTCGGCTCCGCAGTGGACCGCGCCCTCCAGTCCGCGGTAGAGCCGCTCGGCGGCGTCCTGGGACAGGCCGGCCCGGCGCAGGGCCGCTCCGTGGTCGACCAGGGCCTCGGCCAGCGCGTGGCCGGCGGGCGAGTGCTCCAGTTCCCGTACGGCCTCGGCAAGCAGTGTGAGGGCCCGGCCGCCGCCGATCACCGTGGCGGCGCAGTGCAGTGCCTCGCCGATCGCCGTCGCGGTGCCGAACCTGCGGGCCCGCCGTACGCCTTCCTCGGCCAGCTCGACGGCGCGCGGGCTGTCGGTGAGCGCCGTGGCGCGGGCGAGGTGGAGCTGCCAGGGGCACCAGGCGGGGTTGCGCATGCCGCGGGCATCCAGCCGCCTGCCGACCGCCTTGAGGTGGTGTTCGGCGTGCCGGTGCAGTCCGCGGGCGAGCAGCAGTTCGCTGTAGACGGTGCGGGAGTCGGGGTAGACGACGGCGTTGGGTACGACGTCTCCGTAGCTGAAGTGGTCGGCGAGCTCCTGGGCGTCCTCGACGCGGCCGCGGGCGAGCAGGATCTCGATGAGGATGCCGATGGCGTACCACTGGGCGGGCACCGCGCCGCCGACCCGCTCGGCGATCCGCAGTCCCTCGCGGACCAGGGTCTCGGCCTCGGCGAGCGCGCCGCGGCGGTAGCGGATGTAGCCGAGCAGGGCGTGGCCGAAGGCCAGGTGGGCGCCGCGCCAGCCCTTGCGCTCGCACTCGGCCATGCCGCGGGTGAACAGTTCCTCGGCGCGGCCGGGCTGGTCGCAGTACATGAACGTCATGGCGACGGCGACCGGGACCTCGAACCCGCGGTTGTCCTCGGTCCAGCTCAGCCCGCCGACCAGCGCCCGCTCGGCGTAGCGCAGGGCGGTCCGGGCGGGCTCGCCGTGCACCACGCAGTCCCAGCCGCGCAGCCCCAGGATGTAGCGCTCGGCGAGGCCGTCGCCGGTGAGGTGGTCGGCGAGCCGGGCCAGCCTGCGGGAGCGGGCGGCGGAGTCCGGTTCGTCGGCGCGGAAGGCGCTCCACACGAAGTTCTCGGCCTGCATCCGCAGCCGGGTGCCGGGCAGGCTGGTGCGGCGGGCCTCGTCGGCGGCGAGCGCCGCGGCCTCGGCGACCTGGTCGGTGTGGGCGAGGGCCTGGGCCAGCCGGTAGGTGATGGCTTCGCGCAGCTCGGGGTCGACGTCCGGTTCGTCCAGGGCTTCGCGGAGGTAGTTGACGGTGATCTCGGGGGCGGAGAGGAAGGTGGCGGCGCCCAGTTCGAACAGGACGGCGGCGCGGTTCTCGGGCGAGGGCGGCTCCCGCAGGGCGCGGGCCAGGAAGCGGCGGGCGGCGTCGGGCGCGCCGGCCCGTACGTACTCCCGCGCGGCCTGGCGCAGCCGGTGGACGACCCAGTCGTCTCCCTGGCAGGGCACCTCCAGCAGGTGCCGGGCGGCGACCGTCGGTCCCAGTCCGGCTTCCACCACCGCTTCGGCGGCCATGTTGTGCATGCCGACGCGCAGCGCGGTCGGGATCGCCCGGTGGACGGCGGTGGCGATCAGCGGGTGGGCGAACTGCAGGACGCCGTCCGGGGCGCCGGCCTGGGCCAGGATGCGTGCCTCGCGGAGCTGGGCGACGGCCTCGACCGCCGACTCGGCGCCCAGCGCGGCGACTCCGGCGGTGATGTCGGGGGTGGCCGAGGTGCCCAGGACGGCGATCGCCCAGGCGAGGCGGACGGCGGGGCCACCGAGCCGGTCCAGCCGGTCGACCAGGCCCTTGCCCTTGACGGCCGAGGCGAGTTCGCGCAGCGCCGGCAGGTCGTCGCGGCCGCCCTTGAGGCCGCGTTCGCGCAGTCCGGCGGCGAGTTCGACGGCTTCGAAGGGGTTGCCGTCGGTGATCGCCCAGCATTCGGTGCAGAACTTGTCCTCGGCCGTGCCGCCGATCGCCTCGCGGATGATGCTGGTGACCGCGTCGCAGGTGAGTGGGGTGAGGGTGAAGGGGCGGACGGCGTGGCGTTCGGCGAGCTTGCGGAAGGGGGCCGCGTCGCGCGGCAGTTCCTCGGGCCGGTAGGCGACCACCACGAGCATCGGGAGGTCCTCGGCCCGGGGCGCGAACGCGGTGAGCCAGCCCAGGGACTCCTGGTCGGCCCAGTGGGCGTCGTCCAGGACCAGCACGGTGGGTGCCTGCTGCACGGCGAGGCGGGTGACCAGCCAGTCGAGGCCGTCGCGCACGCCGGTCGGGTCGGGCACGCTGCTGCCCGCGTCGGCCACGAGGCCGAGGGCCGGGGCGACGATGTCGTACCAGCTTCCCAGGACGGTGCGGGAGGCCGCCTCGTCGTACGCGGCCAGGACGGGCTGCACGAGCTGGCGTACGACGTGGAAGGCCATGCCGTGTTCCTGCTCGCCGCCGCGCGCGGAGAGTACGGTGCAGCCGTGTGCCGCGGCACGGGCGCGGACCTCGGCGAGCAGCGCGGTCTTGCCCATACCGGCGGACGCGGCGAAGGTGAGCAGGCCGCCGCGCCGGGCGGCGGCGGGGCCGCCACCGGGGCCGCAGAGCCGGTCCAACGCCGCCTCCAGGGCTTCGAGTTCGGCGTTCCGTTCGAGCAGGGCCCGCCGCGCGGTGCGCGCCTGCTCCCATCCGTGGGCCATGACTGAATCCGTTCGCCGCGTGGGTGCTCCCGCCCGCCGCGAGTGCGGGCCCGTCACGGCCGCACTCTGCCTGCGATAGCGCAGAGCGTACGCCCATACGGACCCGCGGTAACCAGGATGAGTGACATGCTGCACACAGCGGGCCGGGCCGTGCTATAAGCGCCCGCGTATAGCCCTCCCGGCCTGCCCGGAACCCCCACAAGCAGCCACTCTTACGGGTGAACCGGTTGTGCGCCGAGGCCAGTCGCGCCGCCCGGCGCGCAGGTCAGTGGCGCCCCGGCGGGAGCGCCCCCTCGGTACGCAGCCGGGTCACGAGATGACGGGCGGCCCGCTCACCGGAACACACGCTGCTGTTGGTGGTGGAGTGCCCCAGCAGGTCGCCGCCGGCGAGCTGGACGCGGCCGTGCGGGTCGCATCCGGCCGCGAAGCGGGCGATGGCGCGGTAGTCCCCCGGCCGTCGGCCGATCAGACACGGCGAGACGCGCCAGATGTGCGTCATCGTGGTGTGCCGTTCCAGCTCGGGCAGGACGCCCATCCGCCGCACGCCCGCCAGAACGTGGTCCACCACCTTGTCGTCCCCCAGGTCCCAGTTGCGGTCCGACCACGCGCCGCGCAGGTGGGTCATGACCAGCCCGGCCCCCGCGGGCACCCGCTGCGGGGAGAGGTTGTGCTCCAGTACGAACGCGCAGAGGTCCGGGTGTTCGACGCGGGACGCCTGCACCAGCATCGCCCGCTCCGCCGTCGGGCGGTCCAGCCCGAAGGCGACGTGGATGCTGCGGGCGTACGGGGCGTCGTCCAGGAACTCGCGCTGCTCGGGCGTGAGTTGCCCGTAGAGTGGCGGTACCTGCGGCGGTGGTACGGCCAGCACGCAGGCGGCGGCGCTCTCCAGGTGCTCCGCCTCGCCCGGCCGGTGCCAGGTGACCGCCACCTCGTCGCCGCGGTCCTCGACGGAGGTGACCCGGGCCCGGTACTCGACGGTGAGCTGCCGGGCCAGCCCCTTGGGCAGGAAGCCGACGCCTTCCTTGGAGGTGAAGAAGCCCCCGCCGCACAGGATGACGTCGATGAAGACGAACGGCATCGCGGCCGAGACCTCTTCCGGCTCGCCCAGACACAGCCCCGAGACGAGCGGGTCGAGCAGATATTCCAGGGTCTCGGGCCGCAGGCCGCGGCGGGTGGCGTACTGGTGGACGGACTCGAAGTCGGCGGCGGCCATCGGGGACATGTCGTGCGGGGTCAGCAGCGGGCGGAGGCGGCGGTAGTCGCGCAGCAGCTTGGCGACGTCGCCGAGGGGGAAGCTGGTCAGCAGCCCGCCGGTGGCCAACTGCCGGCGGGAGCCGAGCCGGACCCGGTCCACCCGGCCGCCGCGGACCAGGCCGAACAGATCACTACCGGGGACGACCTCGCCGGCCAGGCCGGCCGCGGCGATGAGGCGGATCAGTTCGCGGTAACTGTGGATGAGGATGGTCGCCGCCCGGTTGACGGCGAATCCCGAGACGTTGACGGTGGCCATCCGGCCGCCGGCCAGCTCCGGCGGGGCGCTCTCCAGGACGACGGTCTCACAGCCGGCCCGCTGGAGCCGGAAGGCCGCGGACAGACCGGCGATACCGCCGCCCACCACGACGACACGGGGCTTTGCACTCACAACGGTTCACCCTTCCTGCCGGTGCCCGGCCGCGCCCGCCGGGGCGCCGGCACGGGTACCGGGACGTGGGGACAAGGCCGAAGGGTCCGAGGGGGCCGCCGGGAACGGGCCGGCCCCCGTGGACCGCGGAGCCGGGGGACGGGCGTCCCCTGCGGGCTCACATCGCGGGGCTCAACTGGTCCCACCACCACGCGACGGGGCGCAGCGGCAGCGGTTCGAGGCTCCCATCACTGGGCGAGTCCGCCCAGACACCGAACGCGGGCGCCGGATCGGGGGCGGCACCCGGGTCGGACCGGTAGCGGGGGGTCACGGCGCTGTAGTCCAGGTTGCCCCGGATGAAGTGGTCCAATTGGCCGAGGTAGCAGCGCACCTCGGGAGTGGCCCGTGCGGCGGTCCGGTCCCGCAGGGTGACGTACAGGCACATCAGACGGTCGTGCAGCGCGGCCGCCCGGGTCATGGCTTCCTGGGGCGGCACGCGCAGTTCGTGCTCCAGGACACCGACGAGATTGGACTCCAGGGACTGCTCCTTGACCTCGCGGTGGTACGAGTAGACATCGTTGGCGAAGGTCACGAGCGCCGACGCGATCTGGGTCAGTGCGCGTATTCGGGGTGTCTCGGCCTCCTCGTTGGGCAGCGAGGTGCCCTCCGCCATCTCGATGACGGCGATGGACGCCTTGGTGCCGCGGTCCCGGGGGCCGATGACGAGGTACTCCTCCAGGCTCGGTACGGTGCCCGAGGCCCGCTGGCCCATGCCGACGCACGCGGCGAGAAACCATTCGGCGACGCCGTCGACCCAGCGCCGTACGACCGTGCCGGAGGCGTGGCGCCGGTAGCGGTGCGAGACCTCTCCGAAGGCCGCGGTGTAGGGGTCGGCCGACGCGTCGTCGGTGGTCTCGGGGTGGTCGGCCCCGTGGATCACCTGGACGGCCATCGGGAGGAAACGTTCCGGGTTCCGGCTGAAGAGCCCGCCGTCCAGGTAGACGTCGTCCAGCAGCAGGCCCAGGCAGGACCAGTCGGCCCCGATCTGGAGCGGGTCGGTGGCGCCGTCGGGCGCGATGCGGCAGGCCCACTCGGCGGTGCGGTTGGCCAGTACCTGGGCGTGGTGGAAGTCGTTGTCGCAGAACCCGAACCGCGCCATCCAGTCCACCACCCGCTGTTCGATGCCGGCGGTCTCGTGGTGCGGCGCCGCCGGGATGGGGCAGAAGAGCTGGGGGACGACGACGGCGGAGTGCGCCGCCGTCGGGTGCGGGTCGTTCTCCGGCCGGGCCCCTCGTAACGGGACCGCGGCCGACCGGCCGGGAATCTCGTGTTCCGGGGCGCCGTAGCCTGTTGCCTGCATGGTTCTCTCCATGTTCATGGTGCTTGAGGCGGCACCGCCGGCGCTGCGCCGCCGTCCGGCCTGCTGCGGGGCTCGCAGACCATGGGCAGCGGGCCCGGGCTCAGCACGGCCGCCGGGACCGGTCGTACGGTCCTGGCGGCCGGCGGGCGCAGGCGCCAGCGCGCGGCGATGGCGGCAAGGGCGAGCACGGCTTCGGTCATCGCGAAGTGGTCGCCGATGCACTTGCGGTTGCCGGCGGCGAACGGGAGCATCGCACCGCTCGGAACGCTTCCCGCGCGTTCCGGCAACCATCGATCGGGGTCGAACCGTTGGGGGTCGGGGAAGGCCACCGGGTCCTGGTGCAGCACGTACGCGCTGTACAGAACGGTGCTTCCCGGTGCCAGCCGGTGGCCGGCCAGGGTGGTCTCGGTGGTGGTGACGCGGGTCAGCGCCCAGCCGGGCGGATACATGCGCAGGGCTTCGGTGACCACGCGTCGGGCGTGGCCGAGCCGGGGCAGGTCTCCGGGGGCCGGAGGGCGGCCGTCGAGCACGGTGTCGACCTCGGCGTGCAGCCGGCGTTCCTCCTCGGGGTGGGTCGCCAGGAGGTGGAAGGTCCAGGCGAGCGCCAGCGCGGTGGTCTCGATCCCGGCCACCAGGAAGGTCATCAACTGGTCGTGGGCCTCTTGGTCGGTGAGCGGTTCCTTGTCGTGGGATGCCTCCCGGGAGGTGGGGCAGCCGGCTTCCGGGCCGTCCGCGCCGGCGCCCGGTGCGGACGTGCCGTCCGCTGCCGCGTCGTTGCCGGTCGCGGGGGCGCCGTCGGCGGTGGCTTCGAGGAGTGTGGCCAGCAGGTCGTCGTGCCCGGCGGGGCGGGCGCGGCGTTCGGCGATGATGCCGTCGATGATGTGGTGCAGCCGGGACAGGGCCCGGTCGAAGCGGCGGTTGCCGGGGGTCGGGAGCTTGTAGAAGGGGCCGAGCGGGACGACCGCGCGCAGCAGCACGCCGCGCATGGCGGTCGCCAGGCAGGCGCGCACCTCGGCCGCGATGCCCGGGTCGAGGGAGGTGGACATCAGCACGCCGGTGGTCACCCGGGCGGAGAGGTCCATCATCGCGTCGGTGACGTCCAGCGTCCGGCCCGGCCGCCACTCCCGGACGGCGGTGTCGATCTCGGTGCTCATCACCGTGGCGTAGTCGGCGATCCGGGAGGGCCGGAAGCAGGGCTGGGCCAGCCGGCGTTGCCGGCGGTGCGCGTGCTGGGGGCAGGTGACCAGGCCGTTGCCGAGCACGATGCGCATCGTGTCGTACAGCGGCCCGCCTTTGTCGTAGGTGCGCGGGTCCATGAGGATCTGCTGCACCAGGCCCGGGTCGCAGGCCAGCCACACGCGCTGCGGGCCGAGGCGGATCGCGACCAGGTCGCCGTGGGCGGGCAGCGAGGCGAGGAATTCGAGCGGGCGCCGCCACAGCGGGAGCGCGTGTCCCAGCAGCGGGACGCCGCCGGGCGCCGTCGAGACGGTCCAGGCGTCCGGCGCGGCGGCCGCGGGGCCGTGCGGTGCGCGGACGCCCGCCTCTCCACGTATTCCCATCGGGGACCACCTCGTTGTTCGGCCGGTGCCCCGGGCCGCCGTCGGGCGGGGTCCGGGGGCGGAAGGGGGCGGGTAGATGTGACGCACCATTACCTACCCGGGGCACCCTGCCGGTCCCATGGACATACTTTCTCAAGGGGGCGCGTCGGAGTGGGGTTCAGCTCACCGGAGCGGCCTACGCTGAAACGGTACGGCGCGCGCCGGAGCCGCCCCGACGTCGGCAGTATCGTTTCGCTTCCGAGGTGGGCGCCGTGGGGCGGACAACCGTTCGCGCAGACGTGGTGACGCGCCGGGGCCGTCCGTCCGCACACGCCGTTCCTGGCCGTGGTGACGTACGGCGGGGGCGAGTGGTATAGAGCCGCGCACCGGCGGACGGGGGCCGGCGGAGCATCCGTACCGGCCGTGGACCGGAAGCGAATCATCCACCTTTCAGATCACCGCCTCTTCGTACCCTCCACGTCTTCTTGAGTTCACTAGGACCGGGTACCCGTCCCTTTGTGTCGGTGCTTTTCGTTCCGCATGTATGCCTGACACTCCTGTGGATCAGCCGGTACGACGTCTCGGCCGGCGCTTCTTCAAGCCCGTTGGCATCTCCGACTCCCCCGCAACCGACCGGCCGGCGGCCGAAGCGGAATGCGAAAGGGAATACTTCCGCCCGGAACTCTCCGCCGATCTGCTGGACCGCCTCGGCGCGGAACTCGACCGGATCAAGGCGACGCTGTGGTCGCAGCAGACCGAAGCCGAGTACGGCACCGGGCCCCGGCGGTGCTGAAGGCGGCACGCGCCGCCTGACAGCCCGGGCCTCGACGCCGCCGCCCAGCCCGCAGGGAAGTTGCCGTGTACGATCCCCCCACCCTCCACCTGTTGATGCCGTCCACCGCCGACGGGTACCGGATCCCCGCCCAAGTCACCTCGGAGCCCGACCTGACGGCCGCCTTCGGTCTCGCCGACGGTCCCCTCTTCCGCGACCAGCCGGCCCACGAGAGCCTGGCCGACGCCTACGACGACTACGCCGCGGCACCGATGGTCGTGCCCGACGACCTCGACGCCGAACTGGCGCAGTTGCTGGACACCGCCGAACAGCCGCCCGTCACCGGCCCCGTGCCGGCGGCCGAGCGGCACAGCCACCGCAAGCCGTCCTTCCTGCACGCCGCCCGCGCCGGCCGGGAGGAGGGCACCCTGTCGTGGCGGCGCACGCTGAGCGTGGTCACCGTCGCGCTGACGTCCCTGATCGTGCTGGCGGTCGCCCTGCTCGCCGCGGTGGCGTCCTATCCGCCGCTGCGGGCACTGGCCGGTGAGGCCGCTTCGCCGCGCATCGCGCAGCTCTGGCCGCTGCTGGTCTACGGGCCGTGGACGGCCGCCATCCTGTCCATCCTGCGGGCCCGCACCCACCGGCGCCGCACCGCCCACTCGTGGTGCGTCGTGATCTTCTTCGCGGCCGTGGCCACGGTGCTGTGCATCGCCAAGGCGCCCACCACCCCGGCGGGCATCACCGTGGCGGGGCTGCCGCCGGTGACCGTGCTGCTCTGCTTCCACCAGCTCATCCGCCAGCTCGACCCCGGGCCCCCGGCGGCGGCCACCCGGCACGCGTACTCCAACCGCGGCGCCCACCGGCACCGTTCCGCCCGCTGAGTTCCTCCAGCCGCCCGCGCCCCGGCGGTCCTCCGCGCGGAGGACCGCCGGGGCGCGGCGGTTGTCGCATTTCGCCGTTCGGACCGTTGTGCTTTCCCGTGCGCGGTTCTCGGACGACGGCGGGAAAAGCTGCGTGACGCGTTCCCCGTACGGTTGCCGGAATGCCGTGTCCCGGCGATCGGCTGATCCTTCGATCAGCCTGTTGACCGGGTGTATTCCGGTCGGCGCCGGAACGCCGGCGGCGTTTCGAACCGTCGCGCGCGGGCGCCTCGGCAGAATTGTCCCTACGCCCCCATTGCGCCCGCCTGTTGGGAGGAAACTCCGCAGCAGAAACGTTGTTTGAGCCGACCGAGCGTATCCAGTAATTCCGTTATTCGTTGGTGGAGGCGTGAAGCCGTGCGTCAGTGCCCGACGAAGGAGTGTGCAGCGATGGCAGTGAGTTGGGCGAAGAGAATCGCTGTCACGGAACCCGCCCCGAAGCCCGTCCGTTACGCCCGCTATCTGGCGCCGCACTGGCAGGGGCTGCTCCGGGTGGACAGCGAGAACGGGATCGGCATCGTTCCGGCCGTCGCGTTCTTCGGCGTCCTCGCCTCCATCCTCTTCGGCGCGGGCGGCGCGGGGGTGGCGCTGCTGGTCGACATGGCCATGGACCGCGACCACCTGGCGCGCGCGTGGGTGACGTTCGACCTCGTGGTGGTCGTTGCGCTGGCCCTCTCGTACTGGCTCGTCGGCCGGTACGGCCTGCGGTTCTACGACACCGACCCGGCCACCAACGACCTGTGGCGGCTGATCACCGTCGCCAACACCGCCTGGCGGTCGCTGCCCCGGGCGCACCGTACGGCCCAGAAGCCGCGACTGCGTGCCGTGAACACAGCCGCCCGCATCCTGCTCGCCGACCCCGAGGACACCCGTACGCACCAGATGCTCCACGCGCACGCGGACGTGCTGCGGCACCTGGCCACCACGGTCCTCGCGGACACCCAGCATGGCCAGCCGCCGGAGCCCCCCACCGCGTACGCGTCCCGCGCCGCCGAACCGGCCCCCCGCGCCGAGCACGGCCCGGTCTCGGCGAACTCCCTGGAGCGGGCCCGCTCCATCCCCAATCAGCCGTGATATCGCGGCAATTGGCCACCCGAGCGCGGGCGGGAGTCTCCTTTCCGGGTGTTTCCTGCGTGCTGTTCCGGTCGTTGCTGGGACGCCGGCCGGAGCGGCGGAGCACGGCCGCCGGGAATCGGGCCTCGTGGGCGGTGCGTGACCGGGCCGGGGCCGGGACCTGACCTTGGCCGGGTCTGGTGGCCGCACCGTCGCGCCCCGGGGAACGGACTCCTAGGGTGGGACGCCGGAACCGGAAATCTTTCCGTCCGCTCCCAGGAGGTTGCCGTGAGCGTCAGCGCCAAGGGCACGTACCTGATCAAGAACGTGAGCAGCGGCCTGTACCTGACCGTCAAGGGCCACACCAAACAGACCCCAGCGGACATCGTCCAGGAGAGGCTGCTCGACTGGCCGCAGCGGGCCGCCCAGGCGTGGCGGCTGGATTCCGCGCCGGGCGGCGAGCGCACCTTCCGCCTGCAGAACCAGCACAGCGGCGGGTACCTCCAGGTCCGCCGGTGCGGCAGGGACAAGGGCACCCCCCTGGTCCAGGAGCACCAGGAGGAGAACACCCCGGCGTACCGCAGCCAGTCGTGGCAGCTTGTCGACGAGGACCCGTACCGGATCTCCAACCTGCACAGCGGTCTGTGGATGAACGTGCGCAACAACGCCGCCGCCGCGGGCGCGGCGATCGACCAGTCGACGGAGAACACCGGTGCCTACCGCACCGCCGAGCAGTGGATCTTCGAACCGGTCGAGGCGCGCGGCGGTGACCCGATCTTCGACGCGCTGTCCGGCCTGCTGGTGGAGCCGGGCGGCGGCATCATCTCGACCGTCACGCACGTCTTCAAGGCGTCGCTGGAGGCCGCCGGGGGTGTCTTCGGGACCGTCGCCAAGTTCGTGCCGGGCGACACCACGCCGTTCGTGCGCTTCGAGGGCTTCCGCGGCGACGAGGTCATCCGGTTCTCCTCGCGCAACCGCGTCGAGGAGGGGCCGCGCAAGATCAGTACGCGGTTCCCGCACCTGCCCAAGGAGTTCCACGGCGGCTTCGACTTCGTCACCCGGGCGCCGCGGCACAGCGATCGGACCTACCTCGGCGTCAAGGGTGACCTGACGGTCGCCTTCTCCGACAAGGGCAACGACGGCATCGACCGGACCGAGGAGTACTTCCCGTCCCGGGAGCTGGAGCCGTACGGCCGGGTCCTGGAGGCGGCGCCCGCGCGGCCCGACGACTCGCAGTACCTGCTGTTCTGCGAGCAGGCCACGGTGCTGATCGACGGGCGGTTCCGCGCGCCGGACATCCGCGAGGTGCAGCCGATGCCGATGGGCCAGTTGCCCCAGGGCTGGCAGGCCCCGGACGCGGTCGCCTCCGCCACGGTCGGCGACGAGGTGCACTTCTTCGCCACCAAGGGCACCGAGTACACCGTCTTCACCCTGCGCGACCTGATCCAGGGGCCCGCGCCGGTGCTGCACGCCTATCCTTTCCTGCTGGGGCTGTGGGCATAGTCTTCCGGCCGCGCGCGGCCGGGTGGCCGGCGGCCGTCTCCGTCCGGTCACCCGGTTCCGCCCGCCGCGGCGGGGCCGGTGACGGCCGGCGGGTCACTCCTCCAGGGCTGCCGCGATGCGGTCGAGGTCGGTGAGCAACGCGGTCATGCGCTGGGCCGGGACCGCGTCGACCATGCGCTGTTCGACGGCGTAGACCGCGGCCTGGACGGCGGTCAGGCGGGCGTGGCCCGCGTCGGTGAGGCGGGCGGGCCGGGCGCGGCCGTGTTCGGCGGTGGCGGGGCGGGTGATCAGGCCGGCTTCCTGGAGGCCCCGCAGGACGACGTTTCCGGACTGCCGGGTGACGAAGGTCGCGCGGGCGAGGTCGGCGTTGGACATCCCCGGGTGCAGGGCCAGGAGTTCGAGAGTGGCGTACTGCGGCACGGTCAGCCCGTGCTCGCGCAGGACCTTGTCCATGGCGCCCCGCAGGGCGGCCTGGGCACGTTTGAGCAGGTATCCCACGTGCTGGGTGACGTCCTTCGCGGGGTGCGGGGGCACCGGCGGCTCGCTCTCCATCATGTCAGCATTTTGACACAGGAGTGGCGCCGCCCTAGTCTCCGTGATGTCAAAGTCCTGACATCACTAAGCGAGGAAGCCCCATGCCCGCACCCGCCTCCGCACCCGTGCCCGCCACCATCGACGGCCCCGACTTCGTCGCCCTGCAAGTCCGCGACGTGGCCGCGGCAGCGGCTTTCTGCGAGCGGCACCTGGGCCTGCGCCGGGCCGCCGTCTCACCCCCGCACGCGGTCGTCTTCGACACCACGCCGACCCCGTTCGCGATCCGCGCACTGCTCCCCGGCGTCGACCTCGCCGACACCGCCCGGCCCGGCCTGGGGGTGGTCATGTGGTTCCGTACCGCGGACGCCCACCAGCTCCACGACCAGCTCGTCGCCGCCGGAGTCAAGATCCTCACCCCGATGGCGGACAGCCCCTTCGGCCCGGTGTTCTCCTTCGAGGGCCCCGAGGGCTACACCCTCACCGCCCACGGGGGCTGAGCACACCGCCGTCCCCCTCGCCCTCGCCGGGCCCTTCTCGCCCCCGGGCCCACGGCCGTCGAGACCGTACGGGCCCAGCTCGCCCGCCGATACGGGCCCGCGTCCACTGCCCGGGCCGGCCCCCGCACCGGGACAGGGCCCGGCGGGGCCACCCCGCGGAACGTCAGGTGAGGTCGAACTCGCCGTCCCGGGCGCCGAGGACGAAGCCGCGCCACTCGGCCGGGGTGAAGACCAGCGCGGGCACGTCCGGAGTGCGCCGGTTGCGCATCGCGATCCAGCCCTCCACGAAGGCGACCTGCACGTCACCCATCCCCTGACTGCTCGACTGCCACGCGGCGCCCGTCAGGTCGAGTTCCGGCCTGGCCCTGTCCGCGAGCCGCTGTTCCACGATGCCCTCGGCCACGTCGCTGCTCCTCCCGGTTCGGCGTCGCGGTCAGCCTAGTCACCGCGCCCGGTGTCGGACAGGGCGCGCTTCAGGTGGTGGGTGGCTCGGCACCGACGAGCCACATCGAGAAGAACTGGGAGCCGCCTCCGTAGGCGTGGCCCAGGGCCCGGCGCGCGCCGGGGACCTGGTGCTCCCCCGCCTGCCCGCGTACCTGGAGAGCCGCCTCGGCGAAGCGGATCATGCCGGAGGCGCCGATGGGATTGGCGGACAGCACCCCGCCGGAGGGGTTGACGGGCAGGTCGCCGGCCAGCTCCGTCACCCCGGACTCGGTGAGCTTCCAGCCCTCGCCCGGCGCGGCGAAGCCCAGGTTCTCCAGCCACATCGGCTCGTACCAACTGAAGGGCACATACATCTCCACCGCGTCGATCTCCCGGCGCGGGTCCGTGATCCCGGCCTGCCGGTACACGGCCGCCGCGCAGTCCTTGCCCGCCTGCGGCGAGACGAAGTCCTTGCCCGCGAAGAGGGTCGGTTCGCTGCGCATCGCCCCGCCGTGCACCCAGGCGGCGGGCCGGGGCGCCCGCCGCGCGCCCGCGCGGTCGGTCAGCACCATCGCGCAGGCGCCGTCGGAGGACGGGCAGGTCTCGGAGTAGCGGACCGGGTCCCACAGCATCGGGGACGCCTGGACCTTCTCCAGGGTGATGTCGTGCTCGTGGAGGTGGGCGTACGGGTTCTTCAGCGCGTTACGGCGGTCCTTGTACGCGACCAGGGAGCCGACGGTGGCGGGCGCACCCGTACGCCGCATGTACGCGCGTACGTGCGGGGCGAAGAAGCCGCCCGCACCGGCCAGCAGCGGCTGCTGGAAGGGGACCGGGAGCGACAGCCCCCACATCGCGTTGGACTCGGACTGCTTCTCGAAGGCCAGGGTCAGGACGGTGCGGTGCACCCGGGCGGCGACGAGGTCGGCCGCGACCAGGGTGGTGGAGCCGCCGACCGAGCCGGCCGTGTGCACCCGCAGCATCGGTTTGCCGGCCGCGCCGAGCGCGTCGGCGAGGTACAGCTCGGGCATCATGACGCCCTCGAAGAAGTCGGGGGCCTTGCCGATGACCACGGCGTCGATGTCCTGCCAGGTCAACTCGGCGTCGTCGAGGGCACGTCGGGCCGCCTCGCGGACGAGCCCGGCCAGGGAGACGTCGCGGCGCGCGGCGACGTGCCGGGTCTGGCCGACGCCGACGACGGCGACAGGCTCTTTGAACGCTGCGGGCTTGGACGCCGTGGCCCTGGAGGCTGGGTGCTTGGGCGCCGTGGTCTTGGACGCTGTCATCTCGGGCGCTGCGGACTCGCTCATCGGGGTTCCCCTTCGAGTACGGCGACCAGGTTCTGCTGGAGGCAGGGGCCCGAGGTGGCGTGGGCCAGGGCCCGCCGCGACACCCCGTCGCGGATGCGCGACGCGGCCTCGCCGATCCGGATCAGGCCGGTGGCCATCATGGGGTTCGCGGCGAGCACGCCGCCGGACGGGTTGATCCGTACCCGGTCGTCCAGCCGCAGCGCCTTGCGCAGGACGACCTCCTGGGAGGTGAAGGGCGCGTGGAGTTCGGCGGTGTCCACCGGCCGCTCGAAGGCCCCGGCACGCTCGGCGGCCAGCCGGGCGGACGGCGAGTCGGTGAGGTCCCGTACGCCGAGCCCGTGGGCCTCGATGCGGTGGTCCATCCCGCGGATCCAGGCGGGCCGGCCGGACAGCCGCCGCGCGGTGTCACCGGCCGCGAGGACCACGGCGGCGGCGCCGTCGGTGACGGGCGGGCAGTCGCCGGCGCGCAGTGGCCGGACGACGTACGGACCGTGCGGTACGGGGCCGCTGAGCTGGGCGTGCGGGTTGGCCGCCGCATCGGCGCGGCTGCGGGCCGCGACTCCGGCCAGCGCCGCCTCGTCGGTGTCGCCCGCGTCGATGAGGGCCTGGGCCTGGAGGGCGGCCAGGGAGACGGAGTCGGGCCACAGGGGAGCGAGACAGTAGGGGTCGAGCTGGCGGGTGAGCACATCGCGGACCTCGCCGGACGAGGACTTGCCGTACGCGTACACGAGCGCGGTCTCGGCGTCGCCGGTCAGCAGCTTGACCCACGCCTCGTACAGCGCCCACGCGCCGTCCGTCTCGACGTGCGACTCGGCGATGGGCGGCCAGGCGCCGACGCTGTCCAGCGCCATGGTGAAGGAGAAGGCCCGCCCGGCCAGGTAGTCCGACGACCCCGAGCAGGTGAAGTCGATCTCCCCGGCCCGCAGGCCCGCCTGGCCCAGAGCGTCCTGGAGCACCGGCAGCAGCAGTTCGGCCTCGGAGACCTCGGCGGTGTCGCGGGCGTGGTCGCTCTGCGCGAAGGCGACGACCGCGATCTCGCGCACGGGCGCGGGCGCGGCCGGGCCGGGTGCCTCGGCGGGGGCGGGGGTCGCGGCCGGGCCGGTTGTCGCGGACATCAGACCAGCTCCTTGTAGCTGTCGTAGTCGGCGTCGGGCTCGCCGGTGGGGCGGTAGTGGTCCGGGTAGCGGCCGTCGTCGCGCCACACCGGCTCCACCCGCAGGCCCATGCGTACCTCGTCGTACGGGATGCCGCCGATCCGGGCGTGCAGGGCGAGGTCAGCGCCGTCCAGGGCGATGTGCGCGTACACGTACGGGACGTCGATGTCCAGGTTCTTCGCCTTGATGTTGACGATGCAGAAGGTGGTGACGGTGCCCTTGGGGCCGACCTCGACCTGGTCGCGGGTGGCCACGCCGCAGGTGGGGCAGGCGCCGCGGGGCGGTACGTACACCTTCCGGCAGGACGGGCAGCGCTCGCCGACGGTCCGGTGCTCGGCGAGGGCGGCGAGGTAGCGGGTCTGGGCGCGGCCGGGTGAGTAGGTGTAGTCGAGGCGGGCGGGGACGGTGACACCGGTGACGAGGTCGGCGAACTCCCCGCTGTGCGGCGCGGCTTGTGCCACGGCTCCGCCCTCGTACGGCTCGAAGCACGCGATGTCGGTGATGGCGCCGGTACGGTCCGCCGCCCATCGGACGCGTACCCGCATCCCGGTGTGCACGGCCTCCGGGCCGGGTGCGTCCAGGGCGTGCAGCAGCGCCGTGTCCGCTCCGTCGAGACGGACCAGCACCCAGGCGAACGGGGTGGCCAGCGGCTGGCAGCGGCGCGGGGCCGGGTTCCAGGCCCAGGTGGTGACGGTGCCGGTGGCGCCGACCTCGACGAGGTCGCGGATCTCCTCCGCCGTGACCGGGTCGTACTCGACGGGCGGCACCAGCACCCGCCCGTCACCGGCCCGGACCCCCAGGACGACCCGCTCGCGCAGCCCCGTGAGGAAGGCGCTCAGCACGGGCCCGAGGGACCGGGTGAAGGGGAACTCGACGACGAGCGGGGCCGACAGCACGTCGGGGGTGCGGGAGGTCGGGGGCATACGGGCTCCTCGCTTCCGTACGGAGGCCGGGCGCGGCGGGGGCCGCACGGCGGAGTCAGGCACGGCGGGGACATGGACGGCCGGGACGTGGACGGCAGGGACGTGGACGGCAGGGGCAGGCGCTGCGCGATCAGGTGCGGCACGGTCCGGTGCCGTGCGATCCGACGCCGCGCGATCGAGTGCCGCACGGTCAGGCGCGCCGGAAGACGGGCGGGCGCTTCTCGGCGAAGGCCCGCGCGCCCTCCTTGGCGTCGGCGGTGTCGAAGATCGGCCAGCCGCGTTCCAGTTCGGCCTTGAGTCCGTCCTCCTCGGTCATCGCCGCGGACTCGTGGACGGACGCCTTGACCGCCTCGACGGCGAGCGGGCCGCACGCGTTGATCTGCGCGGCGATCTCCAGCGCCGTGCCCAGCGCGTCACCGTCCGGCACGACGCGGCCGATCAGCCCGATGCGCGCGGCCTCCTCGGCGGTGTAGGGGCGCCCGGTGAGCAGCATCTCCAGGGCGTGGGTGCGCGGGATCTGGCGGGCGAGGCGGACGGTGGAGCCGCCGATGGGGAACAGGCCGCGCCGTACCTCGAAGAGCCCGAACGTGGCGCCGCGCCCGGCCACCCGGATGTCGGTGCCCTGGAGGATCTCCGTACCGCCGGCGACGCACGGCCCCTCGACGGCGGCGATGACCGGCTTGCGCGGGCGGTGGTGGCGCAGCATCGCCTTCCAGTGCAGGTCGGGGTCGGCCTTCAGACGCTCGCGGTACCGCTCGCCGTCCATGCCCCGGCCGGCCAGTGCCTTGAGGTCCATGCCGGCGCAGAAGGCGCCGCCCGCGCCGGTGAGCACGATCGAGCGCACGGAGTCGTCCTCGTCGGCGGCGGTCCAGCCGTCGTACAGGCCCACCAGCATCGGCAGGGAGAGCGCGTTCTTCGCCTCCGGCCGGACGAGGGTGAGCACCAGGGTCGCGCCGTCGCGTGCCACGGTGAGGTGTTCGGTCCCGCCCATGCGTCCTCCTGTGCGTACGGTCGCGTACCGGACCTGTCCGCCGCCGTCCGGCCGACGCCCGTCCGCCCGGAACGTAGAACAGGTTGCAGCAGCCGGGGGCCGACTTCAAGAGTTTTCTGACAGTCAGTCAGTTTCGTGCGCTCCGCCCCTTCCCCCGTACGGCGCGCGGCGCTCTAATGACCGCGAGCCGACGCCGCCGCCCGTACTGGAGGAGACGTGGAATACAACCTCGCCGATCTGTTCGAGTCGGTCGTCGACACGGTTCCCGGCCGCGAGGCGCTGGTCTTCCTCGACCATCCGGGTACGGGCGCGGAGCGCCGGCTCACGTACACCGAGCTGGACCGCGCCGCCAACCGCCTCGCCCACCACCTGCGCGAGCACGGCGTCACCCCCGGCTCCCACGTCGGCCTGCATCTCTACAACGGCGTCGAGTACCTCCAGACCCTCTATGCCTGCCTGAAGATCCGTGCCGTACCGGTCAACGTCAACTACCGGTATGTCGAGGACGAGCTGGCCTACCTCTACCGGGACGCCGACCTCGTCTCCCTGGTCTTCGACGCGGAGTTCACCGGCCGGGTCGCGGCCGCGCTGCCGCGCGCGGAGCGGCTGCGCCACCTCATACGGGTGGGTACGCCGCCCGCGGACGCCCCGGCGCCCGCCATCACCCCGGTGCCGTTCACGGACGCCGAGGCATCCGGTTCCCCCGACCGCGGCTTCGCACCGCGCTCCCGCGACGACCGGCTCGTCATCTACACCGGTGGCACCACCGGAATGCCCAAGGGCGTGCTGTGGCGGCACGAGGACATCTTCTTCTCCGGCATGGGCGGCGGCGCGCCGACCGGCGAACCGGTACGGCGCCCCGAGGAACTGGCCGAGCGGGTCGCCGCCGGCGGGGAAGGACTCGTCTTCTTCCCCACACCCCCGCTGATGCACGGCACCTCCACCCTCACCGCCTTCATCGCCTTCCACTTCGGCCAGAAGGTGGTCCTGCACCGCAAGTTCGTACCGGAAGAGGTGCTGCGCACCGTCGAGCGCGAGAAGGTGACCAGCATCTCGCTGGTCGGCGACGCGATGCTGCGGCCGCTCTCGGACGCGCTGGCGGGGCCGCTCAAGGGCACGGACTGCTCCTCGCTGTTCAGCGTCAGCAGCTCCGGGGCGATCCTCTCGGAGACCGTACGGGCCCAGTTCGCCGCGCTCGTGCCGGGCGCCCTGCTGCTCAACAACTTCGGCTCCTCCGAGTCGGGCTTCAACGGCACCGCCACCGGTGACTCCGGGCCCGGCCGGGGCTTCCGGTTACGCGTCAACGCGCACACGGCGGTGGTCGACCCGGCCGCCCCCGTACCCGCCCCGGTGGCACCGGGCGAGGTGGGACGGCTCGCGCTGCGCGGGCATGTACCGCTCGGCTACTACAACGACCCGCGCAAGACCGCCGAAACGTTCTTCGAGGCGGACGGCGAGCGGTGGGTGCTCCTCGGCGACATGGCGACCGTCGACGAGGCGGGCGTCGTCACCGTCCTCGGCCGGGGCTCGCAGTGCATCAACTCGGGCGGCGAGAAGGTGTACCCGGAGGAGGTCGAGCAGGCGCTGAAGGCCCACCCGGACGTGTACGACGCGCTGGTGGCCGGGGTACCGGACGAACGGTGGGGCAGTCGGGTCGCCGCGGTCGTGCAACTCCGCGACGGGGCCGCGCCACTGGACCTGGAGGCGGTGCAGGACCACTGCCGCACGCGGCTGGCCGGGTACAAGATCCCGCGTTCGGTCGTCTTCACCGAGCACATCCAGCGCTCCCCGAGCGGCAAGGCGGACTACCGGTGGGCGAAGGCGGTGGCTTCGGGGGTGGGGGGTGTGTAGGGCTGGGTGTGTAGGGGTGGGTGTGTAGGGGTGGGTGTGTAGGGGTGGGTGTGTAGGGGGGTGTGGGGGGACGTGGCGTTTCGTAGGGGCGGGTCGTCTCTTTCGGGGCCTGTCGTCTTGTCAGGTTGTCAGGGGGCTTCCGGGGCCCTCCGGCAGGTGCCGGCTCCGTGGGGCACGGTTCCCGCGTCGTACGGGCCGGGCTCCGGCCGCCGCCCCGACGGCGGCCGGAGCCTCTGACCGGCTGGTTCAGACGGTACGGCGGTGAGGGTGGCGCGGCTGACACACCCGGGAACCGGTGTGCGCCGCGCCTGGCCGGGGTATGACGGCGAGAATCTTCGACATGAGGGGTTCTCCTGAGTGGGAGGAAGGGGACACCCGCACGGTTGCCCGCGCCCCGCGCCGGGTCGACAACCGGTTCCGTCCCTTCACCCGCTTGGCACACGACGTGCCCCCCGAATGCAGCAAACCGGGGTCCGCGCCAAGGGTGGGAAGGGGCCCGGCGGCGGTTCTAACCTGAAGCATGGACTTCGACGGCGCGGAGCTCGGAGGCGCCCCCTCCGGTACGTACGGCATCCGGGTACGGCTCGACCCCGCTGAGCACGATCCCCGCTCCGGCACGGCATCGCTGTGCACGGCGGGGCCGGTGGTGCCCGTCCTGCTGCCCGGCGGGGTGTCCGCCTGGCTGGTGACCCACCATCAGGCCGGGCGGGCGGTGCTGGCGGACAGCCGCTTCGTCAAGGACATCGGCGCCTGGCGCGCCTGGCGCAGCGGTGAGGTCCCCCGCTCCTGGCCGCTGGCGCCGCTGCTGACCGTCGCCAACATGACCACCGCGACGGCGGGCGACCACACCCGGCTCCGCGCGCCGCTGGCCCGCGCGTTCACCGCGCGCCGCGTGGAGCAGCTCAGGCCGCGCGTCGAGGAGCTGACCGGTGAGCTGCTGGACGGCCTCGCCGCGGGCCCGCCCGGGGAACCGGTCGAGTTGCGGGCCCGCTACGCCCACCCGCTGCCGATACGGGTCATCTGTGAGCTGTTCGGCGTGCCCGACAGCCGCCGCGACCGGCTGCGGTCGCTGTGCGGGGCCCTGTTCGGCGCCCCGTCGGACGCGTCCGAGGCGCTGGCCACCCACCGCGAGCTGCGCGCCGCGCTCGCCGGTCTCCTCGGCGAGAAGCGGGACCGGCCCGGGGACGACCTGACAAGTGCGCTGGTGGCCCCCGGCACCCATACGCTCAGCGAGGCCGAACTCGTCGACACGCTGCTGCTGATGATCGTGGCCGGCCATGAGACCACCGTGAACCTCCTGGTCAACGCCGTGTACGCGCTGCTGACCCACCCCGGCCAGCTCGCCCTCGCGCGGGGCGGACAGGTGCCGTGGAGCGCGGTGGTCGAAGAGGTGCTGCGCTGGGACCCGCCGGTCGCCCACTTCCCGTTCCGCTACGCGCTGTGCGACGTGGACGTGGCCGGCCGGACCATCCGCGCGGGCGATCCGGTGATGCTCTCGTACACCGCGTTCGGCCGTGATCCCCGGCAGCACGGGCCGGAGGCCGGGCGCTTCGACATCAGCCGAACCCCCACCCGCCACCTCACCTTCGGGCACGGCATCCACCACTGCCTCGGCGCACCGCTGGCCCGGCTGGAGGCGGCCGTCGCCCTGCCCGCGCTCTTCGCGCGCTTCCCCGGCCTCGCCCTGCACGACCCGGAGCGCCCGCCCGCCCGCCGCCCGTCGGTGGTCTTCAACGGCCTCCGCGAACTGCCGGTGCTCCTGACACCGGAAGGCGCGCGGACGCGACCGCCACGGCCACCACAGCCGCGCGACGGGGCGTGATGGCGGTGCGGGCCTGTGGCGTCGGGGGCCGATCCGAGGCGTCAGGGTCCCGTTCGTGGTGTCAGAGTCCGGTCGCGTCAGAGGCCGGTCATGGCGTCAGAGGCCGGTTCTCGCTGCCGCACACGGATCGTACGGACCGGGCCAGCGCCACCGTGTGCAGGGCGTCCAAGCGCCGCTCATGCCGTACGTGCGCGGCGGCGGCCGCCAGTGAGGGGACGCAGCGCGGTGACGTCCGCGCCTCCCCGGACGCGGCGATCGCCCGTACCAGCGCGTCGGTGACGCGGTTGATCTCCTCGCGCACCTCGCCGAGGTCCGGCCGCCCGGCCGGAACCTGAGCGGGGTCGGCGGCCCACCGGCGGTGCAGTTCGCGCTGCACGGTCTTGTTCGCCTCGATCTGGTCCCGGAAGATCCGGGCGGCCCACCGCGGGTCGGTGCCCAGCTCCGCCGCCCGCCGCGCCACCGCGTCCAGCACCTGCTGCTCACGCGCCGGGTCGTCGACGGGGCTGTCCGTGCCCCACTTGGCGGCGGCCACCAGGTCGGCGGTGGCGAGGCGGCGGGCGGACAGGACGGCGAGGGGGCGCAGCGCGTGGGCGCCCCGGGACGCCGACTCGGGTGCGGTGCGCGCTGTGGCGGGCATCGGAGTGGCGCGTGCCGTGGGGGTGTGTGGTGTCGCGGGTGCCGGAGTGGCGCGTGGCATGGCGGTGCGTGTGGTCGCGAGTGCCGGGTCGGCGTATGCCGTCGTCGGTGCGGCGGTGAGGAGGGCGGTCGCGGCGGCGGCCGTGGTCACCAGCCTGCGCAGGGGTGTTCGCGCGTTCCGTGCCACCGTCAGCCCTCCCGGCCACTCGCTGGTCGTCACCGGCCGTCCGTACCCGTATCGCTGCGCGCTACGGCGCCCCGGCGTGGACATGCCGCGGTGATCCTACTGCGGGCGGTGCGGGAGCGAGGGGCGTACCCGCTCCCGCACCGGCTGCTTCCGTACCGCTCAGCGCCTCGCGTGCAGAATGCGGTGCTCGAAACGGGCGAAAGCGACCTCCTGGCGCCACTCAAGGGCGGCCTTCAGGTTCTTGGCGAGGAACCGCGTGCAGGCCGCACGTGGCTCACGTGCTCCGGGCCGCTCCATGCGGCACGGGCTCGCCAGTTCATACGCACGCTGCCCATGATTCCGATCGCCCCACAGCCCGCGGCCCGGGAGGAAGGCATGGTCCAGGGAAGCGCGCGCCAGATCCTTCAGTTCGCGGTACCGGAGGCCGTAGGTGGCAGCCGCGTACCGGTACTCGCCACTGATGTCGCTGCGCGAGACCCCGGGGTCGTCGGTGGCGAGCACGACCGGTACGCCGTACCGCCGGTAGAGCGGGAACGGATGGTCGGCGCCGGAGACCCCGAGGATCTGCCGGTTGCTCGTGAACGGCACTTCCACCGCGATACCGCGCCGCGCCATGGTGCGCAGGAGGTCGGGCGCGTTGTCTTCGTGCGCGATGTCGACGCCGTGGCCGATGCGCTCCGCGTGTCCGGTGCGCACCGCCTCGTTGATGTGGAAGCGCAGATCCTCGGGCTTGACCAGGCCGGGGACGAGTTCACCGGCGTGCAGCGTGATGTGGGCCCGCGGGTAGACCCCGTGCAGGTAGTCCAGCATCCGCATGTGCAGCCGGTAGTTGCGCAGCGCGTTCTTCTCGTCCTCCGGCTGTACGAGATTCACCGCGACGTACCGGCGGTCGCGTTCGGCGAGACGCATCCCGAGCGCCATCTGGGTGAAGACCCGCTCGGGCGTACCGCCGCGCGACACCTGCGAGATGTACCGGACGGTCAGCCGGCAGCCCGGGCCCGGTCTGGCGGTGTCGCAGCCCGCCGCCTTGCGGAACTCCGCGGTGCCCTTGTCGATCTCCCGGCCCGCCTCGCGTACGAGCTTGTCCAGTTTCCCGCCGGACACCAGCAGTTGGTGCATCCGGCGCAGGTCGGCGTGGTAGCCGACCTGCTGGGAGAGCTTCTTGCCGCCGTCGGAGGCGGGCGTCAGCATCGTCTCCAGGTAGAACTGGTTCTGCCGGGCCGCCGAGTTCGCGACATCGGCCAGCAGCTTGCCGCCGTTGCGCCAGGTGACCTCGCCGAACTTCCCGAAGGTTGCGAAGAAGTGGTCGTGCCCGGACTCACCGGACGCCGACGAGAAGTCCTGCATCGACCAGGCCCGAAGAATCTGCCGGTGGAACGCGCGGTCCTTCCGGGCCTGCACCGCCGGACGCGTCCCCGGACCGCACGGAGCGGGGCGGGCGGTCATCGTCCTGGTCTCGATGCAGAGGCCGTCGTCCCCGGCCAGTTTGATCAGCAGTTCGGTCGAGGCCGCGCCGGACAGGTGGTTGTGCAGATCGCCGCCCTTGGGCAGGCCGCGGAAGAAGGCGCGCAGCGCGGCGGGCCGCTTCCTGATGCCGTCCAGGTAGGCGGAGACCCGGCGTTCGGCACCGGTAGGGGCGATGACCGTACGCCCGAGGGCCGCGTCCGGGGCGGACGCGGCCGGTGCGGCCGGGTCCCAGGCGGCCGTGTCCGGGGCCGGCGGTGCGGCGAGCGCGGAGGACGGCAGCAGCGACAGTACGGCCAGCACGCCCGCGCCCAGCACGAAGGGGGCGGACCGGCGGCACCGTCGGCGATGACGAGGGTTAGTGATCACCGGCTCATCTTGGCGAGTCCGGCGCGCCCCGAAGACGACGCCATGCGGATCTGCGTCCCCTCAGGTGAACAAGATCCCGCGGATGCACCGCCCCGGCCACGCGGCCGGGGCACACGACCGGGCACACAATGGGGGACGCGACCGGGGCACGCGGCCGGGCGGGCAGGCAGGGGCGGTGACCTCTGCCGGCTTCCCGGGGGCGGACCGGGCCGGACGAGGCCCGGTCAGTCGTGGTCGGACACGCTGGTGACGCCCACGTTGGCGTTCTTGGCGAGGCCGTCGACCGGGAACAGGAACCCGTTCTGCGAGGGTGGCTCGAACCCACCGTGATTACCGGAGGCGGGACGGGAGCCCGCTCCGTCGTCCGAGTCGGCGTGCGCCACGGCGGGCAGCACCGCGCCGGACAGGGCCACGGCGGCCAGCAGGCCGAGCGCCGCGCGGATGGTCATACGAAGTGATGGACGCATGATGTTCCTTTCGAGGGGTGCGCGGTCAGGGCACCACAGGAAAGGAACACCGCTGCGGCATTACGCCGTGCGTGGGCGCGCCCTGGGCCCTCAGGAGGCAGGCCTCCCCGAAAGCCCAGGGCCTCAAGGGCTGGGAACGAGGAACGTCCGGACCGCGTCGAGGAACTCCAAGGGCCGCTCCTCGTGCACGAGATGGCCCGCACCCTCGACCGTCACCAGCCGGCAGTCCGGGATGCGCTCGGCCATGTCCCGGAGGTGCTGCTGCGGGATGTGGCTGGTGGAGCCGCCGGCGATCACCAGAGTCGGCGCGGTGATCTTCGCCAGACCGTCCCACCACGCGGGGTCCGGCGCGTTGCGCTGCGCCACCACGGCCACCTTGGCCTGCCAGTCGAACCCCGGCGGGCCCGGCGGCGGGTCCGGAATCTCCTGCGGCGGTGACGCCGGGAGGGGCGGTACGGCCTCCTCCAGCACCAGACGCTCCACCAGCTCCGGCCGGTCGGCGGCCAGCAGCAGCGCGGCGATCGCGCCGAGGGAGTGACCGATGAGCGCCACCGGCCCCAGCCGCAGTTCCCGGAGGAACCCGGCCACATCGTCGCGCCACCGCTCGAAGCCGTACTCCCCCGGCCAGTCGCTGTGGCCGTGCCCCCGGAGATCCAGCGCGTACACCCGGTGGGTGGTGGCGAGCTGACCGACCACGCCGCGCCAGTCCTCACCGTCCTCACCGAGGCAGTGCAGCAGCACCGCCGGGGGCGCGTCCGCGTCGCCCCAACACCGGTATGCCAGGCGGACGTCACCGACCTGCATCTTCTGAACGTCACTCATGCGCTCGAAGCTACCCACGAGGGGCTTCGTCACGCCCCTTGACGCGTTCGCCGCCCGCTGATTACTTGGACCCCACTCAGCTACCGAATGATCGGTCGGGACGTGGAACGGTGACACACATGCCGGATGGGCGAAGCAGGGGTGGGTCGACGACGGATCCGAGCGCGGGAACGGACGGAGGCACGCGCGGAGGGACGGGCGGATGCGGCCCGGCCCAGAACGCGGGCGCGGGCGCAGGTACGGCTGCGGCTACGGCTACGGCTACGGCTGCGTACGCGGTCACGGTCGACGCGGTGCGGAGGATGTCCGCCGAGGAACTGCGGGCCCGCCAACTGGAGCGGCTACGCGCCTCGTTGCGGCACGCGTACGAGAACGTCCCCTTCTACCGGCAGTCCTTCGACCAGGCCGGAGTCCGCCCCGACGACTGCCGGTCACTCGCGGACCTGCCCCGCTTCCCCTTCACCGTCAAGGACGATCTGCGGGCCCACTACCCCTTCGGCATGTTCGCCGTACCGCAGGACGAGATCCGTCGTATCCATGCCTCCAGCGGGACGACGGGCCGCCCGACGGTCGTCGGCTACACCGAGCACGACCTCTCCGTCTGGGCCGATGTCGTCGCCCGTTCGATCCACGCGGCAGGCGGCCGGCCGGGGCACAAGGTGCACATCGCTTACGGATACGGCCTGTTCACCGGCGGTCTCGGCGCGCACTACGGCGCCGAACGGCTCGGCTGTACGGTCGTCCCGGCCTCCGGTGGGATGACCGCGCGGCAGGTGCAGATCATCCGCGACTTCCGGCCCGAGATCATCATGGTGACACCATCCTACATGCTCACGCTCCTCGACGAGTTCGAACGGCAGGGCATCGACCCACGGACCACCTCCCTCAGGACCGGGATATTCGGCGCGGAACCATGGACGGAGGAGATGCGCCGCGAGATCGAGGAGCGCTTCGCGATCGACGCGGTCGACATCTACGGCCTCTCGGAGGTCATGGGGCCCGGCGTCGCGCAGGAGTGCGTCGAGACCAAGGACGGGCTGCACATCTGGGAGGACCACTTCTATCCGGAGGTGGTGGATCCGGTCACCGGCGCTCCGCTGCCGGACGGCGAGCACGGTGAGCTGGTGTTCACCTCGCTGACCAAGGAGGCCCTGCCGGTGGTCCGCTACCGCACCCGGGACCTGACCCGGCTGCTGCCCGGCACCGCCTGCCCCGCCTTCCGCCGGATGGAGAAGGTCACCGGCCGCTGCGACGACATGATCATCCTGCGGGGCGTGAACCTCTTCCCCGCCCAGGTCGAGGAGATCGTGCTGCGTACACCGGGCGTGGCCCCGCACTTCCAGCTACGGCTGACCCGGGAGGGCCGGATGGACCACCTGACCGTACGTGCGGAAGCCCGCCCGGACGCGACCCCGGAACAACGGACAGCCGCCGTCGGCCAGATCGCCCGCGACGTCAAGGACAGCATCGGCGTCTCGATCGCCGTCGAAATCGTCCCCCCGGAAACCCTGGAACGCTCCGTCGGCAAACTGAAGCGCATCGTAGACGCACGCGCCTGAGCTGCGGCAACTCCTCCCCCGCTCTCTTCCCTCCCCCCCGGCCCACCCGCCCCCTCCCACCTCCAACTCACCCGCACCCGCACCTGCACCTGCACCCGCAGCAGCCGCACCTACAGCAGCCGCCCCCCAAAGGCATCCGCAGCTAAGGCGTCCGCACCCAAGGCAGCCACGCCCCCTCCCAGGCCCCTCCCCCTCTCTCCCTACCGAGTACTCGGCGTCAGCAGTGCGTACGGAGCGCCGAACGGGTCCAGCAGCATGGCCAGCCTGCCTATGCCTTCGGCGTCCGCCGGCGGGACGATGGCTGTCGCGCCGCGCTCCGTGGAGGCGGCGACCGTCGCGTCGCAGTCCTCGACGGCGAAGTACGGGTGCCACTCCGGCGTGGAGCCCGCTTCCAGGTGTTCTGCGCCCAGTTGCAGGATGCCGGCGTGGCCGGCGTCGCCGGACGGGTCGGTGCCGGTGGGCGAGGCGACCGTGTAGATCATGTTCTCGCCCACCCGGTTGTCCGCCGTTTCCCACCCGAAGACCGTGCGGTAGAAGCGCTTGGCGGCGGCCGCGTCGGTCGTGTACAGCTCCGTCCAGCACATGGCGTTCGAGACGCTGACCACGTCCAACCCCTGGATGTCGCCGGGCTGCCGGACCGCGAAATCGGCGCCGGTCGGGTCGGTGAATCCGGCCAGCCGGCCGGCGGTGAACACATCGCACGGGCCGAAGCGGACCGTGCCGCCGGCCTGCTCCACCGTCTTGGCCAGGGCGTCCACGTCCGGGCTGTGGAAGTGGACGGTCCAGGCCGGGCTCGCGCCCTCCTCGGTCAGCGGTCCGGCCCCGGCGACGGTCTTCCCGTCGAGCTGGAAGAAGCCGTACCCGCCGGCGTCGGGGCCGGCCGACCGGAACGTCCAGCCGAAGACGTCGCCGTAGAACGCGGCGGCCGCGTCGATGTCGGGAGCCCCGAGGTCGAGCCAGTTCGGCGCGCCCGGGACGTACCGGGTCGTGAGCATGATGATCTCCTTCGGCGTCCTGTCGTCGCGGCGCGACGCGGGCGGCCGCCGAGCGAGCACGTACGCCCTCGTCACCGGGGAACACGCGGTGTCGGTCGGTGCCTTTCCCCCGGCACTTTCAGCATGGCAGGGGGGTCTGACAATCGCCCTCCGCGGCCGGCCGGCGACAGAATCGTTCAGCTCCCGCCGGAACGGAACCTCTCCCGGAGTGCGCGCTTGAGGATCTTGCCGCTGGCGTTGCGCGGCAGCGCCTCGACGAACAGCACCCGCTTGGGCACCTGGAACCCGGCCAGCCGCTCCCGCGCGGCCGCGATCAGCTCTGCCTCGTCCGGCGCCCCGGTTTCCGTACGGGGCACGACGACGGCGGTCACCGCCTCGATCCAGCGTTCGTCGGGCAGCCCGATCACCGCCACCTCGGCGACCGCCGGATGCGCGTACAGCGCGTCCTCGACCTGCCGTGAGGCGACCAGCACACCGCCCGAGTTGATGACGTCCTTGATCCGGTCGATGACGGTGAAGTAGCCCGCCGCGTCCCGCACGGCCAGGTCCCCCGAGCGGAACCAGCCGTCGCGGAACGCCGCCGCCGTCTCCTCCGGCTTGTCCCAGTAGCCCGAGCAGAGCTGGGGCGAGCGGTAGACGATCTCCCCGGGGGTGCCGTCCGGCACCTCGGCACCCTCCTCGTCCACCACCCGGGCGGCCACGAACAGCACCGGCCGGCCGCACGAGTCCATCCGGCCCTCGTGCTCGTCCGGCCCGAGGACGAGGGCCAGCGGGCCGATCTCGCTCTGCCCGAAGCAGTTGTGGAAGGCGAGGCCGGGCAGCCGGGCGCGGAGCCGCTCCAGGACGGGCACCGGCATGATCGACGCGCCGTAGTACGCCTTGCGGAGGCCGCCGAGGTCGCGCGTGGCGAACCCCGGGTGCCGGGAGAGGCCGATCCAGACGGTGGGCGGAGCGAAGAGGCTGTCGGCCCGCCCCGCCTCCACCAGCTCGAAAATCCTTTCCGGGTCCGGCGCGTCGAGGATGACGTTCTCCGCGCCCACCGCGAGATACGGCATGAGAAACACGTGCAACTGCGCCGAGTGGTAGAGCGGCAGGCTGTGCACCGGCCGGTCGGTCGCCTTCAGGTCCAGGGCGACGATCGCCGACGTGTACGCGTGGACGAGCGCGCCGTGCGTCATCATCGCGCCCTTGGGCAGCCCGGTGGTGCCGGAGGTGTAGAGGAGCTGGACCAGTTCGTCCGATGCCGACCCGTACGGGCCGTAAGGATCACCCGAGCCGCCCGCACCGTACGGCCCACTCGGGCCACCCGACCCGTACGAGCCACCCGCACCGTACGAGCCCCCCACCCGGTCGCCCGCCACCCCCTCAGGCACCCCCTCCCGCGCCCGTTCCAGCAGCGACCCGGTGGCGTCGCGCAGCGCCATGGTGCGGACGCCGGGCGGCAGCCGGTGCTCCAGCGCGGGGTCGCTGAGGACGAGGGAGCTGCCCGACTGCTCGATGAGGTAGCGCAGTTCGTCGCCGGCCAGGTTGTGGTTGACGGGTACGTGCACCAGCCCGGCGCGGGCGCAGGCCAGGAAGCCGATCAGGTACACGTCGGAGTTGTGCCCGTATGCGGCGACCCGGTCGCCGGGCAGCACCCCGCTGTCCAGGAGGGCGCGCACGGCGGCCGTCACCCCGTCGTCCAGTTCCCGATAGGTCCAGGACCGGTCGCCGTAGCGCACCGCCGTGCGGCCGGGTGTCCGGTGCGCGCTGCGCCGCAGGACTCCGTCGACCGTGTTCGCCCGCACTCCCGTCATGGCGCGATCCTGTGCCCCGGCCCGGGCCTGGTCAAGGGCGCAAGGCGGGACGGGATGGGAGGTTCCGCGCCAAAGGGTGGGGTGTGCGACGCCCCGACGATCGATCGCGGATATCCTCAACGGCCTCCGCACTCCCAACTGTTGACTGATGAGACACGTACGGCTCACGCCAGGACCACAGGGAGATCACCCGATATGCGCGACCGACTCAGAAGGCTCGCCGTGGCCGGGGTGGTGCTGCTGTCCGGAGCGGCGCTCGCGCCCGCTCCGGGCGCGGCGGCCGCCGCCGAGGCGTCCCACCCGTCGGGCGGCGGCCTCACGGCCGAGATCCGCTACACGGAGTACGGCATTCCGCACATCGTCGCCGACGACTACCCCGACCTGGGCTTCGGCGTCGGCTGGGCTCAGGCCGCCGACCAGGTCTGCACCCTCGCGGACGGTTTCGTCACCGTACGCGGCGAACGCTCCCGGTACTTCGGCGCCGACGGCAGACCCGACGGCACGCACTCCTCCGCCGGCACCAACCTGGCCAGCGACCTCTTCTTCAAGGGAGTCCGACGGGCGGGCACCGTCGACAAGCTGCTGCGGCAGCCGGCGCCGGCCGGCCCGAGCGACGACATGAAAGAGCTGATGCGCGGCTGGGCGGCCGGGTACAACGCGTGGCTGGCGCAGCAGAAGATCACCGATCCGGCCTGCGCGGGCAAGCCCTGGGTCAAGCCCGTCACCCGGCTCGACGTGGCGGCCGGCGCCCACGCGCTCGCGATCACTTCCGGTCAGGGCAGCGCGGTGGACGGCATCACCGCGGCCGCGCCGCCCGCGGCCGGGAAGGCGCCCGAGGGCCGCCCGTTCCGGCAGCCGGACCCACGGAAGGCCGTATCGGCCGTCCGTTCCCGTCTGGCGCACGGCGCGGGCGACATGGGTTCGAACGCCGTCGCCTTCCGCGGCACGGCCACCGCCAACGGCCGTGGCCTGCTCCTGGGCAATCCGCACTACCCGTGGCACGGCGGCCGCCGCTTCTGGCAGTCGCAGGTCACCATCCCGGGCGAACTCGACATCGCGGGCGGCTCGATCCTCGGCGCCCCCACCCCCTCCATCGGCCACAACGCCCAGGTCGCCTGGAGCCACACGGTCTCCACCGGCGTGCCCTTCAACATCCACCAGCTCACCCTGGACCCCGCCGACCCGACCGCGTACCTCGTGGACGGGAAGTCCGAGCGGATGACGCGGCGGACCGTCACCGTCGCGGTCAAGGGCGGCGCGGACGTCCGGCGCACCCAGTGGTGGACCCGGTACGGCCCGGTCACCACCGGCTACGGTGATCTCGGCCTGCCGTGGACGGACCGCACGGCGTACGCGCTGAACGACCCCAACGCGGCTCAGTTGCGCATGTTCGACACCGGGCTGGGTTTCGGCAAGGCCCGTGACGTGGCGGGCGTGCAGCGCGCGCTGCGCCGCTCGCAGGGGATGCCCTGGGTGAACACCATCGCCTCCGACTCCGCGGGCCGCACGCTCTTCTCCCAGTCGCAGGTGCTGCCGCGCATCACCGACGACCTCGCGGAGCGCTGTTCCACCGCGCTGGGCCGGGAGTTGTACCCGCTCTCCGGCCTGGCCGTGCTGGACGGCGCGCGCTCCGGCTGCACGCTGGGCCGCGACCGGGACGCCGTACAGCCCGGCATCTTCGGCCCGTCCGCGATGCCCACGCTCGCGGACGCCCCGTACGTGGAGAACTCCAACGACAGTGCGTGGCTGGCCAACGCGGACCGGCCGGTGACGGGCTACCCGCGCGTCTTCGGCGACCTCGGCACCCCGCGCGAACTGCGCACCCGCGGCGCCCTGGAGGATGTCTCCGCCATGGCGAAGCGGGGCGGGCTGACGCCGGCCGACCTCCGGCGCCAGCAGTTCGCCAACCGGGTGCCCGCCGGTGACCTGGCTGCCGCCGACACCGCGCGGGCCTGCGCCGCGCTCCCCGGCGGCACGGCGACCGGCCGCGACGGCAAGGCCGTCGACGTGTCCGAGGCGTGCCGGGTGATCGGCGCCTGGGACCGTACGGTGCGGACGGACAGCAAGGGCGCGCTCCTCTTCGACCGGTTCTGGCGCCGGCTGTCCGCCACGGTGCCGCCGGCCGACCTGTGGAGGACGCCGTTCGACCCGGCCGACCCCGTGCGCACCCCGCGCACCCTGAACACCGCCGCGCCCGGCTTCGCGACCGCGCTCGCCGACGCCGTGGCCGAGCTGCGCGCCGCCCGCATCCCGCTCGCCGCCCCGCTGGGCGAGCACCAGTTCGTCGTACGCAACGGCAAGCGCATCCCGGTCAGCGGCGGCGCGCACGGGCTGGGCGTCTGGAACATGACCGCCGGCCAGTGGGATCCGGCGGGCGGCGGCTACACCGAGGTGCGGCACGGTTCCAGCTACATCCAGGCGGTGTCCTTCCAGGGCGGCGGCTGCCCGGTGGACGCCCGTACGCTGCTGACGTACTCGCAGTCCTCGAATCCGCGCTCGCCGCACTACAGCGACCAGACCGAGCTGTACTCGGCGAACCGGCTGCTGCGTTCGCGGTTCTGCGAGCGGGACGTGCTCGCCTCGCCGGAGCTGCGGGTGGTGCGCGTCCGGCAGCGGTAGCCGCTCTACACGGCGCGCTCCCGGCCCGTCCAGTACGGGTCGCGGAGCCGCCGCTTGTAAAGCTTGCCGTTGGGGTCGCGGGGCAGGGCCGCGATGAAGTCGACCGACCTGGGGCGCTTGTAGCCCGCCAGCCGCTCCGCGCAGTGGGCCAGGATCGCGTCGGCGAGCGCCGGCCCGGCCGGGTACCCGTCGGCGGGTTCGACGACGGCCTTGACCTGTTCGCCCCAGTCGTCGTGCGGGACGCCGAAGGCCGCCGCGTCGGCGACGGCGGGGTGGGTGAGGAGGGCGGCCTCGATCTCGGCAGGGTAGATGTTGACCCCGCCCGAGATGATCATGTCGATCTTGCGGTCGCGGAGGAAGAGGTAGCCGTCCTCGTCGAGGTGCCCGAGGTCGCCGACGGTGAAGAAGTCACCGATGCGGTTCCTGTGGGTCTTGCCCTCGTCCTTGTGGTAGCTGAAGCCGCCGGTGGTCATCTTCATGTAGACGGTGCCCAGTTCGCCGGGCGGCAGGCGGTTGCCGTCGTCGTCGAAGACCGCCAGTTCGCTGATGGGCCAGGCCCTGCCGACCGTACCGGGCTTCTTGAGCCAGTCCTGGGCCGTGGCGAAGGCCCCGCCCCCCTCGCTCGCCGCGTAGTACTCCTCCACGCAGCTCCCCCACCAGTCGATCATGGCCCGTTTGACGTGGTCGGGGCAGGGCGCGGCGCCGTGGATCGCGTGCCGCATCGAGGTCACGTCGTAGCGCGCCCGTACCTCCTCCGGGAGGGCGAGCAGGCGGTGGAACTGGGTCGGCACCATGTGCGTGTGGGTGCAGCGGTACGTGTCGATCAGGCGCAGCATCTCCACGGGCGTCCACTTGTCCATCAGGACGACCTGGTGCCCGATGTGCAGGGACGCGCCCGCGAACTGGAGTACGGCGGTGTGGTAGAGCGGTGAGCACACCAGGTGCACGTTGCCGTCGAAGGGCCGGATGCCGAAGATGCCGAGGAAGCCGCCGAGCGGGGACTCCTCGGGCGGTTTTCCGGGGAGCGGGCGGCGGATGCCCCGGGGGCGGCCGGTGGTGCCGGAGGTGTAGTTCATGACCCAGCCGAGGGTGCGGTCCGCCGGGGCGGTCTTCGGCTGTCCGTCGAGGAGTGCGGCGTACGGCCGGAAACCGGGCACCTCGCCGACGGCGTAGCGGTGTCGCGGCGGCAGCCCGGCCTCGTCGGCGGCGGCACGGGCCGCGTCGGCGAACCGTTCGTGCGCGATCAGCGCCTTGGCGCCCGAGTCACCGACGATCCAGGCGATCTCCGGGCCGACCAGGTGGTGGTTGACCGGCACGAGGTAGAACCCCGCCTGGGACGCCGCGAGGTAGGCGGTGAAGAGTTCCACACCGTTGGGCAGCACCACCGCGAAGGCGTCGCCCCGCTCCAGGCCCGCGGCGCGCAGGCCGTGCACCAGGCGGTTGCAGGCGGCGTGCAGCCGGGCGGCGGTCCACTTCGCGCCGTCCGGGGCGATCAGGACCGTACGCCCCGGGTCGGCGGCGGCCTGCGCCCAGAAGCCGTTGGGGGGTGGTGATGCCATGGATGCCGACATGGGTGTCCTCCTCGGCTCAGCCGCGCCCGGCGATGCGGTCGATACGGTCGACGGCCCGCTCGAACCCGCGGGTCAGGTCGTCGAAGACCGCCCGCACACTGCGTTCGGAGTTCATCTGCCCGACGATCTGGCCGACCGGTGTGCCCAGCAGCGGCTCGACTTCGTACTTCTGGATACGGGAGACGGCCTCGGCGACCAGCAGCCCCTGGAGGGGCATGGGCAGCGGCTCGGGACCGGACGGGTCGTCCCAGGCGTCCGTCCACGCCGTGCGGAGCTGGCGGGCGGGTTTGCCGGTCAGCGCGCGCGAGCGGACGGTGTCGCCGGAGCCCGCCGCGAGAAGTTTCTCGGTGAGCCGCCGGGAGTGCAGCCCGGCCTCCTCGGTGGTCAGCCAGACGGAGCCGAGCCAGACGCCCTCGGCGCCGAGCGCCAGACCGGCGGCGATCTGCTCGCCCGTGCCGATGCCGCCGGCCGCGAGCACGGGCAGCGGATCCACGGCACGGACGACTTCCGGGGTGAGCACCATGGTGGCGATCTCGCCGGTGTGGCCGCCGGCCTCGTAGCCCTGGGCGACGACGATGTCGATGCCGGCGTCCCGGTGATGCCGCGCGTGCCGGGGGCTGCCCGCGAGGGCGGCGACGAGGACGCCGTGTGCGTGGGCGCGCTCGACGACGTCGGCGGGCGGTGGGCCGAGCGCGTTGGCCAGCAGCCGGATCGGGTGCTCGAAGGCGACGTCGAGCTGGGCGCGGGCCACCTGCTCCAGCCAGCCGGTGATACGCCAGCCGGACGCCTCGCCCGCGGGCAGTTCGGGCACCCGGTGTGCGGCGAGGGTTTCCTGGACGAAGCGGCGGTGTCCGGGCGGGATCATCGCCTCGATGTCCGCCTCCGTGACGCCCGCCACCTTCTTCGCGGGCATCACGACGTCGAGGCCGTACGGTCTGCCGTCGGTGTGCCGGTCGATCCAGTCCAGGTCGCGGGCGAGGTCGTCGGCGGCCGTGTAGCGGACCGCGCCGAGCACGCCGAAGCCCCCGGCCCGGCTGATCGCGGCGGCCACCGCCGGGAACGGGGTGAACCCGAAGACGGCGTGCTCGACTCCCAGCCGGTTGCTCAGCTCCGTCTGCATGGCCGCAGGATGCCGCAGGGACGCGTACGGGGGAAGAGGGTTTCTGATACTCCGTCAGAAAAAGCGGGCCGCTCCCGATGTCACATCCGCCGGGGCGCGATCCGTCCCGAGGGCGAGATGCAGACAGTGGACCAGGGAGGCACGGCATGCGGACGGACATCACCGTCATCGGCGGCGGTACGGCGGGCCTGGTGGCCGCCATCGCCTGCGCGGAGGCCGGGGCGGCCGTGACGCTGCACGAGGCGCACGGCTCACTGGGCGGGCGCGGCCGCGCCACGGCCGCGCCCTACGTCGCCCACGAGGGGCCGCACGTCTTCTACTGCGACGGCCCGCACTGGACCTGGCTGGCGGAACGCGGCCTGACCGGCCGGCTGGGGCGGCCGTCGGCCCGCGACCTGCTGCGGGTCTCCTTCGTGCGGGACGGGCGGCGCGCGCTCCGGCCACCGGCCGGGTTCCTGCGGATGATCACGGTCGGCCGGTTCCGTACCGCCCCCGTCGACGAGGACTTCCACGGCTGGGCGTCCCGGCACTTCGGCACGGAAGCGGCGCGCGCCGCGGCCAACGCCATCGCCGCCGTGACGTACGACGCGGACACCGGCCGGCTCTCGGCGGCGTTCGTGTGGCGACTGATCCGCCGTGTGTTCGCACCCGGGGTGCCGACCGTACGGTGGGTGGTGGGAGGCTGGCAGGCGGTCGTGGACCGGCTGGCGGTCCGCGCCCGGCAGCTCGGCGTACGCGTCGAGCTGGGCTCCCGGATCACCTGCCTCCCGGGTGGCCCCACCGTCGTGGCGACGGAACTCTCGTCCGCGCGCGCCCTGTTGGGCGACGCCTCACTGCACTGGGAGAGCGGTCACTGCGTCCTGCTGGACCTCGCGGTACCGCACGGCGAGAAGGATCGGTTCCTCACCTTCGACCTGGACGCGGGCGGCTTCCACGAGAGCTACTCGATGCAGGACCCGACCACCGCGCCGCGCGGCACGTCACTGTTCCAGCTCGACATGCCGGTACGCGCCGGGGAGAGCCTCCCCGGCGCCCGGCAGCGGCTGGCGGACCTCGCCGAAGTGACCGTGCCCGGATGGCGCGACCGCGCGGTGTGGCGGCGCCAGGGCACCGCGCGCGGCCGCACCGGCGCGCTGGACCTGCCGGGGCTGACCTGGCGGGACCGGCCGACGATCGACCGCGGGGACGGGCTGTTCCTGGCCGGGGACATGGTCGCGGCGCCCGGCATGCGCGGCGAGATCGCGGTCAACAGCGCCGTACGGGCCGCCGCGGGGGCGGTACGGGCGGCCGGGCTCACGGGCCGCCGGCCGATCGGCGCCGCCTGAGGCGCCGCCCGTCATTCCCGGCCGAGGACGGCCATGGCGGCGTTGTGGCCCGGAATTCCGCTCACCCCGCCGCCCCTGACCGCGCCCGCGCCGCACAGCAGCACATTGGCGTGCGCGGTCCGCACGCCCCACCGGGCCGCCACGTCGTCCCCGTCGGCCTCCGTGCCGTACGGGAACACCGGCTCCCGGTGGAAGATGTGACCGCCCGGCAGGCCGAGGTCGCGTTCCAGGTCGAGCGGGCTGCGGGCCTCGATGCACGGGCGGCCGTCCGCGTCGGTGGCCAGGCAGTCGGTGAGCGGTTCGGCCAGTACGGCGTCGAGCTGGGCGAGAGTCGCCGCGAGCAGGCGCTCCCGGGTGGCGTCGTGGTCCGCGGTGAAGAGGCGGGCCGGGGTGTGCAGGCCGAAGAGGGTCAGGGTCTGGTAGCCCTGGCGGACCAGACCGGGTCCGAGGATGGAGGGGTCCGTCAGGGAGTGGCAGTAGAGCTCCGAGGGCGGCGCGGCGGGAAGTCCGCCGGCCGCCGCCTGCCGGTAGGCGGTCTCCAGTTGCCCGTAGCCCTCGGCGACGTGGAAGGTTCCGGAGAAGGCCAGGCGCGGGTCGACGCTCGTGTCCCGCAGCCGGGGCAGCCGGGTGAGCAGCATGTTGACCTTGAGCTGGGCGCCCTCGGCGGGCTCCGGGAGAGCTTCGCCGAGAAGCCCGGCGAGGGTGTGCGGGGCGGCGTTGACCAGGACGTGGCGCGCGCCGACCGTGCCGTGCGCGCCGGTCACCTCCGCCGTACGGCCGTCGGTGGCGATCCCGGTCACCGGGCAGTCGGTGACGATTTCCGCGCCGGCCGTGCGGGCAGCGTCGGCGAGCGCGTCGGTCAGCGCGCCCATGCCGCCGATCGGCACGTTCCAGTCGCCGGTGCCACCGCCTATGACGTGATAGAGGAAGCAGCGATTCTGCACCAGCGTCGGGTCATGGGCGTGCGCGAACGTGCCGATCAGCCCGTCGGTGAGCACCACACCCCGTACCAGGTCGTCGGCGAACGCCGCCTCGACCGTCTCGCCGAGCGGCCGCTCGAACAGCGCCTCCCAGGCCGCTTCGTCGCCGATACGGGCGCGCAGCTCCGTACGGGCCGGCAGCGGCTCGGTGAGGGTGGGGAAGACGCGTTCCGCGACCCGCCGGGTCATGCCGTAGAACCGCCGCCAGGCCGCGTACTCCCGGTCCGAGCCGGTGAGCCGGGCGAACGAGGCGCGGGTCGCGGCCTCGTCGGTGCTGACGTACAGGCCGGTGGGGCGGCCGCCGCGTACCGTGGGCGTGTACGAGGAGACGGTGCGCCCGCGGACCGCGAAGCGCAGGCCGAGGTCGCTCACGATCTTCGGTGGCAGCAGGCTGACGAGGTACGAGTAGCGGGACAGCCGCGCGTCCACACCGCGGAAGGCGCGCGTGGAGACCGCGGCGCCGCCGGTGTGGCCGAGCCGTTCCAGGACCAGCACCCGGCGCCCGGCGCGGGCGAGATAGGCGGCGGCGACCAGGCCGTTGTGCCCGCCGCCGACGATGACCACGTCGTACGAAGTCCGTTCCGGCATGCCTCTTGGTAGCACGCGGTGATCGCCGCCGCCAGGTGCGGACGGCTGAATTCCGGGAGCCCCGCAGCGCGGCGCCTTGCCCCGCCTTCTCCTACGTTCCTAACGTCCGACGATGCGTTGTATCGGCCTGCTCCGTCCCCCCGTGAGGTGACCTGTGCACGTTCTGTCGGCAACGCGTCCCCCGAGGCGCACCCTGACCCGCCTGAGCGCCGCCGCCCTGAGTGCGGCGGGTGTCTTGTCCGCGGCCGCCGCCTTTCCCGCGGCGGCCACCCCCACCGCGGCAAGCCCGGCCGGGCCCGCGGCCGGCGCGCGTGCCGCGGCGGCCTACCCGAACCTCACCCCGAAACCTCCGATGGGCTGGAACAACTGGTCGTACTACATGTGCGACATCGACGAGAAGGTGATTTTCGGCAACGCGCGGGCCCTGGTGAAGTCCGGCCTCGCGGCCAAGGGCTACGACACGGTCACCGTCGACGATTGCTGGATGCTCAAGCAGCGCGACGCCAAGGGCAACCTCGTCCCGGACCCGGCCCGGTTCCCGCGCGGCATGGCGTACGTGGGGCGGGAACTGCACCGGATGGGCCTGAAGTTCGGCATCTACGAGGATGTCGGCAAGCTGACCTGCGAGAAGTACCCGGGCAGCCTCGGCCACTACCAGCAGGACGCCGACCTCTTCGCGAAGTGGAAGGTCGACTACCTCAAGATGGACGGCTGCAACCTGCCCACCGCCCCCGGCAAGACGAAGGAGCGGACCTACCACGACGCCTATCGGGCGGTCAGCCAGGCCCTGCGCAGAACCGGCCGCGACATCGTCTTCTCGGTGTCGGCACCCGCCTACTTCCAGTACGACGGCGACCCGGTCTGGCACCAGGTCATCCGCTGGTCGTCGCAGGTCGGCAACCTGTGGCGGGAAGGCCGCGACATCGCGGTGGAGAAGCACAGCGGCGCCAGGAAGTGGTCGTCGATCAAGTACAACTACGCGTACAACGCCAAGCTGGCGGACTTCCAGCGGCCGGGCCGCTGGAACGACCCCGACTTCCTGCTCGCCGGTGACTCCGGGCTGACCACCCGGCAGATCCAGAGCCAGATGTCGCTGTGGGCCATGATGGCCGCACCGCTGATCTCCAGCACCGACCTGACGAAGATCTCACCGGCCGCGCTGAAGGTCCTCGGCAACCGGGACGTCATCGCCGTCGACCAGGACCCGAAGGGCGTCCAGGGGCGCGTGGTCCAGCAGGGCCCCGGGTACGACGTGCTGTCCAAGCCGCTGCAGAACGGTGACCGGGCGGTCGCGCTGTTCAACTCGGGCGACGCGCCGCGGACGCTGTCCATCACGGCGAGGACGGCCGGACTGTCCAAGGGCGGCGGCACGTACGAGCTGCGTGACCTGGTCACCAAGCGCACCTCCCGCACCGCCGGGACGATCTCCGCACGGGTGCCGGCGCACGCGACGGTGCTCTACCGGGTGCACCCGGTGCGCTGAGCGGACGCCGGGCCGGGCGCGGCCTTCGGCCCCGGCCCGGCGCCCCACCGCCCCGCCGGTTCCGCGCACCGGCTCAGCCCCGGCCCGGCGCGCGCCGCTGCCGCAGCGCGGCGACCCGGCGGTACAGCGCCACCGCCTCGGCGGAGCGCCCGAGCTGCTCCAGGCACTGGGCCTCGTCGCTGCGACTCGCGAGGGTGTCGGGGTGGTCGCCGCCCAGCACCCGTTCGCGGGCCGCGGCGACCTGCCGGTAGACCGCCAGCGCGTCGGGCCAGCGGCCCAGCCACCCCAGGGCCACCGCGATCTCCCGGCGACTGACAAGGGTGTCGGGGTGGTCGCCGCCCAGCACCTGCTCGCGGAGCCCGGCCACCGACCGGGCCTCGGCCAGCGCCTCTTCCCAGCGCCCGAGGCGGCCGAGGTTGACGCCCAGGCCGTGCCGGGCGCGCAGCGTCTCGGGGTCGGCCGGGCCCTGCGCGGCCGTACGGGCGTCGACGAGGTCCCGGTACAGCTCCAGCGCCTCGGCACCGCGCCCGAGGCGCCCCAGGCTTATGCCGACCTCGTAACGGGCGGCGAGGGTGTCGGGGTGTCCGGGCCCCAGGGCCTGCGCCCGGTCGGCGGCCACCTCCCGGTACGTGTGCAGCGCCTCCGCCCACCGGCCCAACTGGCCGAGCAGGTACGCCACTTCGTACCGCGTCACCAGGGTGTCCGGATGCTGCGCCCCCAGCACCCGGGCACGCGCCGACGCCACGTCGCGCGCCATCCGGTACGCGTCCTCCAGCCGGCCGAGACGGCTGAGGTTGAAGGCGAGGTTGTGCCGGCAGCGCAGCGCGTCCGGGTGCTCGGGGCCCATCGTGCGCTCCCGGGCCGCCAGGACGGACACGTACACCTGGTGCGCCTCGAAGTGACGGCCGAGCCGGCCCAGCGCGTACGCCGTCTCCTGACGGGCGGCCAGGGTGTCCAGGTGTTCGGGGCCCAGGCTCCGCCCGCGCCCGGCGGCCACCCGCTCGTACTCGCGCAGCGCGTCCGCGGGCCGGCCGGACCGGGCGAGGGTGAAGGCCACCTCGAACCGGCTCGCCAAGGTGTCGGGGTGGTCGGGCCCGAGCGCGTGTTCCCGTTCGGCGGCGACCGCGCGGTGCACCTCCCCCGCCTCCGCCCAGCGGCCGAGCCGGCCGAGGCTGAGCCCCGCGTTGTGGCGGGCGGCCAGCGCGGCGAGGTGCGCGGGCGAGGGGGCGGGGCGCTCGGGGGCGTACGGCGCCGGGGTGTCACGGCTGAGCGGCGGCAGGCCGCTCGTCCACGCGCCGGTGAGTTCGGCGGCCCCGTCGGCGCCGGATGTCCGGGGCGCGCGGAGGCCGGCCGGTGAGCCGCCACGCATCCCCTGTGTCCAGGACGGCAGGCGGTGCGCGGCACGCGTCGGCGGGCGGCCGGCCGGTCGCGCGGGGAGCGTCGCGCCCACAGTGGGGTACTCCGGCGGCCGGCGGGCGGAGACGAGTCGTTTCACCAGTTCCGCGGCGTCCCGGGGCCGGTCCTCCGGATCCTTCGCCAGCAGGTCCAGGACGATGCGCTCATACGCTTCGGGCAGATCGGGGCGGTGCCCGCGCGGCGGCTCCGGCGCCGTGTCACGGTGGCCGACGAGCACCGCCCAGGCGTCGTCGAGGTCGAACGGCGGCACGCCCGTGGCCAGCTCGTACAGCACACACCCGAGCGAGTACAGATCACTGCGGTGATCGACCGTACCGGCGCCGATCTGCTCGGGCGACATGTAGTGCGGCGTGCCCATCGCCACGCCCGTACCGGTCAGCCGGGCGGTGAAACCGATGTCGTGCCCCAGCCTGGCGATGCCGAAGTCGCAGATCTTGACCGTTCCGTCGGCGATCCGCACGATGTTCGCGGGTTTGAGGTCGCGGTGCACGATCGACTGCTCATGGGTGTACGCGAGGGCCGCCGCGACCTGCTCGGCGATGTCGGCGAAGTCCGGCACGGGCAGCGGATCATGCCGGTTGTCCTCCAGCAACTGACTCAGATTGCGCCCGTCGAGCAACTCCATCACCAGGAACAGGATCCCGTCGTCCGCGCCGAAGTCGTGCACGACCGTGATACCGCGGTGCTGGAGGGCCGCCGCCACCCGCGCCTCCCGCCGGAAGCGCTCCCGCAGCACCCGCATGAAGGACGGATCGTGCCGCGGCCCGAGCGGCTTGAGGCACTTGACGGCCACCTGCCGCCCCAGCGACTCGTCCCGCGCCCGCCACACCTCCCCCATCCCCCCGCGCCCGATCAGGTCGAGCAACCAATAACGCCCCTGAACCAGCCTGCTCTCCACCATCGCCCGCCCGCGCCCCCGTCCCCACCGCGTCCAGCCGCCCCCTACGCCCGCCCAGTATGGCGGCGCGCCGGCACGCGGTGTAGGGCGCTGAGGGGGTGGGGAGGGGGCGGGGGCGCGCCGTGCGCTAACGCCGTACCCGCGGCATTCCCAGGCCGATCCAGGCGATGATCTCGCGTTGGATCTCGTTGTTGCCGCCGCCGAACGTGAAGATGACCGAGGAGCGGTAGCCGCGTTCCAGTTCGCCGTGCAGGACCGCGCCGGCCGAGCCGTCCTTGAGAGGGCCCGCCGCGCCCACCACCTCCATCAGCCAGGCGTACGCGTCGCGGCGCGCCTCCGAGCAGTAGACCTTGGCCGCGGAGGCGTCCTGGGGGGCGAGCGTGCCGTGCTGGAGGGCGTCGACCATCTGCCAGTTCAGCAGCTTCATGGCGTCCAGCCTGGTGTGTGTACGGGCCAGCCGGCCGCGTACCCAGCCGAGGTCGATGACCCGCCGGCCGTCGGCCAGCTTCGTTCCGGCGGCCCAGCGCTGTACGTCGTGCAGGGCGCGGACGGCCATCGTGCCGTGCGCCGCGAGGGTCACCCGTTCGTGGTTGAGCTGGTTGGTGATGATGCGCCAGCCCTGGTTCTCCTCGCCGACGCGGCGGGTGAGGGGGACCCGGATGTTCTCGTAGTAACTGGCGGTGGTGTCGTGCGAGGCGAGGGTGTTGATGCGGGTGCAGGAGTAGCCGGGGTCGGAGGTCGGCACGAGGAGCAGGCTGATGCCCTTGTGGGGCGGCACACCGTCCTCGACGGGGGCGGTGCGTACGGCGAGCCAGACCCAGTCGGCCGTGTCGCCGTTGGTGGTCCAGATCTTCTGTCCGTCGACGAGGTAGGCGTCACCGTCGCGTACGGCCCGGGTCTTCAGCGACGCCAGGTCCGTGCCCGCTTCCGGTTCGCTGTACCCGATCGCGAAGTCGATCTCCCCGGAGAGGATCTTCGGCAGGAAGTACGCCTTCTGCTCGTCCGTGCCGTACCGCATGATGGTCGGCCCGACGGTGTTCAGCGCCATCAGCGGCAGCGGCACGCCCGCCTGCGCGGCCTCGTCGAAGAAGATGAACTGCTCCATCGGTGTCAGGCCCCGGCCGCCGTACTCCTCGGGCCAGCCGACCCCCAGCCACCCGTCCGCCCCGAGCCGCCGGATCGTCTCACGGTAGAACCGTTTCTGCGGGCTCGGGCCCCGCGTCGCGGGCGCTTCCCCCGGTGCGTCCGGTGCGGCGGCGTCGGGGCCGTGGAATCGCGCGTACGCGTCGTCGGGGACCAAGGCGGCGAAGTACTCCCGCAGTTCGGACCGCAGCCGCTGCTGTTCCGGGGTGTATTCGAGGTGCACGGCCCCTCCTGGTCTGACCGGCCCGGCTCACGCGGTGACACGTACGCGTACGCGCCCGGGCGCACGGCGGGCGCGGCGCGGACGGTGGGCACGGTGGGCGCGGCGTGGCGCGGTGGGCATTTCTGACGGGCCGTCGGGTAATGGGTCGTGGGCACAGTAGAACGTGTTCCATTGATACGGAAGGGTGCGGGCGGCTGTGGCGGGCGGAGAGGGGCACGGCGTTGACGTCTCGGCCCCGGCCCGGTCCCGGCCCGGATCTTGCCCGTCCCCGCTCCGGCCCCGGCCCGCCCCGGTCACCTCAGCAGCTTGAGGAAGTCGACTTGCCCCGTCCCGGGGTACCGGTTGTCGACGACGGGTTCGGACGACGTGTGCTCAAGGCCGGGGTCGTCGTCCGGGGCTTCGTTCCCCTGCTTGTTGCCGGGCAGATCGGCACTGCCGCAGTGGTTGAGCGGACTGCCGAAAGGAATCTGCCCGAGCAGACCGGCGACGCTCCCGGTGCCGTCCCCGGCGTCCCCCCGCGCGTCCATCCGCGGGCCGTTCATGCAGGTGTTGTTGTGGGACGGGGACCCGATGACGATGAGCCCGCCGGCCGACGCGGGGGCCGCACCGACGAACGCTGCCGCTACTGCTGCGGCCATGACCGCAAGGGTAGGGACTGTCCTTTGACTTGTCATGGTCAGAGAACGACGACCCGCACAGCAGGTCATCACCGCTACTCCAACCGGCCCCTCGCGAGCGCCGCCCCCTCCCCCGCTCCCCGGCGGACGCCTCGGCGCCTCCATGGCCGGCCCCGGCACGGGGCATCGGCACTCGCTACAGCGGCTGCGGCAGGAGGCGCAGGGCCAGCGGCCGGGTGAGCGGGCTGTGGGACAGCCGGATCGCGGCACGGCGGACCCGCGCGACCTGGCGGTTGGCAGGCAGGAACAGGTGCTGCATACGGCGCGCCCGGTCGGCGTGGTGGCGGGCCGTGGGACGGGTCCGCCGTTCCCATGCGGCGACCGCCCGGACGAGCGGGCGCCCGTCACGTACGGCGACCTCGTCCGCGAGATTCGCGGCGGCCTCCACGGCCAGGCAGGCACCGTACGCCGAGTACAGGCTCAGGCTCCACGCCGCGTCGCCCAGCAGGGCCACGCGGCGGTCCGTCCACCGCGGCATCCGGATCTGGCTGACCTGGTCGAAGTGGACGGCCCCGGCGGCTTCGGCCGCGTCGAGCAGGCCGGGCATCAGCGGGCCCGGGTGGTCGCCGAAGACCCGGCGCAGTACGGCGGCCGACGACTGCCTCAGCTCGGCCCCCGGGTCGTCGCTGCGGTACAGGAAGTACGCGACCGGCCCGCAGTCCCGGAACCCGGCCACCCACGCGGCGCGCCCCGCGTCGGGCATGACGGCGGTGTCCCCCGTGGCCAGCCCCGGCAGCGACCGCCCGACCATGCAGGCGGCGACGACATGGCCGAAGTCGTAGCGGTAGGCCCGCTCGGGTCCGAAGGCCAGCCGGCGTACCGCCGAGTGGCTGCCGTCCGCACCGATGAGCAGATCGGAGCGGATCTCGGTGGCGTCGTCGAGGGTGGTCAGCACGTGGTCGGGGGCCTGGCTGACGCGTACCGGGGTGCGGCCGTACCGTATCGGGACGTCGTCGGGCAGACGGTCGTGGAGCGCGGCCTCGATGTCACTGCGCAGCAGCGTCAGGGAGCGGCGGCGCGCGTCGGCGGGCAGGCGCATGCCCGGCAGCGTGCGCCCGCGGCGGTCGATCTCGAACCACCGGCTGTCCGGGCCGAGCCGGTCCCGCAGGTCGTCGGCCACGCCCAGGCGGCGGGCCGCCCGGTAGCCGTCACCACGGAAGAAGACCAGGTAACCACCTCTGCGTCGGGCCGGGGCCCGTTCAACGATCGTCGCGTCCCAGCCGACAGCGCGCAGCGCCAAGGCCGCGGCCGTACCGGCTATGCCGGCACCGACGATGAGGGCATGCGGGCGTGCGGAGGGAACAGGCATCGAGCTGGGGTCCTCCGGGGGGCGGTGGGGCGGGGAGGGCGGGCGGCGTGGCGGATCGTTTGGGTGGTTTGGGCGGGCCGGCGGGTCCGGGTGGTCCGGGTGGTCCGGGTGGTCCGGGCAACTGTTGTGGTACGGACCGGTGGCCGCGTTCCTCAGTTCGCGCGGAACTCGGCGTGGCCGGCCGTGAGCACCGACTGCCGGCCGGAAGCCGCGCGCGCCGACGACGTATCAGGGAATGACGTATCAGGGGACGGCACATCGGTGCCGGGGTCGGCCGCCGTATCCGCCCGGTCCGCCGGGGTCGCCCGCGCGGCGGCGGTGTCGACCAGGGAGCGCAGCGCCGTGGTGAACTCCGAGGGCACGGCCAGCCGGTCGAGCAGATCGTGGGCCCGCCGGAGCAGGCCGTCGCGCACCGCGAGCGTCGCGGCCTGCACGGCGGGGTCCAGGAGCATCGCCCTGATCTCCGCCCGCCCGTCGGGGCTGTCGGCCGCCTCCCGCACGAGCCGGAGGGCCCGCTGCCGTTCCTCGCCGGAGAGCTGCCGCAGGGCGCACACCAGACGGTAGGTGGCGGTGCCGTTGCGGATGTCCTCCTCGCGCTCGTCCCGCAGTTCCTCCTCGTCGTTGCGGAACTGCAGCAGCGTGCCGACCGCGTGCCCGAAGGTGCGCCACGCGTCGACCGCGGCGTCGTCACAGCCGGCGATCCGCGCGGTCATGCCGCAGGCCATGGCGTACGCGGAGCCGCTCTTGTGCTCGTACGTCGTCAGCACGGCCTGCGGGTCGGCCGTCGCCGCGGTGTTGAACAGGTCCCTTATCTGCCCGTCGTTGGTCAGGGTCCAGCCGTCGAGGTAGTCGCTGACCAGGCGCTCGCGCAGGGCGGCCGGGAGGTCGAGGGCGGCGAGGGCCCGCAACGGCAGCCCGTGGCCGCATTCGAGTGCGGCCATCAGTGCGGGCCCGGTGCCGATGCCGTACATCGCGGGCCCCGCGTCCCCGTCCGCGATGTCGTCGAAGGCGTTGGCCGCCCGCCACCACAGCGCGTGCGCGGCGGCGACGGGCACGGCGGGCTCCGGGACGCCGGTGATGGCCGCGTGGGTCAGCAGCGGCAGCGCGGTCTCGTTCCGTTCGTGGCGGCCCTGGTCGATCACCGTCCGCACGGTGATACGCAGCGGCCCGCAGGCGTCGGGGTAGTCGTCCAACTGCCGGTCGATGAAGGCGGAGACTTCGGGCAGCAGTCGGGCGATCACATCATCGGCCCGTGCCGTCGTGCTGGACATGCGTACCTCCGGTGAGACGCTTGCTGAAGGTGCTGCTCCGTCAACTGGGCTGGTCCGGTCCGGCATTCGACTACCCGCGCGCTTCGGGCCCATGCGTGTCGGTGAGTGACCGGGACGGGTACGGGCGAGGTGGCGGGGCGGGGGATGCGTACAGGTGGGGGCGGTACGTGGGGGCTGAGGGACTAACCGGGGAGCCGGAGAGCCAGTGCCGCGGCGCAGGCGGAGAGGGCGGCGATGGCGATTGAGGTGAGGGCGAAGGCGGGGGCTGAGGCGGTTCCGGAGTCGGTCAGGCCGTAGTAGATGAGCCCCAGGAGGCAGACGCCGACCGCGGCGGCTGTCTGCTGGACGGTGGAGACCACGCCGGAGGCCGAGCCCGCGAAACGTTCCGGCGCGGTACGCAGGGTCGCGGTGAGGGCCGGAGTGATGAACAGACCCTGGCCCGCGCCGATGACGGCGAGCGAGCACAGCAGCCAGCCCGGGTGCTGGGACAGGGCGCTGCCGGCGGCTGCCGCGTACCCGAAGGCGGCCGTGGCACCGCCCCGGACGAGCAAATGCCTCGAACTCACCTTCCGCAGCCGCGGGACGAGCAGTGACAGCACGGCGAAGAGACCGGCCAGGGGCAGCATCGCGCTGCCCGCTTCCATCGGCGCCCAGCCGAGGCCCTGTTGCAGATGCAGCCCGAGGACGAGGAAGAAGGCGTTCAGGCCGCTGTTGAACAGGGCGATCAGCAGCAGGCCGGTGGGAAAGCGGCCCGTCAGGAGGGCGGGCGGCAGCAGTGGGGCCCGGTCCCGGCGCTGGGCCCGGCGTTCGTGGCGGGCGAAGGCGGCGCCCGCCGGTACGGAGAGGACCAGGCACACCCAGATCCACCAGGGCCAGCCCAGGTCCCGGCCGAACGCGGGCGGTACGGAGAAGGCCGCCAGCGCGACGGCGCCGAGCAGCAGCCCGGCGCCGTCCAGGCCCATCCGCCGGCGGCCACCCCGTACGGCCACGAAGGGCAGCGCGCACAGTGCCGCCAGCCCGATCGGCACGTTCACCCAGAACACCGAGCGCCAGCCCAGGCCGAACAGGTCGGCGCCGATGAGCCAGCCCCCCAGCAACTGCCCGGACACCGCTCCCAGCCCCATGACGACTCCCGTCGCGGCGAAGGCCGCCCGCTGCTCGCGTTCCCCGAACAGGGTGCGGGCGGCGCTGTAGACCTGCGGTACGAGGAGCGCCGTACCCGCTCCCTGGACCAGCCGGGCCGTGACGAGCGCCGCGGCGGTGGGCGCCAGCGCGCACCCCACCGAGGCGAGGACGAACACGGCCATGCCCGCGGCGAAGACACGGAAGATGCCGTATCTGTCGCCCAGGCGTCCGCCCGTGATCAGGCCCAGTGCGTAGACGAGCTGGTAGCCGGCCAGGACCATTTGCTGCTGGCCGGCGCCGGCACCGAGGTCACGGGAGAAGGACGGGACGGCCACCACGACGATGAACACGTCCAGGTTGGCCAGCAGCGTCCCGCACAGCATGACCGCGAGCGCGGTCCAGCGCCGCGCGTCGGGCATGGGTGTGGGGACGGATGTGGGGGCGGACGCGGGCGGGGCTGGCTCCGGTGGGAGCGGTCCCGTTCCGGGCCCCTGCGTCGCGGGGCTTCCCGTCCAAGCCCCCTCCGTGGCGGACGGTCCGGTTCCTTCCGGTCCGGTTCCTTCCGGTCCGGTTCCTTCCGGTCCGGTTCCTTCCGGTCCGGTTCCTTCCGTCCCGTGCGCTTCCTTCGCGGACGGTCCGGTCCCCTCCGTTCCGGTCCCCTCCTTCGCGGACGGTCCGGTCGTCGATGATCGCTCCGTCATGCTCCCAGCCTGGTCCATCGCACCGGGGAAACAGCGGATCTCGCCGCCCCGGCTCCGTCTACCCGCGCGAACCGGGAGCAGTCGGGGTGGGACGACGATGGCGGGCCGGACAGGGGGGCGGCTGCCCGCGCCCCCTCGGCCGGCCGGGCCGTCCCTCGCCCCCGCCCGGTCAGTCCGTCGCTTCCGCCAGACGCCGCAGCAGGGGTTCGATCTTTGCGAGTTGGCGGATCTCGTCGGGGCGCAGCGAGCCGAGGCGCTTGGAGAGCACCTCGGCCTCGCGGCGTGCGACGTCGGCGAGCGCGGTGGCACCGCGTCCGGTGGCCAGGACGCGGCTGGCCCGTCCGTCCGTGGGGTCGGGTTCGCGGCGGATCAGCCCGGCGGCCTCCAGCCCCAGTACGGCCGCGGTGGCGGTCGGCTGGGAGCAAGGGACCCAGGCCGCGATCTCGCCGATCCGGGAGGGGCCACGCTGCGTCAGCATGGCCAGGACGGCGAACTGTGTCGGCTGGATGCCGCCCGCGGCGGCGGCCCTGCGCAGGCTGCGGGTCAGTCGGTGCAGGGAGATCACCAGTTGGAGTGCCGCATCGTCACCGATTGTCATCGCTCAGCCCATCGCGCCGCCCGGTTCGGGTCAGGAAAGAGTAAGGCGCGGCTGGTACATGTCCAACCACAGGGCCAGATCCAGCGTCTTCTCCAGGCCCTTCCGGGACGCCTGGGTGACCTGCGGCGCGGCGTGCTCGACGGCCCGCTTGAGCCAGTCGCGGTCGACGATCTCGAAGACCGGGTGCGAGGAGCGCGCCAGCAGGTCCTTGGCGTGCTGTTGGAGCGCGACCGCGTACTTGGGGTCCTGCGTCGACGGGTACGGGCTCTTGACCCGGTCGTACACCGACCGCGGCAGCACATCGGCGGTGGCCTCGCGCAGCAGGCTCTTCTCGCGGCCGTCGAAGGACTTCAGAGCCCACGGCGTGTTGTAGACGTACTCGACCAGCCGGTGGTCGCAGAACGGCACCCGTACCTCCAGGCCGACGGCCATGCTCGCGCGGTCCTTGCGGTCGAGCAGAATGCGCACGAACCGGGTCAGGTGCAGGTAGCAGATCGTGCGCATCCGGTATTCGAAGTCGCTCTCCCCGTCGAGCCGCTGCACGTCCTTGACCGCGGTCCGGTAGCCGTCCTGTACGTACGAGCGCAGGTCGAGGGAGTCGGCGAGCGCGGGGACGAGGATGTCGCCGTCGTCGCCGAAGTGCTCGGCGACGCGGACGAGCCACGGGAAGGTGTCGGCCCGGCGCGCCTCCTCGTCGAAGAACTGCTTGTAGCCGCCGAACACCTCGTCCGCCGACTCTCCGGAGAGGGCGACGGTCGAGTGCTGCCGGATCGCCTTGAAGAGCAGGTAGAGCGAGGTGTCCATGTCACCGAAGCCCATGGGTATGTCGCGGGCCCGGATGACTTTCGCGCGCACCTCGGGGTCGGCCAGGGCGTCCGAGTCCAGGACGATGTCCTGGTGGTCGGTGCCGGAGAGGCGGGCCACGTCGTGGACGTACGGCGTGTCGGGGGTGGCGCGCAGTTCGTCGGCCACGAAGTGTTCGGTCTGGCCGACGAAGTCGACGGCGAAGCTGCGGACGGTCTCCCCCACCGCGCCCAGTTGGCGGGCGGCCAGCGCGGTCATGGCGGAGGAGTCGAGGCCGCCGGAGAGCAGGGTGCACCGGGGGACGTCGGAGATGAGCTGGCGGCGGACGATGTCGTCGAGCAGCGTACGGACGTGGGCCACGGAGGCGTCCCGGTCGTCCTCGTGGGCGCGGGTCTCCAGCGACCAGTACACGTGCCGGCGCAGGCCGCCGCGGTCGACGGTGACGACCGTGCCGGGTTCGACCTCGTGCATGCCGTCCCACACGGCGTGGCCGGGTGTCTTGACGAAGGCGAAGAGTTCGCGGACGCCGTCGAGGCCGATGCCGCGCTCGGCGAGCGGGTTGGCGAGGATCGCCTTGGGCTCGGAGCCGAACAGTACGCCGTCGGGCGTCTCGTAGTAATAGAACGGCTTGATGCCCATCCGGTCGCGGATCATGACGAGCCGTTGGCGCTGCTGGTCCCAGACGGCGAACGCGTACATGCCGTTGAGCCGCTCGGCGACCGCCTCGCCCCATTCGAGGTAGCCGCGCAGCACGACCTCGGTGTCGGATTCGGTGGCGAACCGGTGTCCCCGGGAGGCGAGTTCCTCGCGCAGCTCGTGGAAGTTGTATGCCTCGCCCGAGTAGACGATGGCCACCGGGCTGCCGTCCGCCTTCTGCGCGGTCATCGGCTGGCGTCCGCCCGGCAGGTCGATGATCGCGAGGCGGCGGTGGCCGAGGGCGGCCGGGCCCTGCACCCACGTGCCACGGTCGTCGGGCCCTCGGCAGGCCATCGTCTCCGTCATCGCGTCGACGGTCTCCCGCTCGGAACGCAGGTCACGATCGAAGGAAATCCAGCCGGTGATGCCACACATGCCATGTCCTCCTGTGTCCGACCGCGAGGCGGTTCCGCCGGGCAGCGGAGCCGTGCGCGGGCACGGCGATGTCCGGCGGCTCGACGCCCTCGCGGGTCAGTTGTATCGAGCACCTATATAACGAGGGTGTTCCTCGCGTGCCGCACCGTCAACCTGGCCGTAACACAGGCCGATCCGCTCAACGCGCGGCGGGCTGGAGGCGTTTGACGGCCCGGCGGGGCGCTGAACTGCGGGTTCGGCGGGTGGGGCGAGGTGAGCGCGGGGCGACGAGGGCGCGGTGGATGGGCGGCCGCTTACGACAACGTGGGGAAGGCTTTACCCGGGGCGTGCCCGTCAGCCGGGGGGGCCGGGGGCCGGGGCGCGCCCATCGGGGGGGTGGGGAGGCGCGCCCATCGGCGGCTGGTGGGTGGGGCGGGGAGGCCGGAGGCGCACCCATCGGGGGGCGAGGGCCGGAGGCGCACCCGTCGGCGGCCGGTGGGTGGGGCGGGAGGCCGGAGGCGCGCCCCGGCCGCCGCGAACGCGCGACCCCGGCGCGGCACTGCGCGCCCCGAACCGCCACGCACACCCGGCCCCGGCGCTGCGCCGCGAACACCCCCGAACGCCGCGAACACCCGGCCCCGGCGCAGCGCCGAGGTCGCGCGTGTTGCCGCCGCCCGCGCCCGCCGTCCGCTCGAAGTCCGCCCGGTTGACGTGACCGAGCAGTTCCCCGAGCAGGCGCTGGACGTACGGGTCGTGGGTTTCCCGCGAGTAGTCGTGCAGCAGTTGCCGGTCCTGTGCCGTCGAGTCGTCCGTCACGATGCCCTCCGCTCGGTGTGGCCTGGGGTGCGGTGGGCGGCCGCGCCGGCGTGCGGTGCCGGCGTGCGGTGCCGCTGCCGTCGCACCGCACCGGTGGCGCGGTGACGCGTGCTTGCGCGCCAGTCTGCTGGGTCCCGACCGCCCCGCGGTGTACGTGAATCCGTCTCACCGCCTGCCTCTGCCCCACCCCCGGCCCCAGCTCCACCGACCCCGGCTCCGGCTCCGGCTCCGGCGGTGCCCGCTTCCCCGGCCCCCGCTTCCGCCGGGGCCCGGCTCCCCCGTGTCCCGGCCGGAACCGGCTCCCCGGCGACTGGCGGTGGTCAGACGCCCGTACTGCCGTCGATGCGCTCCCGTATGAGGTCGGCGTGACCGCAGTGGCGGGCGTATTCGGCGATCATGTGGGAGTAGATCCAGCGCAAACTGACCTGGCTGCCCCGGAACAGGCCGGTGTCCTCCAGCGCGTGGGCGGCGCCGTTCTCCCGGGCGTGCTCCATCTCGGCCTGCCATATGAGGCGGGACTTGGCGTACGTGGCGTCCTCGGCGAGCGCGAACCCGCGGTCGGCGGGCCTGATGTCGGGGTCGGTGCTGAAGATCGGCGGGATGTCCGCCCCGTCCAGAACCCTGCGGAACCAGTGTCGCTCGACCTCCGCCATGTGCTGGACGAGGCCGAGCAGGGTGAGCGGCGAGGGCTCCGCCGACGCCTCGCGGAGCTGCTCCTCCGTCAGGCCGTCGCACTTCTGGGCGAGGGTGGTGCGGTAGAAGTCAAGCCAACCCTCCAAGGTGGCCCGCTCATCGGCCAGCATGGGAGGGAAAGCGCGTTCAGGTGTGGTCATGTCCGTCATCGTGACACGAGGGTCTGACAACGCCGCCGAGCCGGTCATCCGAGCAGGTCGAACAAGGTGAGCGGGACGGGCCGGCCGGGCTGGTCTCACGGCGGGCGGCCGGACAGAGCGGGCAGGCCGGGCCGGAGCGTCCTGGCACGGGCCGGTCATGAACCCGTACCGGCTGCCGTACCCGCCTCCTCAGCCCCGGTGACGTCCGAGGCGCAACGCGATCCGGGGGCGGCGGCCGCCCCGGCCTTCGTTCGCGGCCACCCAGCCCGCCGCCTCGCTACAGGGACGACACGCGGCGAAGACCCAGCGTTAGCGCGCGTACCAGCCGGTTTCAGTCACTCACCGAGGACGGCAGCGGCATTTCGGTCCACACGGTCTTGCCGTCCCGGGTGTGGCGGGCGCCCCAGCGGTCCGTGAGTTGGGCGACCAGGAGGAGACCGCGCCCGCCCTCGTCCGTGCTGTGCGCGCGTCTGAGATGCGGGGCGGTGCTGCTGGGGTCGGAGACCTCGCAGATCAGTGAACGGTCGCGGATGAGCCGCAGGGTGATCGGGGTGCCGCCGTACCGGTAGGCGTTGGTGACCAGCTCGCTCACCACCAGCTCGGCGGTGAACGCCAGCTCCTCCAGGCCCCATGAGGTCAGCTTCTCGGCCGTCAGTTCGCGCGCCTCCGCCGCGGCGGTCGGTTCGGCGGGCAGTTCCCACGAGGCGACGCTCTCCGGAGGCAGCGCGCGCGTACGGGCGAGGAGCAGCGCGACATCGTCCCGTGGGTGGACGGGCAACAGCGCGTCGACCGCCGCCTTGCAGCAGTCCTCCAGGCGGCGGGCGGGCCGCTCCAGTGCTTCGCGCAGCAGCGCCAGCCCCTCGTCGAGGTCCCGGCTGCGCACCTCCAGCAGACCGTCGGTGTAGAGGGCCAGCAGGCTGCCCTCGGCGAGTTCGAGTTCGACGGACTCGAACGGCAGGCCGCCCAGCCCGAGCGGCGGTCCCGCGGGCAGGTCGGGCAGGCTCATCCGCCCGTCGGGGTCCACCACGGCGGGCGGTACGTGGCCCGCGCGGGCGATGGTGCAGCGGCGGGACACCGGGTCGTACACCGCGTACAGGCAGGTCGCACCGATGACTTGCGGGCTCTGCGGGCCGCCGCCGGCCGTCTCCTGCTCCTCGGCGAGCCGGTTGACGAGGTCGTCCAGGCGGGAGAGCACTTCGTCGGGCGCGAGGTCGAGGCTGGCCAGGGTGTGCACCGCCGTACGCAGCCGGCCCATCGTGGCGGCGGCGTGCAGCCCGTGGCCGACCACGTCGCCGACGACCAGGGCGACGCGGGCGCTGGAGACGGGGATGACATCGAACCAGTCGCCCCCGACACCCGCCGCGGGGTCGGCGGGGAGGTAGCGGTGGGCGACCTCGACGGCCAGTTGTTCGGGCAGCTCGCGCGGCAGCAGGCTGCGTTGCAGGGTCAGTGCCCCGTGGTGCTCCTGGGTGTAGCGGCGGGCGTTGTCGATGCAGATGGCGGCGCGGGAGACGAACTCCTGGGCCAGTACGAGGTCGTCCTGCTCGAACGCCTGCGGCCGTTCCGCCCGCCACAGGCTCACCAGACCGAGCACCAGGCCGCGGGCGGCCAGCGGCACGACGATCAGCGAGTGGGCGCCCAGGCGCAGGGCCCGCTGCGAGCGTTCGGGGTCCTGGATGTACCAGCCGGGGCTGTGTTCCAGATCCGGTTCGAGGATCGGCTGCTGCGCGGTGAGGCACCGGGCCTGCGGCGTCCCCGGAGCGAAGCGGAACACCTCGCCCACCGGGTACATCACGTCCAGCCCTTCCGGTACGGCGGAGCGTACGGCCGTACGGTGCACCGGCACGTACGCTCCCCGGGTGGGGTCCTGGCCACGGGTGACCGGCTCCAGCAGGTCCACCGAGACCGCGTCGGCGAGGTCGGGGACCGCGACCTCGGCGAGTTCCCGCGCGGTCTGGGCCACGTCCAGCGTGGTCCCGATGCGCGCGCTCGCCCGGTTGAGGACCGCGAGCCGGTGCTGAGCGCGGTGCCGGTCGGTGACGTCTTCCACCATTTGGGTGACGCCGAGCACCGCGCCGGAGGCGTTCCGCATCCGGAACGCGGACACGGACACCACCCGTTCGTGGCCGGGATCGGCGCGCAGCCGGCACGACTGCTCGGTGAAGATCAGCGGCTCGCCGGTCTCCAGCACCCTGCGCAGCCGCTCCTCGATGGTGGCCACGTCCGGGTCGACGAGGAAGTCCGCCATCCGCAGGCCCCGGTGTGCCGCGGCGGGGCGCCGGCTGATGCCCGCGATGGCCCGGTTGATGCGCAGGATGCTCAGGTCGGGGGCGTGCACGGCCAGCCCGATCGGGGAACGCCGGAACAGGCCGTCCAGGACCGAGCGGTCGATCTCCCACTGGACGACCTCCGCGGCCGGCGCGGCGACGACGAACCACTCGTACCGGGCGTCGCCCCGCGTGACGGGGCGGATCCGCACCCCCAGCTCGACGCGCCGCCCGTCGCGGTGCCGCACCGGCAGGATGCCGGACCAGCCCGTTTCGCGCCGGGCCACCGCGACGGCTTCCGGTGCGGCGGCCCGGCCGTCCTCATGGAGCAGGAACGCGTCCGCCCGCTGCCCGAGCACCTCCGGCGCCGGATAGCCGAGCAGGGTCTCGGCACGCCCGCTCCAGCCCACGACGGTGCCCTCGTCGTCGAGCACCGCCGAGGCGGCCCGGCTCAGCGCGAACGGGTCCTCCGGCCGCTCGGTGAACTCCGGCACCGGTGCGTCCATCGCTTCACCCTTCGACTCGCCGACCGGGCCCTGCGCCGTCATCCCTACGGCGACTCCCCAGGGTGACCCCGAGATCATGGATTGAGCAGCTACGCCCAGTATCGTTTCGGCCCGCCCGCCCCGCGCCCCGGGCGGGGCGCGGGGCACCGGTTCACTCGGCCGAGTGGGTGGGCGAAGGTGCTGCGCGGAGGCGGCAGAGGCCGAACACCCGGGGACGACGCGCAAAGCCGAGCCGTGGTCCGACGGCGGGAACAAGCGATGGACGGGTACAGGATGCCCGTCCGCGCGGGAAGCGTCGTCACCGCGCGGCGCGTCGACGACAGCGCGCCGGGGCCCTGCCGTTCGACGGCAGGGCCCCGGTCCGGTGGCCGATCGGGCGCTGTGCGCCCGTAGGGCGGTTACGCGGCGGGCAGGACCGTCTCGGCCTGGACCGGCGGGTCGCAGAGTACGGAGTCGTCCTCGACCCGGGCGCCCGGCAGCCGGTGCCGGGCCGCCACCAGGGCGGTGTCGACGTCCCGGGTACCCGTGGAGACGCACAGGGTGTAGGCGACGTCGTCCATCCGCTGCCGGACCTCCGGGCTCCCGTCCGCCGCGTTGAGTACGCGCAGCGTCTCGTACTGCTCGACCAGGTCACGCAGTACAGCAGGGTGAGCCAGCAACATCAGGGGGCCTCCTCGTTCGCCACCGTCCAATAACAACTGCGCTCCGTGTACCCGGCCGTCCCACCCGTACGCCCCTCATTTTTCCCGCCCGTTTCCCGCACCCGCGGACGCCTGCGCGGCGAACTCGGGCTGCGCCAGCCCCCGCCCGGCGTCCGGCACCACCAGCAGCGACCCGCCGAGCGGGGCACTGCCCGGACCGCCGCGCGCCGTGGTGACGTACAGGTCCGTGAGCGCGGCACCGCCGAACGCGCAGGCCGTGGGGCGGCCGACCGGCATCGGTACGACCCGTTCCAGCCCGCCGTCGGCGCTGTAGTGCCGTACCTGCGCGCCCTCGAACATCGCCACCCACACCCCGCCGTCGGCGTCCACCGTCAGCCCGTCCGGGTAGCCCGCCGTGTCCGCGGGTTCCTCGATCTCCACGAAGGGACGGCGGCCGGTCACCAGCCCCTCGTCCGTGACGTCGAAGACGTCGACGCGCCGCGTGGGGGTGTCGATGTAGTACATCCGCCGGCCGTCCGGGCTCCAGCCGGTGCCGTTGCTCACCGTGACGTCCGACAGGACCCGGGTGGCGCGGCCGTCCGGCGCGATCCTGGTCAGCGTGCCGCGGCCGGGCGTCTCGTCGTACGCCATGGTGCCCGCCCACAGCGCTCCGTCGGGCGCCACGGCCGCGTCGTTGCCCCGGCATCCCGCCACGGGTTCGCGGCACAGCCACGAGAAGGCGCCCGCCGCGTCGTACGCGCCCACGCCGTCCCGCAGATTGACCACCAGCCCGCCCCCGGCGCGCGGCTTGGCCGCGCCGACGTGCTGCTCGGTGGCCAGGACGGTGCGGCGGCCGGTGGCCGGGTCGAGGGTGTGGACGCGGGCGGAGAGGATGTCCACCCAGATCAGCCGGCCGGCACGGGCATCCCACGTGGGCCCCTCGCCGAGCCGGGCCGGCAGGGCGACGGCCACCTCCCAGGCCCTGGTCACGGCCGCCCCCGGTGGCCGGGCCGTACGGACAGCTCCCCGGCGCCCTCTCTGGCCGGCCCGACCAATCCGGCCGGTCCGACCAACTCGGCAAGCCCGACCAGTCCGGCCAACTCGGCGCACCGCTCCTCGCTCCATCGGCTCATCGGCACCGACGCGTTCGCCGCGGGCACGATCCGTCCCATGCGCTCACGTCCCTCATCCGTCCCGAACCGCCTGGCTCAACCAGGCGTTCGCCATACCAGCCATATGACGGCAATCCGGCCTTTCCGGTATTCCGGGTAGAGCCTAGGGTGCGGCGTCACGGCCGACAACGGGGCGGGGCCGTGCGCGAGGCCCCCTCGCCCGTGGATGGAAGGAAACTGGAGAAGGAGACAGGGGGTGGATCCGGTCCCCACAGCCCTCCCGCCGACCGAGGACCGCCCACCAGGCCGCGTACGTACCCTGCGAGCACCCCCGGCCCCGCACCTCCCGGGATTCGGACATCGTCGCCCCGTGCGGGACGTACACAAGCAAGGTGCTTCGCGGACGGTACGGGCTGAGTACCGTGGGATGCGTGGCGCCGGTTCGTCGGGCGCACTGTCTTGTTCGCCGCGCGGGGACTCCCCGTTGTGGCCGGGCTCGAAGAAGAAGTGTGGTGCCATGAGCGCCGAGATCTCTGCCCCCACCGGTCCGGCCGACTTCTGCAGTACCGATCCGGAAGCCTGCCGGGAGTTCCTGACCGCCGCCTACGGCTTTCGTCTGTGGATCGCCACGCTCGACACGGGCGCCGAGTTGATCCACCATCGCAGCAGTGCCGGGTCGTTCGCCATCGACGGCATGCAGTTGACAGCCGACTTCACTTACCGCACCGACCCGTCCCACCTGTTGATCGTCAGCCAACTGACCGGCACGGACGGCATCCTCCAGCACTCCTTCGGCACGGACAGCGACTGTTTCGGCCCCGGTGACCTACTGCTGGCCGCCCAGCCCGGCGAATCCATGTCAGGGCGTATCCGGCAGGCCCGGCTCCGTACGGTCCTGCTCTCACCGGAGGTCATGGCCACCGCGGCGACGGCGGTGTCGGACCCGCCGGGCCGGCCGCTGCACTTCACCGGCCCGCGCCCGGTCGACGCGGCCTCGGCCCAGCGGTGGAAGCACACGGTGGCCTTCATCGCCGATGATCTTCTGACCCGTCCGGAGTCGAAGGTTCAGCCGCTGGTCGTCTCCAGCGCGGCCCGGCTGCTGGCCGCCACCGTCCTCACCGCCTTCCCCAACACGCTGACCTCCTGCGACCCGGACCGCTGCCCCGAACACGGCGTCGCGTCGTTGCCGGTGCGCCGGGCGGTGGCCTTCATCGAGTCGCATCCCGAGGCCGACATCGGCCTGGCGGAGATCGCCGCGGCCGCGCACGTCAGTCCACGGGCCCTGCAGCACGCTTTCCGCCGCCACATGGACACCACGCCCACCGGCTACCTGCGGCGCGTCCGCCTGGCCCACGCCCACCAGGATCTCGTCGCCGCCTCCCCCGCCGGCGGTGTCACGGTCACGTCGATAGCCGGCCGCTGGGGCTTCGCCCACCAAGGCCGCTTCGCCGCCCTCTACCGCGCCGCCTACGGCCGCACTCCCCGACAGACCCTGCGTGCTCCGTGACGTGCCCGGGCGGCGCCGGTGCGGAACGCCGAAGGCCGGCCGTGCCTGGAGAGGCCGGCCCCCGTCGTCCGCACTCGCACCAGCGGGGTCCGGGCCGGCGCACACGGTGAACGGTCGCGCCACGCAGCCGTTCGTCGGTCCATCCTCCGCAACCGCCCCGCCTGCGGATAGCACACAGCACGACACCCGGCGGGCGGACCGATCCACGAAACGACAGCAGTTCGGCCGGAGGTTCCTCGCCCCGCGATCGGTGACCGACGCGCTTCAGCCGGGGCGGGCGCACCTCGTGCGGCGCCCGCCGGGAAGCGGCGTACCGAGCAGAAGCGCCCGTCAGGAAGCGGCGCCTGCCACGAGCCCGGCGAGTGCCCGGCGCATCGTGCGCTCGAACAGGTCTTGCGGGGCCTGCGCCGGGTTTGCTTCGGTGCCCTCGGCCAGAGCGGCCGCGACATGCGGGTGTGTCCCCTGGGCAGCCGCTTCGCTCAGATAGGCGGCTTGTGCCGCCTGGCGGCTCGCGGGTCCGTGGCCCAGTCGGAGTTCCGTACGGGCGAACTGGGCGACGAGGGCGTTCATCAGGCCGACGATCTCCGTCTTGCTCCGTCCGGGCAGTGGCGCGGGTGCCAGCGCCCGCAGCGCGTACTCCAGATAGTCCAGGCCCCGGGGGCCCAGCCGGAGGGGTTCCGGCGGGACGTCGAGCAGCCAGGGGTGCCGCAGATGGACCTGTTTGGTCCGGGAGGCGAGGGCGACCAGGTCCTCGACGGGGTCACCGCTGAGCGGGACGTCGAGGTCGACCTCTGCCGCCACCGCGTCCGTCATCAGGTCGAGCAGGTCATCGCGGCTGGAGATGTAGCGGTAGAGGGATGCCTGGCCGGTGCCCAGCGCCTTGGCCACCTGCCGCGTGGAGACGGCCGCCAAGCCGTCCCGGTCCGCCAGTTCGACGGCGACCGCGGTCAGCTCCGCGCGGCTGTGCACCGCCGCGGGGCCGCGGGTGCCGCGCTCGGGCCGCGCCCAGACGGTCGTGTGTTCCCGTGCCAAGTCCGGCACCCCTCTCGTCTCTCCGGCCTCGCCTCGCCGATTCCCGCTTCATACCCCTACACTAAACCGCGAACGCCGATCGCAGTTACGTTGATCGCAGTTTCGGGAGGTTCTCATGAACTCGTCACCGCCAGGCTCGTGGAGCCCGGTCCGCCGGGCCGCCAACGGCGCGGTCCGGCTCGCCTTCGACCAGTGGACCGAGCGGGCCGACGGAGAACCCCTTCTGCTGGTCATAGGGCTGGGCGCGAACCGTAAGTGGTTCCCCGACGGGCTGTGCCGGATGCTGGCGGGACGCGGTTTCGCGGTCGCCCGCTACGACCAGCGCGACGGCGGGGAGTCGACCCACCTGCCGCCCACCGCCACCCGCAATCCCGTCTCCGCGCTGTTCAGGAAGCGCGGAGACGCCTACACCGCCGAGGACATGGCCGATGACGCCGTCGCGGTCATGGACGCCCTGGGGTGGACGTCGGCGCATCTGCTGGGTGTCTCGCTCGGCGGTGCCGTCGCACAGCGCGTCGCGCTACGGCACCCGGACCGCGTCCGGACCCTCACGTCCATGGCCGCCGTCCCCGCGGATGCCGCGGGCCTGGCGGCCTTGCGCTACGTACGGCTGCGGACCCTGGCGAAGTTCGCCGGCCTGAGATACCCCGACACCGACGAGGGCAACATCGCGGCCGGCGCCGCCGTCCGCCGCCTCCTCGCCTCACCCAACCGCCCCTTCGACGAGTCGGCCGCCCGGGACGCCGCCGCGCACAACCTCGACAGCGGCACGCAGGACCAGCAGGCACAGAGCCGCCAGATCGGCGCACAGTGGCACGGGCCGAAGATCGACGCCATCGCCCGGCCCACCCTCGTACTCCACGGGCAGGACGACCCCCTCATCAAGCCCAGGGCGGGCAAGGCGATCGCCTCCCGGGTCCCCGGCTCGCGTCTGGTCCTCCTGCCCCGGGTCGGCCACGAACTCCCCGAGCCCGCGTGGGACAGGATCACCACCGAGATCCGCGCCCTGGCCGACACCGCCGGCCGCCCCTCCACGCGGTCGGCCACCGGACGCTGAGCACAACGCAGGCGGAGGGGCGGGAAGGATGCCCTTCCCGCCCCTCCGGAATGCGGACCGCCTCAAGCCGATTACTCGACCCAGCCCTGCATTGTGCGCTCCAGCGAGTTCGCTTACAGGCGTGCTCCGGAAATCTTGGGGTGGAACGACTGCGCCGACAATCCAAAGTCCTTCAGGATCGGCCAGTCCTTGATCGGATTGTCACTGTCCACGGCGTGCAGGACCAGGCCGTGGACGGACTCCGGAGAGCCGATCACCTTGCCCTCGAAGTCCGGGACGGGGTTGGAGAACCGGGCATCGATACCGTGCTCGGACTTGGCGGCGTCGGCCACCTTCTGCATGTTGACGGCCAGCTCCTGCGCGCCGCTGACGAGCCAGGCATTCGACTTCGACGAAAGGCCCAGTTCCTCAAGGCCGCCGACGGGCTCGCCGTCCGCCACCCCGGCTCGACCGTCCGGGTCCCGGAGATCCAGCTCTCCGACGCTCTGGGGCCGATCCGCGGCGGCCAGGTACACCTGAAGGTCACCGAACGCCCCGTCGACGGGCCCGACCTGGCCGTCGGCCCCGTCCCCATCGCCGAGGACCGCAGGCTCCTGGTCCACCACGAGCACCCGTTCACCCCATCTGCGTCCCGGGCAGATCGTCGGCAGCACCACCGACCTGACCGTTCTGCACACGGGTTTCCCGTGCAAGGCCGGGGCGTCGGACGAGCGGATCACGTCGGTCACCTCCTGGCCGGACTCGCCGTACCTCACTCGCCCTTGCCTCCAGCGCTCCCCTCGTCGCCGGTGAACAGCCTGTCCAGGTACTGGTCCACAGCGGCCAGCGCTTCCCGGGGCGTGATGACGTCCAGTTCGATGAGGGGGGTCAAGCCGGTGAGGGCGAGGAGCAGGTTGGTCTCGGCCACCGGGTCGCGATCGGGGCGGATGTGCCCGTCGACGATGGCCTGGCGGACCAGCTTCTCGACGAGGGCGCGCCCTTCGACCAGCCCGCCGCGCGCCCGCGCGTGGACGTTCTCGTCGTGCAGCGCCTCCAGGACGTAGGCGGCGCTCATCCGGCTGGTCGCGCGGGCATCGGCGTGCAACGGGAGCATCTCGGTCAGCATCACCCGCAGCACGTCACGGGGATGCGGCCGGGCACCGAACTCCGCGAGACGCCGGCCGACCCGCTGGGAGGTCTGCTCGGACGCGAAGTCCATGGCGAAGGAGAGCATCTCCTCCCTGGAGGAGAAGTAGTGCTGTAGCGCCCCGTGGGAGATGCCCGCCTCTTGCGCGACCTCGCGCAGGGTCAGATGGGCGACGCCGCGCTCTGCGACCACCCGCCACAGCGCCCGGGCGATCGTCTCGCGGCGTTCGCGGTGATCCACCTGTTTCGGCATCGCCGATTACCTCCCGACAAGCTTTACCATACAGGTGACATAATACAGGTGGCCGATAACCTCGTCGGCCTGCGGAAGGAAGGCGGCGACATGTCTGAGCAGCCGAGGGTGCGCACCATCGAGGGCGTGGTGGAGGGGCGCCGACGGCAGGGGTGCGCGGTGTTCCGCGGCATCCCCTACGCGCAACCGCCGGTGGGGACGTTACGCTTCGCCGCCCCCGCCCCGCCCCGGCGCTGGGACGGGACCCGGCAGGCCGCGGAGTTCGGCCCCGTGGCGCCCCAGTCCGGCCCGGCCCTCGCGAGCCCGCCGGGAGGTACGGACTGGCTGACGCTCAACGTCTGCACCCCGGAACCTGGCGCGGCGGGACTGCCCGTACTGGTGTGGATCCACGGAGGCGCCTACATCGCGGGGGCTTCCAGCGACCCGGCCTACGATCCGACGGCGCCGGCCAAGGCGGGGCTCGTCGTGGTGAGCGTCAACTACCGGCTGGGCGTGGAGGGTTTCGCCCTCCTCGAAGGCGCCCCGCCCAACCGCGGGCTCCTCGACCAGATCGCGGCGCTGCACTGGGTACGGCGCAACATCGCCTCCTTCGGAGGAGACCCGGACCGGGTGACCGTGGCCGGGCAGTCCGCCGGGGCCGGGTCGATCGCCACCTTGCTGACGATGAAGCCGGCCCGCGGCCTGTTCCGGCGGGCCATCGCCCACTCCGTACCGGGCAGTTACTGCACCAGCGCCCTGGCGCGGCAGGTCACCGCCGAACTCGCGGACCGGCTCGGTACCGCGGCCACCGCCGCCGCCCTCCGCACGACCGACCCCTGGCGCCTGGCCGCAGCACTGACGTCGCTCTGCGCCGACCTTCCCGACTACCGCGCGAGGTGGGGCAGGCTCTCCCTGACCGGTGTCGCCCTCTGCCCGGTCGTCGACGGCGACGTCCTCCCCGAAACGCCCTGGGCCGCGCTCTCCGGCGGCCGCGCGGACGGAATCGAACTCTTCGTGGGCCATACGCGCGACGAGTTCCGACTGTTCAGCGTCATGAGCGGACGGCAAGGCACCTTCACCGACCAGGACGCCCGTGACGCCTTGGACCTGTTCGCCCCGGCACCGGACGGCGCCGACGCCTACCGGGCCGCCCACGCGCGGGCCACCCCGGACTCACTGGTGGAGACGGTGTACTCCGACGCCCTCTTCCGCATGCCCTCACTCCACCTGGCGCAGGCGAACGCAGCGGCGGGCGGCACCTCGTTCCTGTTCGAGCTGCGCCTGCCCGCCCCGGCCTTCGGCGGAGCCCTGGGCGCCTGCCACAGCCTCGACGTCCCCCTGGCGTTCGGCACGCTGGACAGCCCCACGGGCCGCGGCCTCCTCGGCGACGAGCCCACCCCCGAAACCCTCACCGTGTCGGCAGAACTCCAGCAGGCATGGATCCGCTTCGCCCTCACCGGCGCTCCCGGGTGGGCCGCCTACGACCCCGACCGGCAGCTCACGCGCGTCCTGGACGCCGAGTCGAAGACCGTTCCCTACCCGGAGCAGGTATCCCGCGAGATCTGGGAGGGCCGGGCCCCGGCCCCCTTCGACCTCGGGGATGAGGCGCCGCACCGCGATCCCGCACCCCTCCTGTGAGGCGGTACGCGATCGAGGCCGGACGGCGGAAACGCAGCCCGCAAGGCGATCCAGCACCGCCACAGCGCGCCGCGTCGGCCTCGGCCGGTCGTGAGGCACGGACACTCACGGCGAAGAACTGTCAGGCCCGGCGCTCCGGGTGGCCACGTTCTGCCGCCACTGGTCCATGACCTGCCGGAGGGACTCGCTCACCAGGAGAAGGAATGCGGCGGAGGACTCGAAGCGGGCACCGGCCGGGGTCGTGGCCCCCAGAATCTCGGCTCCGCGCTGCGAGGCGTCCACCAGGGCTTCGTTCATCTGCAGAGCTGCGAGGGTGGACCGGATCCAGACCTCGTCATCGATGACATAGCGTTCACGGCGCCCGCCGGGGACGCGTTCCCGCTGGAGCATGCCCTGCTGTTCGAGGAAGGTGACGGCGTGCGAGACGGACGCCGGGCTGACGCGCAGCCGCTGGACCAGCTCGGCGGCGGTGAGGGTGCCGGAGTCGGTGGTGAGCAGGCAGGCCAGCACCCTGGCCATCATCCGGGGCAGCCCCTGCTGTTCGACGAGTGCGGTGAAGGACTCCGTGAAGTCCCGGACCGCCTGGGGGTCTCGCCCATGGCCGCTGTCGGCGGCCGGCGGCTCCGGAGGCCGCTCCTGCCTGCGTCGGCGCGCGCGCTGCCGTGTGGCCTCGTGCGCCCGATTCGCCCCGTAACCGTCGGGACCGCCGTTGCGGGCGACCTCCCGCATGACGGTCGAGGCGGGCCGCCCCAGGCGCCGGCCGATCTCCGCGTACCCAAGCCCCTCGGCCAGTCCCGTGGCGATGCACTGACGGTCCTCACTGGTGAGCCTGCCTCCGGGCATCGGTGCTCGTCTCCCCTCTGTCGACCTGCGCGGGGCCCGGCGTGGCGCACCCCCACAGCGCAGTATGCATTCACCCAGAGCCCATTGCAATACAAGCTCCGATCAACCATTGCCTTCACCTCCAGCTTCATTGCAACGACAGGTGCCTTCTGGCCTGATTGAGCGCCGAGTTGGCCATCAATTTTCGTTGACCCAACTGTGAACGCAATGTAGCGTGCGACACGAACGTTCGGTGTTACTCAAACGCTGTGGGCAAGGAGACTTGTGATGGGAACGGGCAACGGCGGCTTCTCCAAGGCAGGGCTGCACAGGGTGCGCGACGTGCTGGCACGGCATGTCGGGTCCGGCAGGATCCCCGGGCTCGTCGCCCTGGTCAGCCGGGGTGATGAGACGCATGTCGAGGCGCTCGGGACGATGCGCCATGACGGAGGCGCGCCGATGCGCCGGGAGACGCTCTTCCGGATGGCTTCGACCACCAAGCCCGTCACGATGGCCCCGGTGATGGTCCTTCTCGACGAGTGCCGGCTGCGGCTGGACGACCTGGTGGATCCGTGGCTGCCCGAACTCGCCGACCGTCGGGTACTGAAGCGGATCGACGGCCCGCTGGACGACACCGTGCCGGCGCGGCGGCCGATCACCGTACGGGACCTGCTGACCTCCACGTTCGGGCTCGGCGTGGATCTGACGGCGCTGGGCTCCCCGATCATGGACGCGGTCTTCGAGCGGGGCGTCTTCAGCCAGGGCGCGGCATCGCTGCCCGAGCCGGACGAGTGGATGCGCCGCCTCGGCACGCTGCCGCTGATGCGCCAGCCCGGAGAGCACTGGCAGTACCACCTCAGCCACGACGTGCTCGGCGTGCTCGTCGCAAGAGTCACTGGCCAGCCGTTCGAGACGTTCCTGCGGGAACGCGTCCTCGATCCGCTGGGGATGAAGGACACCGGCTTCCACGTGCCCGCCGACAAGATCGACCGGCTGCCGCCCGGCTACGTCCCCGACCCGCGGACCGGGGAGTTCACCGTGTGGGACGAGGCGGTGGGCGGACAGTACAGCGCGCCTCCGGCCTTCCAGTCGGGCGGCGGCGGGCTGGTCTCCACCGTCGACGACTACCACGCCTACTTCCGGATGCTGCTGAACCACGGCATGCACGGGACCGAACGGATCCTGTCCCGGCCCGCCGTCCAACTGATGACCACCAACCGCCTCACGCCCGAGCAGGAGGCCGCCCGGTCCGCCCTGGCCCGCGACGCCGTCCATGTGTCCTTCGGCCAAGGGCAGCAGGGCGGCTGGGGCTTCGGCATGGCGGTGCGCACTTACCGCGGTGACTACGCGCCCATCGGCCAGTACGGCTGGGACGGCGGAACCGGCACCACGACGTACGCCGACCCGGACCACCAGCTCACCGGGATCCTGCTCACGCAGGTCGGGATGTCCACGCCGGATTCGGCGCGGCTCATCCATGACTTCTGGACCACGCTCTACCAGGCCATCGACGACTGACGCCGGGGGCGCGTCTCGGTAGGCCCACGTCCTGGCAGGCCCGCGCCCCGGTAAGCCCATGACTTGGTAGACCCGCGCGCCGGTAAGCCCGTCCCCCAACCCACGCCCCGCAGCCCCTCGCTGCCGTCGCGCCCGAGCAGGTCCCAGCAGGGGCGCCGGCGGGGATCAGAGCCAGTCGCGGCGCTTGAAGACGACATGCAGGCCGACGCAGACGAGGGCCATGAGGGCGAGGGCGAAGGGGTAGCCCAGGTACCAGTCGATTTCGGGCATGTGGGTGAAGTTCATGCCGTAGATGGTGCCGACGAGGGTGGGGGCGAAAAGGATGGCCGCCCAGGCGGAGATTTTCTTGATTTCTTCGTTCTGGGCATGGCCGGCCTCGGCGAGGGCTTTCATTTCCTCGTTCTGCTGCTGCGTGACGAGGGTGGCGTTGACGGCGAGGATGTCTTGGAGGGCCTGGCGCAGTGCGTCGACGCGTTCGGTGACGTGGGTGGCGTGGTCGGCGACATCGCGGAGGTAGCGGCGCATTTCCTCGCCGACGCCGTATTTCTCGAAGCCGCCGGAGAGGCGGCTGAGGATGCCGGCCAGAGGACGGGTCGCGCGCTGGAACTCCACGACTTCACGGGAGAGTTCATAAATGCGCCGGGAGACTCCGGTCGTATTGGCGAAAACTTCCGTTTCGATCTCCTCGACATCGTTCTCGACGCCGGCCACGACGGGGGCATACCCGTCGACGACGGCGTCGAGGATGGCGTAAAGGACGGCTTCGGGACCGCGGGTGAGGAGTTCGGGGCTGGCTTCCATACGGCGGCGGACCGCGGGCAGGTCGGGTGCCGCGCCGTGCCGGACGGTGATGACGAAGTCGGGGCCGACGAAGAGGTGCAGTTCGCCGAAGTCGACCTCTTCGGTGTCGTCGAGGTAGCGGGCCGCGCGCAGGACGACGAAGAGGGTGTGGCCGTAGCGTTCGAGTTTGGGGCGTTGGTGTGCTTCCAGCGCGTCTTCCAGGGCCAGGGGGTGCAGGTCGAATTCTTCGGCGAGGGAGTGGAGTTCCTCGGGGGTGGGCCGGTACAGACCTATCCACGCCATGCCGCCGGGCTTCTCCCGCAGTTGCCGGAAGGTCTCGGTGAGGGATTCCAGGGTGTGGGTACACCGGCCGTCCTCGTACAGCGCGGCTTTGATCAGGCTGCGGCCGCGGCCCGCGGCTACGGTGGCGGGCTGGTCCGCGCACCCGAGGTGTTCGCGGGGCAGGGACGAGGCCGGACGCTTGGCCGGCTTGGTGAAGGGGCGCAGGGCGCGTCGGCGGGACTCGGACACGGCAGGGTCCTTCCGAAGGGCGGGAAGCAAAGGCAGCAGGGGCCCGGAATGCCGCGTGCGCTGCCTTCGGAGAGCCTGCTACCTCGTGGTTCGGGCGGCGCGCTGCGGCACGCGATGGGGAGGTTCACCACGCACGGCGGTCGTCACCTTCCTTTCCTGCGTATCGGTGGGGCCACTGGGCAGCGTATACCGGCTCCGCCAAGGCCCCGGGGATTCGGCGAACCGCGCCCAGGGCGCGGCAGCGGTACTGGTGGACGGGGCGCAAGACATCGGCACCGGGGCGGTCGTCGACATCCCGGGGCGCGTTTCCGCACGCGTGTCGGCAGGTGCCGGGCGGTCGTCGACGTTCCCGGGCGCGTTTCCGCACACGTGTCGGCAGGTGGAGGTCAGAGCCAGCCGCTGCGGCGGAAAGCGTGGTGGATCAAGGCGCAGATGGCCGTGGTGGCGGTGACCACCATGGGGTAGCCGAGGATCCAGCGTAGTTCGGGCATATGGCCGAAGTTCATGCCGTAGATCCCGAAGATGGCGATGGGCACGGCGATGAGCGCGGCTGCGGCGCTGATGCGGCGCAGGTCCGTGCTCTGCTGGAGCCCGGTGTGGGTCAGGGTCAGGGTCAGCGCGGTGTCGACGAGTTCGGTCAGGACGGTGAGGCGTTCGGTGGCCCGGGTCAGGTGGTCGTGGACGTCGCGGAAGTAGGTGGCGGTGTCCTTGTCCACGCCGGGCAGACGTCGCTCGGCGAGGCGGCGCAGGGGCTGGAGGAGCGGGACGGCGATGCGGCGCAGGGCCGTCAGTTCGCGTTTGAGCCGGTGGACGCGGGCGATGTCGTGGCCGCCGCCGGGACTGAAGGCACGGGCCTCGACGTCTTCCGTCTCGGCTTCCAAGGAGGTCACGGCGTCGAGGTACTGGTCGACGACGGTGTCGGCGATGGCATGCAGGACGGCAGCGGGGCCGTGGGCGAGCCGCTGGGGGTGGGCCTCCAGATGCCGGCGTACTCCCCCAAGGGCGGGGGCACAGCCGTGGCGCACGACGACGATGAAACCGGGCCCGGCGAAGATGAGGAACTCGCCGGACTCGGCGGGCTCACCGGCCGGTACCGTTCGGCCAGGAGCGCCGCGCGCGACCGTCTTCAGTACGAGAAAAAGGGTGGAACCATAGCGTTCCAGCTTGGGGCGCTGGTGCGCGTGCAGGGCGTCTTCGACGGCGAGCGGATGCAGTCCGAAGGCCTCGGCGATGCTGTGGAGCCGACCGGCAGCGGGGGCGTGCAGGCCGACCCAGACGAAGCTTCCGGGGACGGTGCGGGCGGTCTCCATGGCCTGCTCGGGTGCCGGCGGACCGGGGCGCCGACGGCCGTCGGTGTACACGGCGCAGTCAACGACCGCAGCGGAGTGACGTGGTGGAGGGCTGGTGGAGGCCATGGGGCTCCCTTCGAGAGGCGAGAGCGGCCATCGCGCGGCACGGACCACACCTGCCATGGTGGCACGCGGAGGCAGCCAGGCGCCGCCGGAACGTCACTCCAGGAAGCACCGGCCCGCTCTGTCCGGACCCGGCGCCTAGATACGGGCCCAGGTCGGCACACGTCAGGCCCCATGGCAACCAGGGAACCGCCAACAACCCACGTTTCAGCCAGCTTTGTATCGTCGCCCGCACGGTGGGGCCGAGCAAAGTGCCGGTCGGCGGAAAGCACCGGGTTCGGCGGAACAGGAGGCCGAACCCGTGCCGGTTACGCGAAGCCGGCCACCGGTGAGGAGGGGCGGGCGGCCTCTGACGCCGCGACCGCGTAGTGCACGTAGTGGTGGACCGGCCGGAAGCCGCACTTCGCGGCGAGGCGGCGGCTGGGGTGGTGGTCGCGGGAGCAGGTCCATGAGGGAGTGCGGCCGTCGGCGGTGATCTGCGCGCACAGGGCGCGTACGCAGGCGTGGGCCAGCCCCCGGCCGCGTTCGGCGGGGACGGTGGTGACGGCGATGTCCTCGTAGCGGCTGCCGGTGAAAAGGGGGGCGGCGAGAGCGAGGAGGCGGCTGTTGCGCACAGCCCCCCAGCAGCGGCCCGAGGCGGCGAGCCCGGCGGGGCCGCCCCAGCTCGTACTGATCCATGCCATGGCGGGGCCGAGGCCGACGACCGCGGGTGTGTCGGCCGGTGTCAGGCGGCGGACGGTGACGCCGGGGGCAGGCCGTACGGCGGGCGCCGGGTGGTGATGGACCCAGATCATGCGCTCCCAGGGGACGATCCGCGCGAAGGTGGCGCCGAGGACGGGCAGGAACCTGTCCGGGGCCACGACGTAGTGACCGTCCAGCGGCGCAAGCAGGCGGGCGCTCATCGCGCGGGGGTCTCCGGCCAGGATGGCGTGTCCGCCACAGGCGGCCACAGCGCCCCGGCCGTGGTGCGGGTGGTCGGTCCACCAGCTTCCGTGGCCGGTGAGGGCGGCGTGTTCGGGCAGGGCTCCCAGGCCCGGGCGGCCGGCGGGAAACCACCGGGCCCGCAGGCTGTCAGCCACGGCGTGGCCAGGCAGGGCTGTGGACGGCATCGACCGCTCCGGGGTGTGTGGCGGTGGGCGGGGCGCGCGCCCCGCCCACCGGTGACGGGTGTCAGCAGCAGGCTTTGCTGCCGTGGTTGGCGTTCTTCTTGCGACGGAATCGCTTCTTGCGGGCGCGTTCGGACACGGGTTTCACTCCTCCCTATGGAGCCGGGCGAGGGGATTCAGGCGGCTTGGGCGACCAGTCGGTCGGCGAGCTTGCACAGACGGCGCACCGAGCGGTCCTCCAGGGCGACGGGTGCGGCCGGGGAAAGGGCGGTGCGGTCGTAGTAGGCACCCGGGACGAGTTCGGTCGCCGGGTCGCACAGCCGCACCACCCGCTCGGCGCCCTCCCGGGCGGAGCTGCCTTCGTGTGCGTACAGCGGCAGCAGGGAGGTGTCACACACCCCGGGGTGCAGGCTGACCGCCGTCCAGGGTGCCTGCTGCCGGGCGAAGATGGTCAGCGCGAGCTGGGACTGGGCGTAGGCAGCCACCCGCGAGTAGCGGCGGGCGCGGTGCGGGTCGTTCCACGAGATCGACGCCGTACGGTGCATGGACGACGACACGTTGATCACGCGGCTGCCGGGCCGGGCGCTGAGCGGCCCGGCCAGCTCGCGGGTGAGGAGGTAGGCGGCCAGGAAGTTGACCTGTAGGGACACCTCGTTGCCGTCGATGGTCATGGTGCGCCGCTCGGGGGCGGCGACGGCCGCGTTGTTGACCAGCACGTCCAGAACGGGGTACTCGGCGGCGACTTTGGCGGCCATGGCCCGGACCTCGTCCAGCCGGGAGAAGTCCGCGATGACCAGCCGCAACCGCAGGGTGTCGGTGCCGGCCGCCACCAGGCGGGCCACGGCGTCGTCCCCGGAGGACTGGTCCGGGGCGTGCACGACGACCGTGTCACCGTTTGCGGCGAGCAGGCGGGCCGTCTCCCAGCCGATGCCGGAGGTGGCACCAGTGACCAGCACGGTCCTGAGGGTGGGCGGGAGGGGTGAAGACATGGCGATCCACTCCGGGTGATGAGCCGAATGGGCAGGCCACCGCCGTACGACGGGCCTGCCGTACGAGCAGCCGCCGACGGCGCGAGGAACGCGGCGGACGGCTGCGAAGGGTGCCGACGAACGTCGCGGCCGTGCATCGAGCACAACCGCGACGGCGGGGAAGGCGGTGCTTACCGCGGTGTCAGCGAACAGCGCGCGCAGCCGGGCAACGCCGTATGAGGCGGCCGGTCGTCATGGCGCAGGTGGCTGTTCACACCCACCATCCAAGAAGGCCGACGGGCCCGGGGCAAGCGAGAGCGCAGGTCCCTGATGCCTTCCTGACGTCCGGCCCGGACCCGGTCCGGCCGTTTGCGCGGCCTGTCGACTCCGAGCCGGGGCACCCAGATCGCTTCCAGGACCGACTCGAACTGAGGCGAATCACCCCGCTGTCCGGCGGTGATCACCACCGATAGCGGCTTGTGTGACCCTGCTCGACGGCGAGGTGGATCTCGCTGGTCCGGCCGCCCGGGAGCGTCCGAGCCCGTGGTCGGCCGGTTCGACGGTGATCCCGCCGGGCGGTTCCTTTCCGGAGATGCCCCTTTTCGCCGCCCCAGCCGTGTGCCGGTGGGCCCGGCAGACCGCGGAGTCGATGTTCACGTCCCAGGTGATCAGGCCCTTGGCATCCGCCTCGGCCTGTAGCTGAGTGACGATCCAAGCCCAGGTGCCATCGCGCCGCCAGCGCCGGAACGGGTCATAGACCCCATCCCACGGCGCGTAGCGTTCCGGCACGTCACGCCAGGGAGCACCCGTCCGGGACCGCCACCGCATGCCGTCTATCAGACTGTCGCCGCGTCCATACCGGCGGACGGCCCGACTTGATGCCCCACGGCAACAGCGGCTCAAGTCGGGACCACTGGCCGCTCATCAGGTCCCCACATCCCACGGGTCCTGATCATCAACAATCAAGATTGACTTTCGCAGACAGACCCTGGCCGGCCTACGCGGTTGTGGCGATGCCGCCGTCGACGGGGATCACGGTGCCTGTCAGGTATGCGCCTGCCCGGCTGGCGAGGAACACGGCGACACCC
>NZ_JBIRFL010000021.1:0-122331 GCF_044327445.1 Streptomyces sp. NPDC018045
CAACGCCCACCGCACCGGCACCATCAAGGGCCTGACCGCCGAAGTCGGCGCCGCCCTCTCCTCCGGCGCCGTCATCTGCGAAATCAAGGACTGACCAGGACAGTCCACGAACAGACCCCTGGAACAGTTCCGGAAACAGACTCAGGAACAAGCACCAGAAGGCTCCGGCGACCCCAACGTACGAGGGCGCACTCTTGACCCCATAGGATTCTTTTCTCGTGCCAACTACGAGATCGCCGGAAAAACCCCAGGCAATACCCCTATCGCTTCTCCTGTGCCTCACAGAGGCCAGGCCCTCCGTACAGATCATCTTCCTGCTGCGTTTTTCGACGGCGTTCCTGCTGGCGGAGCCGGCGGCGTCGGCCGGCCCCGCCGCGTTCGCCGTCGCCGCAGCCGCCTGGACCTGCGCGACGACGTACGTCTACCTCATCAACGGCGTGCACGACGCGCCCGAGGACCGGCTGAACAGCAACGGCCGCCCCATCTCCAGCGGCCGCCTCTCCCCGGAGCGGGCCAAGGTGATCGCCTGGGGCCTGGCCGCCCTGGCCCTGCTCCTCGCGGCGCTCGGCCCGGTGCCGTACCTCACCGCGCTCGTCGCCGCCCAACTCCTCTGCGGCTACGCGTACTCGGCCCCTCGGATCGCCCTGAAACGCCGAACCTCCACCGCCGTGCTCTGCATCCTGGCGCTCGGCGGCCTGACCTTCGCCGCGGGCTGGGCCTGCGCGGGCGGGGGGAGCCGTGCCGCCCTGCCGGTGCTGGTCTTCGGCACCGTGATGACGCTGTGGATGGGGGCGGTCGGCGCGATGGTGAAAGACCTGTCCGACCTGGCTGGAGACGCCGCGGCCGGCCGGCGCACGGCGCTCATCCGATGGGGCGAGCGGCGGGCCCGGATGATCTGCGCGATCAACCCCCTCCTCCTCGGCGTGGCCTACACCGCCGTCGCCGCCACCGCCGTCCCGGTCCTCCTCCCCTCCGCACTCCTCCTCCTGTGCGGCGCCCTGGCCACGGCCGCCCTGACCGCCACCACGTCCTCCAGCGAGCCCCGCAACCGCAGCCGCCTCCCGTACCGAGCCTTCATGTTCACCCAGTACGCCGCCTGCACCGCGGCCTTCTGCTACGCCCTCGCCAGGTGACATCCCCAGCGGGCCGAGCGTGGTGTTCGGGGTGGCTCGCTTTCCGGGTTGCGCAAAGATTTAGCGTTAAGGTGAAGGGGTGAGTGGCAGTGTGAATGAGGGTTCCGGGGCCGGGGCTGGGACTGTGGCCAAGGGGAGCAAGAAGGCTGCCCGGCCCGGTGGGCGTAGTGCGCGGGTGCAGGAGTCGGTGCACCGGGCCGTACGGGAGCTGATCGCCGAGCGGGGGCGGGACGGGCTGACGGTGCCGCTGGTCGCGGCGCGGGCCGGGGTCACACCGTCGACCGTGTACCGGCGGTGGGGTGACCTGCAGGAACTGCTGTCGGACGTGGCGGTGGAGCGGTTGCGGCCGGAGGGGGCGCCGCAGGATCACGGTTCGCTGCGGGCCGATCTCAACGCCTGGGCCGAGCAGTTCCTGGAGGAGATGGCGTCGTCGGCCGGCCGTGCGTACATCCGGGACGCGCTGGCGGGTGATCCGGACGGCAGCAATGCCGGGCAGTGTTCCGAGTACGCGGCCGAGCAGGTACGGATCGTTCTGGACCGGGCGCGCGGGCGGGGCGAGACGACGCCGGAGCCGGAGGTGGTGATGGACCACCTCGTGGCGCCGATGATGTACCGGATCCTGTTCCGGCCGGGGCCGGAAACCGGAGCGGGGGAGAAGAAGGCGGGGCCGGGTGGGGCACCCGGGGCCGGGCCCGCCGCGGATTATGTCGGGAGCCTGGTGGCCCGGCTGCTGCCCGGCTGATGGCTACGCCGGTGCCACCACCGGCACCGGCCGGTGAGCGGTCTCGTACGCGTGGGCGAGGTGCAGAAGGGTGGACTCGGCCAGCGGGCGGCCGATGAGCTGCATGCCGATGGGCAGACCCTGGTCGTCGAAGCCGACGGGGAGGGAGAGGGCGGGGAAGCCGGTGAGGTTGGCGGGGGCGGAGAGGCGTACGTAGGCGTCGGAGACCGGTTCGGTGGTGCCGTCGGGCCAGGTGAACGTCGGCTGGCCGGCGAGGGCGGCGGTGGCGGGGACGGTGGGGGCGGCGAGTACGTCGATGCCGTTCGGGTCGCGCGGGCCGCCGGTGCCGTCGATGCCGTCCGGGGCGCTGGTGCCGTCGAAGAGGTCCAGCCAGGCCCGGTGCATCAGGGTGCGGGTGCGCTGGGCGCGGATGTAGTCGGTCGCGGGGAAGAATTCGCCGGCTTCCAGGAGTATGCGTACGTCGTCGGAGTACAGGTCGGGGACGGTCCGCAGCGTGTCCTGGTGGTACGCCGTGGCCTCGGGGACCATGTGCCCCCACTGGACGGCCTGGACGTACTCCGTCATCGGTACGTGCACGGGTACGGCGGTGGCGCCGAGCGCGGTGAGCGCGTCGACGGCGGCGCGGACCGCGGCCGCCACCCGGGGCTGTACGCGGTCGAAGTAGTAGTTGACGGGAACGCCGATGCGCAGGCCGGTGACCGGCTTGCCGAGCGCGCGGGTGTAGTCCTCGCGGGGGTGATCGAGGGACGCCGGGTCGCGCGGGTCGTGCCCGGCGAGCGCCTGGAGGACCAGCGCCGCGTCGCCGACCGTACGGGTGAGGGGGCCGACGTGGTCCAGCGACCACGACAGGGACGTCACACCGTGCCGGGAGATCAGGCCGTACGTCGGCTTCAGACCGACGACGTGGTTGAGGGCGGCGGGGACGCGGATCGAGCCGCCGGTGTCGGTGCCGAGGGCGAAGGTGGCCGTGCCGGCGGCGACGGCGGCCGCCGAACCGCCGCTGGAGCCACCGGCGACGTGCTCGGGTGACCAGGCGTTACGGGTCTGCGGGGTGGTCAGGCCGTACGCGAACTCGTGGGTGTGGGTCTTGCCGATCAGCACCGCGCCGGCTGCCCGGAGCCGCTCCGTCACGGCGGCGTCCGCGTCCGGCGTGTGGTCGGCCCGCACCCGGGAACTGGCCGTGGTCGGTACGCCGGCCACGTCGATCAGGTCCTTCAGCGCCACGGGGACGCCGTGCAGCGGGCCGCGGTGGTGCCCGGCGGCGATCTCCCGTTCGGCCTCGGCCGCTGAGCGGAGCGCCGCTTCGCCGGTCACCGTCACGAACGCGCCGGCCTTCGGGTCCACGGCGGCGATCCGATCGAGGACGGAGGTGGTGAGTTCGACGGGGGAAAGGGCGCGGTCCGCGATGAGGCGGGCGGCTTCGGTGAGGGGAAGGGTGTGCGTCATGAGCTCTTCCGGGGGACGGCGGGGCGGGGGACGGCGCTGAAGGCGGGGGCGGGTGGGGTGTCGCCCGGGGGCAGGGTGCGCAGGGAGCTGAGGACGCTGTCGATGGCGTTCACCGTGGCGGTGACGTCGGCCAGGCGGTGCTCGGGGAGCGGCAGGCCGGCCCGGCGGGCCAGGCGGGCGATGTCTTCGGGGGAGAGGGTGGGAGCGGGCATGGCGCCTCCGTGGGGAGGGGGATGGGGCTGAGACGGGGATGGGGTGGGCGGATCGTGGGGGTGAGCGTTAACGCTAAGACTTTGCGTTTATGGAGCGTAGGGGGCTAGGCTCGGTTAAGGCAAATATTTAGCTTTTGGTTGCCGGGGTGGGGCAGGCCGGGGGGAGGCGGTGATGGGCCGCGTCCGGTTCCGCCCCGGTAGCCCTGGCCGACCCCCAGTCCTGGCCGACCCCCAGCCCAGTCCGGCTCGGCCGGGCCCGGTCCACTCCCGCCCCTTCCGGAGGCCCCATGTCCCCCCGCCCTGCGAACTCCTGGAACGTCGGCGACATCGTCGTGCACCGCATCGACGAAGTCGCGCTGCCGCCCGAGACCGGTGCCTGGCTGCTCCCCGGGGCGACGCCGGACCTCGTCTCCGAAGTGCCCTGGCTCGCCCCGGCGTTCGCGCGCCCCGACGGCACCCTGCGCGCCGCCGTGCACACCTTCGCGCTGGAGATCGACGGTCTGCGCGTCCTGGTCGACACCGGTATCGGCAACGGCAAGACGCGTGCCAACCCCGCCTGGCACCAGCTCGACACGCCCTACCTCGACCGGCTCACCGCCGCGGGATTCCCGCCGGAGCGGATCGACTACGTGCTCCTCACCCACCTCCACGCGGACCACGTCGGCTGGAACACCCGCCTCGCGCCCGACGGCACCTGGCAGCCGACGTTTGCGAACGCCCGCTACCTCACCTCCCGTGCCGAATACGCCTATTGGTCCGGCGTCGAGATGGAAGAGAGCCGCCGCCAGATGTTCCGCGACTCGGTCGAGCCCGTACGGGAACACGGCCTGCTGGACCTGATCGACGTCACCGCTCCCGGCACGGAGATCCTCCCGGGCCTCTCCCTCGTTCCGGCGCCCGGCCATACGCCCGGCCAGAGCGCGGTCGTCCTGCACGGCCAGGGCGAGTCGGCGATCATCACCGGCGACTGCGTGCACCACCCGGTGCAACTGGCGCACCCTCAGTTGTGCAGCAGCGTCGACATCGACCCGGAGGAAGCCGTACGGACGCGCCGGTGGCTGTTCGACGAGGTGGCGCGGAGCGGTGCGCTGATGCTCGGGAGTCACTTCGCGGCGCCCACCGGCGGGCTGGTGCGGCGAGACACCACCGGAGCCGAAAGCGGAGCCGGAGCCGGGCACGGAGTCGAAGCCGGAGTCAGGGAGGGAAGCGGTACGGGCGAGGAGCGGTACCGGCTGGTCATCGCCGACGACGAGTGACCGACCTCGCCGGCAACGACTGACCGGTCGTCACCCCCCGGAAAACGTCACACCGGACCGCACCGGCTCCCCGGCCGCCTCGTTCAGACCCCTCCCCCCCGGCGCACGCCCCAGGCGCGCGCCCCCGCATGGCGGCATTCTTGAATGCTTAAGGGCATATTGGGGCAAGGGTGTCGCAGTCGTTGCTGTCTGTGGTGGGCGTGCCCGGGAGGCCCTGATGAACCAGAGATCGTTCCGTCTCGCGGCGGCCACCGGATGCGCACTGCTGGTTGCGACCCTGGCACCCGCGTACGCAGGCAGCGCGAATGCCAGTTCGAGTGCCGCCGGTCGGGTGACGGCTCCGCTCGTCGGTGTCATGGACATTCCCTGGCTCAACGGCCCGGTCGTCGTCGCCCACCGGGGCGCTTCCCAGGTGGCGCCGGAGAACACCCTCGCCGCCGTGGACGCCGCGGACCGCCAGGGCTTCAAGTGGGTCGAGAACGATGTGCAGCAGACCCGGGACGGGAAGCTGGTGGTGATGCACGACCCCACGCTGACGCGGACCACCAACGCCCGGCGCGTGTTCCCCCAGCGCGCCCCCTGGCGGGTGCAGGACTTCACGGCCGCCGAGATCGCGCGGCTGGACGCCGGGAGCTGGTTCGGCAAGCGTTTCGCGCGTGAACGCGTGCCGACCCTCGCGGAGTTCCTGAGACGCATGGAGGACCACGATCTGCGGCTGCTGCTGGAGATCAAGAATCCGCAGCTCTACCCCGGTATCGAGGCGCGCATCGTCAAGGAGCTGTCGGGCGCGGGCTGGCTCGACCGGGGGCATGTACGCCGCCGCCTGGTGGTGCAGAGCTTCAGCGCGAGCAGCGTGCGGACGGTGCACCGCCTGGTGCCGGGCGTCCGGACGGGGTTCCTGGGCAACCCGCCGCTGAACGCGCTCGCGTCGTACACGCGCTACGTCGACCAGATCAATCCTCAGTTGTCCAAGGTGGACGCGCAGTACGTGTCCGCCGTCCACCGGCTGCGCGGCGTACACGGCCGCCGGATGGAGGTCTTCGCCTGGGACGTGCCGCTGCGGAACTACGCGCGGATCGCTTCCGCTTACGGCTTCGACGGCGTCATCGTCTGAGGGAATCGGGAATCGGGCTCTGGTCGGGAATCGACGGGGTTCCGTTCGCGCGGCTGGGGGCCTCTGGTGTGCGACGCCGTGGCTCCCTGCGGGACGCCGGTACGCCGGTACGCCGGTGCGCCGTACGGCTGTCCGCCGCACGGCAGCGGCGTGGTGAGGCGGACGCGCGCCCGGCTCCGCCCGTCTCGTAAGGTCGCAGGGGCGGCGCTTCGCCGACCGCGGGTGAGCAGCAGCCCCGGGGGCGTGGCGCGGGGCCCCGTCGCAGGGCGTGGCCCAGGGCACAGAAGGAGCAGGGACCGACCATGAGCGACACCACCTGGAGCGGGGGCCAACTGGACCTCGACGCGTACCTCGCCCGGACCGGGTACGCGGGCGAGCGCGTGCCGACGGTGGCCGCCCTGCGGGAACTGCACGCCCGGCACGCCGCCACTTTCGCCTTCGAGAACCTGGAGATCGTCCTGGGGCGGCCGGTCCCGCTCGACCTGAAGTCCCTCCAGGAGAAGATGGTCGGCCGCCGCCGCGGCGGCTACTGCTACGAGCAGAACCTGCTGTACGCCGCCGCGCTGGACCGCTTCGGCTTCCGGCTCTCGGGGCTGGGCGCCCGTATCCGGATGGGGGAGACCAAGATCCGCCCGGTCACCCACGCCCTGCTCAAGGTGGAGCTGGACGGAGAGGAGTGGATCACCGACGTGGGCTTCGGCGGCGAGGCGCTGCTGGAGCCGGTGCCGCTGCGGGACGGCGTCGAGGTCCGGCAGGGTGGCTGGACGTTCGGCCTGGTGCGGGAAGGGGAGGACGGCACCTGGGTGCTGCGCTCGCGGCACGAGGACGGCTGGTTCGACCTGTACGCGTTCGGCCCGGAGGCCCGTCACCCGGCCGATTACGGCGTCTTCAACTACTACATCTCCACCCACCCGCGCTCGCCGTTCACCGGCCGCATGGTGATCCAGCAGCCGGGCCCGGACCTGCGGCGCACCCTGATCGGTACGGAGCTGACCCTGACCCGGCCCGACTGGTCCCGCGTGGTGCGCCAGGTCCCGCCCGAGGAGATCCCGGCCGTACTGGAGGCGGACTTCGGGCTCGCACTGGACGAGCGGGACGCGGCCGACCTGGTGGCGTTCCACCGGGAACAGCCGGTGGCGTGAAACGTGCGGTGGGCGGGCCCGTACACCCCACCTCAGCACCCGGCCGCGCCTACCGGACGACCGCGCACCCCTCGATCTCCACGAGTGCCGCCTCGTCCCACAACCGCGTCGCGCCGATGACCGCCATCGCCGGGTAGTCGGCGCCGACCAGCCGCTTCCACACCCGGCCGATGGCCGCCGCGTTGCCGCGGTAGTCGGCCACATCCACGGCGAAGACGGTCAGTTTGGCCAGGTCGCCGGGGCCCGCGCCGGCGGCCCGCGCCGCGGCCAGGAGGTTGGTCAGCGCCCGTTCGAACTGCTCGACGATACCGGCACCGACGATCCGGCCCGTCCCGTCGAGCGCGGTCTGGCCGGCCAGGAAGACGATCGTGCCGGGCGCGGCCCGTACGGCGTGGCTGAAGCCGGTCGGCGGCGCCAGCTCGGGCGGATTCACCCGCTCGAAGCCGCCCACTGCCGGGGGGCGCGTTTCGGTCCCCGCCGAGCCCGCCTCCACCTCCACCGGGCCCGTCTCCGGCTCCACCCGGCCGGTCTCCACCGGGCCCGTCTGTGCCTCCACCGGGCCCGTCCCCGCCGGGCCCCGCCCGCCGGTTTCCCGCTCCCGCCCCGCGCTCATGCCCGGTGTGCCCCCTCCGTGGCCAACTCGTACCGTACGCCCAGGGATTGCAGCGCGTCCCGCTCTTCCTGCGGAAGCTGTTCGTCGGAGATGACGAGATCGAAGTCGGCCAGCGGCGCCAGCTCGTACAGTGCCTGACGGCCGAACTTGGAGTGGTCCACCAGCAGCACCTTGCGCCGGGCCGCGGCCATCAACGCCCGTTTGACCAGGACGTTCTCCTGGGCCTGGTGGTAGCAGTGGCCGTTGTCGACGGCGGAGGTGGACAGGAACGCGACATCGGCGCGGAAGCTGCGGGCGATGTCGGCCGTGGACATGCCGAGGAAGGCGTTGAAGGCGGCGTGGTACTCCCCGCCCAGTGCGATCACCCGGATGTCGGGCTCCTCGGCCAGCTCGTTGATGACCTGGAGCGAGTTGGTGATGACCGTGTACGCGCCGCGCGAGGCGAGCGAGCGGGCCAGCGGCAGCGCCGTACTGGAGTCGTCGATGATCACGGCCTGACCGGGCTCGGCGATGGCCAGCGCCGCCGCGCAGATCGCCTCCTTCGCCGCCACCTGCTCGTTGCCGCGCCAGCGCGCGTTGGACTCGAACAGGGCGTTGGGCGCGGCGGTCGCCCCGCCGCGCACCTTGCGCAGCCAGCCCTGGTGCTCCAGGGAGTCCAGGTCGCGGTGGACCGTCATCTGGCTGACGCCCAGCTCCTGCACCAGTTCCTCGATGCTCACCTGACCCTCGGCCAGCACCCGGTCCGCGATCCGCTTGCGCCGCTCCTTGGGCCCCAGCTTGCCCTCGGGCGCCGCGGCCGGCGTCCCGCCGCTCTTGGCGGCTCGCCCGCCCTTCGCGACCGCACCGGACTCGGCGGCCCCAACAGACGCAGTGGTCCCAACAGACGCAGTGGCCCCAACAGACTCAACGGAGCCCACAGACTCGGCACTCTCGCCGGACCCCGCGGGCCGGTCCGCTCCCGTGGCCGGTGCCGAGGCGTCTGGAGTCCCTCCGGTGTCGGCCAACGCTGTTCCCTTTCCGTACGTTCTCGGCTGTCCGCCGAGTCTATGGCGTGGGCACCCCGAGGTCGCCGCGATGGAGCGCGGTGCGCAGCAGCCCCGTCCAGCGGGCCGTCATCTCCCGTGCGAGGCGGGAGTCCGGCGCGAACATCTCGAAACCGTGCCAGGCCCCCGGTACGTGGTGCAGCGTGACCTGGACGCCGGCGTCCATCAGCCGGCGGGCGTAGGCGAGCCCGGTGTCCCGCAGCGGATCGAGACCGCAGACGACGACGCAGGCGGCGGGCAGGCCGCGCAGGTCGGTGGCGCGGGCCGCCGCCGCGTACGGATGCGTGGCCGCCCCCTCGGGCGCGTAATGCCGCCAGCCCCGCTGGATGAACGCGCCGTCCGGCAGCCGCGGGTCGGCGTCCGCGGGCGTCCGGACCGTACCGGCCGTGTCGTCCAGGTCGGGCACGACCAGCGACTGGTGGACCAGGGCCGGGCCGCCCCGGTCGCGCGCCATCAGCGCGACGGCGGCGGCGAGCCCGCCCCCGGCGGACTGCCCGCCGACCGCGAGGCGCGCGGGGTCGACACCGACGGCCGCGGCCTGCCCGGCGATCCACTCCAGGGCGAGGAAGCAGTCCTCCACCGCCGCCGGGCACGGGTGCTCCGGAGCGAGGCGGTAGTCCACCGAGACCACCGCGGCCCGCACCTCGTGGACCAGCGCGATCGCCGTCCGGTCCGCGCCGGGCGGCGCCTGCCCGAACGTGTAACCGCCACCGTGGAACTGCAGCACCCCGGGCAGCGGTCCCGGCACGTCCGCCGGCCGGTAGACCTCCACGGCCAGCCGCGAACCGTCCGGCCGCGGCACCGCGAACCGCTCGCTCGTCACCCCGGCGCGGTCCGCCGGGAAGTGGCGGGCGAGCGCGTGCATACCGGCGCGGGTGCCCGCGATGTCGGCGTACGGATCGAGGAGCAAGGGCAACTGCTCCAGTACGGGCGCAAGCTCAGGATGCACGTCCACGGCAGGCACTCACTCCTCTCCCCGACCCTCTCGCTCGCCCCGCTGCCTTTCCCCGCCTACCCCGCCGTCTCACTTCGCATCGGCATAACACTCCACCACCGCCGTACTGAACGGGAACCGCACCGGCGTCTCCCCGAAGGCGATACGGCCCGCCAGCTCGGCGGCCTCCGCGATGGCCTCCGCCACCGTCCCGGCCTCCTCCTCGGGAGCGTGCACGATCACCTCGTCGTGCTGGAAGAAGACCAGCTCCGCCCCGAGCGGCGCCAGCGAACGGCGCAGCGCGGCCAGCATCAGCAGCGCCCAGTCGGCGGCACTGCCCTGCACCACGAAGTTCCGGGTGAACCGCCCACGGGCCCGGGCACCCGCCGTACTGCCGTACGCCGGGGCCTCCTCCTGCGGCAGGCCCGCCTCATCGGGCGGCGCGACGGAGGCGGGCGGACAGGTACGCCCCAGCCACGTCCGTACGAGACGGCCCTCCTCGCCCGCGCGGGCCGCCGCGTCCACGTACTCCACCGCGTCCGGATACCGCCGCCGCAGGTCCGCCAGGTGCTTGAGGGCATCGCCGGACGTCTGGCCGTAAACGGCTCCCAGCAGCGCCAGCTTCGCCTGCGCCCGGTCGCCCCCGAAGGCCCGCGCCGCCAGGTCGGCGTACAGGTCACGGCCGCTGCCCGCCACCTCCATCAGCCCCCGGTCCCGGGAGACCGCCGCCAGCACCCGCGGCTCCATCTGCTGCGCGTCCGCGACCACCAGCCGGCGGCCCGGATCGGCCACCACGGCCCTGCGCACCACCTTCGGGATCTGGAGCGCGCCGCCGCCGTTGGTCGTCCAGCGGCCCGAGACCGTGCCCCCGGGCAGGTACTCCGGGCGGAAACGGCCCTCGTGCACCCACTGCTGCAACCACGCCCAGCCGTGCGCCGTGTGCAGCCGGTACAGGCTCTTGTACGCCAGCAGCGGCGCCACCGCCGGATGCCGCACCTCCTGCAACTCCCACTTACGGGTCGAACGCAGCGTGATGCCCGCACCGGCGAACGCCTTGACGATCTCGCCCGGCAGATCCGGGCGCACCCGTACGCCCTCCCCGAACGCCCGCGAGACCTCCTCGGCCAGCTCCGCCATCCGGCGCGGCTCCAGGCCGCCCGGGTAGCGCTCGCCGAGCAGCTCGTCCAGCAGCTCCCGGTGCACGTCCGCCCGCCACGGCAGCCCGGCCCGCCGCATCTCCGCGGCGACGAGCATCCCGGCCGACTCGGCGGCCAGCAGCAGCCGCATCCGGTCCGGGTGCTCGGCCCGCTCGGTGCGCTCCAGTTGCCCGGCGTACACCTCCAGCAACGCCGTGAACTCGTCCACTCCCGGCGGCAGCGGCACCGGGCCCGGGTCGAACAGCGACGGCTGGGTCTCCGCGCCCCGCGCCGGCGGGTCGTCGGGCACCGGCAGCCGGTGCCGCCGCGCCCACGCCGCGGCGAGCGACCGCGGCTGGCCCGACTGGCCCTCCTCGTGCCCGATCAGCAGCGCCTCGGCCGCCTCGACGTCGTAACACCGATCGACGCGGACGCCGGCCGCGAGCAGCTTCCGGTACGTCTCCGCGGTCGACCGCCACACCCACCGCTCCGCGTCCGGACGCGCGCGGACGGCCTCCGCCACGCTCCCCGCCCGGACCGGGGGCCCCACCGGACGCCCGGCCCCGTCCACGGCACACGCCGCCACGCCCCCGTCACCGGTTCCCCCTACCACCCACCGCATACGTTCACTTTCCCACCTCGGGCCCCACACAGCCCGGCCGCCCGCTCCCCACGCGGGCCGGTGAGTGCCGGCGCCCCGCGCCCGGCCCCCGTCAAGTCGTGCCGTCAACCCTGACGTTGGCCGGATACCTCCCCTTCCCGGCCCACCGGACTAAGGGGAGAATGCGCGCGCCGACCCAGGTCACGCACCCGCGTCCACACGCGCATCCGCATCCCCCTCCGCACCCGCACCCGCACCCCGCCCACGGCAGACAAGGGAGTCGCCCGTATGGCCATCGCGCACCGCGCCATCGGTTCAGGACCGCACCCGGTGATCGTCCTCCACGACTGGTTCGGCACCTCGGCCGGCTGGGGCTCCGTCCTGGACTTCCTCGACCGTACGGCCTTCACATACGCCTTCCTCGACTGCCGTGGCTACGGCGACCGCAAGTACGTACCGGGCCGCTTCGACCTGCCGGAGACCGCCGACGACGCGCTGGCCCTCGCCGACCAGCTCGGCTGGGAGCGGTTCTCCCTGGTGGGCCACTCGATGGGCGCCAAGGCCATGCAGCAGGTGCTGGTCCGCGCGCCCCATCGGGTGAACCGGATGCTCGGCATCGCGCCGGTCCCCGCCGGCGCGTACCCCATGGACGACGCGACGCACCAGCTCTTCTACGGGGCCTCGACGGACCCGGACAAGCGGCGCGCCATCATCGACCTGGTGACGGGCCACCGCGCGAGCCGGATCTGGCTGGACCGCATGGTGCGCCACTCCCTCGACATCTCCCGGGCGGAGGCACACGCCGCCTATCTCGCGAGCTGGCAGCAGCTCGACCTCTCGGAGGCGGTCGCGGACGCGGCGAAGCGGTACTCCGTTCCCGTACGGGTGGTCGTCGGCGCGTACGACCTCGCGCTGACCGCCGGCCTCATGCGGGAGACCTGGCAGCGGTGGTACCCCCGGGCCGAGGTCGTCACGATCGAGGGGTCGGGGCACTATCCGATGCACGAGGCGCCGGTGGCGCTGGCCACCACGATGGAGGAGTTCCTCCGCGCCTGATGCGCCTGATCCGCCTGATGCGCCGGGTGTGCCGGGCGTGCCGGGTGGGGCGTGGGTCCGGGCTTCCGCGAACAGGCCCGCCCCCGCATCCTCTGTCAGCATGGCTACGTATCGCCCGTACCACCGCAAACATTGCGTAAAGCGGGTGTACCGCCCTCCGTGCGCCGTCCCGGTGGGCGTGGCGGCCGACGGAGCGAGGTGCGGGCATGCGGGTGGCGCTGGCACAGACGGACTGCGTGCTGGGCGAGGTCGACGCGAACCTCGCCACCGCCCGGGAGGAGGTCGGGAAGTCCGCGGAACAGGGCGCCGACCTGGTCGTCTTTCCCGAACTGAGCCTGCACGGCTACCACCTCGGCGCCCTGCCCAGGGACGCCTCGGTCGAGGCCCAGGACCCGAGACTGCGCGACCTGAGCCTGCTCGGCCCGGACGTCCTCGTGGGCTTCCACGAACACACCTCGCTGCGCGCCTACAACACCGCCGCCTACTACGCCGGCGGCGCGCTGCTGCACGCGCACCGCAAGCTCTACCTCCCGAACTACCTGTCCTGGGAGGAGCGCAAGCACGTCAGCCCGGGCCAGTCGCTGCGCGCGTACGGCCTGACGAAGTCCCCCAGCGGCGGCCGTGGGGCGACGCTGGTCTGCAACGACGCCTGGCAGCCGGTGCTGCCCTGGATCGCCGTGCAGGACGGCGCCGAGGTGCTGTTCGTCCCCACCAACAGCGCGGCCAGTCTCGACCCGGAGGCCATGGACACCGGCTCGTACTGGGACACCCTGCTCTCCTACACGGCGCGGATGCTCCAGTGCTGGATCGTCTTCGTCAACCGCGTGGGCAACGAGCACGGCGCCGCCTTCTGGGGCGGCTCACGGGTGGTGGACCCGCGCGGCACGGTGGTGGCGCAGGCGCCGAAGTGGGAGACCGCCCTGGTCACGGTGGACATCGACCTCTCCGAGGCCCGCCGCCAGCGCCGCGCCGTCCCGCTGGTCGCCGAGGCCCGCCTCGGCCTCATCGACCGCGAGGTCCGCCGCCTGATCGACGAGGGCGGGGATAGCTGACGTGGACGAAGGGGAGGGCACGCTCGTTCGAGTGAAGAGTCACCCGAATGCCCGCGTGGTGTCGCTTAGCTGGCAGCGTCGCTCCGCACGAAGGAGGTGCCGTGGCATTGGCAGCCCCAGAGCGCAGTCCGCATGCAATCGGTGACGACGCCGCGGCCGCATCGGTCGAGGAAGCCTTCGAAGCTTTGAACGCGGCAGCCCCCGAGGGATGGCGCGTGGAGCTGATCGAAGGCAGCATCCGCGTGGTACCACCCGCCAACGGCGAGCACGAGGAGATCGTGGCGGAAGTCGCGGACCGGGTGACGGGCCGCCGCAAGGACGCGACACTCCGCACCCGCACCGGGCTCGGCCTGAAGGTGCCCGGGGCCTCCGTCACCGGAATGGTCGTCCCCGACCCGGTCATCGCCCCAAGGGCAGCTTCAGCGACACCCTGGAGTACCACGGCCCGTCGCCGGTGATGCTGGTCGGCGAGGTGACCTCGCAGTCCACCGCCCAGAACGACCGCGGCCCCAAGATGCGCGGTTCTGAGCCGCGCGGCCCCACGGGCCCGCTCCCGGGTCCCTGGCCCCGGGAGCGGGCCCGTGGCTGCGCATCCGCCCTACCAGCTCGACTTCCGAACCCCCGGCAGGAACCCCGCGTGCGCCTGCTCGCGGAGCTTGACCCGGGAGAGGCCGAAGGCGCGGAAGTAGCCGCGCGGGCGGCCGTCGACGCTGTCGCGGTTGCGTACACGGGTGGCGCTCGCGTCGCGCGGCTGGCGGGTGAGTTCGCGCCGGGCGGCCAGCCGCTCCTCCTCCGGGGTGTGCGGGCTGCGGATCACGGTCTTCAGCAGGGCCCGCCGGGCGGCGTAGCGCGCCACCGTCGCGCGCCGCTTCTCGTTCTTCGCGATCTTGCTCTTCTTGGCCATCAGACCCGCTCCCCTCGTGCGCGGATCCGGGCGACGGCCGCCTCGATCCCGATCGTGTCCACGGTCTTGATCCCCTTCGCGCTGAGCGTGAGGCGGACGTGCCGGCCCTCGCTCGCCAGCCAGTAGCGCTTGCGCTGGATGTTGGGGTCGAAGCGCCGGGACGTGCGGCGGTGGGAGTGCGAGACGGATTTGCCGAAGCCGGGACCGCGGCCGGTGAGCTGGCAGTGGGCGGACAAGGTCAGGACCTCCTAATGAAAATGGAAACCATTTCTGTATAGTAGCGCCCATGGCCCGCAACGAACTACGACCCGTGATCAAGCTCCGGTCCACCGCCGGCACCGGCTACACCTACGTCACCCGCAAGAACCGCCGTAACCACCCCGACCGGCTGGTGCTGAAGAAGTACGATCCGGTCGCCGGCCGCCATGTCGACTTCCGAGAGGAGCGCTGAGCAGCGTCATGAAGCCTGGAATCCACCCCGCCTACGGGCCCGTCGTCTTCCGTGACCGGGCCGCCGACTACGCCTTCCTGACCCGGTCGACCGCCACCAGCGACAAGACGGTCGAGTGGGAGGACGGCAACACCTACCCGGTCATCGACGTCGAGATCTCCTCGGCGAGCCACCCCTTCTACACGGGAACGGCGCGCGTGCTGGACACCGCGGGCCGCGTCGAGCGGTTCGAGCGCCGTTACGGGAAGCGCGGGGCCCGCTGATGGGCGGCCCGTCGAAGGAGGGCGCACCCGGCGGCTCCGGCGGTCCCGGGGGCGGCTTCGGGGAGCGGCTGTCCGTGGTGATCGTCGGCGGGCTGCACTCGGACGCCCGCCGGACCGCCGTGGAGCGGCTGCTGCGCGCCGTACCCGGCAGCGTCGCGCTCCACCACGACCTCGCCTCCGCCGCTGAGGGAACGGTTCGCCGGACCGTGCGGGACGCCGGGGGCGTGCTCGACACGGGCGAGGCGCCGCTGGTCAACGACTGCGCCTGCTGTGCGCTCCGCGAGGACCTGGTGCCCGAGCTGGAGCGGCTGGCCGCCGGCCGTACCTGCCGGCTGGCCGTCGTCGAACTGTGGGACTCCGTGGAGCCCAAGGCCATGGCCGAGGTCGTCACCGCCTGCGGCGGCGAGGCGCTCGCGCTGACCGGCGTGCTCACCGCCGTCGACCCGGCGCTGCTGCTGCCGTACCTGGGCTGCGGGGACGACCTGGCCGAGGCCGGACTCGCCGCGGCCGCCTCCGACCAGCGGACCGTCGCGGACACCTGGGCCCGGCAGTTGGAGTACCCGCCCGCGCTCGCCGTCGTACCGGGCGAGGAGGAGGGCGACGCGGCCGACCTGGCGCTGCTCGCCCAACTGCACCCCACGGCCCGGCTGGTGGACGCCGACTCCCCGGGGGAGCTGGCCGCGGCGGCGCTCGCCGGGTTCGACGTGGAGGCGGCCGCCGCCCGGCAGCATCCGGCGTGCGCGCTGCTCCCGCAGGAGGCCGACGCGGACGGTGTCGGGACGCTCGTCTGGCACCGCGACCGGCCCTTCCACCCGGCCCGGCTGTACGCGGCGCTGGAGGACCTGACCTGCGTGGCGACCCGCAGCCGGGGCCGCTTCTGGCTGGCGGACCGGCCGGACACCCTGCTGTCCTGGGACGCGGCGGGCGGCGCCCTGTGCGTCGAGAACGCCGGGCCCTGGCTGGCCGCGCTGCCGGACGCCGCCTGGGAGCTGGTGCCGCCGGTACGCCGCGCCGCGGCCGCCCTGGACTGGCACCCCGAGCACGGCGACCGCGCGCAGCACCTCGTCTTCACCTCGCCGGGGCTGGACCGGGACGGGCTGACGTCGCTGCTGGAGTCCTGCCTGCTGACGGACGAGGAGTACGCGGGCGGGCCGCGGGCGTGGAAGCGGCTGGCTCCCGCGTTCGACGAGCTGCTCGATCCCGTTCCGTAGGAGTGCTGTTGGCCGCTGTGGCCGAGCCGTTGGCCGTCGTGGCCGCAGGAGGCCCTTGGCGCTGTGGCCGCAGAAGGCCGTCGGCCGCGGTGGTCGCTGTCGTTGCCGTAACCGGCCCGCCGAGCCCGCACCCTGCGGCCCGCCCGCCCCGGCCCACCGCCCGCCCGTACACCGCCCGCCTTGGGCCGCCGCCCGCCCGTACACCGTCAGGAGCCTCGCATGCCCCGCCGCCACGACCCCCGCAAGAAGACCGCGCCGCGTCCCAACCCGCTGGACGCCGCGGGCATCACCTACATCGACTACAAGGACACCGACCTGCTGCGGAAGTTCATCTCCGATCGCGGCAAGATCCGCAGTCGCCGGGTCACGCGGGTGAGCGCGCAGCAACAGCGGCAGCTCGCGCGCGCGATCAAGAACGCCCGGGAGATGGCGTTGCTGCCGTACTCCTCCAAGTGAGGGGGCTGCTTCCGGGCGAGCCTCCCGCGGCACCTGAAGGTGTTGCGGGAGGCTCGTCGCGGTTACCGGGGGTATTCGGGGTGGGGCGCCGTGGTGTGGTGTGCGACGAGCTGTGACCGGGCTGCCACGGGCCGTCGTGCACGTGCATCCGACCATGCATCAGCATATGAACGCAGCTATGATCCCCACCAGTTGCAGTTGACACCGGTCCCCGTTGTGCGCACTGCTGCTGACAACCCATCACCGACCGCCGGACACTCAGCGCGCCACGACCCGTCACCGCTGACCACCGCATCCACCGGGAGACACCTGTGCCCGACGCATACAACGGCATGGCCGCAACGGATCTCCACGGTGTGACCTGGCAGAAGAGCCGGCACAGCAATTCGCAGGGGTCCTGCGTGGAGTTCGCGCGGCTGCCGGGCGGCGAGATCGCCGTACGCAACTCCCGCTTCCCGGGCGGGCCGGCGCTCGTCTACACCCCGGCCGAGGTCGAGGCGATGATCCTGGGCGTCAAGGACGGCGAGTTCGACCACCTGGTGCGGGACTGACCGGAACCGGACGCGCGCCCCGGCGCGCCTGCCCGGACGGTCCCGGCCGTCCGGGCAGGCCGGCGGAGGCTCCGTGGCCCCCGGGCCCCGTGCCCCCGAGGCCCCGGAGCGCCCGCCGCTCAGGGCAGCCGGAACTGCGCCCACACGACCTTTCCGTGCGGTGCGCCGGCCAGCGGATGCCAGCCCCATCCGTCGCTGAAGGAGTCGACCAGGTACAGGCCGCGTCCCGACTCCGCGCCGGCGTCGGCCTCCGCGGCCTCCGGGGGCGCGTCGTCGGCGTCGCGCACCGCGCACACCAGCCGGGACGACCACCGCATCAGGTGCAGCCGGGCGGGCGGGGCGCCCGGGTCGAAGAGCGGCTCGTACGGGCCGGTGGCACCGGCCGGCGTGGCGTGCCGCAGGGCGTTGGTGACCAGTTCGGAGACGACCAGGGCGACGCTGTCGAAGATCTCCTCCAGCTCCCACCGGCACAGGGTCTCGCGGGTGAAGTGCCGTGCGCCGCGCACCGATTCGTACCGGGGGGCCAGCGAGTAGGAGACGGATCCGGAGACGGCCGGGGGGTCGACAGGAGGAAAGCCCTGCCATAACGGCTGAAGCATGGTCAAAACCTTGGTCCCCATGCGAGGCACTCCTGGCGTTCGCGGTCGTCATGACCCTGGCCGGCAGCCGGATCTGGCGGTCTGGCGGATCTTTCACGAGCGTGCATGTGTGCGCTGCCCATGGTTCCCAATGCGTACGCCAGATGCAAGGGCAGATGCACGTGCACGCGCCCCGTTTGTAGGTCGGCGTGCCGCTTCGCGCGTATTTCTTCCTACGTGTTCTTGTGGAGCGGCTGCCCGGACCTCCCGCATCCGTAACCGGATGAGCACGCAACGAAGCCCGGACGTGGCAGACTGCGGGCCACTGTTGGACGGGGTGGGCCATGGGAGGGTCACAAAGGTGTCCGCAAGCGAATCGAGCGGGTCCGTGGTGCGGCGCATCCTGCTGGGGGCACAGCTCCGCAGGCTGCGCGAATCGCGTGGAATCACCCGCGAAGCGGCCGGCTACTCCATCCGCGCGTCCGAGTCGAAGATCAGCCGGATGGAACTGGGCCGGGTCAGCTTCAAGGCACGGGACGTGGAGGACCTGCTCACGCTGTACGGCGTGACCGATCCGCAGGAGCGCGGGGCCCTGTTGGTGCTGGCCCGGGAGGCCAACGTCGCGGGCTGGTGGCACAGTTACGGCGACGTGCTGCCCGGCTGGTTTCAGACATATGTGGGCCTGGAGGGGGCCGCTTCCCTCATCCGGGCCTACGAGGTGCAGTTCGTGCACGGGCTTCTGCAAACGCAGGAGTACGCGCACGCGGTCGTCCGGCGCGGTATGCCGGGGGCGAGCGACGCGGAGATCGACCGCCGGGTCGCGCTGCGCCTGGAGCGGCAGAAGTTGTTGCTGGCGGAGCGTCCGCCGGAGTTCCACTGCGTGCTCGACGAGGCGGCGCTGCGCCGCCCGTACGGTGACCGGGAAGTGATGCGCGGCCAGTTGCGGCATCTGATCGAACTCTCCGAGCGCCCGAACGTGCGGCTACAGGTGATGCCGTTCAGCTTCGGCGGGCACGCGGGGGAGAGCGGTGCCTTCACCACGCTCGGCTTCCCGGAGCCCGGTCTGCCCGACGTCGTGTACCTGGAGCAGCTCACCAGCGCGCTCTACCTCGACAAGCGTGACGAGGTCGCCCAGTACGCACGGGTCATGGGCCGCCTCCAGGAGGACAGTCCGAATCCGGCCGAGACCAGAGACCTGATACGTGGTCTACTCCAACTGACTTAACCCGTAGGTAGCATGAGTTCCCATCAGGAGTCAGCACCCCCCGGCTAGGGCGCTGCGACCGGCGCCCAGTCCTCCAGATTGGGATTTCGCATGTCCTACTTCGACGAGTTGGCGTATCAGTACATCGACGGCGCATGGCGGGCCGGAAGCGGCTCGTGGGACATCGTCGATTTCAATCCCTACGACGGGGAGAAGCTGGCGTCGATAACCGTGGCCACGGTCGACGAGATCGACCAGGCCTACCGTGCCGCCGAGCGCGCCCAGGGGGAGTGGGGAGCCACCAACCCGTACACCCGCCGGCTGGTCTTCGAACGCGCGCTGCGGATCATCGACGACCGGGAGCGGGAACTCGGCGCCGCCATCACCGCGGAGGTCGGCGGCACGGCCGCCAAGGTGGCTTTCGAACTGCACCTGGTCCGGGAATTCCTGCGGGAGGCGATCCAACTGTCGCTGCGGGCCGAGGGCCGCATTCTGCCGTCCCCGGTGGACGGCAAGGAAAACCGGCTCTACCGGCTCCCGGTCGGTGTCGTGGGCGTCATCAGCCCGTTCAATTTCCCCTTCCTGCTGTCGGTCAAGTCGGTGGCGCCCGCGCTCGCGCTCGGCAACGCCGTGGTGCTCAAGCCGCACCAGAACACCCCGATCTGCGGCGGCGGCCTGGTCGCGAAGGTCTTCGAGGAGGCCGGGCTGCCCCCGGGGCTGCTGAACGTCGTGGTGACCGACATCGCGGAGATCGGTGACGCGCTCATCGAACACCCGGTGCCGAAGGTCATCTCCTTCACCGGCTCCGAGAAGGTCGGCCGGCACGTCGCGACCGTCGCCGCCTCCCACTTCAAGCGCACGATCCTGGAACTGGGCGGCAACAGCGCGCTGGTCGTCCTGGACGACGCCGACCTCGACTACGCGGTGGACGCCGCCGTCTTCAGCCGCTTCGTGCACCAGGGACAGGTCTGCATGGCAGCCAACCGGGTGCTCCTCGACCGGGCGGTGGAGCGGGAGTTCACCGAGAAGTTCGTCGCCAAGGTCAAGTCCCTGAAGGTCGGCGACCCGAGCGATCCGGCCACCCACATCGGCCCGCTGATCAACGAAGGGCAGGCGGAGGCCGTCGCCGCGGTGGTGGACCGGGCCGTCGCCGAGGGCGGCACCGCGCTCGTGCACGGCACGGTGCGGGGCACCCTGGTCGCGCCGACCGTCCTGTCCGGGCTGCCGGAGGGCTCCGTCGCGCTCAGTCAGGAGATCTTCGGCCCGGTCGTGTCGCTGGTGCCGTTCGACGGCGACGAGGAGGCCGTACGGATCACCAACGCCTCGCCGTACGGGCTCAGCGGCGCGGTGCACACCGCCGACATCGAGCGGGGCGTGCGTTTCGCCAAGCGCGTCGAGACCGGCATGATCCACATCAATGACGGGACGGTGCACGACGAGCCGATCGTGCCGTTCGGCGGCGAGAAGGCCTCCGGGCTGGGGCGGCTGAACGGCGACGCGATGGTGGAGTCGTTCACCACCACCAAGTGGATCTCCATCCAGCACGGGCGGTCGCGGTTCCCGTTCTGAATTCCGGGCGGGTTGAGGACAGTGCCTGTCCTCAACTCTTCGTAACGTTCGTCGTGTCGGGCCGCGGCAGCAGCGCCGCGGCCCTCTCGAAAGGCGGACCCCATGCCCACCCACGTCCCGGCCGAAGCCCACGGTGACGAGCGCGGAGCGCTCCTGGCCTTCCTGGAGGCGCAGCGCGGAGGTCTGCGCCGGTCCGTACTCGGCCTCACCGACGAACAGGCCGCGCAGCGGCCGTCCGCCAGTGAACTGTCGCTGTCCGGCCTGATCAAGCATGTCGCGGAGGTCGAGCAGGGCTGGGTGGAGACCGCTCAGCAGAAGCCGCACTCCATCGAGCGCGACATGGACACCTGGCACCTCAGCTTCCGGCTGGAGGGCCCGGAGACCGTCGCGTCGATCCTCGCCTTCTGGGATGAGACGGCCCGTAGGACCGAAGAGTTCATCCGGTCGCTGCCGGACCTGAACGCCACCTTCCCGCTCCCCGAGGCGCCCTGGTACCCCCCGAAGGCGGAGCAGTCGATGCGCTGGCTGCTGCTGCACCTGATCGAGGAAGTCGCCCGGCACGCCGGGCACGCGGACATCATCCGCGAGTCCCTGGACGGCAAGACCGCCTTCACCCTGGTCGACGAGGAGCGGGCGGCGCGGGGCTGAGGCGGTCTCGGACCGGTGCCTGGCCCGGCACCCCTCAGCTCCCCTCGGCGCGCAGGTCGGCCGCCCGGCGCAGCGCGTCGCGCGCCGCCTGCCGGTCCGCGTCGCCGAGTGTGACCGCCTCCGCGCGGTCGAGCCAGGCGGCGGCCGCCGGTGCGCCGTCCAACTGGGCAGCCATTTCGGCACGCAGCACGAGGAGCCGTACGAGCTGAAGCGGGGACGGCCCGGCGTCGGCCGTACGGCTCTGAGCCGTACCGCTTCCCGCCGTCCGGCCTTCCGGCGTACCGCTTCCCGCCGTCCGGCCCTCCGGCGTACCGCTTCCCGCCGTACCGCCCCCCGCCGTCCGGCCCTCCAAGGCCCGGTCGATGATGCGGGCCGCCGCGGCGTGGTCACCCTTGGACTCGCCGATCAGCGTCGCCTGGTGCAGGGCCCGCGCGTAGCGCTCCTTCGGGACGGCCGAGTGCTCGAAGCCGTCCGCGATGGGCTGACCGATCCGTATGCAGTTGCCGCCGGGGTCGGTCATCAGGAACTGCCGCACGCCGTACGACATGTCCTTCAGCGCCCCGATCCGCGGCAGGCCGCGGGTCGGCACCTTGCCGAGCGCGGCTTTCAGGCCCGCGCGGAAGGACGCGTGGAGTCCGTCCACGTCGTCGGTCAGGACGTAGCAGGTGCTGTACGACGTGGCGGGGTCGTGCGACTTCAGCCCGAAGAATTGCAGCTCGATGCCGCGCAGACGGACGCCGCAGCACGGGTTCGGGCTCTTCTGGTACGAGGTCACCTCGAATCCGAGGGCCCGGTAGAAGTCGAGGAGTTCGTCGATGGAGGGGCACGGGAGGATCGGAATCACGGTCTCGGCCATGCCGGCGAGCGTAGGACGCCCGCAGGGGGTAATCAAACTTGAATAGGTAGGCGGTCTAGGCTGGCCGCAGCGCGAGTGTGAAGGATGCGAGGAAACGATGTCGGCGATCCGGCTGTTGGTTCTGGGGGCCGTGCGCCAGCACGGGCGGGCGCACGGGTACCAGGTGCGCAACGACCTGGAGTACTGGGGCGCCCACGAGTGGTCCAACGCCAAACCGGGGTCGATCTACCACGCGCTCAAGCAGATGGCCAAGCAGGGGCTGATGCTCGCGCACGACATCGCGCCCAGCCCGGCCGGCGGTCCGCCGCGTACGGAGTACGAGCTGACCGATGCGGGTACCGAGGAGTTCTTCAAGCTGCTGCGCGAGTCGCTGTCCCGGCACGACCGCAAGGTCGACGAGCTGAGCGCGGCGGTCGGCTTCATCGTCGACCTGCCGCGCGCGGAGGCCGTGGCCCTGCTGAAGGAGCGGGTGCGGGGTCTGGAGGAGTGGCGGCACTCGGTCACCGAGTACTACACGCCGGAGGACGGCCCGGAGCAGCTCGGCCACATCGGCGAACTCATGAACATGTGGGTGAACGCGGCGGACAGCGGTGCCGAGTGGACGCGGGGTCTGATCGAGCGGATCGAGGGCGGGGCGTACGTCTTCGCGGGTGAGGGTGAGCCGTTCGTGGGGGTGCTCGCGGAGGGCCAGGAGAACCCGTTCGCCACGGGCGAGCCCGGTCCGGAGTGCGGCCCCGAGGTCCCGTAGAGCGCATAGTCAAGTTTGACCACCTACCCGACCGGGGCTACCTTCCATCCACGTAGTCAAACTTGGCTACCTCCCTGGAGGAGGCACCTTGAGCCCCACGCCAGCCCCCGTTCCCGGCCCCGCTTCCGCCCCCACTCCTGACCACGGCCGCACCCCCTCGCCCACCCCCGCCATCGCGGTCGAAGGGCTGCGCAAGACGTACGGGCGCAAGGCCGCCCTGGACGGCCTCGACCTGACCGTGCCCCGCGGCACCGTGCACGGCGTCCTCGGCCCGAACGGCGCCGGCAAGACCACCCTCGTCCGCATCCTGTCCACCCTGCTGCGCCCCGACGCCGGTACCGCGCGGGTCGCCGGCTTCGACGTCCTGCGTCGGCCCGACGAGGTGCGCGTACGGATCGGACTGCTCGGCCAGCACGCCGCCGTCGACGAGGAGCTCAGCGGCCGGCAGAACCTGGAGATGTTCGGCCGGCTCTACCACCTGGGAGGGCGCGCCGCGGCGGCCCGCGCCGCCGAGCTGCTGGAACGGTTCGCGCTGGCCGACACCGGCAAGAAGGCGGTCGGCCGGTACAGCGGCGGGATGCGGCGCCGCCTCGACCTGGCCGCCAGCCTGATCATGTCGCCGCGCATCCTCTTCCTCGACGAGCCGACCACCGGCCTGGACCCGCGCGGCCGCACCGAGGTGTGGCAGGCGGTGCGCTCCCTGGTGGACGGCGGCACGACCGTCCTGCTGACCACGCAGTACCTGGAGGAGGCCGACCGGCTCGCCGACCGGATCTCCGTCGTCGACGACGGGCGGATCATCGCGGACGGCACGGCCGACGAACTCAAGGCCGAGGTGGGCGGCGACCGGATCGACGTGGTCCTGCACGACCAGGACGACCTCGGGCGTGCGGCGGCCGTCCTCGGCGCCGTCGCCGGAGCCGTCGTCACCGACGCGGACGCCCGGCGGGTCAGCGCGCCGGTCACCGACCGGATGGCGGCCCTCACCGAGACCGTACGGGACTTGGCGGCAGCCGGTATCGACGCGCAGGACATCGCGCTGCGCCGCCCCACCCTCGACGAGGTGTTCCTGCACCTGACCCACCGGCCCGCCAAGGAGGAGACGACCGTATGAGCACCGCCACGGCACCTGCGCCCGCGCCGAGCCCCGGGGCCCCGGCCCGTACGGCCGGATGGGTGCTCGCCGACTCGTGGACCATGACCCGCCGCGGCCTGGCCCACTGGGCGCGGCAGCCCGTCCAGGTCGTCGTCGGGCTGGTCTTCCCCGTGATGATGCTGGTGATGTTCGGCTACTTCCTCGGCGGCGGGATGGCGCTGCCGGGCGGCGGCGACTACAAGGAGTACCTGGTCCCCGGGATGCTCGCGCTGACCATGGCGTTCGGCCTGGAATCGACGATGGTCGCGGTCACCCAGGACCTCAACAAGGGCGTCATCGACCGCTTCCGGTCCATGCCGATGGCCCCGTCGGCCGTCCTGATCGGCCGCAGCGTCCTGGACATGCTGGAGTCGGCGGTGAGCCTGCTGGTGATGACCGGCGCCGGGCTGGCGATGGGCTGGCGCTGGCACGGCGGCTTCGGCGCCGCGCTGCACGCGGTGGGGCTGCTGCTCCTGCTGCGCTTCGCGATGCTGTGGATCGGCATCCACCTGGCCCTGGTGGCCGGCAAGCCCGAACTCGTCCAGGCCGTACAGATCCTGGTGTGGCCCGTCGGATTCCTCTCCGGCGCCTTCGTCTCACCCGCCTCGATGCCCGGCTGGCTGGGCGCCGTCGCCGAGTGGAACCCGATGTCCGCGACGGCGGGCGCGGTACGCGAACTCTTCGCCAACCCGCGGTGGGTGGGGGACGGCTGGGCGTCCCAGCACACGGAACTGCTGGCAGTCGTCTGGCCGCTGGCCCTGCTGGCGGTGTTCTTCCCGCTGGCGGTGCGGAGGTTCGGGCGACTGGGGCGCTGAGGGCCCACTGACGCCTACCCGCCGACGAGGCTCCGCACCAACTCCTTCACCTGGTCGTACGTCCAGCCGTTCGGCGGTCGGCACATCCAGTTCTCCGGGGTGGCCCGCTCTCCCCGCCCCTGCTCGGCTTCTGCGGCCATCGCTGCTCCCATGGACCGGATCGTGTACGCGTTCGTGGCCACGCGTCCCGCGAACGGACCGTAGTGCCACTCGCGCGGGTGATGCCCGGCGACGCGCCCCGCCACCCGCGGTGGTGGAACGACGCGCCCTTGCCTGCCCGGCCACCAAGGGCCGCTCTCCTGGGGCGGTTTCGGCAACGACCGCTCCGGGCCGGCCGGGAACGGGACGCTGGGATCGCGCGAGTAGCCGTCGCGGCAGGGGACGCGCAGGACGGAGGGGCGCCCGGGCGACGTGGCGGACCAGTTCCTCCGGCGTGACGACACACACCTCTCCGCCCCCGCGTCCAGTGGGTGAAGCGTCAACGACTGGGGTTCGCAGGTGTATTGACCGTGTATTGCGCCAACTCGCGTGGGAACTTAGGCTTGCCTAACTTGACGCGCGGGACGGGGGAACGGTCCGTCGGCCCCGCCGTGCCGTCATCCGGCCGCGGTCCGGTGCGGGGGCGGTTTCCGAGGCGACTCGAAGGAGCGGACGTGGAAGCGAACGAGGAACGGGCGACCCCGGAACGCGAGGCCCGTGGCACGGTCACCCGGCTGCTGTTCGGACAGTTGGCCACCTACGCCGTGGGGACCGCCGTCCGGATGGGCGTGCTGGACCGCATCGGCGACGGCACCCGTACGGCGGCCGACGTGGCGGCCGCGTGCGGCACCCACCCGCAGGCCATGCTGCGCCTGTTGCGCGCCCTGGCCTCCCTGGACCTGCTCATCGAGCACGAGGCGGGGGTCTTTGAGGCCACCGCCGCCGGGGCGCTGCTGCGCGGTGACACCCCGGACTCCATGGCCGCGCTGGCCCGGATCTTCAGCGAGCCGATCATGACCCGCGCCCGGGAGCGCATGGAGGACAGTGTCCGCAGCGGCGCGCCCGCCTTCGACCTGATCTTCGGTACGGACTTCTTCAGCCACCTCAAGGGGGAACCGGAGCTGTCGGAGGTGTTCAACACCGCGATGGGCCAGGGCACCCGGATCGCCGCCCAGGACGTACCGCCCCACTATGACTTCGGCCGCTTCACCACCATCGTCGACGTGGGCGGCGGCGACGGCACCCTGCTCGCCGCGATCCTGCGGGCCCATCCCGCGCCGCGCGGCATGATCTACGACACCGCGGAAGGCCACGCGCAGGCCGCCGCGAAACTGGCCGCCGAGGGGGTCGCCGACCGCGTCACGCTGGAGACCGGCGACTTCTTCGCCGCCGCGCCGCCCGGCGGTGACCTGTACCTGCTCAAGAGCGTCATCCACGACTGGAACGACGAGCAGTGCGTCCGGATCCTGGGCCACATCCGGCAGGTGCTCCCCGCGGACGGCCGACTGCTGATCATCGAGCCGGTGCTCACCGACACGGTACAGCCCGGCGCGTCGGCCCTGCCCTACATGAGCGACCTGAACATGCTGGTCAACGTCGGCGGCCGGGAGCGCACCCGCGCCGACTTCGAGGACCTGTGCGCCAGGACCGGCTTCAAGATCACCGGCCTCACCCCGCTCCCGGCTCCGGACCCGTACGTCCTCATCGAGGCCGCCGCGGTCTGATCCGGCCCGGACCGCCCGGACCGCCCGGACCGCCCGGACCGCCCCGGCTCGCTCGGCCCCCGGCTCGCTCGGCCCGTACGGACTTGCCCCGGCCGCCCCCAGGTACCGCCCGACAATCTGCCGGGCCGGGGGCGCCGGGGCGTCCGGTCGAGGATGAAGGAGCGGAACCCCCCGGGCGTCGTGGCGGCGATATCGGCGGGCTGATCGCTCTCGCGTACCTGGACGGACGTTTTCCCGTTGGACGTGTCCGTGCAGCACAGCCGCGTACACGTGACCGTATGGGACGACGCGCCGGGCAGTCGGCCCCTGCGGTTGCCCGCTCCGGACGAGTCGGGGCGCGGCCTGTGCCTGGTCGAGGCACTCGCGTCACGATGGGGCGTTACCGGGCCGTGTAGGCCCTCGTGCAGTCGCGCCCGCCCCTCACCCCGCGCTCGCCAGTGACAGCTTGGCCGCGAAGCCGAGGAAGGCTGCGCCCGCGCCTGCCGACAGGCCTGCCGTGAGGCGTTTGCGGCGGCGGAAGGTGGCGGCCAGGTAGGTGCCGCTGAAGATGAGGAGGGAGAGGTAGGTGATGCTGAAGAGCTGGGCCCAGGCGCCGAGGGTGAGGAAGGACAGGACGGGGTGGGTGTAGTTCGGGTCGACGAACTGGACGAAGAAGGAGATGAAGAAGAGGATCGCCTTGGGGTTGAGGAGGCTGATGACCAGCGCCCGGCGGTACGGGCGTTCCCGGGGCGCCTTCGCCTCCCCGGTGCCTCCGGTGCCCCCGGCCTCCCCGGCGGCCTCGCCGGTGCCCTCCCCGGTGCCCTCGGCCTTCTCGCGGAGCGCCTTCGCGGCCCCGCGGTCGCGCCACAGTGACCACGCGCCGCGCAGCATCCCCACCGCCAGCCACGTCAGGTAGCCCGCGCCCGCGAACTTCACGAGGGTGAAGAGGACCGGGCTGGCCTGGAGGAGCGAGGCCACGCCACCCGCGGACAGGGTCATCAGTACGGTGTCGCCGCACAGCACGCCGGCCGCCGCGCGGTAGGCGACGCGCGGGCCGCGGCGGGCCGCCACGGAGACGACGTACAGCGAGTTCGGGCCCGGCAGCAGAATGATGAGCGCGAGGCCCGCCAGGTAGGTCGGAAGATCGGTTATCCCCAGCATGGCGGCAGGATGCCACTGGTGTCTCCGGTGTCCCACCGGTTTCCGGTATGCGGACTTGCACCTCACGTGGCGTGAGGACTCATCGTGAAGTGCGTACCGAGAAGGAGGGAGGGCGGGGAGGATGGACTATTCGGTGGGACAGGTGGCCGGCTTCGCCGGGGTGACGGTGCGCACTCTGCACCATTACGACGAGATCGGGCTGCTGGTGCCGGGTGAGCGCAATCACGCCGGGCACCGGCGTTACCACGACGACGATCTCGACCGGCTCCAGCAGATCATGTTCTACCGGGAGCTCGGCTTCCCGCTCGACGAGGTGGCGGCCCTTCTGGACGATCCGGACGCCGACCCGCAGGAACACCTGCGGCGGCAGCACGCGCTGCTGAGCGCCCGGATCGGCAAGCTCCAGGCGATGGCCGTCGCCGTCGAACACGCGATGGAGGCACGCAAGATGGGCGTCAACCTGACCCCCGAGGAGAAGTTCGAGGTCTTCGGGGACTTCGACCCGGACGACTACGCGGACGAGGTCCGCGAGCGGTGGGGGAGTACCGACGCGTACCAGGAGTCACAGCGCCGTACGGCCTCGTACACCAAGGAGGACTGGAAGCGGCTGACGGAGGAGTTCGACACCATCCACCGGAAGATGGCCGACACCATGGAGCGCGGGGTGCCGGCCGACTCGGAGGAGGCGATGGACGTCGCCGAGGAGCACCGGCGGTTCATCTCGTCCGGCTACTACGACTGCTCGTACGAGATGCACACCTGCCTCGGTGAGATGTACGTCGCGGACGAGCGCTTCACCGCCACCTACGAGGCCATCCGGCCGGGGCTGGCCGTCTACCTGCGCGACGCGATGCTGGCCAACGCGGCGCGCAAGAGCTGAGACCGTACGGGCCCGGGGAGCGCGCCCCCTGGCCCGTACGGCCGTACCGGCGGCCGGCTGTGCTCAGGCGTTCTTCGGGGCGATCACGACGGCGGTGCCGTACGCGCAGACCTCCGTGCCCACGTCCGCCGCCTCCGTCACGTCGAAGCGGAACATCAGCACCGCGTTCGCGCCGCGCACCCGCGCCTGCTCCACCAGCCGTTCCATCGCCTGGTTGCGGGTCTCCACGAGCGTCTTCGTCAGGCCCTTCAGCTCGCCGCCGATCATCGACTTCAGCCCGGCCCCGATCTGGCTGCCCAGGTGGCGGGAGCGCACCGTCAGGCCGAAGACCTCGCCGACGACCCGCTGCACCTCGTATCCGGGGACGTCGTTGGTCGTCACCACCAGTACGTCGGCCTGCGCGGCCTGGCCGCCGCCGAACTCCTCGATGCCCATCGTGTGTCCTGTCCCTCCGTGCGGTGAGCCGCCTGGAGGCCGGCTCCTCGCGGGGAGCGTCTCATGAGGGAGGGGCACTCCTGGAGGACCGAAGCGGCTGTGTCCGGCCACGGTGGCCGGAAGACCGGAAGACCGGAAGACCGGAAGGCCGGAAGACCGGAAGAGCGGAAGAGGGGCCCTCCCGCGGTGGCGGCTGGGGCTCCCGTACGGCGGCGGCGGAGGCCGTGCCCGAGGCCGGACGGAGGCCGCGGCGGGCGGCTGGAACCATGCCCCGTCATCCGGCGTTGATAGCTTTGGGCCGCACACTGCGCCTGCATCCCGTCGCACCGCACGATCCGGCGCCCTCGACCCAGGAGCCTTCACCCCGTGAATACTCTCGCGCTCGGCCCCCAGTGGCTGGACCCGGACTATCTGATCGGCACATTCGGGCTGATCGGCGTGCTGATCATCGTCTTCGCGGAGTCCGGCCTGCTGATCGGATTCTTCCTGCCGGGCGACTCGCTCCTGTTCACCACCGGCCTGCTGGTGACGACCAACAAGCTGGACAAGCCGCTGTGGCTGGTGTGCCTGCTGATCGTGCTCGCGGCGGTCCTCGGTGACCAGGCGGGCTATCTCTTCGGCCGCAAGGTCGGGCCCGCGCTCTTCAAGCGCCCGGACTCCAAGCTCTTCAAGCAGGAGAACGTGGAGAAGGCGCACGAGTTCTTCGAGAAGCACGGCCCGAAGTCGCTGATCCTGGCCCGCTTCGTGCCGATCGTCCGGACCTTCACGCCCATCATCGCGGGCGTGAGCAAGATGAACTACCGCTCGTTCATCACCTTCAACGTCATCGGCGGCACCCTCTGGGGTGCCGGTGTCACCCTTCTCGGTGCTTCCCTGGGCAACATCGAGTTCGTCCACAAGCACATCGAGCTGATCCTGGTCGCGATCGTGCTGATCTCGGTCGTCCCGATCGTCATCGAGTACCTGCGCGCCCGCGGCAAGAACAAGAAGGCCGCTGCCCAGGAGCCGTACGACCCGACGGGCGCCGTGCAGCCGCCCCGCCAGCCCGGCAACGACGGCCGCCGCGGCCGGCACGCCAAGCGCTGAGCCGACCGGCGTACCGCCGCCGACCGCGTCCGGTGACCTTCGTAGGGAGGTTCCGGCGGTTTCGTACGGTGGACGTGGTGATCTCCGTACGGATCCTGTGCGGCGGTCCCGGCGGTCCCGTGCGGCGGTCCTGGCGGTCTTCCGTACGGAGATCCTGGCGGTCTCCGTACGGCGGTCCTTGCGGCCTTCGTCCGGCGCCGCCGGCGAGTGCCGCGCCGGGATTCACGGGTTTCCCCTGAGGAGCAGGGGACACACGCAGCCCATATGAACCTCAGTAAGGGCCCCGCCACGCGCGCCCCCGCCGCCCATCAGGCATCGTGTCCTTGACGGTCGGCAGGAGGCGAGGCGTACGAGGAGCGAGACGTGGCGTCGGACGCACAGCGGGGCCAGCGCGGAACCAACGGCACGAACGGGAAGAACGGCGTGAACGGCGTCAAAGGCGCGCACAGCGCCAGCAATGGAACAGACGGCACCAGCGAGCAGTCCGAGGACCGCAAGCCACAGTCGGACGAGGCGCGCAGCGCCTTCACTCCGCCGGTCGGCATGCCGTACCCGCAGGTGCCGGAGGAGGAGCACCCCACCTCCGAGTTCGCCCTCCCGGAGGGGCTGAAGACCGAAGCACCGGCCGAGCCGGAAGGCTCCGCCTTCACCCCGCCCGCCGGCACCAGCAGCACGACCGGCCAGCAGCCGTTCCCCGACCGGACCCCGGCGGGCTGGCCCGCCTTCACGCCGCCGCACGGCATCCCCGTCATCAGCCTGACCAAGCAGACGCCCTGGCAGGACCGGATGCGCACCATGCTGCGGATGCCGGTCGGCGAGCGGCCGGTCCCCGAGCGGGCGGAGCGCGCCGAGGAGAGCGGGCCCGCGGTGCCGCGCGTCCTCGACCTGACGCTGCGGATCGGCGAGATCCTGCTGGCGGGCGGCGAGGGCGCGGAGGACGTGGAAGCCGCGATGTTCGGCGTCGCACACGCGTACGGGCTGGAGCGCGTCGAGCCCACCGTCACCTTCACGCTGCTGTCGATCTCCTACCAGCCGTCGCTGGTCGACGACCCGGTGACGGCCAGCCGTACGGTACGGCGGCGCGGCGTGGACTACACCCGGCTCTCCGCGGTCTTCCGTCTCGTCGACGACATCACCTCCGAAGGCATCACCCTGGAGGAGGCGTACCGCGGCCTGGCCGAGATACGGCGTAACCGCCACCCCTACCCGAGCTGGGCGCTCACCCTCGCCTCCGGGCTGCTGTCCGGCGCGGCGAGCATGCTGGTCGGCGGCGGGCTGATCGTCTTCATCGCGGCCGCGATCGGCTCGATGCTCGGCGACCGGCTGGCCTGGCTGGCGTCCAGCCGCGGGCTGCCGGAGTTCTACCAGTTCGTGGTCGCCGCCATGCCGCCGGCCGCCATAGGGGTGGCCCTCAGCTTCTCGCACGTCGCCGTGCAGGCGTCCGCAGTGATCACCGGTGGCCTGTTCGCGCTGATCCCCGGGCGGGCGCTGGTGGCGGCCGTGCAGGACGGCCTGACGGGGTACTACATCACGGCCTCGGCCCGGCTGCTGGAAGTCGGCTATCTGATCGTCGGCATCGTCATCGGCGTGCTCGCCGCGCTCTACATCGGGCTCCAGCTCAACCCGGAGTATCTCTACCCGGCGGCCGGATTCGCCCTGTTCAACGACCCGCCGGTACAGATCGCGGCCGCCATGCTGCTGGCGCTGGCCTTCTGCGTACTGCTCCAGCAGGAACGTCACACCGTGCTGCTCGCCACCCTCAACGGAGGCGTCGCATGGGTCGTGTACGGCGCGCTCGCCAACGTCAGCGGCATGAACGCGGTCCCCGCCACGGCCATCGCGGCCGGCCTCGTCGGCCTCTTCGGCCAGCTTCTGAGCCGCTACCGGTACGCGTCCGCGCTGCCGTACGTGACCGCCGCGATCGGGCCGCTGCTGCCCGGTAGCGCGACATACTTCGGCCTGCTCAACTTCGCTCAGGGCGACATCGGGCCCGGCGTCTCGTCGCTCATCAAGGCCGCGTCGCTGGCCCTGGCCATTGCCGTCGGCGTGAACCTCGGTGGCGAGGTGGCCCGCCTCTTCATGAGGGCCCCCGGCGCCACCCAGGAGGAGCCGGGCGAACGGCGCGCCGCGAAGCGGACGCGCGGTTTCTGAGCGGGGCGGGGTTTCTGCGGGAGGCGTGCGGTTGCTGAGGGCGGTGTGCGGCCCCGGATGGCGGTGCGCGGCTTGTGACGGCGGTGCGCGGCTTTCGGCGGCGGTGCTTTTGACGGCGGTGCGCGTTTCCTGACGTCGGCGCGGCACTGGTGACGCTCCCCGCGCCGGCCGCCCCGCCATTGCGCCGTACCGGGCGGTGGAGACCCATACCTGCGCCTCCCGGAATGCGCGCCAAGTAAACAACAAAGCAATTAACTGACGCCGGTCGCGTACGGCCCCTTCCGCTCCCCGAGGCGTACGCCGGCGGACCAACTAACGCATAACTTGACGCCGGGCCGCGTGCTAGCTTCGGGCAACTTGATGACGGATTCCCACGAGGCAGGGATGTTCTCTTCGCCGCGCGTGCGGTGCGGCTGTCGTCACAGCAGGGGGAGCACTCATGGCGAGTCACGCCGACAACGCGCGGCCGAAAACGGACGGGGCCGGAAGAAGCGCCAGGGCCTCAAGAGCCACCGGGGCCGGGAAAAACACCGGGAACGAGAAAAGCACCGGGGCCGGGAAAAGCACCGGGGCGGTGGCGAGCGTATTCAAGCAGCACACCACGCTGCTGCTCGTCGGAGTGCTCCTCGGCCTGCTGGGAGTGGCCGCCTCACTCGCTCAGCCCTGGGCCATCGGGAAACTGATCGGCGCGGCGGGTGCGGGTGACCCGCTGGCCCCGCCCATCGCCCGGCTCGTCGGACTCTTCTGCGCGGGAGCGCTCTTCTCCTCGCTCCAGTCCTACGTCATCGGGCGGGCCGGGGAGAACATCGTCCACGGCGTCCGGCAGCTCGTGACCGGACGGCTGCTGCGGGCCGATCTCACGGCGTTCGGCAAACGTCCGCAGGGCGATGTCCTCACCCGCGCGGTCACCGACACCTCGATGGTGAAGGTCGCCCTCTCGCAGAGCCTCACGCAGTTGGTCACCAGCGGCGCCACCGTGACCGGCGGCGTCGTCCTGATGTTCCTCATCGATCCCTGGCTGATGCTCATCACCCTGGGCTGTCTCGGGGCCGCCGCCGTCGTCTCCCTGGCGCTCGCTCGCAAGCTGCGCAAAGCCGCCTTGCAGAACCGGGACGACACCGGCGAATTCGGCAGCGACATGCAGCGTGTGCTCTCCGCCCTGCCCACGGTCAAGGCGTCCCGCGCCGAATCCCGCGAAACCCTCCGCATCGGCCGGCTGGCCGGCAAAGCGCGGCGCTCGGGTATTCGCGTCAACGCCTACAACGCCCTGCTGGTCCCTTCGATGAACGTCGGCACACAGGGCGCGCTCGCCGTCGTCGTGGGGGTCGGCATGACCTGGGTGGCGCGCGGCGAGATGACCATGGCCGTCCTGACCACGTTCATCATGTATCTGTTCCAGCTCGTGTCACCGCTGGTGATGTTCTTCATGGCGGTGGGCCAGTTCGTCCAGGGCCGCGCCGCCGTCCGCCGGGTCGACGAGCTGGCCGGTCTGCCCCAGGAAGGCGACGGGACGGCGGACGCGGGGCACGGGGCGCGGCACCCGGCGCCCGACATGTCGCCGGCCCGGGACCGGCCGGCGGTCGAGTTCCGCGACGTACGGTTCGGCTACCGGCGCGGGCCGCGCGATGACCGGACGCAGGTCCTCCACGGCGTCACGCTCAGCGTGCCGGCGCGCGGGCTGACGGCGGTGGTCGGGCCTTCGGGCGCGGGCAAGACCACCCTGTTCCAGTTGATCGAGCGCTTCCACCCGGTGGACGGCGGCCGCATCCTGCTCGGCGGGCAGCCGATCGACGCGTTGCCGCTCGACACCGTCCGAGGGCTGGTCGGCTACGTCCAGCAGGACAGCGCCGCCATGCGCGGCACCGTGCGGGAGAACCTGACCTACGCCAACCCCGACGCCGATGAGGCCGCCATCCAGGAGGCGGTGGCGATGGCCGGTCTCACCACGGTGGTCGCCGGTCTCCCGCAGGGCCTCGACACCGAACTCGGTGACCAGGGCAGCGGACTGTCCGGCGGCCAGCGCCAGCGCCTGTGCATCGCCCGTACGCTGCTGCAGAGGCCCGCGGTCATGCTGCTGGACGAGGCCACCTCCCACCTGGACTCGGACTCCGAACGCGACTTCCGTGACGTGTTGCGCCGGGTCTCCCGGCAGTGTGCGGTCGTCGCCATCGCCCACCGGATATCCACGGTGATCGACGCCGAGAAGATCGTGGTGCTGGAGGGCGGCGGCGTCCGGGCCACCGGCGCGCACGAGGACCTGATGGAGCGCGACGAGCTGTACCGGCGGCTGGCGGGATCGCAACTGCACGCCGGGTCCGGCCTCGTCGCCACGGCGGCCGGCCGCCCGCGCCGCGAACCGGAGGCGCCCGCGCTCTCCTTCCCGTACGGGCCCCCGGCGGCCCGCCCCGGCGAGCAGACGATGCGGCTCCAGCCCGTCAAAAGTGAGGACCAGCGATGAGTACCCCCGACGTCGCCATCGTGGGCACCGGCCCCAACGGCCTCGCGGCCGGCGTGGTCCTGGCCCGGGCCGGCCTGCGCGTGGAACTGCACGAGGCGGCCGAAACCCTCGGGGGAGGGCTGCGCACCGCCTCCCTCTTCGACACCGGTGTCGTGCACGACATCTGCTCCGCCGTCCACCCCATGGCCGCCGCTTCGCCGTTCTTCCGCGCGTTCGACCTGGCGGCCCGCGGGGTCGAGCTGCTGCATCCCGAGATCAGCTACGCCCATCCGCTGGACGGGGGCCGCGCGGCCCTGGCGTACCGGTCACTGGACGCGACCTGTGAGCACCTGGGCCCCGACGGCCCCCGCTGGCGGCGGCTGATGGGCCCGCTGCTGAAGCACAGCGAAGCGGTCGTCGAGCTGATCCTCTCCGGACAGCGCAGTCTGCCGCGCGACCCCGCGGCCGCCCTGCTGCTGGCGCGGCGGGTGGCGCTCCACGGCAGCGCGCTGGGCGCGGCACGGTTCCGGAGTGATGAGGCGGCCGCCCTGCTCACCGGTGTCGCCGCGCACGCGGTCGGCAAGCTGCCGAGCCTCGCGTCCGGCGCGGTGGCCATGCTGCTCGGCCACCTGGCGCACGGTACGGGGTGGCCGCTGCCGCGGGGTGGCAGTGGCCGTATCGCGGACGCGATGGCCGAGGACATCGCCGGGCACGGCGGCGTCTTCCACACCGGGCACCCCATCCGCGACCTGGCGGAACTGCGCGGTGCGCGAGCGGTGCTGCTCGACACCAGCCCCAAGGGCTTCCTGGCCCTCGCGGGCGACCGGCTGCCCCGCGCCTACGCGCGCGCTCTGGAGCGGTTCCGGTACGGGCCGGGGGCCGCCAAGGTCGACTTCCTGGTCTCCGAGCCGATCCCCTGGTCCGACCCGGCGGTGGGCCGCGCCGGAACGGTGCACCTGGGGGGCACACATGCCGAGATGGTCCGGCAGGAGACGGCGAACGCACGCGGAGTACGCACCAGGGAACCCTTCGTCCTCCTCGTGGACCCGGCGGTGGCCGACCCGGGACGCGCGCTCCCCGGTAAGCGCCCGGTGTGGGCGTACGCGCACGTACCGAACGGGGACCCCGGCGACCCCTACGAACGCGTCTGTGCGCGCATCGAGCGCTACGCCCCCGGATTCCGGGACACGGTCGTCGCGCACCGCTCCGTGCCCGCCGCCGCGTACGAGCACTACAACCCCAACTACGTCGGCGGGGACATCGGTTCCGGCGCGATGACGCTGTACCAGAGCCTCGCGCGGCCCGTGCCCCGTCTCGACCCGTACCGCACGCCGCTGCCCGGCGTCTTCCTGTGCTCCGCGGCCACCCCTCCGGGGCCCAGCGTGCACGGCATGTCCGGCTATCTGGCCGCGCTTTCCGCGCTACGGCACCGCTTCGGGACACGTGACGCGCCCGGCCTGGCGCCCGGAGCGGTGACGGCCCGAGGTGCACGGAACCGTTGACGACGGCAGCGCCCATATCTTTTTCTTAACGGGCCGGGGGCGCCAACTTCACGCCGCCCCAGTCGCGTTGTCGGGCGTGGCCGCCATATGCCAAACATTTACCGGGGTTTCCCCGCTGTTTACGTTAAGGGCCGTGGTGCGGACCTCACGCACTCCGGCGCGACCGGACTGACGGCTCCGCACTCAACCCGGTGATAACGCGCGGCGGTTGACGTATCCGCGCCCTTGCCCGGAAGGTCGCAAAGGTGAACGCAGCGTGCAAAAACCCCAGAAGGGCCTTGTCTGTAAGAGGGACGTAATGCGCCGCTAAACGGTGCGCATGTCCGTTTGATACGGTGGCGAATGAAGCGCTGTCCCCCCACATGCATCGTTGAGGCGCTACCGCTGGACGTATGGGCTCTGCAGGCCTGCCAGCCATGCAGATGGCCGCGGTTCCCCCCGCGGTCGGCCTTGTTGACGTATTCAGGTCCCCTTCCGTTCCGGCGCCCCTGCGTCTCGACGCTCCCATCGGCATGACAGTGGGGACAAAGAGAAGGGGAAACGGGTGGACAACGGGGTTGAGGACATTGGCTACGGCCGGCAGTTCGAGGGCTGGTACGACCGGCTGCTCCCGGACGACCGGCTGACCGCCGAGGCGGTGGAGGGGCTACTGGCCCGCCACCCCGCGCCGGAGGCGGGAACCATCGAATTCGGCGTCGGTACGGGGCGGATCGCCATTCCGCTCTCCCGGCGCATCGGCCAGGTGACCGGCGTGGACTCCTCGCCGGAAATGCTGGACGCGCTGCGCGGCAAACTGAAGGACGGCGAGGACGTCACCCCGGTGCACGGGGACATACGCACCTACACCTCGGAATCCCGGTACGGGCTGGTGTACTGCGTATGCGCGACCCTGTCGGTCCTGACCACTGCCGAGGACCAGCGGCGGGCCGTACAGCGAGCGGCCGACCTGCTCGTCCCCGGCGGCCGGCTGGTGATCGAGACGCACAACAAGCCCCCGGTCCTGGCACTGCACGAGGGGCTGACCCGCACCACCTACTTCGTGCCCTACCCGGAGCCGGGGACGGGCGTGCAGACCCACTCCACCCTGCTCGCCGACGACCTGTGGCACTGCTCGCACATCCTGTACCAGGCCGACGGCACCACCCGGGTGGGCAACGAACTCACCCGGCTGACCACGCCCGAGGAGGTGGACGACTACGCCCGCGCGGCCGGGCTGGAGCCCGAGGCCCACCTGTCGCGGTGGGACGGCACCCCCTACAGCGACCGCGCCCCGCTGTTCATCTGTTGCTACGTCAAGCCCTGAGGGCAGCAGACACCGAGACGCGGATGACAGAAGGGGGCTCGACGTGGGACGTCCGCCGATATTGCCGACAGATCAGAAGTTCGCCCTGGTGCTGAGAGTGCTGAACGGTGAACTGACCGCGGCGGAGGCCGCGCGGAACGCCGGTGTCTCCGAGCAGTCGGTATCAAACTGGCGCCGCCAGTTTCTTGAGGGAGCCCGCACCGGCCTTGCCGGGGAAGGCGGCAGGGACGCCGAGGACGCTTCCCGGATAGCGGAGCTGACTCAAGAAATCGCCACACTGAAGGCCACGATAGGCGAGCTGTACATAGAACTCCGGAAGTACGGCCGCAGTACGGCCGGCCGTGCCCCGATGCGCGGGGGAAGGCCCACCCGGACTCAAGATTCAAGTAACTCATTATTTTACCCCGGCACTGCGTGCTAGCTTTCCCGGCATCAGTCACTTCGCATCACGGGGGAGGGAATGTGGCGTCTTTGGAGCGCCAGTTCGGCATAGGTATTGCCGGACTGGCCGGCGCGAGTCTGCTGTCCGGCGCGGTCATGCGATGCACCGGCAGACGTGAACGTGCGCGTCGCTACATGACGCACGAAAGACCCGACGGAAGCCTGGTGGAGGTCGATGTCAGTATTCCTCCTCGGGCCCGGCGCGTCGTACTGCTCGACAACGGGCTGGGGACGCCCCACGAATACTGGGACTGGGTCTGCGGAGCACTTCCCCAGGACATGGGGTACGTGCGCTTCAACCGTCCCGGTTACGGGCTCAGCACGCCCGCCGCCGATTACGGCTTGGACCACCATTTCGCGCTGTTGCAGGAATTGCGCGAGACCTATGCCGCCGGCCTTCCGCTGGTGCTGGCCGGTCATTCCCTCGGCGGATATCTCGTCGCCGCCTATGCGTCGCTGCATCCCGGAGCGACGGAAGGCGTGACCGGGGTGGTCATGGTCGACGCCACCGACGTGGCGCATCTGCGCAGTTCCCGGCGCTCGGAAGTGGACCGCTGGTCCCGGCAGTCGATGATCATGGAGCGGGTGTACGCGATGGCGGGCGTGGCCGCCTTCCGCCCCGCCCTGAACAAGCACGAGACCTTCCGGCCGGACATCAACCGGAGTTCCCGGGCCTTCCTGACGGAGCCCCGCACCTGGGCCCTGGCCCTGCGGGACTACCGGGACGCGATGACCTACCCGGAACTCACGTCCCTGGACTGCCCGCTGACCGTGGTCACGGCGGAGAACAACCACGGGGACAACGACGCGCACCGCGTCGTCCAGGCCAAGATGACCGCCCTCTCGGAGAGGTCCCGGCACCGCTTCGTCGACGGCTCCGACCACGAGACAATCCTCTCCGTCCGGGGGTACGCCGAGCAGGTGGCGGAGGCGATCGCCGCCGACCCGCCGACCGAGCGGACCGGTGCGGGAGAGGAGCTGAGGGCAGCGTGAACGTGAACACGGAACGGGTGAAGACGGCCGCCGTCACGGCCTCGCTCGCCGCCTGGCTCGTCGCGACGGCCGCGGCCCAACTGCCCGAGACCCGCTTCGACACCATCCTGTGGTGCGGGAAGCTGCGGATTCCGACGCCGAACTGGCGCTTCTTCGGGCCGAACCCCGGAGTCAAGGACTGCCACCTGCTCTACCGGGACGTCACGGACGGCAAGCCCGGTGAGTGGCAGGAGATCACGGTCACCCGTAACCGGCCCTGGTACGCCCTGGCCTGGAACGCCCGTAACCGGTCCCCGAAGGCCCTGTTCGACGCGATCCAGGGGATCCGTGCTCGCGCGGCGGCCGCCGGGTCGGAGATGGCCCCCGTGGTGTGGTCGCCCGGCTACCGGCTGCTCTCCCGCTACATCCAGCAGCACCTGCCGCACGCCGAAGGCGCCTCGCACTGTCAGTTCCTGCTGATGCACTCCTATCTCACCGCCCCGGACCACCGGCAGATCGAGCCTTTCTTCGTCTCCGAGGAAATGCCGCTGGCCGGGGCCGGAATGTCGCACCCGGAGACTCTTCCGGTCGCCGCCTAGAGGGCTCGGGGGCCCTCTCGGCTGGAAGCCGCGAACTCACTCGGCAGTACCCGTGCCGCGTGAGTCCGTGCCCTCCCGCCGAATGGCTGGAGTTGCTCACTGTGAGAATTCGAGAGAAAGAAGTAAATATGTCCATCCTGGCTGATTTCGCGAACGCCGAGCTTGCCGACGTGAAGCCGGGCCGTATCGGCGCCGACTCGACCCCGACCATGGTCACCCCGCTCGCCACCATCGCGACCCCGGAGGCCACGCCGGTCGGTTTCGCGGCGACCTCGGCGACCGCGGTGGCGCTCGACAAGGTCACCCACAACGTCGCGGGCTGATTGAACGAGGCGGGGGCACGGCAGGCCGGAACGCCTGCCGTGCCCCCGCCCTCTGTCAGCCGCCGTACACATATCGATGCACAGGGAGCACGCGCCCATGTTTCTCAGCGCTCCACCCGAGGTCACGGCTCGCCGAGTGGCTTCGCTGGGTACGCTGGTCTCCGCACTGGAAATGCTGAGCCAGCACCGTAAGTTCGAGGACGGCGAGCTGCTGAGCGGCCAGCTCGAAAGCATGCGTCCCAAGTTCGCCAAACGCTTTCCCCGGCTGACCCGCGCGCTCAGCTCCAAGAAGGCCGCAGTCGCCCTTTACGGCGTACAGGCGGGGGCTTCGGCCGCCACGCTGATCTGGGGCCACAAGCGCGGTGTCCGCGCGGCGGGCAGTGCCGTCCTGGCGGCGACAGGCGCGGCCGGCCGGCTGCACACGCCCTTCGGCGGGGACGGTGCCGACCAGCTCCAGCAAGTCATCAATGTCGTCCTGGCCTCGACCGGCACCTTCAAGGACGACGAGAAGGCCCGCGACGTGGCCATGCGCGCGCTGGCCCTGGAGACGACGATCTCCTACGTCGCGTCCGGCGTGGTCAAGCTGGTGTCCCCCACCTGGCTCAGCGGAGAGGCGTTCAGCGGCGTCATCCGTACGCAGAACTACGGGGACCAGCGCGTCTTCAAGCTCGTGCACAAGTACCCGGCGGTGGGCAAGGCCGTCACCTGGGGCACGGTCGCCGCGGAGGTCGCCTTCCCGCTGGTCTTCGTGCTGCCGAAGCCCGCGGCCAAGGCCTGGCTCGGCTCGATGACGCTGTTCCACCTGGGAATCGGGCAGTTCATGGGCCTCAACCGCTTCGTGCTGGCCTTCGGCGCCACCCACCCGGCACTCCTCTACGTCCTCGCCCGGAACGAGGAGCGGCCGAAGCTGCCCGGGAAGACTCCCGCGGCGCTCGCCCCCGCACCCGAGCGGTGACCGCCACACCGCGAACGCTTCGGGCCGGCGCCCCGGTCGCGCCGTGACACGACGACGGGCGGCACCCCACCGAAGGGGTGCCGCCCGTTCGCGTACGGCAAGAGCCGCGGGACTCAGTGGTGAGCGCCGCCCTGCGCCTCCAGGCGCTTGAAGGACGCCTCGATCTCGGCCTCGGCCTCGGCGCGGCCGACCCAGTCAGCGCCCTCGACCGACTTGCCCGGCTCCAGGTCCTTGTAGACCTCGAAGAAGTGCTGGATCTCCAGGCGGTCGAACTCCGACACGTGGTGGATGTCGCGCAGGTGCTCCACGCGCGGGTCGGACGCCGGGACGCACAGCAGCTTGTCGTCGCCGCCTGCCTCGTCGGTCATCCGGAACATGCCGATGGCGCGGCACTTGATCAGGCATCCGGGGAACGTCGGCTCGTCCAGGATGACCAGCGCGTCCAGCGGGTCGCCGTCCTCGCCGAGGGTGTTCTCGACGAAGCCGTAGTCGGCCGGGTAGCTGGTCGAGGTGAAGAGTCGACGGTCGAGGCGGATCCGTCCGGTCTCGTGGTCCACCTCGTACTTGTTCCGCGAACCCTTCGGGATCTCGATGGTGACGTCGAACTCCACGGGTGGCTCCTCCATGATCAACACATACGTCTGGTGATTAAGTGTCCCCCACGCAGGTGTGTGGTGGCGAAAGGGGCTGGTCCTAAGTGCCGGAGACCAGGTCGTGGCTGGTCAGGTGGCAGGCCGCGCAGCGGTTGGCGCAACGTTCCGCCAGGTCGGCGACGGGCTCGGCGCGGTCGGCGGGGTCCGCCGCCGTGTCCATGACCCGTTCGGCGGCCGGCTCGGCGCGTTCGGCCTACCGGTCCGCCACGGAATCCGCCCGTACCGCCTGGTGGTCCGCCTCCAGGCAGCAGCGGCAGACCGTACGGCTGACGGCCAGCTCCACCGTCCTGGGCCTGCTGGTCGCGGCCGGAGCGGTGGCGGCGGCCGGTCCGTGGGACTCCGGTCAGCGTACGGCGGAGCGGGCCCGCGCCGCGGCGCCCGGCGGTACGCGTGGCGAGCATCACGTTCCGGGCGGCCCCGACCGTACGCCCACGGCGCCGCCCGTCCTGGCCGCGCTCGGCGCCCCCACGCGCGACGGCACCCCGCCGCCGCCCAGCGCCGACGGCCTGGCCCGCGCCCTCGCCCCGCTCATGAAGGACCCGGCGCTCGGCTCGCTGTGCACCGCCTCCGTCGTGGACGCCGCCACCGGCCGTGAGCTGTACGGCGCCGAGTCCGGGCGGAGCGCCACCCCGGCCTCGACGGTCAAACTGGCCATCGCCACCGCCGCGCTCTCCGCGCTCGGCCCCGAGCACCGCATCGACACCACCGTGGTCGAGGGCACCGGCGGCACCGTCGTTCTCGTCGGAGGCGGCGACCCCACCCTCACCGCCCGCGCCCCGGAACCGGACACCCAGGACCAGCCCGCGAGCCTGCGCGCGCTGGCCGACGACACCGCCCGCGCGCTCAAGAAGCAGCACACCGGAAAGGTCCGGCTCGGATACGACACCTCGGCCTACACCGGCCCCGTCCTCCACCCCATAAGTCCCAACGAGAACATCGCCCCCGTCACCCCCCTCATGGCCGACGAGGGACGCCTCGACGAGACCCGGTCCGGACCGGCGCCGCGCGACACCGACCCGTCCGCGACCGCCGCCCGCACCTTCGCCGAGCTGCTCGCGGACCGCGGCATCACGGTCGAGGGCGCCCCCGCGAAGACCACCGCCCCCGCCAAGGCCCGCCGCCTCGCCACCACCCGCTCGCTGCCGCTGTCCGGGCTCGTCGAACGGATGCTGACCCACAGCGACAACGACATCGCCGAGGCACTGGCCCGCCAGACGGCCCTGGCCACCGGGGAGCCGGCCGGCTTCGAAGGCGCGGGCCGGGCCGTCCACAAGACCCTGGCGAACCTCGGACTCCCGCTCTCCGGCGCCGCCTTCGAGGACGGCAGCGGACTGGACCGCGACGACAAGGTCTCGGCGGCCCTGCTCTCCCGCCTGCTCGTCCTGGCCACCTCCGCCGACCACCCCGAACTACGGCCGATCGCCACCGGCCTCCCGGTCGCCGGATTCACCGGCACCCTCAGCGGCCGCTACGCGAGCGAAAAGGCGGGCGCAGGCACCGTACGAGCCAAGACCGGCACCCTGACCGGCGTGAACACCCTGGCCGGCACGGTCGTGGACGCCGACGGCCGACTCCTTCTCTTCGCCTTCATGACCAACAACACCACGGACCCCCAGTCCGCCCAACAGGCCCTGGACCGGATGGCCACAGCGGTGGCGAACTGCGGCTGCCGCTGACACCAGGCGCCACCAGGCCACCGGCAGCAGCCCCCACCACCCTTCTCTCCACCCACCACGGAAGGGGGCGGGCCGGAGCGGCCTGCCGCGCAGGCCCGCCCCCGAACCTTGGCAGCCCCGCGCAGCGGCCCCAGCCCGCCGCAGGCGCGAACGGCGCGGCACTCGAAAGCGCACCGGTACCGGCGACCCGGCCCGGCTCGCCGCGGGCGCCCGGCAGCGGCCCCAGCCCGCCGCAGGCGCGAACGGCGCGGCATTCGAAAGCGCACCGGTACCGGCGACCCGGCCCGGCTCGCCGCAGGCAAACGGCACGGCACCCGACAGCGATCCGGCACCGCCGACCCGCCCGGCCCGCCGCAGGCGACCCGCGCCGGCGGCCCGGACAACCGCGCCCCGAGGGGCGCCGCGCTACCCCCAGCGGATGCGCCCACGTACCGTGAACCCATGACGAGCATCGGTGGTGTGGAGATGGTCGACTGGAATCTCGCGGTAGCGACCGCGACCCGGTTCGTACGGCCGGGGCCAGAGGTGAGCCGGGACGAGGCGCGGGCGATCGTCGCCGAACTGCGACGGCACGCGAAGTCCTCCGAGGAGCACGTGCGGGCGTTCACCCGCATGGTGCCGCCGCAGGCGGAGGGGGAGACGGAAGGGGAGCCGGGTGCGGAACACCCCCAGGACACGCCCGTCCTGGTCGTGGACCGGCCGGGCTGGATCAAGGCCAACGTGGCCGGCTTCCGGGCGGTGCTCAAGCCACTGCTGCAGAAGATGGAGGAACGTCGCTCCTCCGTGCCGGGCGGCGCGGTGCTGGGCGCCGTCGGCGGCAAGGTGACCGGTGTGGAGCTGGGGATGCTGCTGTCGTTCCTGGCCTCGCGGGTCCTCGGCCAGTACGAGACCTTCGCGCCCGCCTCCCGGGACCTGCCGGCCGCGGCGCGGGGCGGCCGGCTGCTGCTCGTCGCGCCGAACATCGTCCACGTCGAGCGGGAGCTGGAGGTGGACCCGCACGACTTCCGTATGTGGGTCTGCCTGCACGAGGAGACACACCGTACGCAGTTCACGGCCGTGCCCTGGCTGCGCGACCACATCGAGGGCGAGATCCAGTCCTTCCTCGGCGAGACCGAGATCGACCCGGGCACGCTGCTGGAGCGGCTGCGGGAGGCCGTCCAGTCGCTGACCGGCGGACGCCCGGAGGGCGAGGAGGGCGACGACGGCGGGCGCAGCTTCGTCGACCTGGTGCAGACCCCGGCGCAGCGGGAGATCCTGGCCCGGCTGACCGCGGTGATGTCGCTCCTGGAGGGGCACGCCGACTACGTGATGGACGGTGTCGGCCCGGACGTGGTGCCGTCCGTCGCGGAGATCCGCGAGAAGTTCCAGAAGCGGCGGGCCAGCGGCGCGGGCCGGCTCGACCAGGCGCTGCGCAAGCTGCTGGGCCTGGACGCGAAGCTGCGCCAGTACCGGGACGGCGAGCGGTTCGTGCGGGCGGTGGTCGACGAGGTCGGCATGGACGGCTTCAACCGGGTGTGGACGTCGCCGAACACGCTGCCGACGAAACAGGAGATCGCCAAACCGGCGGACTGGGTCGCGCGGGTGCACCGCTAGGGGGAGGAGCCCGGCGGGCCGAAGGTGTGAGCCGGGCGCACCGCGCGGCGGGCGAACGCTCCCCTCAATCACTCTTCTGAGGGACCGTGACTGCTGGATAGGCGTGCAATGCTCGGGGAACTGCTCGTCTCTGTCACCATCTAGGCACTCTGTGTGACGAAAAAGCCGTAGACGGCCCGAGGCCCCCAAGCTGACGATTGGAAACGGACATGGGTCCCCATCCAGCGGTCGCCGCGATACGCGTGGCGGTCCGCCGCGTGCTTCACGACGTACTGAACCACCACACCTCGCACTCCCCGGCGCCCGCGCCCGCCGCGCAGCAGCCGGTCACCGCGGGCCCCGCGCGGCCCGCCGGGGCGCCGCTGACGTCCGCCGCCGCGGCCGGGCCCCCACTGGTGCTCGTCGCGTGCTCCGGCGGCGCCGACTCCATGGCACTCGCCTCCGCACTGGCCTTCGAAGCGCCCCGGCTGGGCGTACGGGCCGGCGGCATCACCGTCGATCACGGCCTGCAGGACGGCTCCGACATCCGCGCCGCCGAGGTCGTGCTGCGGATGCGCTCCCTCGGCCTGGACCCGGTCGACGCGGTGGCCGTCGAGGTGGGCCGCGCGGGCGGGCCCGAGGCCGCCGCCCGCGACGCCCGCTACGCCGCGCTGGACGCCGCCGCGGAGCGGCACGGCGCTGCCGCCGTCCTCCTCGGCCACACCCGCGACGATCAGGCAGAGACGGTCCTGCTGGGGCTCGCCCGCGGCTCCGGCACCCGCTCGCTGTCCGGCATGGCGGCGAAGGCCGGCCGCGGCGGCCGCTACCGCCGTCCGTTCCTGGAGGTCGACCGGCAGACCGCCCGTAAGGCGTGTCTGATCCAGTCGCTGCCCGTCTGGGAGGACCCGCACAACTCCGACCCCCTCTACACGCGCTCCCGGCTGCGCCACGAGGGCCTGCCCGCGCTGGAGAAGGCGCTCGGCAAGGGCGTCGTGGAGGCCCTGGCCCGTACGGCGCAGCTCTCCCGGGACGACGCCGACGCCCTGGACTCCTGGGCCGCCGACGCCGAGCGCACGGTCCTCGACGAGCGCGGCACCCTCGACACCACCGCGCTGTACGCGCTGCCCGCGGCCGTCCGCCGCCGGGTGCTGCGCCGGGCCGCCATCGCGGCGGGCGCTCCGGCCGGTTCGCTCTTCGCCCGCCACATCGAGGAAGTGGACCGGCTGATCACCGGATGGCGGGGTCAGGGCACCGTCAACCTCCCCGGGCGCGTGGGTGTGCGACGGCAGGGTGGCAGACTGGTGATCCGGCAGGGCTGAGCCGCAGGACACCGAAGGGCACCGCCCCGCTTCACGAGTCTCACGACACCGAACCGAGCGAGAGTGGCACGGGTGGACGACAAGGACATGGGTTCCGACCTTCAGTCGGTGCTCATCAGCAAGGAAGAGATCGACGCGAAGCTGGCGGAGCTGGCTGCGAAGATCGACGCGGAGTACGCGGGCAAGGACCTGCTCCTGGTCGGCGTCCTCAAGGGCGCCGTGATGGTCATGGCGGACCTGGCGCGCGCGCTGTCCAACCCCGTCACGATGGACTGGATGGCCGTGTCGTCGTACGGCGCGGGCACCCAGTCCTCCGGAGTGGTCCGCATCCTCAAGGACCTGGACACCGACATCAAGGGCAAGCACGTCCTGATCGTCGAGGACATCATCGACTCCGGCCTGACGCTGTCCTGGCTGCTGTCGAACCTCGGCTCCCGCGAGCCCGCCAGCCTTGAGGTGTGCACGCTGCTGCGCAAGCCGGACGCGGCGAAGGTCTCCATCGATGTGAAGTGGATCGGCTTCGACATCCCCAACGAGTTCGTCGTCGGCTACGGCCTGGACTTCGCGGAGAAGTACCGCAACCTGCCGTTCGTGGGCACGCTCGCGCCGCACGTCTACGGCGGCTGAGCGGCGCCGGCCCGCCCGGCCGCCGTCCGAACGCGGCCGGGGCCCCGGACCGACCGCTGCCCGGCGGCGGGAACCCTGTGCGGTCTCCCGCCGTTGGAGCAGGGAGAACGGCATCCGAAGCTGCATTGTTAACCGTGGGCGGCGTCGTCGGGTGACAATGCTGGGGTACCGTCCGAAGGTCAGTCTTTTTTCGGGCCAGTAATACACCGTACGCACGACCAGCCCTCCACAGGGCTGTTGTGCCTCACTGTGGCAGGAGGGACGGGGCCGGACGGCTCCGTATGGATGGACGTGAAGCGATACTTCCGTGGGCCGGTCATGTGGATCGTGCTGGCCGTCCTCGCCGTGGTCGTGTTGATGCAGGTCGTCGGCTCGTCCGGCGGCTACAAGACGGTGGACACCGGTCAGGTCGTCAAGGCGATCACTGACAACAAGGTGAAATCCGCCGAGCTGACGACCGGCGACGAGAACAAGATCAAGGTCGAGCTGTCGGGCGACAACAAGGTCGACGGCTCCAACAAGCTCCAGGCGAGCTACATCGGCGACCAGGGCGTCGACCTGGCCAAGACTCTGCAGGCCAGGTACCAGACCGGCGAGATCAAGGACGGTTACACCGTCTCCCCGTCGAAGCAGAACCCGTTCCTCAGCATGCTGGTGACGCTGCTTCCCTTCATCCTCATCCCGGTCGTCTTCCTGTTCCTGCTGAATCAGACGCAGGGCGGCGGCTCCCGGGTGATGAACTTCGGGAAGTCCAAGGCCAAGCTGATCACCAAGGACACACCGAAGACGACGTTCTCGGACGTCGCTGGGTCGGACGAGGCGGTCGAGGAGCTCCAGGAGATCAAGGAGTTCCTCCAGGAGCCCTCGAAGTTCCAGGCCGTCGGCGCCAAGATCCCCAAGGGCGTGCTGCTGTACGGCCCGCCGGGTACGGGCAAGACGCTGCTCGCGCGCGCCGTCGCCGGCGAGGCGGGCGTGCCGTTCTACTCGATCTCCGGCTCCGACTTCGTCGAGATGTTCGTCGGTGTCGGTGCCTCCCGGGTCCGCGACCTGTTCGAACAGGCCAAGGCGAACGCCCCGGCGATCGTCTTCGTCGACGAGATCGACGCCGTCGGCCGGCACCGCGGCGCGGGCCTCGGCGGCGGCCACGACGAGCGCGAGCAGACGCTGAACCAGCTCCTCGTCGAGATGGACGGCTTCGACGTCAAGGGCGGTGTCATCCTGATCGCCGCCACGAACCGTCCGGACATCCTGGACCCGGCGCTGCTGCGCCCCGGCCGGTTCGACCGGCAGATCGCCGTCGACCGCCCGGACATGCAGGGCCGTCTGGAGATCCTCAAGGTCCACCAGAAGGGCAAGCCGGTCGCGCCGGACGTCGACCTGTCGGCCGTCGCCAAGCGCACCCCCGGCTTCACCGGTGCCGACCTGTCGAACGTACTGAACGAGGCCGCCCTGCTGACGGCCCGCAGCGACGCCAAGCTGATCGACAACAAGTTCCTGGACGAGGCGATCGACCGCGTGGTGGCCGGACCGCAGAAGCGGACCCGCATCATGTCCGAGAAGGAAAAGAAGATCACCGCGTACCACGAGGGCGGACACGCCCTGGTCGCGGCCGCTTCCCCGAACTCGGACCCGGTCCACAAGATCACGATCCTGTCCCGCGGCCGGGCCCTGGGCTACACCATGGTCCTCCCGGACGAGGACAAGTACTCGACCACGCGCAACGAGATGCTCGACCAGCTCGCGTACATGCTCGGTGGCCGCGCGGCCGAGGAACTGGTCTTCCACGACCCGACCACCGGCGCCGCGAACGACATCGAGAAGGCGACCGCGACGGCCCGTGCCATGGTCACCCAGTACGGCATGACCGAGCGGCTCGGCGCGATCAAGTTCGGCTCCGACAACTCCGAGCCGTTCCTCGGCCGTGAGATGGGCCACCAGCGCGACTACTCCGAAGAGGTCGCCGCGCTGGTCGACGAAGAGGTCAAGAAGCTCATCGAGACCGCGCACAACGAGGCGTGGGAGATCCTGGTCGAGAACCGCGACGTGCTCGACAACCTGGTTCTGCAGCTCCTGGAGAAGGAGACGCTGAACAAGGAAGAGGTCGCCGAGGTCTTCAAGCACATCGTCAAGCGCCCGGCCCGCCCGGCGTGGACCGGCTCCTCGCGGCGTACGCCGTCGACGCGCCCGCCGGTGCTGTCGCCGAAGGAGCTGGCGCCGGCCAACGGCTCCGCCCCCTCGACGACCGTCTCGACGGACAAGACCGAGGCCGCCGAGGACCAGAAGAACCCCGAGGTCTGACCGCGCACCGAGCGGTGGCAGCACCTCGCGACCGGGTCCGCCCGGAAGCACACCGGGCCCGTACGGAATCTTCCGTACGGGCCCGGTGCTCGTCGTCGGCGGCCCGGTGCGCCGGACGCGGCAGGGGCCCACAGCGGCCCCGGAATGAATGTGGCGCCTCACGGGTTCTAGCCTGGACGTGTGGTACTCCGCGTGTGGAGCGGGCGCAACAGGAACGAGGCACGAGATGACCGATCCGGTGACGCTGGACGGCGACGGCACGATCGGCGAGTTCGACGAGAAGCGCGCCGAGAACGCCGTGCGTGAGCTGCTGATCGCTGTCGGCGAGGACCCGGACCGGGAGGGCCTGCTGGAGACGCCGGCGCGGGTAGCGCGGGCGTACAAGGAGATCCTGGCCGGCCTGCGCCAAGAGCCCGAGGACGTCCTGACGACCACCTTCGACCTCGGTCACGACGAGATGGTGCTGGTCAAGGACATCGAGATCGTCTCGCTGTGCGAGCACCACCTGCTGCCCTTCCACGGCGTCGCGCACGTCGGCTACATCCCGGCCGACAACGGCAAGATCACCGGCCTGTCCAAGCTGGCCCGCCTCGTCGAGGTCTTCGCCCGCCGCCCGCAGGTGCAGGAACGCCTCACCACGCAGATCGCGGACTCCCTGATGCGCATCCTGGAGGCCCGCGGCGCCATCGTGGTGATCGAGGCCGAGCACATGTGCATGTCGGTGCGCGGAATACGCAAGCCGGGCGCCAAGACGACCACCTCGGCCGTACGCGGCCAGTTGCGGGACGCCTCGACCCGCGCCGAGGCGATGAGCCTGATCCTGGCCCGCTGAGCCGTCACGGACGGCCGAGCCGCCGTGGAACGCGGGCGGGGCCCGGTGGACATCCACCGGGCCCCGCCCGCGTCGTGCACAGCCCCCAGGGGCGGTGGTCCCGCTACGCCTTGAGGTGGCCGCCCAGCCACTCCAAGGCGGCGGGTATCTCACGGCGCCAGGTGTTGAAGTTGTGGCCGCCGCTGTCGAGGATGATCGACGCGATCCGGCCGGGGGACTTGGTCTGCTGGATGAACTTCAGCGTGTCCTTGTAGTTGTCCTCGCCCTGCTTGCTGGAGGTGACGAGGAGGTTCACCGGGGCCGCGGGCAGGTTCTGCTGCCGCCACAGCAGGTTGTTCTCCCGCTCCAGTTGCTTGTCGCCGCCGAAGAGCGCGCCGGTCGAGGCGTCGAGCGGGGCCTTGTACGCCCCGGAGAGGGCCACGCCGGTGGAGTAGGCCTGCGGGTGGCGCATCGGCATCTTCAGGGCGCAGTAGCCGCCCGTGGAGTCCCCCATGACGCCCCAGTTCCTGGCGTCGGTGCCCACCCGGTAGTGGCTGGCTATGCCGTGCCGCACGTCATGGGTGAAGAACGTCTCGGTCTGCGGACCGTTCGGTATGTCCACGCACTCGGTGTCCCGCGGCGGCACCACGGTCGGGCGCATCATCACCAGTATCGTCGGCTGCATCTTCTTCTTGCGGACCAGCTCGTGCTGGGTCTGCGGGAAGTGCAGCTTCTTGTAGAGGGCCTGTGCGGTGCCCGGGTAGCCGGTCAGCACCACGGAGGCGGGGAAGCGCTTCTTCGCGTACTTCGGCTGGAAGTACTGCGGCGGCAGGTACACGAAGGCCGGGCTGTTGATCTTGGATTTCTCGCCCTTGAGCACGACCTGGTCTATCCGGCCGCCCACCTGCGGTTTCGACCCGCCGGGTACGCCGACGTGCTCGCTGCCGAGCATCTTCAGCTTGGTGCCGTTCGGCCCGGTCTCGTAATTCGTCACCACGCCCGGCTCCTGTTCCTGGCCGAACAGGTCCGCCCACGATGCGTAGAAACCGAACGAGTTGTTCGCGAAGAGGCCGATCGAGGCGAAGATCGAGAGCTGGGTCGCCAGCAGCAGGCCGATGCGGCCGAGGACCGTGCGCCAGTTCTGCCGGGACAGGCGCGGCCACAGCCAGATGGTGAGAACAAAGAGTGCTACCGCGAAAAGGACGGCCAAGAGCAGCACTTTTTTGCTGGTGAGACCCATGTGGTGCTTTCTTCCGGGCGGCCGGTCATCCGTGCCGCAGATGGAACCCCGGGCCCTGAAACGCCGTCATACAGGGCGCAAAAGTCCAGATGCTGCGACTAAGACTCGCACGTTCTCTCGACCGGGGCGACGGGAAAGTAATGTCTGACAGGCTAGATGGCGAAAAGTCCGGGACGGTTGCGTGGCGTCCGCCACGCTGGCTGCGCGGCCCCCGCCCGGAAAAGGTGCCGCCATTGGTGGGGACGGCCGGAGCGGTCGTCGGACTGCTGAACCTGGTTGCCGGGCTCTTTCCCCGCTTCCGGCACAGCAGGCTCCATGCCCTGGCGGAGGTCCTGCCGGGCACCGTGAGCGCTCTGGCAGCGGCCTCCTCCATCGTCGTCGGAATCCTGCTGCTGATGCTCGCCCACGGGCTCAAACGGCGTAAGCGCCGGGCCTGGGTGGCGGCCGTCGCGCTGCTCCCGGTGGGCATCGCGGCCCAGCTCGTCTACCGCCACTCCATCGTCGGAGCGGCCCTCTCGCTGGCCCTGCTGGCCTTCCTGGTGTGGCACCGGCGCGCCTTCGGGGCCCTGCCGGACCCGCGCAGCCGGGTGAAGGCGCTGCTGAACCTCATCGCCCTCGGCGGCATCAGTTTCGGCCTCGGCCTGGTGATCGTGAACTCCCACCCGCACAAGATCGTCGGCGATCCGACGGTGTGGGAGCGGCTCAAGCACGTCATGTGGGGCCTCTTCGGCTTCGAGGGCCCGGTCCGGTACGTGAACGACGTCGACTACACCGTCGGCTACTCCCTCGGCGCGCTCGGCCTGCTGACCGTCGCCACCACCGCCTACCTGGCCTTCCGCCCCGAGCACCCGGCCGCCCGGCTCACCGAGCAGGACGAGGAACAGCTCCGGGAGCTGCTCGCCAGGCACGGCGGCCGCGACTCCCTCGGCTACTTCGCGCTCCGCCGCGACAAGGGCGTGGTCTTCTCGCCGACCGGCAAGGCCGCCGTCTGCTACCGGGTGATATCCGGCGTGATGCTCGCCAGCGGCGACCCGATCGGCGATGTGGAGGCCTGGCCGGGCGCCATCGAGCGCTTCATGGAGGAGGCCCGCGCGCACTCCTGGACCCCCGCCGTCACCGGGTGCAGCGAGACCGGCGGCCAGGTCTGGACCCGCGAGACCGGCATGGACGCGCTGGAGCTGGGCGACGAGGCGATAGTCGACGTGGCGGACTTCACCCTCACCGGCCGGTCGATGCGCAACGTACGCCAGATGGTCAAGCGCATCGAGCGCAACGGTTACGAGACCCGGGTCCGGCGCGTGCGCGACCTGGCGCCCGAGGAGCTGGCGCGCGTCCAGAAGGCCGCCGACGCCTGGCGCGACACCGACACCGAGCGCGGCTTCTCCATGGCGCTGGGCCGCATCGACGCGGAGCGGGACGGCGACGCGGTGATCGCCACCGCCCACCTGGCGCCGGCCGAGGGCGCGGAGCCCGGCCCGTTCGGCGACCTGAAGGCCATGCAGCACTACGTACCGTGGGGCAAGGACGGCATCTCGCTGGAGCTGATGCGCCGCGACCGCGCCGCCGACCCCGGCATGAACGAGCTGCTGATCGTCGCCTCCCTCCAGGCGGCCCCGGACCTGAAGATCAAGCAGGTGTCGCTGAACTTCGCGGTCTTCCGCTCCTCCCTGGAGCGCGGCGAGAAGCTGGGCGCGGGGCCGGTCATCCGGATCTGGCGCGGCATGCTGATCTTCCTGTCCCGCTGGTACCAGATCGAGTCGCTGTACAAGTTCAACGACAAGTTCCGCCCGCGCTGGGAGCCCCGCTTCGTGGTCTTCCGCAACAGCCGGGACATCCCGCGCATCGGCCTGGCCGCGCTCCAGGCCGAGGGCTACCTGGAGCTGGGCCTGCCCCGCGCGCTGCGCCGCAAGAAGGCTCCCGAGCCGCGCCCGTGCGCGCACACCAAGGCGCCGATCAGCGCGGACGCCGTCGAGCCGGCGGCGTAGCGACGCCGCGCCCCGGGACTGCCGCCCGCCCCGCCCGGGGGTGGGCGGCCCCCGTACCGCGGACGCCTAGGCTGGGGACATGAGTACCTTGCGCGGCCGGGTGGCCGGACTTCCGGACTGGGACCGCTGCGCGGTGATGGGCGTGGTGAACGTGACGCCCGACTCGTTCTCCGACGGCGGGCAGTGGTTCGACACCGAGCTGGCCGTCAAGCACGGCCTGGACCTGGTGGCGCAGGGCGCCGACCTGGTGGACGTGGGCGGCGAGTCGACGCGTCCCGGCGCGGCCCGGGTGGACGAGGCGGAGGAACTGCGCCGGGTCGTCCCCGTCGTACGGGAGCTGTGCGCCGCCGGGGCCGTGGTGTCCGTGGACACCATGCGCGCCTCGGTGGCCGAGCAGGCCGTGGCGGCCGGCGCGCGGCTGGTCAACGACGTCAGCGCGGGCGCGGCCGACCCGGCGATGGTGCCGGTGGTCGCCGCGGCCGGGGTGCCGTTCGTGGTCATGCACTGGCGCGGCCGGTCCATCGACATGAACAACCGGGCCGTGTACGGGGACGTCGTCTCCGAGGTGCTCGGCGAGCTGCGCCAGAGCCTGGACCGGGCGGTCGACGGCGGCATCGGCCCCGAGCGCATCGTCGTCGACCCGGGACTGGGCTTCGCCAAGGAGGCCGGGCACGACCTCGCGCTGATCGCGCACCTGGCGCGGCTGCGGGAGCTGGGCCGCCCGCTGCTGGTGGCCGCTTCGCGCAAACGTTTCCTGGGCAGGGTGCTGGCAGGGGACACCCAGGCCGCTCCGCCGCCCGCCCGCGAGCGGGACGCGGCGACGGCCGCGGTGTCGGCGATGGTCGCGCGGGAGGGAGCCTGGGCGGTGCGGGTGCACGAGGTGCGCGCGAGCGCGGACGCGGTGCGGGTCGCCCGTGCCGTGGAGGGCGCGGCGGTACGGACGGGCGGGACGAGTGTGACGGGCGCCGCGGGTGCGGCGGACGCGACGGGAGCGGTGTGAGTCCACGTACGGACATCGAACTGGTCGAGCAGGCGAACACCGACCTGTACGAGGCCATGGAGCGCGGTGACCACGCGGCCATGTCCGAGATGTGGATGGACGGCCAGGTGAGCGTGGTGCACCCGGGCTGGCCGGTGCTGCGCGGGCGCGGCGAGGTACTGCGCTCGTACGCCCTGATCATGGCGAACACCGAGTACATCCAGTTCTTCCTGACGGATGTGGAGATCGACGTCCTCGGCGACACCGCGCTGGTCACCTGCACCGAGAACATCCTCAGCGGCGGGCCCGCGGAGGAGGACGGCTCGGTCGGGCCGCTGATCGGCCAGCTCGTCGTCGCGACCAACGTCTTCCGGCGTACGGAGGAGGGCTGGCGGGTCTGGTCGCACCACGGCTCTCCCGTCCTGGCGGACCAGGACGACGAGGACGGGGACGGGGATGCCGGCGACGGCGACGGGCCGGGCGCCGGAGGCGTGGGCGGCGGGGTCTGAACGTGAAACTCGGGTGAAGTCTTCGCGCGGTTCCTGCGGGGCTGTGTGGCCGTTCCGTGGACATACGGTGACCGTCGCCAGGCCGGCGGCCTGCGGCGGCGCCGCCGGGTCCGTCAGCGGGAAGCGTCAGCAGGGTCGACTTCGGCGCACCCGTTCGAGCCAAGTGCCGCACGGGTAGGGGTGGGACCGCGGGCCCACGGGTAGTGGCCGCGCGGACGACTGCGTGAACGCCCCAGCAGAGCCGCCTAGCAGTCGTACGGGGGCGTTGTCCATGGCCCCCGTGGGCAAGCACTGTCGGTGCTCGCAGGTAGATTCGATGATGGGGCGGCATGCCGGACGAGTCTCTGGTCCCCGCCCGCAATTCCGACGATCAGTGGTACCAGAGGTGCCAATGGGACCAGTGGGAGTGTGATTCGCGTGGATCGTGTCGCGCTGCGTGGGCTGAAGGCCCGAGGGCACCACGGGGTCTTTCCCCGGGAACGCGAAGAGGGGCAGACCTTCATCGTGGACCTGGTGCTGGGCCTGGACACCCGCCCGGCCGCGGCGACCGACGACCTCGCGAAGACCGTGCATTACGGCGTCGTGGCGGAGGAGGTCGTGGCCGTCGTGGAGGGCGAGCCCGTCGACCTCATCGAGACGCTCGCGGAGCGCATCGCCGGCCAGTGCCTCAAGCACGAGGGGGTGCAGGAGGTGGAGGTGGTCGTCCACAAGCCGGACGCCCCGATCACCGTCCCCTTTGACGACGTGACCATCACCATCACCCGGAGCCGAGTATGACCAGCAGTGACCCGACCGTGCAGCCGGTGCCCACGTCCGTGGTGGAGCGGGTGGACGCCGCGGACGTGACGCTCTCCAACCCGAAACGCGCCGTGATCTCCCTCGGCAGCAACCTCGGCAACCGCCTGGAGACCCTTCAGGGCGCCATCGACGCGCTGGAGGACACCCCGGGTGTCCGCGTCAAGGCCGTCTCGCCGGTGTACGAGACCGAGCCGTGGGGCGTCGACCCGGGCTCGCAGCCGACGTACTTCAACGCGGTGGTGCTCATCAAGACGACCCTGCCGCCCACCTCGCTGCTGGAGCGCGGACACGCCATCGAGGAGGCCTTCGAGCGGGTCCGCGACGAGCGCTGGGGGCCGCGCACGATCGACGTCGACATCCTGGCGTACCAGGACGTCGTCTCCGAGGACCCGCTGCTGACCCTGCCCCACCCGCGGGCCCATGAGCGCGCCTTCGTGCTGGTGCCGTGGCACGACGTCGACCCGGAGGCGGAGGTCCCGGGCCGCGGCACGGTGGCGGAACTGCTCTCGGCCGTCGGCCGCGAGGGCGTCCTGCCGCGGGTGGACCTGGAACTGCGGCTGCCCGAATAGTCGTTGGGCCGGTGGGTACGGACGCGAGCGTCTTCGGACGGCCCGTACGGCACCGGACCTGCCGTCTGCGCACCAACTCCGCGGGACCATGCGCATATCCGCATACCGCACCACACATACGAGGACGAAGGCACAAGGGGCGAACGCTCGGTGAAGCAGCTACACATCAAGGTGCTGGTCGGGCTGTTCCTGGCGGCCGGGGTGCTGGCCTGGGCCGGCGCCAGGCTGTGGGACTCCTTCGGCACGCTCCCCGGCGTGCCGGTGGCCGCCCCCGTCGTACTGGCCCTGATCGCCGCCGTCCTGGCCGCCACCGCCGTGTCCCTGCGCTCCCGTCTGAAGGCCCAGCGCGAGCGCCGGCCCGACGCCCGGGGCGTCGACCCGCTGGTCGCCGCCCGCGCCGTCGTCTTCGGTCAGGCGAGCGCCCTGGTGGCCGCCCTGGTGGCCGGTCTGTACGGCGGCGTCGGCGTCTTCCTGCTGACCACGGGCCTCGACGTCGAGCCCCGCCGCGACCAGGCCATCCACGCGGGCCTCTCGGTCCTGGCCGGCGCGGCCGTGGTGGCGGCCGCCCTCTTCCTGGAGCGCGTGTGCAAGCTCCCGGAGGACGACGACGAGGCGGGAGCCAGCGCGGCGTAGGGCTTTTCAGGGCCCGGGGTGGCGGGGCGGGGTGTGACGGCGAGGTGGAGCGTCAGCCGTCAGCCGTCAGCCGTCAGCCGTCAGCCGTCAGCCGTCAGCCGTCAGCCGTCAGCCGTCAGCCGTCCGGCGTTCGAGGGCGAGTGGCCGCCGGGTTGCGATGTCCCTGGTCCGGACGGGGCGAACCGGTCCGAGCCGACCCGGACCGGTCCGAACCGGTCCGTGCCCGGGTGGCGGCCCGGGCCGGCTCCCGTCCTCGCGCCGCGCGAGCCGCCGCCCGTCTTCCTGCTGCGCGAGCCGCCGCGCTCCCTCCTGCCCGCGAACTGCCCCGCGGCTACGCACTGGGCACGCTCTCCACCACGACCTCATCACGCGCCGCGTGCCCCGCGTCGGCCGCCGTGGACCGCCGCAGTGCGGCATGCAGCCCGGTCGGCGTCAGTACGCCGAGGAACCGTTCTTCCTCCAGCACCGCGATCCACCCGGCGTCGTGCTGGAGCATCGTGCTGAACGCCTGCTTCAACGGCGCCCCGAGCGGCAGCCACGCGTCCATGCGCCGAGCGTGATCCCGCACGTCCCGCCCGCCCGCCGGCTTCCCGGAACCCTCGGCGCGCCCGGCGCCGGCGGCCTCCAGCCCCGCCGCCGAGACCCAACCGTGCAGGCCGCCGTCCGCGTCGAGGACCACGGCCCACGCCGCACCCTCCTCGGCGAGCCGTGCCGCGGCCCGCGCCGCGTCGTCGTCGAGCCGGACCACCGGCGGCTGCTCCAGGTCGCCGGTCTCGATCGGTGTCACCGAGAGCCGCTTGAGCCCGCGGTCCGCGCCGACGAACTCCGCGACGTACGGGGTGGCCGGCGCGCCCAGCACCGTGGCCGGGGTGTCGAACTGCTCGACGCGGCCGGCCCCGTAGACGGCGATGCGGTCACCGAGCCGTACCGCTTCCTCGATGTCGTGGGTGACGAAGAGCACGGTCTTGTGGAGCGTGGACTGCAGGCGCAAAAACTCCGTCTGGAGGTGCTCGCGCACGACCGGGTCGACCGCGCCGAACGGCTCGTCCATCAGCAGGACGGGCGGGTCGGCGGCGAGCGCGCGGGCGACGCCGACGCGCTGGCGCTGCCCGCCGGAGAGCTGGTCGGGGTAGCGGTCCCCGTACTGCGCGGGGTCCAGGCCGACCAGGTCGAGGAGTTCGGCGGCGCGGTCCCTGGCCTTCTTGCGCGGCCAGCCGAGCAGGTGCGGGACGGTCGCGGTGTTGTCCAGCACGGTCTTGTGCGGGAAGAGACCGACCTGCTGGATGACGTAGCCGATACGGCGGCGCAGTTCGACGGGGTCGATGGTCGATATGTCGGCACCGTCGAGGTAGATGTGGCCGCTGGTCGGTTCGATGAGCCGGTTGACCATCTTCATCGTCGTGGTCTTGCCACAGCCCGACGGCCCGACGAGCGTGACCAGCTCGCCCTCCGCGACCTCGAACGAGAGGTCGTCGACGGCGGTGGTGCCGTCGGCGTAGCTCTTGGTGACGTGCTCGAATCGGATCATGGTGGTTCCCCAGTGTGGACGGTCGCCGGCCGGGTAGGCGCGCTGTGCCCTTCGGCCCCTGCCCGCGGAATCCGTCCCGTCGCGTGTGACTTGTGACGACTGGATGGCGGGCCGGTCGGATTGTCAGTGGTGGGGGATAGGGTCGCAGACAGTCACCGAAAATGTGAGCGACAGGGCGGGGGAGGTGACCGCGGGTGAGTGCGCAGAGCTGCCTGGAGGCGAACGACTGGATCTGCGGTGAGTATGTCCGGACGCGCAGCCAGGAGTTGCTGGACGCGACCGTCCAGCATGTGGGGATCACGCTGGTGTCCGTCGTCATCGGGCTGCTGATCGCCTTTCCGCTGGCGCTCCTGGCCCGCCGCTGGCGGGCCGCCGCGGGCCCGGTCCTCGGCCTGACGACGGTTCTGTACACGGTGCCGTCGCTGGCGATGTTCGCCCTGCTGACCCCGGTTTTCGGTGTCTCGGCCGCCGTGGTCGTCACGGGCCTGGTGCTGTATTCGCTGACGATCCTGGTGCGCAACATCCTCGCCGGCCTGGAGTCGGTGCCGCAGGAGGTCCGCGAGGCGGCGCGCGGTATGGGCTACGGCCCCGTGAAGCTGCTGTTCGGTGTCGAACTCCCGCTGGCACTCCCCGCGTTGACGGCCGGGTTGCGTATCGCGACGGTCTCGACGGTCGCGATGACGACGATCGGCGCCGTGGTCGGCTACGGCGGCCTAGGGAACCTCATATCCAGCGGCATGGAGGGCTTCTTCAAGGCGGAGGTGCTGACGGCCTCGGTGCTGTGTGTGCTGCTGGCGGTGGTCGCCGACGTGCTGTTGATCGGCCTTCAGCGGCTGCTGACGCCGTGGACCCGGGCGCAGGCGCGGGCGCGGTCGCGCGCGCGGCGCGAGCGGCGGACGGCGGGCCGGGCGAAGAAGGCGGTGGTGTGAGGCGATGGACGCGATGACGGGCGCTTGGGACTGGCTGGCGGCCTCGGCCAACTGGGTTGGTGAGAAAGGGGTGTGGCACCGCCTCGGCGAACATGTCTACCTCAGCGCGATGTGCCTGGCGATCTCCTGCCTCATAGCCCTGCCGGTCGCCCTGTGTCTGGGCCACATCGGCAAGGGCGGGGCGCTGGCGGTCAACATCTCCAACGTGGGGCGTGCGGTCCCGACGTTCGCCGTACTGGTCCTGCTGACGCTCAGTCCGCTGGGGACGGCGGGGGACTGGCCGACGATCATCGCGCTGGTGCTGTTCGCGGTGCCGCCGCTGCTGACCAACGCGTACGTGGGGATGCGGGAGGCCGACCGGGACGTGGTCGAGGCGGCGCGCGGAATGGGCATGTCCGGGCGGCAGTTGCTGCTGCGGGTCGAGCTGCCCCTCGCCTACCCGCTGATCATGACGGGCCTGCGGTCGGCCGGCGTCCAGGTGGTGGCCACGGCGACGCTGGCCGCGCTCGCGGGCGGCGGCGGCATCGGCCGCATCATCACCGCCGGCTTCGGCAACTACAACACCCCGCAGGTGGTCGCGGGCGCGGTGCTGGTCGCCGTACTGGCGCTGCTGGTCGAAGGGCTGCTGATCCTGACGGACCGGGCCTTCGACCCGATGCGCCGGAGCCGGAGCCGGGGGCGGGGGCGGGGGCGGGGCCAAGGCCGGGGCCGTGGCCCCGGGACCGGCGGCCGGAAGGCCCGGGCGACGGGTGACGACGCGGCCAGGGCCGGGAGTCCCGCGTGAGCCCGAAGAGCGCGCTGACGGGGTGGGCCGGGTGGACGGGGTGCCCTGACCCAGCGACGAGGCTGCCGACCGACCCCTGGCCTCCCGCGCACCCGCACCCGCAGCCGTGCCCGCACATGAACTTTTTTCTCCTCATTGGATGGTGAACCGGTATGAACCAGGACCCGAACAGCCAGCGCCACCGCCCCACCCACACCCACGGCCGGAGACCGTCCCGTACGGCGCGGACCGCGCTCGCCGTGGGCACCGTGGTCGCGCTGGCGGGTGGGCTGGCCGCCTGCGGGGGGAAGAGCCTGGAGGAGAAGGGCGGCGCCGAGAGCGGTGGCGGGAAGGGGGACATCGTCATCGGCTCGGCCGGTTTCACCGAGTCGAAGGTGCTCGCGGAGATCTATTCCAAGATCCTTTCCGATGCGGGATACCACGCGACCGTCAAGACGCTCGCCAATCGTGAGCTGTACGAGCCGGCGCTGGAGAAGGGCCAGATCGACGTCGTACCGGAATATGCCTCGACCCTCGCCGAATTCCTCAACGCCAAGAAGAACGGGCCGGACGCGAAGCCCGTCGCCTCCAGTGACATCGGCAGGACGGTCACCGCGCTGAAGGCACTCGCGGAGCCCCGCGGACTGAAGGTGCTGCCGGCCGGCGCGGCGACGGACCAGAACGCGTTCGCGGTGACCAAGGAATTCGCCGACCGGTACCACCTCAAGACGCTCTCCGACCTCGGCCGGTCCAAGCAGAAGATCAAGTTGGCAGCGGGCGAGGAGTGCGAGACACGGCCGTTCTGCAAGCCGGGCCTGGAGAAGGTGTACGGCATAGATGTGACGGGCATCGACCCGAAGGGGGTCGGCACCACCCAGGCCAAGCAGGCCGTCAAGGACGGCACGGACCAGATGGTGCTGACCACGACGACGGACGCCACACTCGACAACTTCGGACTGGTCCTGCTGAAGGACGACAAGAAGCTGCAGAATGCCGACAATGTGCTGCCCGTGGTGAATGCCAAGAGCGCCGGCGACAAGGAGATCGAGGCGGCTCTCGGCAAGCTCACGGACAAGCTGACGACCGACGATCTGATCGATCTGAACCGCAAGGTCGACGCGGAACGGCAGAAGCCCACGGATGTGGCGCGCGCATATCTGGAGTCGAAGGGACTGGCGAAGAAGTAACCACCGGGAAACGAACCGGCGGGCGGGGCCCCATAGGTCCCGCACGCACGGTAAGTTTCAGGCCATGCCACGAGGACGCCACCGCCATTCGCCACCCCTGCACCGGCTTCTTCCCCCCGTCACGGTCGCCGGTGCGTCCCTAGCCTGCGCCTCGGGCGTCTGGTTCGTCGGTGACGACCTGGCACAGCGCGTGCTCGCCACGGGCGCGGCGGCCGCCGCGGTCACCGGTTCCGTGCTGCTGCGCGCCTGGGACCGTACGGCAGGCAAGAGCGTCGCCGAGCTGAAGAACGCCCGGTTGCGGGACGAGTGGAAGACCGACGAACGCATAGCCGAGCTGGAAACGGACCTTGAGGAGTCCCGCGGGATACGCGGCAAGCTGGACACCAAGCTGCGGTCCAAGCGGGCCGAGCTGGCCCGGCTGCGCAGCGAGCACGCCGAGCTGCTGCGCCGCTACGCCACCGCCGAGACCGAGCGCGCCAGCGCGCTGGAGGGCCGCAGGCTGCTCGCGATCGAGACCGGCTCGCCCGCCAGGGAGCTGACGGCCGGATCCGCGGCGGGTCCGGACGGCAGCGCGCCGGGCGTGCTCACCGCGGTGATGTACCACCGGGCGGCGGAAGCGCTGCGGCAGTTGCCGCGCAACGCGGCCCGCCAGGCGGAGAGCGCACAGGCCCGGGACGGTGAGGACGGCCAGGGGAATCCCGGGGCGGCCACGGAGCGTCCGGCCGCGCACGGCCGAGCCCGTACGGCCGCCGCCCCGAAGCCCGGAGGGCCGAAGCCGGGGGCGCGGAAGCGTGGCGCGCCCGAGCCCGCCGCGTCCGGGCCCGCGGGCTCCGGGGCTGCCGCGTCCGGGCCCGCGGACTCCGGGTCTGCCGTCTCCGATCCTGCCGCTTCCGGGACTGCCGACGCGGCTGTCGGCGCGGCCGCTGACGCGACTGTCAGCAAGGGTGCAGGCAAGGGCGCAGATACCGCCGCTGACACGGCCATCGGTACGGGTGCCGGGAAGGAAGCCGGGCAGCGGGGTGCGGGGATGGCGTCCGGGCTGCGTTCGGTTCCGGCCGCCGCGGCCGTCATCGCGCCCGTACGGGCCCAGCGCCTGCCCGCCTCCCGGGTGCAGGGCGGCTTCGACTTCTTCGGGACGGCCACCGGCACCGGCGCCGTACCGGACGCGGAGCCGCGGACCGGACCGGGCACGGGCGTGCCGTCGACCGTGTCGCGACGCCCGAAGCCGGTACGGGAACTGGAGGAGGACCTCGCCGACGTGGTCGGCGACGAGGCGGTCGCCGAACAGTCGGCGCTCGGCCGGGCCCGTACGACGGACGAGGTGCAGTCCGGGAAGTCCGTGGAGACCGGAAAGCCCGTGCAGTCCGGGGAGCCTGGGAAGCCCGTGCAGTCCGGGAAGCTCGGGAAGCCGGGCAAGGGCAGGTCCGGTGTGAAGGCCGAGGCGAAGGCCGGGACGGCGGACGGCGAGACGGCCGAGGATGCTGACGCGGCTGCGGCTGCGGCTGCGGCTGCGGACGCCGACAGCGGCGAGGTCATCGACCTGACCGCGCACGACGAGACCGAGCAGATCGACATGGCGGAACTGCGCAGCGCGGTTTCCTCCTGACCCCGCGACAGCGGGCACGCGTCCGCGCGTGTCCGTGACGGTGCGCCCGGTGGTGGCGGCCCTGCCCTTCAGCAGGCAGGCCACTGCCGGGCGCATCGTCGTGTCCAGGGCGCCCGGCCGCTGTGTGGGCGGCTGTTTCGGCCCGGTTGTTCGGGCATGGCCATGTCGTCACGGCCGGCTGTTCCGACAGGGCCGCCACGACGCGGTCACGGGGCTCCCGCCGTACGTCTCGCCCGGCGCACGCCTGGCCCGCCGTACGCCCCTCGCCCGTCTCGCCCCTCACCCCCTTCGCCCTCGCCCGTCCCGCCCCTCACCCCATCCGCCTCGGCCGGTGTACGGCCGTCAGGACGGCCGCGGCCAGGGTGAACCCGGCGGCCAGCCACGGCAGCCGGGCCGCGCCCACCGTCTCCAGCCCGATGCCGCCCAGGCCGCCCGCCAGGGACACGGCGAGGTAGATGGCGGCCGCGTTGAGGGAGACGGCCACGGACTGGGCCTGCGGGGCGAGCGCGGCGATCCGGTGCTGTTGCGGAGTGGTCACCGAGAACGACACCCAGCCGGAGACCGCCACCGCGACCAGCGCGGCGGGCAGCCACTCCCGGCTCAGCGGTACGAGTCCGAAGACCGCGGTGAGCGCGAGCGCGGCGCCGAGGACCACCCGCCGCGGGCCGAAGCGGTCGGCGAGGCGCCCGGCGACCAGGTTCCCCGCCGTACCGGTGATGCCGAAGACCAGCAGCAGGACGGCCGTCAGACCGTCTCCGCCACCCGCTCCGTCCGCTGTGCCCCCGCCGTTCCCCGTACCGCCATGACCGAGCGCGGGCCCGTAGACGGCGCTGATGTACTCGAAGGGGATGTAGATGCCGACGAACACCACGACGGTGACGACGAGCGTGTACAGGACGCCGTGGTCCGCCAGTGGGGCGAGCCGTCGGCGCAGGCCGCGGGGCGTGTCGGTGTGGACGCGGGGCAGCCGGGCGGCGAGCAGCGGCACGACGAGCAGGGGCAGGGCGGTGACCAGCCACATCGTGGTGCGCCAGCCGTACGCGCCGCCGATGGCGGTGCCGAGCGGCGCCCCGAGGATCAGCGCCGAGGTCAGCCCGGTGTTCACCAGGGCGAAGGCACGTCCGCGGGCCGCCTCGCCCGCGAGGGCCGCGGCGGTGGCCGAGGCGTTCGGGGTGTAGAGCGCGGCGCCGGCCGCCGCGATGACGCGGGCGGCCAGGGCCGGCGGGTAGCTGGGGGCGAGCGCGGTGGCCGCGTTGCCGAGTGCGAAGACGATCAGCGCGGTGATCAGGACCGTACGCCGGGACCAGCCGGCGGTGAGCGCCGCGAGGAGCGGCGAGAGCACCGCATAGGCGAGGGCGAAGACGGTGACGAGCTGACCGGCGGCGCCGAGCCCGATGTGCAGGTCGGCGGCGATGTCGGGCAGGACGCCGGCGATCACGAAGGCGTCGGTGCCGACGACGAACGTTCCGAGGGCGAGCAGGGCTCCGTGAACACGCCAGTTTCCCGTGCCGGGGACGGGCGGCACCACCGCGCTCCCGGGGCGCGCCGCTGACTCCGCAGGCGGCGCGGGCGGCGCGGGCGGCGGGAACGGCGTGGGGGACGGCGGCGGTTCATCGGTCGCGCTGTTGCGGGACATGCGGTCTCCGGCTCCGAGTAATGGTACCGATCGGTACCGTCTGCTGGAACGCGAGACAGTACCGATCGGTTCCGTATGGAGTCAAGGTTGGCTATCGTGGCCGTATGCCGACCAACGCCCGGGAACGACTCGTCAGGGCAGCCGAGGACCTCTTCTACGCCGAGGGCATCCGCGCCGTCGGCGTGGAGCGGCTGCTCGCCACCTCGGGGGTGGGCCGGGCCTCGTTCTACCGGCACTTCGCGAGCAAGGACGACCTGGTCGTAGCCATGATCGACGGGTACGGCCGGCGCTGGTTCGACTGGCTGCACGCCGCGGTCGCCGAGCGCGGCGGCACACCGCTCGCCCTCTTCGACGCCCTCGCCGAACGCTTCTCCTCCGACGACTACCGCGGCTGCGCCGCCATCAACACGATGGTCGAGATCGCGGACCCGGCCAGCGCCGCGCACCGTGCGGCCGCCGCCCACAAGCGCACGATGACCTCGTACGTCGCCGAACTGCTCACCGCGGCCGGGTATGCGCACGGCACCCGGGAGCTGGCCGAGCAACTCGTCCTGCTGATCGACGGAGCCCAGGTAACCGCCCTGCGCGAACGCTCGGCGGCACCCGCGCACCGCGCCAAGGCGGTGGCGTCCGCCCTCCTCGCGGCCGCGTGACCCAGCCCGGCCCGGCCCCGCCTGGCGGGGCGGGCGGCGGAGTGCCGGGCGCTGTCCGGGGCGTGACAGGCCCGGATGCGGGCGGCGCGGGCGCCCGGGCCGGCGCCGTTCCCGTACGGGTACGCTGGCGCCGACTTGATCAGCATGAGCAGCCGCACGCCGGACACCGCACACCGTACGGGGACCCGCGGGCGCCGGGCCGGACGCGGGGTGGGGCAGTGGCAGGAGCGGGCACCAGGAGAGCGGCCCGGCCGGTGACGCGGACGCTGCTGGCGGCCGTGCTGGGCGTCGCGGCGTTCGCCGGGACCGGCTGCGCGGCCGGGGCCGAGCCCGAGGCACAGGTGCCGCCGGCCAAGCCCGCGCCCTCCCGGACCGCGCCCGCCTGCCCCGAGGACGGCGTCGTCATCAAGGGCTCCCGGGTGGACGCCGCCATGGGCACCCGCGCGATGGGCATCACCCTGACCAACTGCGGGAAGCGCCCGTACCAGGTGAACGGTTACGCGGGCGTCCGGGTCCTGGACGAGGACCGCAAGCCGCTGGACGTGCAGGTCGACCACGGCTCGGACGTCGTGGACGACGTCGGCCCGGAGACCGTCACGCTCCGGCCGGGCGAGCACGTCCGGGCCGTACTCATGTGGCGCAACCGCGTGACGGACGTGACGGGCCCCGCCGTGAACGGCGCGTTCCTGGCCCTCACCCCGGCCGAGGGCGGCGGGCGCCCGCAGCTCGTCCGGGAGCTGATCGACCTCGGGACCACCGGCGAGCTGGGCATCACGGCGTGGCACCGGGAGGGGCCGAAGCCGAAACCGAAGCCGCGTACGTAGCTTCCGGATCGCGCTGTACGGCCTCGTGTCACGTCCGGTGGCGTCTTCCGCTTGGCCCTGTCTGCCGCCTGGCCGCGTCTCCCGCTTGGCGCCGTCTTGCGCCCGGTGCCGTCTCCCGCCCGGCTCCGGCTACTTGTCGATGTCGCCGACCACGAAGAACAGTGAGCCGAGGATGGCGACCATGTCGGCGACGAGCGTCCCCGGCAGCAGTTCGGTCAGCGCCTGGATGTTGTTGTACGACGCCGAGCGGAGCTTGAGGCGGTACGGGGTCTTCTCGCCCTTGGAGACCAGGTAGTAGCCGTTGATGCCGAGCGGGTTCTCGGTCCAGGCGTAGGTCGCGCCCTCGGGGGCCTTCAGGACCTTCGGCAGACGCTGGTTGATCGGGCCGGGCGGCAGCTCCGCGATCCGGTCCAGGCAGGCGTCGGCCAGATCCAGGGAGTTGTGCGTCTGCTCCAGCAGGCACTCGAAGCGGGCCAGGCAGTCGCCCTCCTCGCGGGTCACCACCTTCAGCGTGTCCTGGAGTTCGGCGTACGCGAGGTACGGCTCGTCGCGGCGCAGGTCGAAGTCGACGCCGGAGGCGCGGGCGATCGGCCCGGAGACGCCGTACGCGTGCACCGCCTCGCGGCTCAGTACGCCGATGCCGCGGGTGCGGCCGCGGAAGATCTCGTTGCCGAGGACCAGCCGGTCGAAGACGTCCATCCGGGAGCGGACCTCGGAGACGGCGTGCCGGGCGCGGCCGAGCCAGCCGGCCGGCAGGTCCTCCTTGAGGCCGCCGACGCGGTTGAACATGTAGTGCATCCGGCCGCCGGAGATCTCCTCCATCACGTTCTGGAGCTCTTCGCGCTCGCGGAAGGCGTGGAAGACGGGCGTGATGCCGCCCAGCTCCAGGGGGTAGGAGCCGAGGAACATCAGGTGGTTGAGGACCCGGTTCAGCTCGGCGAGCAGCGTACGGGTCCACACGGCGCGCTCGGGGACCTCCATGCCGAGCATCCGCTCCACACCGAGGACCACACCCAGCTCGTTGGAGAACGCCGACAGCCAGTCGTGGCGGTTGGCGAGCATGATGATCTGGCGGTAGTCGCGCGCCTCGAAGAGCTTCTCGGCGCCGCGGTGCATATAGCCGATCACGGGTTCGGCGTGCTGGATGCGCTCGCCGTCCAGGACGATGCGCAGCCGCAGCACGCCATGCGTGGAGGGGTGCTGCGGGCCGATGTTCAGCACCATGTCGGTGCTCTCCGCCGCGCCGCCGATGCCGACCGTGGTCTCCGTCATGGGGACAGTCTTGCAGTTCGGCCGGGCGGGAGCGGGCGGCGGCCAGCGGTCACTGCGGGGCCATGGGGGCGCCGGGTCGGGCTGGTCGGGTCGGGCCGGTCGGAACGGGGCGGTCGGGCCGGGCTGGGTCGGGGGCGGTGACGGGCGCGGGGTGGGGGCCAGGCCGGTGGCGTTGGTGGCGCGGGGCGGGTGCCGGTACGGCTCGGGCCCGAGGGCACCGGGGGAGCAGGACCGCCGAGGGTGAGCAGGTCCGCCGATGGTGCGGGCCGAGGCCGCGGCGGCACCGCCCGAGCCGCGGCGGCACCGCCCGGGATCACCGGGTGAGCAGGCCCGTACAGCCGCCGCCGACCGGTTGCAGGAGCCAGCCGAAGGAACCCAGACCGGCCGGATCGGTCAGCTCCGCCGCCGCGCCCGCCGAGCCGAGGGCCCGTACGTAGGCGGCCGGGTCACTGGACGCGAGGGCGAGCGGCGGGCGGCTGCCGGCCACGCCGAGGGCGTGCAGGGCCTGCCGCTGGGTGAGGTGTTCGGCACCGGGGCCCGCACAGGCGTCGAGGGCGACATGGGCGGTGATGTCGCAGGTGCCGTCGGGTACGGGGCGGACCTCGCGGCCTTCGCGGAAGCCGGTGAGGGTGCCGAAGGGCGGGCGGGTGTCGCGGGTGTGCGCGTAGTCGGCGGTGGCGGCGAGCCCGGCGCGCAAGGTGCTGACCGCGCGGGCCCAGGCGGCGTCGCGCGGCCGGCCGATCTCGGCGCGCAGGCCGGGGGCGGGAGCGGGAGCGGCGGCGCGGGAGGCGCCGGGGCCCGGAGCGGCGCGCGGGTCCGCAGGGGTGCGCGGGTTCGCAGGGGCGTGCGGGCCCGGAACGGTGGTCTCCAGGGGCCACCACCGGATGAGCCACTCGGCGTCCGTGCCGGTGACCGGATCGCCGAGGCGCTCGGTACCGTCCGGGCGGACCAGCACGTACCGCGGCACACCGTCCTCGTCGGTCTCGGCGACATCGACGGGGACGTTGTCGAGCCACTCGTTGGCGAAGAGCAGACCCGTCAGGGAGCCGGGCGCGGGCAGCTCCGCGAGCCAGGTGACACGGCCGTCGAGACCGGCGGGCCGGGGGGCGCGTTCGACGGCGTACGGGCGCACGCGAGCGCACACCGGCTCGGGGAGCGCCGCCAGCACCCCGCTCAGCAGTTCGCCACGCCCGGCGCCCACATCGATCAGTGCCAGCTCCGCCGGACGGCCCAAGGACGCGTCGACGCGGCACAGCAGCGTGGCGAGCGCCTCGGCGTAGCGGGGAGAGACGTGCACGGAGGTACGGAAATGGCCGGCGGGGCCCGGCCCGTCGCCATCGGCGTAGAAGCCGCCGGGGCCGTACAGGGCCCGTTCCGTCGCGTCCCGCCAGCCGCTCCAGTCGTGTGTCACCGCACCACGGTACGCGGGCCCCGGCGGCGGCGTACGCCATGGAGCCGCCCCCCCCCCGCACATGGCCGCCGAACAGGGCCGTCGGCGCCGGTGGCAGGCCCGTCTCCACCTTGCGGAGTACTCCCGTCCCCGAGGATCGCCCGTCCGGTTGACCCGTACACCTATACGCCCTGCCTACGCTGGGTGACGTGCAGCGTCTCTACGACTTCTTCCGCAGGCATCCGACAGGGGTGGACACCTTCTGGGCCGTCCTCCTGTTCGGGTTCAACTGTCTGATGCTGGTGGCGTCGGTGGATGTCCAGAGCGACCGCAAGACGATCCTGGAAGCCCTCGTCGTCCCCGCGATGTGCCTCACCGTCGCCCTGCGGCGCAAGGCGCCCGAGAAGATGATGCTGCTGGCCATCCTGGTGGGGATCTGCCAGGTCACGTTCGACGTGCCGCCCAACGTGTCCAACTTTGCGATGCTGGCGACCATTTACACGGTCGCCTCGGGTACCAGGCGCTGGGCTTCACGCACCGCCCTCATCGGGGCGCTGATCGGCCCCTCGCTCTGCACGGTCCGTTTCAGCAACGGCCAGGCCCCACAGCGCAGCCTGTGGGAAGGGCTGTTCATCATGGGCCTGCTCACCGTCCCCTTCGTGCTGGCGTGGGTGCTCGGCGACTCGGTCCGCACCCGCCGCGCGTACTGGGCCCAGCTTGAGGAGAAGGCCGCCCGGCTGGAGAAGGAGCGCGAGACGCAGTCGCGGATCGCGGTGGCCGCCGAGCGCGCCCGCATCGCCCGCGAGCTGCACGACGTCGTCGCCCACAACGTCTCCGTGATGGTGGTCCAGGCCGACGGCGCCGCCTACGTCCTGGACGCCGCGCCCGAGCAGGCCAAGCAGGCCCTGGAGACGATCTCCGGCACCGGCCGGCAGGCGCTGGCCGAGATGCGGCGGCTGCTCGGCGTGCTGCGCACCGGCGAACAGCCCGAGAGCGGCGAGTACGTACCGCAGCCCGGCGTCGAGCAGCTCGCCGACCTGATCGACCAGGTGCGGGGGGCCGGCCTGCCGGTCGACTTCCAGGTGGCGGGCGAACCGCGCCCGCTGCCCAGCGGCGTCGAACTCACCGCGTACCGCATCGTGCAGGAAGCGCTGACGAACACCCGCAAGCACGGCGGCCCGGACGTCGGCGCCACCGTCCGTCTCGCGTACCAGGACGCCGAGCTGGACCTGCTGGTCGAGGACGACGGGCGCGGCGCCCGGCACGAGCTGTACGAGGGCGGCGGGACGGACGGCCTCGGCCACGGCCTCATCGGCATGCGCGAACGCGTCGGCATGGTCGGCGGCAGCCTGGACGCCGGGCCGCGGCCGGGAGGAGGCTTCCGGATCCGCGCGGTCCTGCCGCTGAAGTCGGGGCAGTGAGGCGGGGCGGGGGTGGGGGGTTCGGCTGTTTCGGGTGGGGCCGGTTGGTGGGTCGGTGGGCCGGGGGTCGGCTGGGTTGGCGGTCCGGGCGGTTGGCGGTCCGTGTGCTGGGGGGCGTGTGCTGGGTGCGTGTGCCGCGGTCTGTCCGGTGTGGCCCGTCCGGTTCGGCCCGCGTGCCCGGCCGTTGTCGTTGTTCGTCCGCCCGGCCGTTGGCGTCTGCCCCTCTGTCCGCTTCGGCCCGTCCGCTGCGTCCGTGTGCCCGGCCGCTACCGCTCGTCGTACGCCCGGCCCCTACCGCCCGTCCACCCAGCCGTTGTGGCCCTCCGTCGGCCGTCCGCTCCGGTGCGGCTCCTCCCGTACGTACCCTGTTGCCGCGCCGTCGTCGGCCGGCCCTCCCGGCGCCGGGACCACCGGCTCCGCCACCCGCACCGCCGTTGAAAGGGACCCCCTGCCATGACTGTCCGCGTGATGCTCGTCGACGACCAGATGTTGCTGCGCACCGGTTTCCGCATGGTGCTGGCCGCCCAGCCCGACATGGAGGTCGTCGCCGAGGCCGGTGACGGGGTGGAGGCCCTGGAGGTGCTGCGGTCCACCAAGGTCGACGTGATCCTGATGGACGTGCGGATGCCGCACCTGGACGGCGTGGAGACCACCCGCCGGATCTGCGCGGGCGGGCAGCAGGAGGACGCGCCGAAGGTGCTCATCCTGACCACCTTCGACCTGGACGAGTACGCCTTCTCCGCGCTCAAGGCGGGGGCCAGCGGTTTCATGCTGAAGGACGTGCCGCCGAGCGAACTGCTCGCCGCGATCCGCGCGGTCCAGAGCGGCGACGCGGTGGTCGCGCCCTCGACCACCCGCCGACTGCTGGACCGGTTCACGCCGATGCTGCCGACGACCGCCGCCGAGCCGGTCCGGCCGGAGATCGGACGGCTCACCGAGCGCGAGCGGGAGGTGCTGCTGCTGGTGGCCCAGGGGCTTTCGAACGGCGAGATCGCGGCGCGGCTCGTGCTGTCGGAGGCCACGGTCAAGACGCATGTGGGCCGGATCCTCACCAAGTTGGAGCTGCGGGACCGGGTGCAGGCGGTGGTGCTCGCGTACGAGACGGGGCTCGTACGGGCCGGGGGCGGCGCGGGGGCGTAAGGGCGTACGGGCCCGGGTGCCGGGCCGGGACCGGGGGCCAAGCCGTGGGCGCACCCGGGGCCCGGGCCCAGCCGTGGGCGCACCACCCCGGCCGCTCGTCAGCGCAGCACGCCCTCCAGGAAGTCGCTGCCCAGGCGCGCCACCACCCGGACATCCAACTGGTGCAGGACGTACCGGCCGCGGCGGCGGGTCTGGAGCAGTCCGGCCTTCTTGAGGACGGCGAGGTGCCGGGACACCTCCGGCGCGGAGATGCCGAGCGCGGTGGCCAGTTCCCCGGTCGTGTAGGCGGTGCGGGCCAGGTGGCGGCACATCCGTATCCGCATCGGGTGGGCGAGCGCTTCGAGCCGGGACTCGACCAGGGCGACCGAGGCGGAACCGGTCGGCTCGGGGGCCGCGACGGGGTAGTGGATCACCGGGCGCCAGCCCCGCGCGTGCAGCACACTCAGGTGCGGCCAGCCGAACGAGGTGGGGACGAAGGTGATCCCGGTGCCGACCGCCGGGTCCACGGCCGTGCCGTGGCCGTGGGACAGCTTGTCGACCACGATGCGCGACCGCGGCTCGTCCAGGGTCACCGCGGACGACACCTCGGCCAGCGCCTCCACCAGGCCCTTGTGGCGCAGCACCTCGGACTTGTGACGCGCGTCCGCGGCGAGGTGGACGCGTACCCGCTGCCAGACGTCCGCGAAGAACGCCTGCTCGCAGTCCTCCAGCAGCCGGCGGATCCAGGCCCGTACGGCGGGCGGGTCGGCGAGCAGCCGCTGCGCGAAGCCGGCCTGCTGGGGGCCGCGCGCGGTGGCCCGCTCCAGCGCCCGCTGCCGCGACTCGGCGTCCACCAGCGGCGACGGGCCGCCGCGGCAGTACGCGCTGGTGCAGTTGATCTCCAGCGCGGCGTTCACGAACAGTTCGTCGTCGAGCCGGTCGAGCAGGTCCAGGTCCTCGGTGAGCGTCGCGCCGGGCTGCCCGGCGGTGTCCGCCAGCGCGGCGAACGGCATCGTCACGTCGGAGAATGTCGGCCCCCACAGGAAGTCCGCGTCGCACAGCCGGTCGGCCAGGTCGGGCTTGAGCGCACCGGCCGTCGCGGTCGTCCAGCCGTCCAGACCGGGGTGGTGGCCGGGCTCGGCGAGCGCGTGCAGGGCGGAACCCAGCTCGGCGAGCGGCGAAGGGCTGAACACCATCCGCTCTGCGGGCAGCCCCGCGACGTCGATCCACACACTCATGTATCTCTCCCCGTTCCCACTCCGCGTGCGGCATTGATGCCGCACATGTCATTCAGCTCATGGCCGGTCCGGTCCATGTCCGGTCCGGACCGTGCCTGGTCCGGACCGTGCCTGGTCCGGTCCATGTCCGGTCCGGCTCACGTCTGGTCCGGTCCATGTCCGGTCCGGCTCACGTCTGGTCCGGCTCGTGTCCCGGCCCGAGCGCTCGCATTGCGCGCCCGTGGTCCTCGCCCCCTCGACTCCCGTTTTCAGGGGGCCGTGACTCTCGCCTTCCGGGGCCCTCCCCTCCCCCTCCCCTCGCCCACCCCGCCCCCCCACCCGGCATAGCTCGCCTGGACACAGCTCGCCCCGGCCTGACCTGCCCAGCCTGCCCCGCCCCGCCCAGGGCAGCCCGCCCGAGCCGCCCGGGGTGGCCCACCCGCCCGACACAGGCCACCCGCCGGAGCCGCCCCGCCCGGCACAGCCCACCCCCCGCCCGGGATGGCCCACCCGGCACAGGCCACCCGCCCGGGGCAGCACTCCCCACCCTCCCCCCCCACCCCACCCCCGGCATCAATCCTGCGTGAGCCCACGACCTGCGGTGTCGTCGATTGACGGCTCCCGTCAATCGATGGGGCACCTGCCGCCGGGCAGCCCCACTGTGGTGGCCATGAACGCATCCCAGCAGCACATGCTCGACGCCTACCGTGCCGCCCAGCGCGGCGAGAGCGCCCCCGTCCTCCCTGGTGCCGGCGATGCCCAGGTCGTACGGGAGATACGCCGGTGGCTGCGCTTCCAGGCCGTGGTCACCGCCCCCGGAGACCGCCCCCTGGCCCGCATCCGCCGTGCCGTACGCCGAGCCCTCGCCCGACGGCCGGTACGCCCCGTTCACTCTCACCGGACCGACCGCCCGCACCGGACCGTGTCCCCGCACCGGACCGTCCACCCCGCCCCGGCCGAGCCGCTGTCCCACCCTCCCCTCGATCCGTCCTCCGCTTCCGCCTCCACACCCACCATGCCGGGTCCCGCCCGTCTCGGCGACCCCTGTGGACAACCCTCGCGCGCCTCCGCCGGGCCTGTGGAAAACCGCCGGTAACGCGCCCGGCGGCGCGGTTCGAGACGCCCGTCTCACCCTGCGTACGGCTCTCAAGAGCGCCGGAAACACTCGCGTAGCATGGCCAACGAATCGTCCGGTACCCCCCGCGGACTGGAACGGAAGGCCATCGCCGCGTGAACACAACCCCACCCACCGAGGCCCAGGACCGCCCCGCCCGGCTGACCGTCGGAGTCGTCGGCGCAGGTCGCGTCGGCCCTGCCCTCGCCGCGTCACTCCAGCTCGCCGGGCACCGGCCGGTCGCCGTGTCCGGTGTCTCCGACGCCTCCGTACGGCGCGCGGCGGCGCTCCTGCCCGACGTGCCGGTCGTCCCCCCGGCCGAGGTGCTCCGGCGCGCCGAATTGGTGCTGCTCACGGTGCCCGACGACGCCCTGCCGGGACTCGTCGCGGGCCTCGCCGAGACCGGCGCCGTACGGCCGGGCCAGTTGCTCGTCCACACGTCGGGGCGGTTCGGGGCGGCCGTCCTCGATCCGGCGACCCGCGCCGGCGCCCTCCCGCTCGCCCTGCACCCCGCCATGACCTTCACCGGTACGCGCGTCGACGTGCAGCGGCTGGCCGGCTGTTCCTTCGGGATCACGGCGCCCGAGCCGCTGCGGATGGCCGCCGAGGCGCTGGTCATCGAGATGGGCGGGGAACCGGAGTGGATCGAGGAGGGCGCCCGCCCGCTCTACCACGCGGCTCTCGCCATCGGCGCGAACCACCTGGTCACCCTGGTGGCACAGGCCATGGAACTGCTGCGGGAGGCCGGGGTCGGCGCGCCCGACCGGATGCTCGGCCCGCTGCTGGGCGCGGCCCTGGACAACGCGCTGCGCTCCGGGGACGCGGCCCTGACCGGTCCGGTCGCCCGCGGGGACGCGGGCACCGTCGCCGCGCACGTCGCGGAGTTGCGCAAGCACGCGCCGCAGAGCGTCGCGGGGTATCTCGCCATGGCCCGTACGACGGCCGACCGCGCCCTGGCGCACGGCCTGCTGAAGCCGGAGCTGGCCGAGGACCTGCTGGGCGTCCTGGCGAACGTCGGCAACGCCGCCGCCGGCGGCCAGGAGGGACCGGGCCCCGACGATCCCCCCACCGGCCACCCCGAAGAAGGCGACCGATGAACGCCCCGCGCACGCGTCTGGTGCACACCGCGGCCGAACTGCGTGCCCTGTCCGGCCCCTCCGGCCCCTCCGGCCCCTCCGGCCCCTCCGGCTCCTCCGGCCCCTCCGGCTCCTCCGGTCAGCGGGCCGTCGTCATGACCATGGGCGCCCTGCACGAGGGGCACGCGGCGCTGGTCCGCGCCGCCCGCGAGCGGGTCGGCCCCGACGGGCAGGTCGTCGTCACGGTCTTCGTCAACCCGCTCCAGTTCGGCGCCGGTGAGGACCTCGACCGCTATCCGCGCACCCTGGAGGCGGACCTCGCGCTGGCCGGCGCGGCCGGCGCGGACGCCGTCTTCGCGCCCTCCGCCGGCGAGGTCTACCCGGGCGGCGCGCCGCAGGTCCGAATAAGCGCCGGCCCCATGGGTGACCTTCTGGAAGGGGCCAGCAGGCCCGGCCACTTCGACGGCGTACTGACCGTCGTCGGCAAACTGCTGCATCTCACCCGCCCCGACGTGGCCCTGTTCGGCCAGAAGGACGCGCAGCAACTGGCCGTCGTCGAGCGCATGGTGGCCGATCTGAACTTCGACGTACGGATCGTCGGCGTCCCCACCGTCCGTGAGGACGACGGCCTGGCCCTGTCCAGCCGCAACCGCTACCTCTCGGAGACGGAGCGGCGTACCGCGTCGGTGCTGTCCCGGGCCCTGTTCGCGGCCCGGGACCGGCTCGCCGCCGAGGAGACCCTGCGGGACCGTGCCTCGTACGCGGCGCACCCGGCCCACCGGGCGCACGACCGTTCCGCGGCGCTCGCCGCCCTCGGGGAGGACCGCGCGGCGGCCGACGCGCACGCCCTCGCGCACGCCGCCGCGACCCCGCCGCGGGGCCCCTCGGTGGCGCGCGCGGCGGCCCGTACGGTCCTGGAGGACGCCGCCCGTCTCGACCCGCCGCTGGTGCTCGACTACGTGGCGCTCGTCGACCCGTCCGACTTCACCGAGGTTGCGGACGCGTACGAGGGGGAGGCCGTTCTCGCGGTGGCCGCCAAGGTCGGCACCACCCGCCTCATCGACAACATTCGCCTCACGTTCGGAGCGCCCCGATGAACGGCACCGGCCCCACCAGCCCCGGCCCCAACGGCACCGACACCGGCCCCACTGGCCCCGGCACCCACCACAGCACCGACCCCACCAGCCACCCCGCCAACCCCGCCGACCCCGCCGACCCCGCCGATCACAACACCCCCACCGGCCACGCCACCCCCACCCCCCGCCTCCAGGCGCCCGCCCCCGGCTGGTCCATCGAGGCCGATGTCGTCGTGGTCGGCTCCGGGGTCGCGGGCCTGACCGCTGCGCTGCGCTGCGCTGCCGCCGGCCGCCGTACCGTCGTGGTGACCAAGGCCCGCCTGGACGACGGCTCCACGCGCTGGGCCCAGGGCGGCGTCGCCGCGGCGCTCGGCGAGGGCGACACCCCCGAGCAGCACCTGGAGGACACCCTCGTCGCGGGCGCCGGGCTGTGCGACGAGGCCGCCGTACGGGTCCTGGTCACCGAAGGTCCGGGCGCCGTCCGCCGCCTCATCGCCACCGGCGCGCGCTTCGACACCGCGCCCGGCACCGACGACATAGCCCTCGGCCGTGAGGGCGGGCACCACCGCCGCCGCATAGCGCACGCGGGCGGCGACGCGACCGGCGCCGAGATCTCCCGCGCCCTGGTCGACGCCGTCCGCTCCCAGGGCCTGCGCACCATCGAGAACGCCCTCGTCCTGGACCTGCTCACGGACGCCGACGGCCGTACGGCAGGTGTCACCCTGCACGTGATGGGGGAGGGCCAGCACGACGGCGTGGGCGCGGTGCACGCCCCCGCGGTGGTCCTGGCCACCGGCGGCATGGGCCAGGTCTTCGCCGCGACCACCAACCCGGCGGTCTCCACCGGCGACGGCGTCGCCCTCGCGCTGCGCGCCGGCGCCGAGGTCTCCGACCTGGAATTCGTCCAGTTCCACCCGACGGTGCTCTACCTCGGCCCGGACGCGGAGGGCCAGCAGCCGCTGATCTCGGAGGCGGTACGCGGCGAGGGCGCCCATCTGGTGGACGCCGACGGCGTCCGCTTCATGCTCGGGCAGCACGAACTCGCCGAGCTGGCCCCGCGCGACATCGTCGCCAAGGCCATCACGCGCCGCGCCCAGGAACAGGGCACCGAACACATGTACCTGGACGCCCGGCACTTCGGCGCCGCCATGTGGGAGCAGCGCTTCCCGACCATCCTCGCCGCCTGCCGCGCCCACGGCATCGACCCGGTCACCGCGCCGATCCCGGTCGCGCCCGCCGCGCACTACGCCTCCGGCGGCGTACGGACCGACCTGTACGGCCGGACCACCGTGCCGGGCCTGTACGCGTGCGGCGAGGTCGCGTGCACCGGCGTGCACGGCGCCAACCGGCTGGCCTCCAACTCCCTCCTGGAGGGGCTGGTCTTCGCCGAGCGCATCGCGGACGCCATCACGGCCGCGCCCGCCCGCCGTCCCGGCCCCGCCGTCGCGCCCGCCGCCGTCCCCGTACCGCTGCTCGCCCCCGAGACGCGGCCCGTGATCCAGCGGATCATGACCGCGGGCGCCGGCGTGCTGCGCTCCGCCGCCAGCCTCGCCGAGGCCGCCACCGCCCTCGCCCGGCTCCAGCGCACCGCCGAAGCGGCCACCGCCCCGGAACCGGCCACCGCCACCGCCGAACCGGCCCCCGCCACCACCCCGGCCCCCACCGACGGCCACAAGCCCGCCGAGCCCGGTGTCGAGGCGTGGGAGGCCACCAACCTGCTCCTGGTGGCCAGGGTGCTGGTCGCCGGCGCGCTGCGCCGCGAGGAGACCCGCGGCTGCCACTGGCGCGAGGACCACGCCGACCGGGACGACGCCACCTGGCAGCGCCACTTCCGGGTCACCCACCGCCTGCCGCACAGCCTGCACATCCGTACGACCGACACCGCCGCGTTCCCCGCGACGACCGCCGCACCCGCGCCCGAAACGGAGCCGACCCAGTGAGCACCCCCGACGACCTCTCCCTGCACCAGATCGACCGGCCGGGCCAGGACGCGGACCCGGTCGCGGAAGGCGGCTGCGGCGACTCCTGCGGCTGCGGCGGCGGGTACGAACCCGACCCGCTCGCCTGCGGCCTGGACCCCGACCTCGCGGCCCTCCTGGCCGCCTCCGGGCTGGACCCCGTACAGGTCGAGGACATCGCCCACCTGGCCGTCGAGGAGGACCTCGACGGGGGCGTGGACGTCACCACCGTCGCCACCGTCCCCGAAGACGCCGTCGCCACCGGCGACTTCACCGCCCGTCAGGCGGGCACCGTGGCCGGACTGCGGATCGCCGAGGCGGTGCTGTCCATCGTGTGCACCGCGGAGTTCGAGGTCGAGCGGCACGTCGAGGACGGCGACCGCGTCGAGGCCGGCCAGAAGCTGCTCAGCGTCACCACCCGCACCCGCGACCTGCTGACCGGCGAGCGCGGCGCCCTGAACCTGCTGTGCCGCCTGTCCGGCATCGCCACCGCCACCCGCGCCTGGGCCGACGTCCTGGAGGGCACCGGCGCCAAGGTCCGCGACACCCGCAAGACGACGCCCGGACTGCGCGCCCTGGAGAAGTTCGCGGTGCGCTGCGGCGGCGGCGTCAACCACCGTATGTCGCTGTCGGACGCGGCCCTGATCAAGGACAACCACGTCGTCGCGGCGGGCGGCGTGGCCGAGGCGTTCAAGGCCGTACGCGACCGGTTCCCGGGCGTGCCGATCGAGGTGGAGGTCGACCGGCTGGACCAGATCCCGCCGATCCTCGCCGAGGGCGCCGACCTGATCCTGCTGGACAACTTCACCCCCGAGCAGACCCGCGAGGCGGTGGCGCTGGTGGCCGGGAAGGCGGTCCTGGAGTCCTCCGGACGGCTCACCCTCGACACCGCCCGCGGCTACGCCGAAACCGGTGTGGACTACCTGGCCGTGGGCGCGCTCACCCACTCCTCCCCGGTCCTCGACATCGGTCTCGACCTGCGTGAGGAGCGCTGACGCAGATGCTGCTCACCATCGACGTAGGCAACACCCACACCGTCCTCGGCCTGTTCGACGGCGAGGAGATCGTCGAGCACTGGCGGATCTCCACCGACGCCCGCCGCACCGCCGACGAACTCGCGGTGCTCCTTCAGGGCCTGATGGGCACCCACCCGCTGCTGGGCGAGGAACTGGGCGACGGCATCGAGGGCATCGCCATCTGCTCCACCGTCCCCTCGGTCCTGCACGAGCTGCGCGAGGTCACCCGGCGCTACTACGGGGACGTCCCGGCCATCCTGGTCGAGCCCGGCGTCAAGACGGGCGTGCCGATCCTGATGGACAACCCGAAGGAGGTCGGCGCCGACCGGATCATCAACGCGCTGGCGGCCGTGGAGCTGTACGGCGGTCCGGCCGTGGTGGTCGACTTCGGTACGGCCACGACGTTCGACGCGGTCAGCGCGCGCGGCGAGTACGTCGGCGGCGTGATCGCGCCCGGCATCGAGATCTCGGTGGACGCGCTCGGCGTGAAGGGCGCCCAGCTCCGCAAGATCGAGCTGGCCCGGCCGCGCAGCGTGATCGGCAAGAACACCGTCGAGGCCATGCAGTCCGGCATCCTTTACGGCTTCGCGGGGCAGGTGGACGGTGTCGTCCAGCGCATGGCGCGGGAGCTGGCGGACGACCCGGACGACGTGACGGTGATCGCCACCGGCGGGCTGGCGCCCATGGTGCTCGGCGAGTCCTCGGTCATCGACGAGCACGAGCCGTGGCTCACGCTGATCGGTCTGCGCCTGGTGTACGAGCGCAACGTTCCCCGGGGTTGAGCCGTACGGGGCGGGCGGACCCGTCGGGTGGGCCCGCCCGGACCGTGCGCACCCATGGCGTGAAATGTCCGGTCGAGCGTCTTATGGGCATCGTTCAGCCTGAAGTGGCTTTTGTTGCTTAAAGTGAGTTACGCGTCACTTGCGACTTTCTAATGGTGTTAAGCGGATTTTGTCCGGCGTCGGCGTAAGGTCGGCCCATGCCTATGCCATACGGATCACGCGGCGGTATGGCCTTCAGCGCCGACGAGTTGCGCGTCCTGCGGCGCGCGCTCGCCGCCGCTCTCCAGCCGACGCGCCACACGACCGGTGCCCCGGCGGGCTACGACGCCGACGGCGCCCAAGAGGTCCAGGAGTACCTGCGGCTGGCCGAGGCGGTGGACGAGGCGGCGCGCGAGGGCGGGCGGCTGCGGGCCTTTCTCCTCGCCGACCTCGCCCGCTACCGGGAGGCCCTGCCCGGCTCCTCCCAGGGCTATCTGGGGCAGCTCCAGGAGGCCCTGGCGGTCGGCTACGACCCCGGCCCCGCCGACCTCGCCGCCCTGCGCTCCCTGTGCGGCGTGCGGCAGCAGGGGCCGGCCGAGCACGCGCGCCGTACCGCCCTGCTGCGCCGCTGCGAGAGCCTCGCCGAGCGCTCCGTACGGGCCCGTCTGCACGCCCTCCCGGGAGGCAGGACCGCGGACGAGCCGGAGCCCGAGCCCGCCCCGCGGCCCGCGCCGGGCCCGCAGCCGAGGCCGCCGCGCCCCGGCCGCCCCGTGCCCACGCCGGGCGAGGTCTTCCCGCCGCGCCGCAAGCCCGTGCCGCCCCCCGCGGCCCGGTCCGCGTGAGCGCTGCGTACTCTGGAAGCCTCACTCCCGAAGGAGGCCCCTGGTCATGGATTACGTCGCAGCGCTGGTACCGCCCATGGTGATGGCCGTGGCGTTCGTCGCGCTCATCGTGACGATCGTGAAGAGCCAGGGCGGGGAGAACAAGTCCAAGGAGGACGCGGCGGTCGACGCCGCGCTGGCCCGCGCCGAGGGCGCGCGCCAGGAGCCCAAGGCCCACAGCGCCTGACCGGCGCCGGCCGGGCCCGCCCCGGCCGCTCCCGCCCGGCCCCGGACCCCGACGGTGTTCGTCCATCCGTTCGGCGGCCTGGCCGGCCGTGCGTACCGCACACGTCCTGTACGGCCCGAGATTGCGCATCTCGGGCCGTATCGCCTTTTTCCGGGGTAAATCAACCGGGTAAGAACCGGCATTCGCGACATCTCCCACTATTGTGCTGGTGTGCCACGACGCTTGGGTGATCTGGAAGACGCGGTCATGACGCGGGTGTGGGAGTGGAACCGCCCGGTCACCGTTCGGGAAGTCCTGGAAGATCTGCAGAAGGAACGGTCGATCGCCTACACAACGGTGATGACCGTATTGGACAACCTCCATCAGAAGGGCTGGGTGCGGCGGGAAGCCGAAGGGCGCGCCTATCGATATGAGGCGGTCTCCACTCGTGCCGCCTACTCGGCCGCACTGATGAACGAAGCGTGGTCCGCGAGTGACAACCCCGCGGCGGCCCTGGTGGCCTTCTTCGGGATGATGTCGCCGGAACAGCGCCATGCCCTCAGGGATGCCGTCCGTATGGTGCAGGGCGACGAACCGGCGGAACCCGCACCGGCCCCGCCGCGGGCCGCCCGCGACGAACGCGAACCGCCCGTACCGGCGGAACGGCCGGCCCCCGGGGAACGCGCCGGCGAACCGGCCGCGGAACGCGCGCGGGAACCTTCCGGCCCCCCGGAACAGGCCGAAGAGGCGGCTGCGGACGCGGGGGAAGTACCCGCGGCGGGATCGGGTGACCCGGGGCGATAGCGTCGCGCCATGCCGCCGCTGACTAATGGACTCACCGTCCGCCGTGCCAGGACCAGCGATGTACCGGCCGTACGCCGGCTCATCGACGCCTACTCCACGGACGGCATCCTCCTCGACAAAGCCACCGTGACGCTTTACGAGGACATCCAGGAGTTCTGGGTCGCCGAGCGGGACGAGGACGCCGAGGTCGTCGGCTGCGGGGCGCTGCACGTCATGTGGGAAGACCTGGCCGAGGTGCGCACATTGGCGGTGCACCCGCGGCACAAGGGCACCGGAGTCGGTCACCAAGTCCTCGACAAGCTGCTGCGCACCGCGGGCTGGCTCGGAGTGCGGCGCATTTTCTGCCTCACCTTCGAAGTGGACTTCTTCGCCAAGCACGGGTTCGTGGAGATCGGTGAGACGCCCGTCGACGGGGATGTCTACAGCGAGCTGCTGCGTTCCTATGACGAGGGCGTTGCCGAGTTCCTCGGTCTCGAACGAGTGAAGCCCAACACCCTGGGCAACAGCCGGATGCTTCTGCACCTGTGATCGGCCTTCTATGTCCGAATCGCGCCCCTATCTCATAGCTGTGGAAGCAAGCGTTCCCCGGCTGCGGAGCAACTGAACCCTACCCAGGGGTTTGTGTTTTCCCCGGAAAAGCGGTTTGCTTTCCGTCGTAATCCGCATTCGATGAAAGGGAAACCGGTGGCACAGAAGGTTCAGGTTCTTCTTGTCGACGACCTCAACGGCGGCGAGGCCCATGAGACCGTGACGTTCGCTCTCGACGGCAAGTCCTACGAGATCGACCTGTCCGACGACAACGCGCAGAAGCTGCGTGAGTCGCTGGCCGAGTTCGTGAAGGCGGGCCGCAAGACCGGTGGCCGTTCCGGTGGCCGCGGCAAGGCGCGCGCGTCTTCCGGCGGCAGCCCGGACACCGCGAAGATCCGCGCATGGGCCAAGGAGAACGGCTACAACGTCAATGACCGCGGCCGTGTGCCCGCGGAGATCCGTGAGGCGTTCGAGAAGGCGAACGGCTGACCGTCGTACCCGCAATCCGTTTGTCTTCGAGCTTGACGACCGCGCAACAAGCGGGCCCGGTGGCATTCCGTGGCCGCCGCGCTCACGAGTCGTACGAGGTCGGGGGCGCGCCCCTGGCGATCCGCGAGGGGAACACCGCGGCCCCCGCGCCCTGCCCCTGTCCCCGTGGTGGGCAGAGTCGCCTCGACCTCGCGTCCCGGCTCGGGAGGCCGCACCCACCCGGCGGCCTCCCGTGGACCGGATCCGTACGGCCACCTCGTCCGCGGTGACGGCGGGGGCGGTGCCGGCGCGGGCATCCGGTCCCCGGTGCCGCGCGCGGTCAGATCCAGCCCCAGTGAGCCCCATTCCAGCCATTCCAGAAGCTCCGGCAGCTCCTCCGCGGCGCCCGCGGCCACGAGCACGAGCATCCTGGGACCGGCGGAGCCACTGCGGTCGATCGCCACGGGCCCCGTGGGGCCCACCCGCCCCAGCACGGCCCGGCCGGCGTCGGCGGGCAGGTCGAGGGCGTCGAAGCGCACCCCGGTCAGCAGCTCCACCGGCTCCGTGCCGGTGGTCGGCCAGCGCAGCTCGTCCTCGTACCAGTGCCGTACGGCGGCGAGGGGGAAACGGGAGCGCGGGAGCGCGACGGGCATACCGGGAGCAACTCGCGAATCCCCGAGAAGTTACGCTTGGTTGACATACGGGTACGTACTGTCGCCACGGAAGGGGGTGTGCGGGGGCGTGACGGCGCATTCGCCGGCGCTCGGGTGTTCGCCCATAGCGGATGGAACGGGCCCGCGCCGCATGGACTGTCCGTGGCGGCGGGTAAGAAACCCCCAGTGGGGAGAGACGGCGCAGGGGCGTGCGCAGCGCGTTTCGCGGAGCGGCGGCGGGCTCCGGGCGGGCGTGTCGGTGACGGGTGCGTTCGCCACGGGCGTACTGGCCCGGGGCGTATATGCCTGGCCTGCGGGAACATCGTCTCGCACCATCGGGTTGGAGCAGATGTCGGCTGTTCGGCAGCAGATTTCCCCGCCGTCGCGGGGGTGATCCGGACGGATGTCGGCAGTTGGAATGAGCTGTCCCGTCCCACGGGACTAGCATGCGGAAGGACAGGGAGGGGACCGACCCCTAACTGCCTGACCGCTCTGAGGAGCGATTAACGATGTTCGAGAGGTTCACCGACCGTGCGCGGCGGGTTGTCGTCCTGGCTCAGGAAGAAGCCCGGATGCTCAACCACAACTACATCGGCACCGAGCACATCCTCCTGGGCCTGATCCACGAGGGTGAGGGTGTCGCCGCTAAGGCCCTGGAGAGCCTCGGGATTTCGCTCGAGGCGGTCCGCCAGCAGGTGGAGGAGATCATCGGCCAGGGGCAGCAGGCCCCGTCCGGCCACATCCCCTTCACCCCCCGTGCGAAGAAGGTCCTGGAGCTGTCGCTCCGCGAGGCCCTTCAGCTCGGCCACAATTACATCGGTACGGAGCACATCCTGCTCGGCCTGATCCGCGAGGGCGAGGGCGTCGCCGCCCAGGTCCTGGTGAAGCTGGGCGCCGATCTGAACCGGGTGCGGCAGCAGGTCATCCAGTTGCTCTCCGGTTACCAGGGCAAGGAGGCCGCCACCGCCGGCGGCCCGGCCGAGGGCACCCCCTCGACCTCGCTCGTCCTGGACCAGTTCGGCCGCAACCTGACGCAGGCCGCTCGCGAGACCAAGCTCGACCCGGTCATCGGGCGCGAGAAGGAGATCGAGCGGGTCATGCAGGTGCTGTCCCGCCGTACCAAGAACAACCCGGTCCTCATCGGCGAGCCCGGCGTCGGCAAGACGGCGGTCGTCGAGGGCCTGGCCCAGGCCATCGTCAAGGGCGAGGTGCCCGAGACCCTCAAGGACAAGCACCTCTACACCCTGGACCTGGGCGCCCTGGTCGCCGGCTCCCGCTACCGCGGTGACTTCGAGGAGCGCCTGAAGAAGGTGCTCAAGGAGATCCGCACCCGCGGCGACATCATCCTGTTCATCGACGAGCTCCACACCCTGGTGGGTGCGGGCGCCGCCGAGGGCGCGATCGACGCCGCGAGCATCCTCAAGCCCATGCTGGCGCGAGGCGAGCTGCAGACCATCGGTGCGACCACGCTCGACGAGTACCGCAAGTACCTGGAGAAGGACGCGGCCCTGGAGCGCCGCTTCCAGCCCATCCAGGTCGCGGAGCCGTCGCTGCCGCACACCATCGAGATCCTCAAGGGCCTGCGCGACCGTTACGAGGCGCACCACCGCGTCTCCATCACGGACGAGGCCCTGGTCCAGGCCGCCCAGTTGGCCGACCGCTACATCTCCGACCGCTTCCTGCCGGACAAGGCGATCGACCTGATCGACGAGGCCGGTTCCCGGATGCGCATCCGCCGGATGACCGCGCCGCCGGACCTCCGCGAGTTCGACGAGAAGATCGCCGACGTGCGCCGGGAGAAGGAGTCCGCGATCGACTCGCAGGACTTCGAGATGGCCGCGGGCCTGCGCGACAAGGAGAAGCAGCTCCTGGCCGCGAAGGCGAAGCGGGAGAAGGAGTGGAAGGCCGGCGACATGGACGTCGTCGCCGAGGTCGACGGCGAGCTGATCGCCGAGGTCCTGGCCACGGCGACCGGCATCCCGGTCTTCAAGCTCACCGAGGAGGAGTCCTCGCGGCTGCTGCGGATGGAGGACGAGCTCCACAAGCGCGTCATCGGCCAGAAGGACGCCATCAAGGCGCTCTCGCAGGCCATCCGCCGTACGCGGGCCGGTCTGAAGGACCCCAAGCGCCCCGGTGGCTCGTTCATCTTCGCCGGTCCGTCCGGTGTCGGTAAGACCGAGCTGTCCAAGACGCTCGCCGAGTTCCTCTTCGGCGACGAGGACGCGATGATCTCCCTCGACATGTCGGAGTTCAGCGAGAAGCACACGGTCTCCCGGCTCTTCGGCTCGCCTCCCGGCTACGTCGGCTACGAGGAGGGCGGCCAGCTCACCGAGAAGGTGCGCCGCAAGCCGTTCTCGGTCGTGCTGTTCGACGAGGTGGAGAAGGCCCACCCCGACATCTTCAACTCCCTGCTGCAGATCCTGGAGGACGGTCGGCTGACCGACTCCCAGGGCCGGGTGGTGGACTTCAAGAACACGGTCATCATCATGACGACCAACCTCGGGACCCGGGACATCTCCAAGGGCTTCAACCTGGGCTTCGCCGCCCAGGGCGACACCAAGAGCAGCTATGAGCGGATGAAGAACAAGGTCAACGAAGAGCTGAAGCAGCACTTCCGGCCCGAGTTCCTCAACCGTGTCGACGACACCGTGGTCTTCCACCAGCTCACCGAGGAAGACATCATCCAGATCGTCGACCTCATGATCGCCAAGGTGGACGAGCGCCTGAAGGACCGCGACATGGGCATCGAGCTCAGCGGTGAGGCCAAGAAGCTGCTCGCCAAGCGCGGCTACGACCCGGTGCTGGGCGCCCGCCCGCTGCGCCGGACCATTCAGCGCGAGATCGAGGACGCTCTCTCGGAGAAGATCCTCTTCAGCGAGCTGCGCCCCGGCCACATCGTGGTCGTCGACATCGAGGGTGAGGGTGAGAACGCCAAGTTCACCTTCCGCGGCGAGGAGAAGGCGGCCCTGCCGGACGCCCCGCCCGTCGAGTCCGCGGCCGGCGGCCCGGACCTGTCGAAGGACGCCTGACGCCCGGCCGTGCGGGCCGGGCGCCCCGCGCCTGACCGGTACGGCTCACGCCGCGGCCCGGGACCTGGAAACAGGTTCCGGGCCGCGGCGTTGTCGTATCCGATGGTGGTACGGGGCGCCCGGAGGCGCGTGCGGAAGTGTTTTTCCGTGCCGGGTACGGGCGGATATCCGTAACGCCGGGACGCGGGGCCTTCCGCTCCGGTGCGGAAGCGGCGCGGGCTATTGCGCCGGGCGCCCCGGGTGTAAAGGGAAAACGCCGTTCCGGATTGCCCCGGCAGTGCCCGCGCGAATACGGACCGGGATATTCCGATGACCCGGGAACTTCAAGGCGACGCGGTGGACCGGGGCCCGGTAAGGCAGGCCGGCAGCCCTTTAGGGCAGCGATATCACAGCTCGATGACGCGGATCCCGTCCGGTACGCCGGTGACGGGCGGCAGCCGGCGGCTGACCCACAGCTCCTCCAGCCGGGGAAAAGCGGCCAGCCACTCCATCGATGTCCCGAGGTCGTACGCCAGCCAGAGCCGGACCAGGCCGTCCGCCGGGACGATGCCGTCGATCAGCTCGGCCGCGGTGAACTCCCCGGCGACCTGGAGACACGGCCGGCCGCCGAGTTCCCGCAAGGCGTGCAGCTCCTCCGCGTCCGCCACGGGGAAGAACAGCCCGTCCGGGTCCAGGTGGGCAATGATCTCCCGGGCGTAGCGGGCGGTGTCGTACCGCCGCCAGGCACCGGCGAGCTGCGCCCGTACGTCGTGGTACGCGCGCTTGCGCAGCCCGGTCAGATAGTCGATCGCCATGTCGTCGGCGATGGAGGTGGCCGTGACGGCGAGCAGATACGCCTCACCGTCCGAGACCTCGGCCGGCTCCGGCAGCATCTCCAGGACGATCGGGCCGATCCAGCCCAGCGCGCGGGCCCCGGCCACGGTGCCGGGGCGCACCATGTCGCGGGTGAAGCGCCGCACCCGCTGGCGCACCTCCGGGTCGAGTTCGGTGGCGTGCTCCACGCAGGCCGCGGCGAGCAGCTTGCGGTGCCGGGCCTCCGCGGCCCGGATGCCGGGACGCGGGGCCAGCAGGCCGTTCAGCAGCGCCGCGCACTCGTCGGGGCGGGCCAGCGCCACGGCCATCCGGATGACGTCCTCCCACTCGGAGAGATGGGCGTGGTTGAGCAGCAGTCCGAAGTCGTGGCGCTGGACGGTGGCGCGGGCGGCCAGGAAGTCCTGGAAGGTGCGGTGCACGAAGTCGACCGTGCCCGGGGCCGGTTCGCGCAGCAGCCCGGTGCGGTTCAGCAGGTGGCGGTAGACCTCCTCGGCGCCGCCCTGGCGCGCGGCGTCGGGGATGGCCGGCAGATGCTGCGCGAGCGTGTCGACGGCGACCTTGCGGTCCATCTCCGAGTGCCCGTTGACCAGCATCCAGTGGGCCAGCTTCTGCAGGAGCTGGATCTTGGGCTGACGCGGCAGGTCGATGCCGTCCGTGGGGACCATGGCCCGCTCCCGGTCCCGCCGCTCCAGCAGCATCGACAGGGCGGCCTCGTACAACTCCTTGCGACCGTCGGGCAGATAGCCCCGGCGGTCGCGGTGCAGCGCGCAGAGCATGCCGCACATCAGCGGGTTGGTGGCGAGCCGGCCCAGGTCGCGGGTGATGCGTACGGCGTTGAGCAGGGTCCGTTCGTAGTGCGGGAGGCGGTCCAGGTCGTCCGGGTCCGGCTGGGCCGCGGCGCGGTGCCAGCGCTGGATGAACGCGGCGATGTCCTCGCGGCTCATCGGGGCCAGCGACAGTTCGGCGAAGCCGTCGGCCGTCAGCCAGTCGGCGCGCACGGCGGAGGGGCGGGAAGTGACGATCCAGACGTTGCCCGGGTACAGGGCGGTCCAGTCCCGGAGCTTGCGGCGCAGCCTCTCGCGCTCGTCCTCGGGTGCCTCGTCCACGCCGTCGATCAGCAGCAGCGCCCGGCCGGCCCGCAGGACGCGGTCGGCCCAGCCCGGCGGCTGGGCCTCGGCGCCCGGATAGCCGACCGCCGCGAGGAAGTCGCCGGGGGAGGGCAGGCCGCGCCGGGCGAAGCGGCGCACCGGCAGGAGGAAGGGCACACGGCCGTACAGGGCGGGGCGGAGCGAGGCGGGCAGCTCGCCGCGGGCGGTGGCGACGGCCAGCCACTGGAGCAGGGTGGTCTTGCCGGAGCCGGCCACGCCCCGTACGAGGATCCGGCGCCGGCCGGACAGGGCGTGCTCGGCGGGGACGGCGGGCTCCGGGGGGCCGCCGCGGTCCGCGGCCGCCGGCTCCGCCTCGCAGCGCAGGCCCAGGTAGGCGGCGTCGAGGGGCCAACTGTCCGGGGAGTGCGCGAGATCGATGCCGAAGATGGTCAGGTGGTTGTGGAGGACGGCGGTGTCGTGGGCGTAGCGCGCCTCGAAGGCGGCGTCCTCGGCGGAGCGGGACGGCAGCCGGGCGGCCAGCGCGCCGACGGCGTCGTCGAGCCTGCCGAGGGCGTGCCGGTTCTCGACGAGGGTGCGCGTGGTGAAGCCGGACAGCCGGGTGAAGAACTCCAGGATGTGCAGCGCGGCGGTGTCCAGCAGGATGCCGTGCAGTTCGGTGCCGTCGCCGGTCAGGCCGCGGGCGGCGTCCGGGGCGGCGTGGCGTAATCGCCGGGCCAGCTCGGCCGCTTCCAGCCGGGCGTTCTGCACGATCTCCAGGTCGATGTCGCCGAGCGCCCAGAGCGTACGGAAGAGGGCGTCCGCCACGGCGGGGTCCTCGTCGGGGGCCACGGGCCGCTCCAGCTCCGCGCCGGTGGCGCCGGGCAGCGGGGTCACGGCCCGGTCGACCAGCTTGGCGGCGATGCGCCGTACGTCGCGTTCCTGGAGGGTGCGGTGCTCGCCCCGGAAGGAGACCAGGCCGCGGATCCGTAGGGGCCGGTTCACCAGGAAGGCGCCGGGACCGGGGCGGACGAGGAGCTTCTTGATGAGCGGGGCGACGACTTTCGGAAGGAGCCGGGCCATGATGATCATCGGGTCCATGTGGTGATCCCCCATCACCTGGTCGACGCCGGCCGGGCCGGGCGCCGTGGACTTCAAGCCTAGAGGAGACGGCGGCTCCGGGGGCCCGCACCGGCGAGCGAGGCCGTACGGGGCCCAAGCGCGTACGCGGCCTTTCCCCACGGGCCTTTGGTCCCGCTGCGGGCAGGCGAAAGGCCCACCGGGAAGCGGGGGAAAGCCGGGGCGCGGTGACATGCCGCACAGGCCTTCCGGTGCCTACTACGAGGAATAGCGGGCGGTACACCAGGTGCGGCGGGCGGGGAGCGGCGCGGTGAACGGCGCGGTGCGGCCAGGGGGGTCCCGGGGTGTTCGGCAACTCCGAACGCTTGGGAAAACCCACAGGTCAGGAGGGTGATGGCGCGGGTGTGGACCGACCGGAAGGGGGAGGTGGCCACAGGGTTTGGGGCCCGGGGGTGAGGGTAGTCGCGGGTCTCTGTTTCCCCGGCTTTTCCTACGGTATGGGGTAGTAGATAGGGGTATTGGCAGCATGTCGGATTCGGGTTACCAAGGTGGGGCGATCCCGGTCGACGGCCGGGACCCCGTCTTTTCCCGGAGGTAGTTCCCGCATGACGAAGCACCACCCCCTGCACCGCCCGACGAAGAAGTCCGTTCTCCGTACCCGCACCTCCGTGCTCGCGGCGGGCCTGGGCATCTCCGCGGCCATGGGCGCCGGGGTGGCCGTGGCGGCCGGGAGCGACGCGCAGTCGATCGCGCTGGACGGGCTGACGTCCGACATCCGTTCCTCGGTGGCCGCACAGGCCGACGCGCAGAAGAAGGCCGCCGAGGCGGAGAAGCAGCAGGCCGAGAAGGCCAAGAAGGCCGCCGAGGAGAAGGCCCGCTCCTGGGTGAAGCCGGTGGACGACTACAAGCTCGGCATGACCTTCGGGCTGGCCGGCAAGCACTGGTCCCACAACCACAGCGGTCAGGACTTCGTGGTGCCCAGCGGCACCGCCGTGCACGCCGTGCACGGGGGCACCGTGGTCAAGGCCGGCCCGAACGGCGGCGGCGACGGTCCCGCGTACGGCAACGCGATCGTGATCAAGCACGACAGCGGTACGTACACCCAGTACGCGCACCTGACCAGCACCGAGGTCAAGCCGGGCCAGACCGTGGAGACCGGCCAGGAGATCGCGAAGTCCGGCAGCACCGGCAACTCGACCGGCCCGCACCTGCACTTCGAGGTCCGCACCGGCCCGAACTACGGCTCCGGCGTCGAGCCGACCGCCTTCCTGAAGGCGCGCGGCGACGGCGTGTGATCCCTGGTCCCCCCCACCGGGGAGGCGGCGGGTGGCCCCTGGTCCCTGCCGTCGGGGAGGCGGCGGGTGGCCCCTGCCGTCAGGCAGTACTAGCCGAGGTGCGGCGGCTGGGCCGCGGTGATCAGTTCGGTGGCGACCTCCAGGATGGCCTTGCGCTTGTCCTCGGGGTCGCCTTCGACGTTCTGCATGGCGAACAGGCCCGCGTGCATCGAGAAGATCGCGGTGATGCAGCGCACCTGGTCCGTCAGCTCCGCCTCCGGCTCCCTGAGCAGCCCGGTCAGCCGGAGCATGCGCTGCTTGAAGGTCTCGCCGATGCTCAGGTCCCGTACGGTCGCCTGGTTCTCCTGCATGAAGCGGAAGAGGGGCTCGGCGGAGCGCAGGGCCTCGCTGTAGCGGCGCAGCACCTCGTGCTTGGTCTCCAGGGTGCGCGGCTGCGCGCCGGCCCACTCGACCAGGTCGTCGATCGGCCGCGCCAGGTCCTGGAAGAGGCTGATGACGATGTCTTCCTTGGTCTTGAAGTGGTAGTAGAGCGCCGCCTTCGTGACATCGAGCCGCTCGGCGATCTCGCGCAGCGAGGTCTTCTCGTACCCCTGCTCGGCGAACAGCTCCAGGGCGATGTCCTGGATGCGCTGGCGGGTGTTGCCCCTGCGCGCGTGCGGTGTGCCCATGCTGCTGTTCTCCTGCGTCGATCGTCCGGGCCGGTGGCCGTGCGGCCCTCATTAACTTACTTGACGCCCGGCTAGTTCGTTGCTTACCTTCTTCACTGTACTGAACTAGCCGGGCGGCAAGTAAGTGGGAGAAGCGAAAATGGGGATGTCGCAGACGAAAGCGACCCCAGCGGGGGAAATAACCGAACCGGCGGAAACCGCTGGGAAGCAGCCGGCCAGCGTCCGCATGGTGCTGTTCGCGCTGATGATCGCGATGCTGCTCGCGATGCTGGACAACATGATCGTGGGCACGGCCATGCCCACGATCGTCGGCGAACTGGGCGGGCTCAGCCACCTGTCCTGGGTGGTGACCGCGTACACGCTCGCGACCGCCGCCTCGACCCCGATCTGGGGCAAGCTGGGCGACCTCTACGGCCGTAAGGGCGTCTTCCTGGCGTCCATAGTGATCTTCCTGATCGGCTCCGCGCTGTCCGGCATGGCCCAGGACATGGGCCAGTTGATCGGCTTCCGCGCCGTCCAGGGCCTGGGCGCGGGCGGTCTGATGGTCGGCGTCATGGCCATCATCGGTGACCTGGTCCCGCCGCGCGAGCGCGGCAAGTACCAGGGCATGATGGCCGGCGTCATGGCCGTCGCCATGATCGGCGGGCCGCTGGTCGGCGGCACCATCACCGACCACCTCGGCTGGCGCTGGAGCTTCTACATCAACCTGCCGCTGGGCGCGATCGCCCTGGTCATGGTGACCGCGGTGCTCCACCTGCCCAAGAAGCGGACGCAGGCGCGCATCGACTACGTGGGCGCCGTCCTGCTCACCGTCGGCATCACCTCGCTGGTGCTCATCACCACCTGGGGCGGCACCGAGTACGACTGGCTGTCGGGCCAGATCATCGGGCTCGGCGCGGTCGGCGTCGTCGCCCTGCTGGCCTTCGTCCTCACCGAGACCAAGGTCCGCGAGCCCGTGCTGCCGCTGCACATCTTCCGCAACGGCAACTTCAGCCTCGTCACGGTCATCGGCTTCCTGGTCGGCTTCGTGATGTTCGGGTCGATGACCTTCCTGCCGCTGTTCCAGCAGACCGTGCAGGGCGCCTCGGCGACCAACTCCGGGCTGCTGCTCCTGCCGATGCTGCTCGCGATGATGGCCGTCTCGCTGGTCGCGGGCCGGGTCACCACCAGCACCGGCAAGTACAAGATCTTCGTGGTGGGCGGCGGCGCGCTGATCACCGCCGGGCTCGCGCTGCTGTCCCTGATGGACACCGGCACCACCCGCTTCACCTCGGGTCTGTACATGGCGGTGCTCGGTGCCGGCATGGGCTTCCTGATGCAGACCACGATGCTGATCGCGCAGAACAGCGTCGAGATGAAGGACATGGGCGTCGGCTCCTCGTCCGCCACCCTCTTCCGTACGATCGGCGGCTCCTTCGGTGTCGCGATCTTCGGAGCGATCTTCAACAACCGGGTGCAGGACGTGATGGCCGAGCGGCTCGGCGCCGCGGGCGCGAAGGCGACCGCGGGCGGTGCCCAGATGGACCCGAAGGCCCTGGAGAAGCTGCCGGGCGCGGTCAAGGACGCGTACCTGCACGCGGTCTCCGGCGGCACCCACCAGGTCTTCCTGTGGGGCGCGCTGATCAGCGTCATCGGTTTCGCCGCGGCCTGGTTCCTCAAGGAGGTGCCGCTGCGCGGCGGCCCCGCCGAGCCGGCCGAGGGCCGGTAGAGCGGCGGCGACGCCGTGAAGGGCCGGGCTCCGGTGGCGGAAGCCGTCTGATCCGGTACGGAATCACCTGGCCAGCGGCCCCCGGCGTACGCGCCGGGGGCCGCTGCCGTACGGGCCGGGCGGCCGCCGCCGGGCCGTTGTCAGTGGTGCGTGTCAGCATCGGAAGACGAACGGCGACGGGGCGGCGGCCTGCGGGACGGCGCGCACGGCCGGCGTGGTGAACGACGGAGGCGCATCATGATCAAGGGACTTGCCATCACCACCGTCTGGGTCCTCGACCAGGACCGGGCGAAGGAGTTCTACACGGACCGGCTCGGGCTCGAAGTCCGTACGGACATGCGGATGGGCGGCGAGGGCGGGATGCGCTGGCTGACCGTCGGCGCCAAGGACCAGCCGGAGGTCGAGCTGACCCTGATGGTCCCCGGCCCGCCCGGCCTGGACCCGGAGGCCGGCGAGCTGCTCAAGCAACTGGTGAGCAAGGGGCTGATGGGCGCCGGGGTGCTGGCCACGGACGACGTCATGGCCGATTACACGGCGCTGAAGGCCAAGGGCGTGGAGTTCCTCCAGGAGCCGCAGGAGCGCCCGTACGGCATCGAGGCGATATTCCGCGACGACTCCGGCAACTGGTTCTCGCTGACCCAGAAGAACGAACAGCTCGACCTGGGCAAGGACTGGGGCGACTGCGTGGAGGGGTGAGCCGCGCGCTGGCGCCGTACGGGAGGGGCAGGCGCCGTACGGGAGGGAGAGGCGGCACCGGCCGCCGCCCGGCCCGGCCAGGCCCTCGCCCCGTCACCGGTCCGGGAGCTGGATGACCGGGAAGCTGCCCGTGTTGGTCGGCGCGTTCTCCGGCAGCCACAGCACGGACACCGCTCCGGTCGACCCGTCCGTCAGCTCGTCCGCGTTGCGGAAGGTCAGCCGGGCGCCCAGCACCCGGGCCTGGCCCGCCGCGATGGTCAGGCCGAGCCCGTGGCCGCGCCCGGCCCGGTCGCTGCTGCCGGTGCGGAAGCGGCTCGGGCCCTCGCGCAGCAGCGCCTCGGGAAAGCCCGGACCGTGGTCGCGGACGCGCACGACCCGCCCCTCGACGGTCACCTCGATCGGCGGCCTGCCGTGCCGGGCGGCGTTCGCGATGAGATTGCCCAGGATGCGTTCCAGGCGCCGCGGGTCGGTGGAGACCTCGGCGTCCCGCAGGATCTCGATCTTGATGTCGGAGTTCAGGGCCCGCACCCGCCGGGTGACGAATTCGCCGAGCGCCACGTCCTGGAGTTCGGCCCGCTCCGCGTAGCCGTCCAGCCGGGCCACCTCCAGCACGTCCTCCACGAGGGTGCGCATCGCCTGCGCCCGGTCCCGTACCAGCTCCGAGGGGCGGCCCGGCGGCAGCAGCTCGGCCGCGGTGAGCAGCCCGGTGACCGGGGTGCGCAGCTCGTGGGCGATGTCGGCGGTCACCCGGCGCTCCGCCTCGATGCGCTTTTGGAGCGCGTCGGACATCGCGTCCACCGCCCAGGCCAGGTCGTCCGTCTCGTCCCGGATGCGGCCGCCGACCTCGTCGCGGATGCGTACGGAGGTGTCGCCGTCGGCCAGCTTGCCGGCCGCCGCCGCGGCCTTGCGCAGCCGCTGGGACAGCCGTCCGCCGATCAGCACGCCGAGCGCGCAGCCGCCGACCACGACCGCCGTCGAGCCGATCAGCAGCGCCTGGTCGAGGTCGTCGAGGACGGCGAACCGGTCGGGGAAGTAGCCCTGGATGGACAGCACCCGGCCGCCCGCGACCGGCGCCGCGGCCCACACCTTGGGCGTGGTCTGGCCGGTGTCCTCCAGGTATGTCGCCCGCTTCCCCTTGGTGACCTCGTCCCGGAGTTCCTTCGGCAGCGCGGCGTCGTCCAGCTTGGCGCCGAAGCGGAGCTGGTGCGTGGATTCGTAGATCTTCTGCGTGAAGTTGAGGCGTTCGGTCTGCACGTCGCGGCTGTTGTCCAGCATCGAACCGCGGGCCGCGTTGTGCACGACGAGGCTCAGCGCGATCGCGACCAGCGCTCCGACGAGCGCGATCGCGGCGCTGAGCTTCCACCTCAGCCCGGTACGCAGGGCGAGCCTGACCACCGCAGGAGTCAGCCTCTCAGCTTGTAACCGAAGCCGCGGACCGTCTCGATCCGGTCCTGGCCGATCTTGCCGCGAAGCCGCTGGACGTGGACGTCCACGACCCGGGTGTCACCGCCCCAGCCGTAGTCCCAGACCCGCTCCAGCAGCCGGTCGCGGGAGAGGACCGTGCCGGGCGAGTTCGAGAACTCCAGCAGCAGGCGCATCTCGGTGGGCGTCAGCGCGACCGGCTGACCGCCTTTGCGCACCTCCATGCCCTCCGTGTCGACCTCCAGGTCACCGAAGCGCAGCACGGCCTCGGCGGGCCCGGCGGCGTCCGGGGCGGCGGCGCCCGAGCCGTCCGGCCCCGAGGCGTGCCCGAAGCGGCGCAGCACCGCGCGGATGCGGGCGACCAGCACGGCGCCGTCGAACGGTTTGGTGACGTAGTCGTCGGCACCGGCCTCCAGGCCCAGCACCACGTCGATGGAGTCGGCCCGCGCCGACAGCATGATCACCGGGACGGTCGACTCGTCCCGGATGCGCCGGCACAGGCTGACGCCGTCCAGGCCCGGCACCATCACGTCCAGCAGGGCGATGTCGGGCCGGTCGGCGCGGAACGCCTCAAGCCCCGCCAGGCCGTCGGGCATGGCGGTGACCACGAAGCCGTCCCGCTCCAGGGCGAGCTGCGTCGCCTCGCGGATGACGTCGTCGTCCTCGACGAAGAGCACATGGGTATCGGCCATGCGGCGTTCTCAATCCTCCGGTGCTGGTTGCGGGAACGCGGATTCCGTGTTCCCGGTCTTGCTGTAGTCGGTGTGGTACCGGGCGTACTCGACGAAGCGGCTACCCGTCCAGCGGTAGGTCATCACATCCTCGCCGGAAGCGCAGCACACCTTGTCGCCGGTGTTGTAGGTCTGCTTGGAGACCTCAAGTTCACCCTTGTTGACGCCGGCGTAGACCGAAGGCTGTTCGTCGGCGAAGACATTCTCGTACGCGCCGCCTTGCTTGCGGTAGACGTACGAGCCGATGCCGACGGAGTCCGCGCAGGTCATCACGTTCACCACGACATCGGGCGCCTTGCCGTGGGTGAGCGGGGCGTAGGTGACCTCGACCGGGTACTCCTCCGCCGCGCACGGCTTGCCGAGCGACTTCTTGACGTCGGCGCCGACCTTCGGATCGCGCTTCATCAGCCCCACCGCGTCAACCTTCTGGTACGAGGCCGACGCCGAGGGGGACGGGGACGACGCGTGGGCCGACCTGTTCGTGGGCGCCGGGGCGCTGCTGGCCGTGCCCTCGGTCCGTACGCCCTCGCCGCCGGGGTTGCAGCCCGCCAGCAACAGCGACAGGGCGGCCACCGATGCGATGGCCGCTCCGCCGCTCGTCCGGATGGTCCGGGCCCGCCGGGACCGGAACCGGCCCCTGGGTGCGCGGCGCCCCCGCTCGGGCGCCGGGCGCTCCGGTCCCGGCCTGCCCGGCCGGGACCGCCGGGCGGTGGCCCGCCCGAGGCCGGCCCGCCATCCGGCGACCGGCCCGATTCCCCTCCGTACGAATCGGGTGGGTCCCGCCCCGGGCACGGCGCCGCCGGCCGGCGGGGGCCCGGCCGGCGTGCTCTGGGCCGACCTGCTTCCGGCCGGCCTGTTCCTGGTCAAACCGCTCCCGCTCACAGTCCCTCTGGCTGAGCCGCCGGTACCGCAGCCGGTCAGGCCGCGCACCGCTCCCGCTCCTGCTCGCCGCGCTCCAGCATCCGCGCGTCGATGTCGCGATTCTCCAGCTCCTGGCGCAGCCGGGCCAGGGCCCGGTGCAGCGTGCTCTTGACCGTACCGGTGGACATGCCCAGCGCCGCCGCGGTCTCCTCGGTGCTCATCTGCTCCCAGTGTCGCAGCACGACCACGCTGCGCTGCTTGGGCGCGAGCACCCCGAGGATGTCCATCAGCAGCGCACGGTCGGCGCGCTGCTCGGTGCCGTCGTCGACGCTGGCGTCCGGGAGCTGCTCGGTGGGCACCTCCTCCAGCTTGCGGGCGCGCCACCACTCCGTACGGGTGTTGATCATGACGCGGCGGAGGTAGGCGTCGGCGAGCGACTTGTCGGCGATGCCGTCCCAGCGCCCGTACGTGCGGACCAGGGCCGTCTGGAGCAGGTCCTGGGCGTCGACCGGGTCGGGTACCAGGCGCCGGGCGCTGCGCAGCAGGGCCTCCTGCCGCGTCCGCACGTACTCTTCGAAGTCCAGTACCTTGCCGCCGCTGGTCGCCATCCCGACGCCTCCGATCCGCTTGCGCTTCCCCACGTTGACCGCGCTGGTGGTCATCTCCAGCACGAGGAAGACGCTACGGAGGGGGTGTTGCGGCGTAATGTGCGTGGGCCCCACAGGGAGTGCACGGAAAACCGTCGGTTGTGTAACAGCCCGCCGGGGGTCATACCTCCGGCCGACCGGGGCCCGGAACGGGTCATCCTCCCGGGGGACAGCGGGGGCGGCCGCAAGAGCTAGGACCGCCGTCGTCCGACGCGACGCGGCCCGCGGCGCCGCTCCGTTGTCACCGTACGGTCATCACGGTCCACGTCATGGCCCGTGTCACGGTCCGCGTCGTTGTCACCGTACGGTCATCACGGCCCTCGTCACGGTCCGCGTCGCGGGTCCGACGTCAGGACGTGCTCCGGCCGAGCGGCAGGCGGTACATGCCGCCGGACAGCGGCTCCACCAGGCCGTCCGCGACGAGACCGTCGAGCGCCCGCGCGCGCTGCACCGGCTCGTCCCACACCGTGTCCAGCACGGCCTGCGGCACGGGCCCGACGGCCTCCCGCAGGACGGCGAGGAGCTTGCCGCGCACCTGGCGGTCCGTACCGGCGTACGTCTGGCCGCGGCGCGGCGGCCCGTCATGCGCGGGCGACCCCGCCAGCCGCCAGGCGCACTGCGCGGAGATCGGGCAGCGCACACACTCCGGGCCGCGGGCGGTGCACACCAGCGCGCCCAGCTCCATCGTGGCGGCAGCCCACTTGGCGGCGGTCTCCTCGTCCTGCGGCAGCAGCGCGCGGGCCAGCTTGCGCTCGGCGGCGGTCGTGGCGTTCGGCGGGTACTGCTGTCCGGTGACGGCGCGCGCGAACACCCGGCGGACGTTGGTGTCCAGTACGGCATGCCGCTGCCCGTAGGCGAAGGACGCCACGGCCGCCGCCGTGTACTCACCGACGCCCGGCAGCGCCAGGAGCTGGGCGTGCTCGCGCGGTACGTCCCCGCCGTGACGTTCCTGTATGGCGGAGGCGGCGGCGTGCAGGCGCAGCGCGCGGCGCGGATAGCCGAGGCGGCCCCAGGCGCGCACCGCCTCACCGGGCGGCTCGGCGGCCAGGTCGGCGGGGCGCGGCCAGCGCGCCAGCCACTGTTCGTACACGGGCAGCACTCTGCTGACCGGCGTCTGCTGCAGCATGAACTCGCTCACCATCACGCCCCAGGCGCCCGCCTCGGGGCGGCGCCAGGGCAGATCGCGGGCGTGCTCGTCGAACCAGTCGGTGACGGGGCCGTGCAGCCGGGCCCCTTCGGCGGCTTCGTTGACGGCGGTGACAGCGGCGGCGCCGGTGGCGGCAGGAGTGGAAGTCATGGCACTGCCGATCCTGGCACGACGGCGCTCCGCCGTGAAACGCACCGGGCGCGCGCCACGACGCGCCCACCCGCTCGCGGGAACGCCTGTCCAAGACCCCGGCCCGCCCGGGCACCCGTCGGAACGCCCGAGTCCCCGGCCGAAAAGCCCCGGCCCGTCCGCGCCCCCGGCCGGAACGTCCCGGCCCGAGCACTCCGGCCGGAACGCCCGCTGTCCCCCCCCGGGCCGGTGGCCGGCCCCCGAGACGGAGCGACGAGGATGTCCCCATGCCCCCAGTGGCCCCATGCCCCCATGCCCCCCATGCCCCCAGGACGGGGACACCCACAAAACCGGCGGGAGAACCGCGATGACCACCGCAAGCGACTGCCCGGGCACGATCCGCCGGGCCCTGGCCGCGCACACGACGCTGACCCTCGCGTACACCGACGACGAGGGACCGCAGGCGTGCGCCGTGCTCTACGCCACCGCGCACGGGCCGGCGCCCTCGCTCGTCCTCGTCACCGCCGAGTCGACCCGGCACGGCCGGGCCTTCGCGCGGGCCGCCGACGCCGGTACCGGCGCGCGCGTCGCCTTCACGGCCCAGCGCGACGGCCAGGAGTGGACCGCGCTGACCGGGGTGCAAGGCCGGGGCCGCTGCCATCGGCTGGCGGGCGCGGACCGCGCGGCCGGGTGGCGTACGTATCTGGAGCGCTTCCCGTTCGTCGCGGCCGACGGCCGGCTCACCGCGGCCCTGGAACGCACCGCACTCTGGGAAGTCCGTCCGGACTGGCTGCGGTTGATCGACAACGGCCGCGGCTTCGGGCACAAGGAGGAATGGCACGCGCTGTAAGGGGTTCGGACCGCGGCGCTTTCACGGATACGGGGCGCCGCCACGGTTACGGCGCGCCGCCACGGACACGGCGCCACCACGGGCACGTGCCCGCCGGGGCACCCCGAGGGGCGCCCCTGTCTTCAAGGACCGGCTACGCCCGTACCAGCATCTTCCAGCGCCCCGTGCCCACGCGTACGACCAGGGAGGTCAGCGGCCGGGCGAGCAGCGACACGCACAGCGTGGCGGTCAGGGTGCCCAGCGCCAGGCCGGCCACCACGTCGTGCGGGTAGTGCGCACCGACGAACACCCGCGAGAAGCCGGTCAGCAGGGCGATCGGCAGCACCAGCCAGGCCGCCGCGCGCCAGGCGAACACGATGCCGACGGCCAGGGCCGCCGCGATCGTGGAGTGGTTGCTCGGGAAGGACCAGTCGCCCGGCGGCGGGCACTGGACTATGGAGGTGGCGGCGCCCGCCACGGCCCGGCAGGGCCGCTCCTCGTCCACGAAGCTCTTGACGATCTCACTTACGAGGTACGCGATCGCCGTGGCGATCGGCACCAGGATCGCGAGCGCGACCAGCCGCTGCTCCCCCTTCCGGGACCGCCACCAGGCCAGTACGGCCAGGGCCATGAGCAGCAGGATGCCGCCTTCGGTGCCGGCTGCGGCCAGCGAGTGGACCCAGCCGGGAGTGTCGTGCGCGAAGTCGGTGACGTCGCGATAGAGATCGGTGCTGTACATGAACGCATACGGTACGGACTGTTACGGGAAAGCCGCACCTGACCATCGTCGAGGGGTACTGCTGACGGAAGCGGGCCGGTCGGCGGGGCCGCGGGCCCGGGCAGCGGGCCACTGTGGGTCACCACGTGACTGCGGCACCGGCACCGCCGGGGCCCCGTTCCGGGAAGATGATGTGAAAAGTTGCGGCGTCGCGCGGCGGGTACTGGCCGGTGTGACACCTGATCTCTCGTAGAGTTTCCGCGTGGGATCTCTGCGCAATCCGATCGGGCCGCTTCCCTCCTCCATCTATTGGCGGCGGAGGGCCGTTGCGCTGGCCGTCCTCGTCGTGCTCGTCCTGTTGGTGGTGTGGGCCCTCAACTGGACCGGCAACGACGGGAAGACCGGCGACGAGGGCAAGGGCCCGGGCGGGCCGGGGCCCGCGACGTCCATCACGCCCGGCCCGAACGCCACGGATTCCGGGATCGACCAAAAACCCGGCGGCCGCGACGAGTCGGGCAGTGGCGGCGGCTCCGGCGGCGCGGGCGGCAGCGGCGCCGGGGGCGGCACCGGCGGTGCGGGCGGCAGCGGTGGCGCCCCCGGCACCGGCGACGGTGCGCCCATAGGCGAGGGCGGCGGGACCGTACCGGCCGGCACGGCGCTCGCGAACTGCGCTCCAGGCACCACCGAGTTGAAGCTGCGCAGCCTCAAGGAGACGTACGAGCCGGGTGAGCGGCCCACGTTCGAGGTCACGATCGAGAACTCGGCCGACAGCGCCTGCAAGGTGGACCTGGGGCGCGGCTACGCCGCCCTCACCATCACCGGCCCCGCCGACGACGAGCGGGTGTGGTCCTCCGGCGACTGCCCGGCCGGCAGCGGCGGCACCGCACCCGTACAGGTGCCGGCGGGCGGTTCGGTCAAGCGGACCGTGGAATGGGACCGCAAGCCCAGCACCTCGGAGTGCGCGACACCGGCCGCCGAGGCCGTCGGGCCCGGTACGTACCAGGTCGAGGCCAAGGTGGGCGGGCTGGACGCGGTCCGCGCCTCCTTCGAGCTGGCCAAGGGCTGACCCACCGCCAAGCGGCCCGCTCGGCAACGGAGTCCGGTTCCGTGACGGTGGCGATTGCGCTGTGAGCGTGCAGCCGTTCCGCGGCCGCTCATGATCGGGCACAGTCGGCTCCATGAAACTACTCATGCTGGGCGGAACGGAGTTCGTGGGGCGCGCGGTCACCGAGGCCGCGCTGGCCCGCGGCTGGCAGGTCACGGTCTTCCACCGAGGGCGGCACGCCCCGGTGCCGGGAACGGCCGTCGTGCACGGCGACCGCACCGACGCGGCCGGTCTCGCCGCGCTCGCCGACGGCACCTGGGACGTCGTCGTGGACACCTGGGCCTGGGCGCCGACCGCGGTGCGCGACACCGCCCGGATGCTGGCCGGCCGGGCCGGACGGTACGTGTACGTGTCCACCGGGTCGGTGTACGCACACCCGGCCGGGCCCGGGCACACCGAGGGCGCCCCGCTGGTGGACGGCTCCCCGGACGCGGACGCGGTGGCGTACGCGCAGGACAAGCGCGGCGGGGAACTGGCCGCGCTCGCGGCCTTCGGCGACGACCGGACGGTGCTGGCCCGCGCCGGACTGATCCTCGGCCCCTGGGAGAACATCGGCCGGCTCCCCTGGTGGCTGACCCGCATCGCCCGCGGCGGACCGGTGCTCGCGCCGGGCCCGCGGGACCTGGGCCTTCAGTACATCGACGCCCGTGACCTGGCCGCGTGGATCCTGCACGCCGCGGAGGCCGGGCTGTCCGGCCCGTACAACCTCATCAGCGAGCCGGGGCACGCCACGATGGGCGAGCTGCTCCAGGCCTGTGTGGAGGTCACCGGATCCGATGCCGAGCTGCGCTGGGCCGGGCCGGAAGAGATCCTCGCAGCCGGCCTGGCCCCCTGGACGGAGCTGCCCATCTGGCTGCCGCCGGGCGAGCTGTACGACGCCATCCACCGCGGCGACGTGACCAAGGCACACGGGGCGGGCCTGCGCTGCCGGCCGGTCGCGGAGACGGTGGCCGACACCTGGGCGTGGCTGCGGGGACTGGACGGTCCGCCCCCGCTGCGGGCCCGGCAGCCGGTCGGGCTGGCGCCGGAGAGGGAAGAAGCGTTCCTGCGGGCGTGAGGTGAGGCCGGGCGGCGGGTGACCGCCGGACGCACCACCAAGGTGCGTCGCCCGGCCCCGGCCCCCGTCCAGCCGCGTGCGGGCGTACGGACGCCCGCACGCGGTCCGCCGCTTCGAGCCCTACACGTACCGTTCGAGGATCGACGACTCCGCCAGCCGGGACAGGCCCTCGCGCACGGACCGGGCGCGGGCCTCGCCGACCCCGTCCACCGCCTGGAGGTCGTCCACGCTCGCCGCGAGCAGCTTCTGCAGCCCGCCGAAGTGGTCCACCAGCCGGTCGATGACCGCGCCCGGCAGCCGCGGCACCTTCGCCAGCAGCCGGAAGCCGCGCGGCGAGACCGCCGAGTCCAGCGTCTCGGGCGAGCCGCTGTAGCCCAGCGCACGCGCCACGATGGGCAGTTCCAGCAGCTCCGCGTGGCTGAGCGCGTCCAGCTCGGACAGCGCCTCCGGCACCGTACGGGAACGCTTGGCGGTCGGCTCGGGCACGTAGTCGCGGGCGACCAGCTCGCGCTCCGGCTCGACGCCCGCGATCAGCTCGTCCAACTGGAGGGAGAGCAGCCGGCCGTCCGTGCCCAGCTCGACCACGTACTCGGCGATCTCGGTCGCGATGCGGCGCACCATCTCCAGCCGCTGGGCCACCGCGGTGACGTCCCGGACCGTGACCAGGTCCTCGATCTCCAGCGCGGACAGCGTGCCGGCGACCTCGTCCAGGCGGAGCTTGTAGCGCTCCAGCGTCGCCAGCGCCTGGTTGGCCCGGGACAGGATCGCCGCCGACTCCTCCAGGACGCGGCGCTCACCGTCCACGTACAGCGCGATCAGACGCATCGACTGGCTGACCGAGACGACCGGGAAACCGGCCTGTATCGAGACGCGCTGCGCGGTGCGGTGGCGGGTGCCGGTCTCCTCGGTGGGGATGGAGGCGTCCGGGACGAGCTGCACACCGGCCCGCATGATCTTGGTGATGTCCTTGTCCAGGACCAGCGCGCCGTCCAGCTTGCACAGCTCGCGCAGCCGGGTCGCCGAGAACTCCACGTCCAGCACGAAGCCACCGGTGCACATCGACTCGACGGTCTTGTCGAACCCGAGGACGATCAGACCGCCCGTGTTGCCGCGCAGAATGCGCTCCAGGCCGTCGCGCAGCGCCGTACCGGGCGCCACGGCGCTCAGCGAGGCCCGCATCAGACCTTCCGTACCGCCGTCGCCCGACCTCCGGGCGGGCGGCCCCCAACCGGACCTGCCACCCGACGACGATGCCCGGTCGTTGGCTGCCACTGCACTCCTCCGTCGCAAGGTCTGTCGGTGCCGCAGGCCGCCCGGCAGATGCCTTGGTCACGCAGCTCACGGGCTGCGCGGGCCGACGGCATGACTTCATTGACAGGCGAGACCGGGGCAAAGTCTACCGGCGCCCAGGCTAGGGGCTGTCTGCAAAGTCATGGCGGCCGCCCGCGAGGCGGGCGGTTTGCCGCGCGCCCGCGCCTGTCCACGGGTGCTCGGACGCCGCGCGCCTCGCCGGAGACCGGCGCTATTCGGCCGCCGCCTTCTCGCGCGGCGGCTCCCGGCGCGGCCGCTTGGGCAGAACCCGCAGCGCCTCGCCGACATCGGCCACCTCCAGCACCCGCATCCCCGCCGGGATCTTGCCCGGGTCGGCCGGGACCAGGGCGTGGGTGAAACCGAGCCGGGCCGCCTCGGCCAGCCGGCGCTGTACGCCCGTCACCCGCCTGACCTCGCCCGCCAGGCCCACCTCGCCGATCGCGACCAGGTTCTTCGGCAGCGGGGTGTCACTGGCCGCGCTGGCCAGCGCGAGCGCCACGGCGAGGTCGGCGGCCGGCTCGGTCAGCTTCACACCGCCGACCGTGGCGCTGTAGATGTCGCGCTTGCCGAGGGCCGCGATGCGCCCGCGCTGCTCCAGGACGGCCAGCATCATCGAGACGCGGGAGGTCTCCAGGCCGGACGTGGTGCGGCGGGGGGAGGGGATCTGCGTGTCCACCGTCAGCGCCTGCACCTCGGCGACCAGCGGGCGGCGGCCCTCCAGGGTGACCGTCAGGCACGTACCGGGCACCGGCTCGTCGCGGCGGGTCAGGAAGAGGCCGGACGGGTCGGCGAGGCCGGTGATCCCCTCGTCGTGCAGCTCGAAGCAGCCGACCTCGTCGGTGGTGCCGTAGCGGTTCTTCACGCCGCGCACCAGGCGCAGCCGGGCGTGCCGGTCGCCTTCGAAGTTCAGTACGACGTCGACGAGGTGCTCCAGGAGGCGGGGGCCCGCGATGGCGCCGTCCTTGGTGACGTGGCCCACCAGCAGGGTGGCCATGCCGCGCTCCTTGGACGCCCGGATCAGGGCGCCCGCGACCTCGCGGACCTGGGCCATGCCGCCGGGCGCGCCGTCGATCTCGGGCGAGGCCACGGTCTGGACGGAGTCCACGATCAGCAGCGACGGCTTGACCGTGTCCAGATGGCCCAGGACGGCGGACAGGTCGGTCTCGGCGGCGAGATAGAGGTGGTCGTCGATGGCGCCGATGCGGTCGGCGCGCAGCCGCACCTGGCTCGCGGACTCCTCACCCGTCACATACAGCGTGCGGTGGTCGGTGCTCGCCGCCTTGGCGGCCACGTCCAGCAGCAGGGTGGACTTGCCGACGCCGGGCTCACCGGCGAGCAGCACCACGGCGCCCGGCACCAGGCCGCCGCCCAGCACACGGTCCAGCTCGGCGACGCCGGTCGAGCGGGCGGTCGCCCGGCGGACGTCGACCTGGCCGATGGGCAGCGCGGCCGTGGTGACGCGGCCCGGCGCGGTCGTACGGACGGCGGGCGCGCCGCCGAACTCCTCGACCGTGCCCCACGCCTGGCACTCCGGGCAGCGGCCGAGCCACTTCGCGGTGGTCCAGCCGCATTCGGTGCAGCGGTACGAGGGCCGCTCCTTGGCCGAGGATCTACGAGTTGCCATGGTGCTCACCGTAGTCGCGGGGTGTGACAACGCTCGGCGGTGGGCGGGGGAGGTGCGGCGCGGTGGGCGGGAGAGGCACGGCGTGGTGGGCGGAAGGGACGCGGCCGGGTGGCCGCCGGGGGGGCCGTGAGCGGCGGGTGCGCGGGCGTGGCGTGGCACCGTTCGTGGCCTGTGCGCGGGGTGTGAAGGCCCGTACCGCTCGTGAAACCCGGCTCTCGTGTCCTCTTTTGAGGGAGAACGTCACCCGTATGGATTAAAAGTGTCCGTGCGGCGCGATTGTGCCTGCACCATCCGCCTACCGTCGCCGGGTGATGAGCAGCAGGTCCGATCACCCCATGCACGCCACCGGCGCACACCGGGCGCACGACGGTGCTCAGCGCCACCACCGGCCGTGGTTTCCCGAGCGGTACGAGCCCCACCTCGACGGGCTGTTCACCTACTGCCTGTCCGTCCTGTGCGAGCACGACGCGGCGACCGCCGTCCTGGGCGAGGTGCTCGCCGTCGCCGAACGGCACCACGGCCGCCGGCCGCCCGACCCCGGCCTGTACCGGTCCTGGCTGTACGCGCTGGCCCGGTGGGCCTGCCTGCGCCGGCTGACCGACCGCGCGCAGGACGGCGGCCCGGACCGCGAGCCCGCCGGGGCCCCCCGCGCGGGCGCCCCGGCCGGCACGGGCACGACGTACGGCACCGGAGCATCGTCCGGCCTGGGCACCGCGCCCGGCGGCGGGCCGTCCGGCGAGTCCGCCGACGCGGCCCGGCAGCGCCGCGAACTGGCGGCCCTGGCCTGGCCCGAAGCCGCCGGGACGACCCCCGAGCAGCGCGAGGCGCTGGAGCTGTCGGTACGCCACCGCCTGTCCCCCGAGGAGGTCGCGGCCGTCCTCGGCGGCGACACCGACGCCACCCGCGCCCTCCTGGCCGCCGCCGCCTGCGAGGTCGAGCGCACCCGGGCCGCGCTCGCCGTCGTCGAGTTCGGCCGCTGCCCGGACGTCGCGCAGCTCGCCGCCGACACCCAGATGCTGCTCGGCGTGGCCCTGCGCCGGGAGCTGGTCCGGCATGTGGACGACTGCGCGGAGTGCCGCCGTACGGCCGAGCGGGCCACCGCCCACGGGCCCTGGCCGGGCACCGCGCCCCTCGACCACGACGCGCTGCCGTGGGCCACCGCCCCGCGCGCGGCCGTGCACACAGCCATGACGGCGGCGCTGGGTTCGCGTTCGGGGCGTGCCGAAGGGGTGGCGGGCGCGGGCGCGCCGGTACGCTCCGGGCGCGCGGGGCGCACGAGTGGCGTAAACGGTTCTCCACGCTACGACCGGCGCGGATTCCCCGTCCGCCCCAAGGACCCGGCGGCCCGCAGACGCCGGCTGCGGACCCGGGCCGTGACCACCACCGTGATCGCCACCGTCCTGGCCGCGCCGGTGCTCGCCCTGTGGGCCGCCTACCGGGGCGCGCCCCTGACCGGCGAGAGCGAGAGCCCGGCGGTGACGGCCGGCGAGCCGGGCTCCGCCCCGTTCGACGGCCATCCGTACGAGAACGCGGGCAGCGCGCGCACCCCCGCCGCGTCACACCCCTTGTCGGCGAGCGGCTGGTCCGACGTCCCCGACGTCTCGGTGCAGGTCGTCGGCGCGGACGGCACCCTGCTGCGGCCCGGCGAACCGGACCGCTCCGGCACCGGCCCCGGGCGGCTGACCGTCACCGCCGCACCGCGGGGCGGCGGCACGGCCGTCACCCTCACTGCCTCCGGCGCCGCGCCGGTCCGCTGGTCGGCACGGGCGGGCGCGCCGTGGCTCCGGCTGAGCGCCACGGCAGGCGTGCTGTGGCCGGGGGAGTCCACCACGGTCACGGTCTCCGTCGACCACGGCCGGGAGCCGGACGGCTACTGGAACGCGCGGGTCACCCTGGCCCCCGGGGGCACGACGGTGACGCTGGAAGGGTGGGGCCAGGGGAGCGGCGGCCCCTGGCCGGGGCACCCGAGGCCGACGCCATCCGGCCCGCGGCCCGGTCCGACGACGCCGAAGCCGACGCGGGAGCCGGCCGGCGAGCCCCCGGCGTCCCCCACACCGACCCCCACGCCCGCCCCGCAGGAACCGACGACGGAGCCGTCCCCGTCCCCCAGCCCGTCCGGACCGCCCGGCTGACCGCCCGCTTGACCGCCCGCCCCGCCCGCCCGCTTGACCGGGCGTCCCGACCGCCCGCGCTCACGGGCCGCCCCACCCGACCCGCAGACCGGACCACCGGACCCACCGGCCGACCCACCAGATCCACCGGCCACCCCACCGGGCCCGCAGATCCGGCTACCGTCCCGCCTGCCCCCGCGCGCCACCTCCGTACGTCCCCCTGCCCCGGACTCCGGCCTCTGCCCTTAGCCTCTGTCCCCGACTCCAGCCCCTGCCCCGGCCCCTAGCCTCTGCCCCGGACTCCAGCCTCTGCCCCGCCAGGAGCCCCGTCCCCGGCAGGGCCCCGCCAGATGCCGCTACCCCGAGCCACCTGGTCGCAGCCACGTCGGACCCGCCGATCGCGACCACGTCGGACCCGCCGATGGCGACCACGTCGGCCCATCCGGGAGCGGCCACTTCGGGTCCGCCGGGCCGGGCTACTTCGGGTCCGCCGGGTGCGGTGCCATCGGGAGCGTCGCCGCCATCCGCTCCTGGCAGAGTTCCACGAGGCGGTCGTAGCCCTCCTTGCCCATCAGTTCGGTGAGTTCGGGCCCGTAGGACACATAGACCGGCTCGCCCGCGCCGTGTGCGGACGTCGCCGACGTGCACCACCAGTGCAGGTCGTGGCCGCCGGGGCCCCAGCCGCGGCGGTCGTACTCGCCGATGGTGACCTGGAGGACGCGGGTGTCGTCGGGGCGGTCGATCCAGTCGTACGTGCGGCGGACCGGGAGCTGCCAGCAGACGTCCGGCTTGGTCTCCAGGGGCTCGCGGCCCTCGCGCAGCGCGAGGATGTGCAGCGAGCAGCCGGCGCCGGCCGGGAAGCCGGGGCGGTTCTGGAAGATGCACGAGCCCTTCCAGCGCCGGGTCTGACGGTCGCCGTCCTCGTCCTCCTGGGTCCAGCCCGTGGACGTACCGACGTCGTGGAACTGCCACAGGTCCGGTGTGAGGCGTGCCACGTGTTCCGCGACCCGCTGCTCGTCCTCCTCGTCGGAGAAGTGCGCCCCGAGCGTGCAGCAGCCGTCGTCCGCGCGCCCCGCCTCGATGCCCTTGCAGCCGCTGCCGAAGATGCACGTCCAGCGGGAGGTGAGCCAGGTCAGGTCGCAGCGGAAGACCTGCTCGTCGTCGGCCGGGTCGGGGAAGGTGACCCAGGCGCGGGCGAAGTCCAGACCGCCGACCTCGTCGGCCCGAGCCCCTTGCGCCTCCTGCGCCGCACGCGCAGCACGCTGCTTTTCCGCCTTCTTCAGGGCTTTTTCCTGCTTCGCCTTGTTCGTCTTAGCCACCACTCCAGCCTAAGGCGGCCACCGCCCCGCGAGACGCCCCCGTGGTCGGGGGCTCGCCGTCGGTTCCCGGCCGCCCGCAGTAGGTTCGACGGTATGAGACTCGGAGTCCTCGATGTGGGGTCGAACACGGTCCATCTGCTGGTGATGGACGCGCACCCGGGCGCGCGTCCACTGCCCGCCTACTCGCACAAGGCGGAGCTGCGGCTGGCCGAACTCCTCGACGAGGACGGCGCGATCGGCGACGCGGGGGTGGAGCGGCTCGTGGCGACGGTGCGGACCGCGGTCGAGGTGGCGGAGGACAAGGGCGTCGAGGACGTCCTGCCGTTCGCCACCTCCGCGGTGCGTGAGGCGTCCAACGGGGAGGACGTGCTGCGCCGGGTCGCCCTGGAGACCGGCGTCGGGCTGCGGGTGCTGTCCGGCGAGGACGAGGCCCGGCTGACGTTCCTCGCGGCCCGCCGCTGGTTCGGCTGGTCGGCGGGGCGGCTGCTGGTGCTGGACATCGGCGGCGGCTCGCTGGAGATCGCGTACGGGCTGGACGAGGAGCCGGACGCCGCGGTGTCGCTGCCGTTGGGCGCGGGCCGGCTCACCGCGGCCGACCTGCCGGGCGACCCGCCGGAGGCGGAGGACATACGGGCGCTGCGCAAGCGCGTACGGGCCGAAATCGCCCGGGTGGTGAGCGATTTCACGCGCTTCGGCACGCCCGACCACGTCGTCGGCACGTCCAAGACCCTCAAGCAACTGGCCCGTATCGCCGGCGCCGCCCGGGCCGCCGACGGCCTCTACGCCCAGCGTGAGCTGGACCGCAAGGCGCTGGCGGAGTGGGTGCCGCGGCTGGCGGGGATGACCGGGGCGCAGCGCGCCGCACTGCCCGGCGTCTCCGAGGGCCGCTCGCGCCAGTTGCTCGCCGGGGCGCTGGTGGCGGAGGCCGGGATGGACCTGTTCGGCGTGCGCACGCTGGAGATCTGCCCGTGGGCGCTGCGCGAGGGCGTGATCCTGCGCCACCTCGACCACCTGCCCGCGAGGTAGGGGCGCGGCCGACACCCGTCGGCGGCGGCCCGTACCCTGTCCCTCGTGACGGAGCCAGTGGTGCGCATCCCGGATGCGAAGGTCGCCCTGTCCACGGCCTCGGTGTATCCGGAGTCGACGGCGACGGCCTTCGAGATCGCCGCGCGCCTGGGCTACGACGGCGTCGAGGTCATGGTGTGGACCGACCCGGTCAGCCAGGACATCGAGGCGCTGCGCCGGCTCTCCGACTACCACGGGGTGCCGATCCTGGCCGTGCACGCGCCGTGCCTGCTGATCACGCAGCGGGTGTGGTCCACGGACCCCTGGGTGAAGCTGCAGCGCGCTCGCAACGCCGCGGAGAAGCTCGGCGCCTCGACGGTGGTCGTCCATCCGCCCTTCCGGTGGCAGCGCAACTACGCCCGCGAGTTCGTACGCGGAGTGTGGCGGATGGAGAGCGAGACGGACGTACGGTTCGCCGTCGAGAACATGTACCCGTGGCGCTACCGGGACCGCGAGATGCTGGCGTACGCGCCGGACTGGGACCCGACCAAGGACGACTACCGGCACTTCACCGTCGACCTCTCGCACACCGCCACCTCGCGCAGCGACGCCCTGCACATGGTCGACCGGATGGGCGAGCGCCTGGCGCACATCCACCTCGCCGACGGCAACGGCTCCAACAAGGACGAGCACCTGGTGCCGGGCCGCGGCTCGCAGCCCTGCGCCGAACTGCTGGAGCGGCTCGCCGCCACCGGCTTCGACGGGCACATCGTCGTCGAGGTCAACACCCGGCGCGCTCTGTCCGCGGCCGAGCGGGAGGCGGACCTCGCGGAGGCGCTGGCCTTCACCCGGCTGCACCTGGCGTCGCCGACCTGGGTGCCCGGTTCGTGATGATGTGACGCGCGGTGCGCGGGCGCCGGGGGTACGGCCCGTGCCCCCGGCGCCCGCGCACCGCGCCGGACCGCGGGCGCGCCGGCGGCCCTGTCCGCACAGCGGTCGCGCGTCTCACATGCCGGATTCCCTGTCCAGATCTTGGAGCCGGGGCGTAGGCTCGACGGACTCCGTACGCACCAGACATCGCGCACGGAGTCAGACGCACCCGAGGAGTGGATCCACGTGCCCGAGCTGAGGTCCCGCACCGTCACCCATGGCCGCAACATGGCCGGCGCCCGCGCGCTCATGCAGGCGTCGGGCGTAGCGCGCGAGGACTTCGGCAAGCCCGTCATCGCCGTGGCCAACAGCTTCACCGAGTTCGTACCGGGCCACACCCACCTCCAGCCGGTCGGCCGGATCGTCAGTGAGGCGATCAAGGAGGCCGGCGGCATCGCCCGCGAGTTCAACACCATCGCGGTGGACGACGGCATCGCCATGGGCCACGGCGGGATGCTCTACTCCCTGCCGTCCCGCGACCTGATCGCCGACTCCGTCGAGTACATGGCCGAGGCGCACTGCGCGGACGCGCTGATCTGCATCTCCAACTGCGACAAGATCACCCCGGGGATGCTGATGGCCGCGATGCGGCTGAACATCCCCGCCGTCTTCGTCTCCGGCGGCCCCATGGAGGCCGGCCGCGCCACCCTCGTCGACGGCACGGTCCGCAAGCTGGACCTGGTCAACGCGATCTCCGACGCGGTCGACGAGAGCGTCTCGGACGAGGACATCCTCCGTATCGAGGACAACGCCTGCCCGACCTGCGGCTCCTGTTCCGGCATGTTCACCGCCAACTCGATGAACTGCCTGACCGAGGCCATCGGCCTGTCGCTGCCCGGCAACGGCACGGTGCTGGCCACCCACACCGCCCGCCGCGCGCTGTACGAGAACGCCGGCCGTACGGTCGTGGAGATCACCAAGCGGTACTACGACCAGGACGACGCGACCGTGCTGCCGCGCAGCATCGGCTCCCGCGCCGCCTTCGAGAACGCCATGGCCCTGGACATCGCCATGGGCGGCTCGACCAACACGATCCTGCACCTGCTCGCCGCCGCCCAGGAGGCCGGTCTCGGCTTCGACCTGGACGACATCAACGCCGTCTCGCGCCGGGTGCCCTGCCTGGCCAAGGTCGCCCCGAACGTCGCCCCCGGCGGCACGTACTACATGGAGGACGTGCACCGGGCGGGTGGCATCCCCGCCATCCTGGGTGAGCTGTACCGGGCGGGGCTGCTCAACGAGGACGTGCACACCGTGCACAGCTCCTCGATGGCGGACTGGCTCGACAAATGGGACATCCGTGGCGGAGCCACGTCCTTGAGGGACGGCGGCCGGGCGGCGGACGGGCGGGACGTGCGCGGGGGCTCACTGTCCCCCGAGGCCGTCGAGCTGTGGCACGCGGCCCCCGGCTGCAAGCGCTCCGCCACCGCCTTCTCCCAGTCCGAGCGCTGGGACAGCCTCGACGTGGACGCCGCGGGCGGCTGCATCCGCGACTTCGCCCACGCCTACTCCGCCGACGGCGGCCTGGCGGTCCTCAAGGGCAACCTCGCCGAGGACGGCTGCGTGGTGAAGACCGCGGGCGTCGACGAGTCGATCTGGACGTTCGAGGGCCCGGCCGTGGTCTGCGAGTCGCAGGAGGAGGCCGTCGAGAAGATCCTCGGCAAGCAGATCAAGGAGGGCGACGTCGTCGTCATCCGCTACGAGGGCCCCAAGGGCGGCCCCGGTATGCAGGAGATGCTCTACCCGACGTCCTTCCTCAAGGGCCGCGGCCTGGGCAAGGCGTGCGCGCTGGTCACCGACGGCCGCTTCTCCGGCGGCACGTCCGGCCTGTCCATCGGGCACGCCTCGCCCGAGGCGGCCTCCGGCGGCACCATCGCCCTCGTCGAGGACGGCGACCGCATCCGCATCGACATCCCCGGCCGCACCATCGAACTCCTGGTGCCGGAAGTCGAACTGACGGCCCGCAGGGAGGCGCTGGGCGGTGTGTACGCGCCGAAGAAGCGCGAACGCAAGGTCTCGCAGGCCCTGCGCGCCTACGCGGCGATGGCCACCAGTGCCGACAAGGGCGCGGTGCGCGACGTGACCAAGCTGGGCTGAGCCGGCCCGCCGGAGCCCGGGCTGCGCGAACCCGCCCCGAGCCCCGCGCCCCCGGCTTCCGGCCTTCGGCTTGTGGCTCCCGGTCCTCGGCGTGTGGCCTCCGGTCCTCGGCCCCCAACTCCCGGCCCTCGGCTTGTGGCCTCCGGCCCTCGGCCCCCCAACTCCCGGCTTCTCGTACCCCGCCCGCTCTCACCAGCGGGCGGGGTTCTCCGCGTCCGCGGCGAACACCGAGCCGTCCGGCGCCGCCGCGTAGATCCGGCCGCGCCCCGGGTCCGGCAGCGGCGCGGGCAGCTTCTCCAGGTAGCCGCTGCGGCCGGTGGCCAGCCGGGGCGGCGTCTGGCCGAGCAGCGCGCCGCGCCGGGTTCCCACGGCCAGCAGCCGGCCGTCGGCCCCGGTGAAGAACAGCCGCTCGCCCTTGGGGTCGAGCACCGGCACCGACCCCCGGCTCACCGAGGTCTCCACGCTCCACCGCCGCTCGCCGACCGCCTGGAGCGTGCCGCCGGCGGCCAGCACATAGGCCGTCTCGCCGCGCACCACGGCTGCCGCGTCGTCGACCGGCGCGCCCAGCGGCAGCCGCCGTACACGGTGCGTCGCGGGGTCGTAGCGGACGACGGCCGACGTACGGGTGACGAGCAGCGGGTCGGCGGCGGTCAGGTAGACGGAGCCGGAGCCGCCCGTACCGGCCAGGGTGAGCGACCCGGGCAGCCGCCGTTCCCAGCGCGGCGTGCCGTGCTCCGGGTCGATCGCGGTGACCACGGTGGAGGTCCCGTCGGCCGAGACGGTGGCCGCGTACGCGGTACGGCCGTCCCCGTACGCGGTGAACTGGCCCAGTGGCTGCGCCGGGTACCGCCGGTGCCAGCGCTCCCGGTGCGTGGCGCTGTCCAGGGCGGTGACCATCCCGTCCGCCGCGGTCAGCAGAATCGTCTCGCCGACGAACCGCACTTCGGCGTCGTACCCGGTCAGGTCCTTGCTCCAGCGCGTGGCGCCCCGCGCGCCGGCCGACGGGTCGAGCGCCTCCAGCCGCTTGCCGTCGGGAGACCGTACGTAGACCAGCCCGCCGGAGAACACCGGCGCGCCCGGCGGCATGTCGCCCTTGCGGACCGGCTCGCTCGCCCGCCGCCACGTCACCGTGCCGCGCTCCGCGTCCAGCCGCGCGGCCTTCAGCCCCCGCTCGACACAGAACAGGGCGGAAGCGCCGTACGCGCAGAACGGCATCTCGGCCGCGTGACCGGCGGGCCGCTGGATCACCTGGGTGTGCCACGGGCGGAAGGCCGCCGCGGTGCCGTCGGCGGTGTGTGTCTGCAGCGCCGGGGCGTCCTCGGCGCCCAGGACCCGTACGCCGGCGAAGACGCCCGCACCGGCGAGCACGGCGGCCACGGCGGACCAGACCGCCCAGCGGCGGCGGCGCGGGGCGGGAGCCACCGGGGGAGCGGCGGCAGCCGCCTCCGGCGGCTCCCACGAAACCGCCGTCCCCCGCGCTCTTCCCGCCCCCTGAACTTCCGCTTGCGGTTCCGCTTTCGCTTTCGCTTCCGGTTCCGCTTCCGGTGGTGCGGCAGCGTCCGTTTCCGGCCGCCGGGCCCGTACATGCGTATCCCCGGCCCCGATCGGCGCGGCGGAGGCGGCGGGCGCGGAGACGACGCGCGCGGGCTGCTGCCGCTGCGCCGGCACGCGTGCCTCCTCCGGAGCCGGGCCGCCCGGGAGCACATCGCCGTAGCCCTCCACCAACCCCTCGGTGTGCAGCATCCGCATCAGCACATCCGGCGTCGGCCGGTCGGACGGCCGCTTCGCCAGACACGTACGGATCAGCGGTGCCAGCTCCTCCGGAACGCCCGTCAGGTCCGCCTCGTCGTGCACCACTTGGTAAGCGACGATGTACGGGCTCTCCGAGTCGAACGGCCCCCGCCCGGTCGCCGCGTGCACCAGCACCGACCCCAGCGCGAACACGTCCGCCGCCGGCCCCACCTCGCGCGGCCGCTGGAACTGCTCGGGCGCCATGAACGGCGGCGTGCCGATCAGCTTGCCGGTCTCGGTCCGCATCTCGCTGTCCGCGGGGCGCGAGATGCCGAAGTCGATGACCTTGGGGCCGTCGGCGGCGAGCAGCACGTTGCCGGGCTTCAGATCGCGGTGCACCACACCGGCCCGGTGGATGTCGCGCAGCGCCTCGGCGAGCCCGGCGGCCAGCCTGCGGACCTCGTGCGGAGCCAGCGGCCCGTTGCGTTTCACATGGTCGCCGAGGGTCGGCCCGGGAATGTAGAGGGTGGCCATCCAGGGCCGGTGGGCATCCGGATCGGCGTCCACGACCGGCGCGGTGAACGCGCCGCTCACCCGCCGCGCCGCCGCCACCTCCTGCCGGAACCGGCCCCGGAACTCCGGGTCCTGGGCGAACTCGGCGTGTACGACCTTCACGGCCAGCCGCAGCCCCGACGACGACCGGGCCAGGTGCACCACGCCCATCCCGCCGGAGCCCAGGCGCGCGTCCAGGCGGTACCGGCCCGCGTACAGCGGACGTTCCGCTTCCGGGTCCGCCCCGGAACCGCGCAGCGGCGGCATCTCCCCACCCCCGTGTCCATGGGCCGCAGATGCGACGCACGGAGCCTAGTCGATGGTGCGTACGGGACAGGTGAGGCTTGCTAGCGTGCGCGGTGCACGGGCCGCCGCCGATCCGCCACCGGCCGGCCCGCACCGCACCGAGTACGCACACCGGACCACTCAACGGGGGAGTACGCATGAGCAGCACACCGGAGAACACCGTCGGCAGCACCGGCACGCCCGGCAGCACCGGCACGGAGGAGGCCGCGGTGGTCGCGGAGGCGGAGGCGGTCACCGAGGCCGAGGGCGTCGCCGCCCAGGCGATGGCGGCGACCGCCGCCACCTACCCGGTCGCGCCGGGCTACCGCCTCAACGTCCGCAGCGGCCCCAGCAGCCGCAGCTCCCTCGTCCGGCAGCTCCCGTACGGCGCCCGGGTCACCATCCGCTGCCAGCGCTCCGGCGAGCGGGTCAGCGGCCCGTACGGCACCAGTGACGTCTGGGACTGCATCGCGCCCGGCCAGTACGTCTCGGACAGCTACGTCCGCACCGGCAGCGACGGCCTCGTGGCCCCGCGCTGCGCGAACTGAGCGGCCGAGGCCACCGGCGGGCCGGCGGCCACCCGACCGCCGTCCCCCCTCCCCGGCCGGCCGGGGATAATCGACCTCATGAGCGACGAGACACGGCCCGCCCCGGACCGGCCCGGCCCCGAGCCGGCCGAGATCCGCTTCTTCGGGACGACCTGGGTGCACCACGACGGCGGCTACGGCCTGCGCCGGGCCGGGGTCGCCGTCGGTTCCCTGGCACTCGCCGCCGCCGGCGCGGTGGTGCTGCGCTTCGCCTTCCAGGGCCTGGAGATCGCCGCGGTCGGCTCGTTCCTCAACGGCCTGGTCGTGGCCTGTTTCGCCGTGTGCAGCGCGGTCGCCTTCCGCCGCACCTGGGACCGCCTGACCCGCACCACCGACGACACGGCCTCCGAGCGACCGGCCGACCGCTCCGCACAGAGCCTGCTGCTGATCGGCTTCATCGGCACACTCCTCGCCTACTTCTGCCGCAGCCTCGTCGAGGCCCCGGGCGAGCGGGTACGGCGCGCCGAGTACGAGGCCGAACGCGAACGCCACGAACGCCGTCGGAAGGCCCGTACGGGCAACCCGGCGGCCAAGAAGGCGACGGAGGCGAAGAAGGCGAAGAAGGCGAAGAAGCAGCGCGGCTAGCGGGCACCCGGCGGCCACGGCCGGGCCCGCGGCCCCTCAGTACTCCCAGTCCGGCTTCCCGTCCCCGTACAGCCAGTCGTCGAAGAGATCCGTCAGGTCCTCGTCCGTACGGTCCTGGCAGAAGTCGATGAACTGCTGCGAGTCGGCGTTGCCGTGGCGGTGTTCAGCGGGCCAGTCCCTGAGGATCGCGAAGAAGGTGGCGTCGCCGACGGCCTTCCGGAGCTGCTGGAGGACCATGCCGCCGCGCTTGTAGACGGGGTCGCCGGTCACGTTCTCCGCCGTGCCCGGGTCGCCGGGCGGGAAGCCCCAGACGTCCTCGTCGTCCTCGGCGGTCTTGTACAGCTCGTCGAACTGCTGCTGCGCCGTACGGCCGCCCTTGTCCTCCTCCCACAGCCACTCCGCGTACTGCGCGAACCCCTCGTTGAGCCAGATGTCCTGCCACGTCTTCGGCGTCACCGAGTCGCCGAACCACTGGTGCGCGGTCTCGTGCACGACCGTGCCCTCGTCCGGCGCCCCGGCGTAGACCGGCTTCGTCTGGGTCTCCAGCGCGCCCCAGTCGACCCGCTCGGGCGTGTGGTCGACGATCGCCCCGGCGGAGGAGAACGGATACGGGCCGAACCGTTTCACCGACCAGTCGAGGATCTCGTCCAGCCGGTTCAGCGGCCCCGCGCTCTCCTTGGCCTCCGCCGGGTCCACGGCCGTGTAGACGGGCAGCCCGCCCTTCGTCCGGGACTCCTGGACGGTGAACTTCCCGATGGTCGCGGTGGCGAGGTAGGAGGCCATCGGCTCGGCGTTGTGCCACTCGAAGGTGGTCCGGCCCTTGGCGCTCTTCCTGCCGCGCAGCTCGCCGTTGGCGACGGCGGTGTACCCGTCCGGCACGGTGATCTTGAAGTCGTACGCGGCCTTGTCCCCGGGGTGGTTGTTGCCGGGGAACCACGTCATGGACCCGGCCGGCTGGCCCGCCACGAACGCCCCGTCCTCCGTACGGACCCAGCCCTCGGTCGCGCCGTCCGCGTCCGTCATCTCCTCGGGCTCGCCGTCGTACGCGACGGTCGTACGGAACGTGGCGCCCTTCTTGACCGTCGCGTGCGGGCGGACCGTCAGCTTGTGCCCCTTGCGGGAGAACCCGGCGTCCTCGCCGTCCACCCGCACGCCGTGCACCTTCATCCCCTGGAGGTCCAGTTGGAAGGAGGCGAGGTCGGCCTGCGCCGTGGCGGTGATCTCGGCGGTGGCGTCCAGCGTGCCGCCGGGTACGTCGTAGTCGAGGTCGAGACCGTAGTGTCCGACCTGGTACCCGCCGTTGCCGAGGGCGGGGAAGAGCGGGTCGTGCACACTGCCCGCACCCTGCGTGCCGTCCAGCCGGGTGGCGCTCGTACAGGAGGACAGCAGCAGGGCGACGGAGAGCGCGGCGGTCGCACCGCAGGAGCGGAGAGGCCGGCGGATCACGGGGCTCCTCGGGTCGTGGGGCGGGGGTGGATCAAGCTCCACGACCCTACGGCCCTTTGGCCCGCAACGCCGCACCCTTCCCCTTAATGGAGCTTATCCGCCCTTATGTCCGGATGGCGGAGTGAGGGCGGCGCCGGCGGCAACCGGACCCGAGCCCGGCCCCGGTCCGGGCCCGGCGCCGACACCGGCACCGGCACCGCCGGGGTCCGGATCCCCGGCCGGCCGCCGCCGCTCCGCCCAGGTTCCCAGCGCCGCTGTACAGGCCCGGTCGAGGTACCGCAGCCCGGAGAGGTCCAGGACCACGTCCCGGTCGTGCGGCAGCGCCTCCAGTTGGTCCAGCAGCCTGGGCAGCCGCAGGAAGGTGGCGTTCCCCAGGGCGCGTACGCGGATGGGCCCGGCCCCGGGCCCGCCGCCCTCCAGACCCGACACCTCCAGATGCGCGTGCGAGGTCTCCCACGCGGACTTCGCGACCGCCATCAACAGCCCGATCACCACGCCCTCGAACATGTTGGTCACCACGATCGCCACCGCCGTCCCCATGAGCACCACCGCCTCACCCCGATGCTCACGCCACAGCGCCACCATGTCCCGTACGGGAATGAGCTTGCAGCCCGCGTGCACGAGCACCCCCGCCAGCGCCGCCAGCGGCACGACACCCAGGGCCTCCGGGAACGCCACCGCGAACAGCAGCAGCCACCCGCCGTGCATCACCCGCGACGCCTTCGTACGTGCCCCGGCCCGCACGTTCGCGGCGCTGCGCACGATCACCGCGGTCATCGGCAGCGCCCCGAGCAGCCCGCACACCGCGTTGCCCGCGCCCTGCGCCATCAGCTCCTTGTCGTAGTCCGTACGCGGCCCGTCGTGCAGCCGGTCCACGGCCGCCGCGCTGAACAGCGACTCGGCGGACGCGATGAGCGCGAACGCGAGGACGGTGCCGACCGCGCCGACCCCCGCCAACCGCGCGAAGTCCGCGCCGCCCGGCGGCTGCACGGCGGACAGCAGCCCCGTGACCTCCACCCGGGCCACCGGCAGGCCGAAGACGGCGACGGTGACGGTGGCCAGCGCCACGGCCGCCAGGGGCGCCGGCAGCACGCGCGCCGCCCGCTTCCACCGCGGCCACAGCATCAGGACGGCGATGGCGCCGACACCGATCGCCGCCGCGGTCAGCGCCTGGTCCGACCAGAGCGTGTCGACCGCCAGCTCCGGCAGGCCGCCGAGGTTGGCGAGTCCGCTGCCGGGGGCCTTGGCGTCGGTGAGCGCGTACAACTGCCCGGCGATCAGGACGAGCCCGATGCCCGCCAGCATGCCCTGGACGACGGCCACGGAGATGGCCCGGAACCAGCGGCCGAGGCGGAGTGCGCCCATGACGAGCTGAAGGACACCGGCCGCCAGCACCAGCGCGCCGAGCGCGCTGAGCCCGAACTCCTTGACCGCCTCGTACACGAGGACGGTCAGGCCGGCGGCCGGGCCGCTGACCTGAAGGCTGCTGCCGGGCAGGAGGCCGGTGAGGAGGCCGCCGACGATGCCGGTCACGAGCCCGAGTTCGGCCGGGACGCCGGAGGCGACGGCCACGCCGACGCACAGCGGTACGGCGACCAGGAAGACGACGAGGGAAGCGGTGAAGTCCGCGCGTATGTCGGTTGTTTTCTGCATGGGGATGCCTTGCCTCCAGCGCGTTGCGACGGACCGCGCGGCGCGGACGTGCGCCGTGCGGAGGGAGAGGGTGACCGGATCGGTCGGTGAACCGTGAGCTGCGCGGGCACGGGGGAGTGCCGGTGGGCACGGGAGCCCGGCCTTGTGGGTACGGGTGCTCCCCGTGCGGTTACGGGGGGGGCGGGTGCGGGGAGGGGGACGGGCGCCTGGCGGGGCGTTGTGCCGCCGGCCGCCGGTCCGCCTCCCGCCGGTGCCGGGCTACCGGCGGGTTTCGTCGATCGACCGGCGGGCGTCGTCGATCAGCAGCGGAAGACCCGATGGCTGATGGGAAGCTGCCCCGAACGCGTCAGCGGCACCGCGCGGCGCCCGGTGACCGGGGCCGTCGGGTCCGGGCCGGCAGCCGGCGGAACGGTGGGGTCGCTCGCGCCCCTGGTCTGGTCGCCGGACTGGAAAGCCGGTGCGCCGGTCGCGGAACGCGCGGCACGGCCCGTCGGGCAGCGCTCCGTCGCGGAGTCCGCCGGGCCGCCCTCCTCGTACGCATACGGCGCGGCCACACCGGCGGCCTGCGTCCCGGCCCTGCTTCCGGCCACCCGCCCGTACGTGCCCTCGGTGCCGACCGGGAACGCCAGCAGCACTGCCACGAGAAACAGCAGCACACGGCGCATGGCGTCGGCCCCCTCCACCGGCTGGTTGGACACTCACCTTCAGTGTGTCCAAAACAGCATGTCTTTGAGCGACTCGCTGTGTAACCGTCAGGTAAACGCTGAGTTATCGAAAAGGAGCGGTCGTTTTCGCGCACTCCGCCGCCCGCCGGAGCACGCCCCCGGCCTTTACCGCACCAAGCAGTGCACGCCGCATTCACCAGCCGACGACTTACGTCGCGCCCAGCCCACTCCGACCACCGGACTGCCCCGCAGACATCCCTCCACACGAGCCACCACCGTCCGGGCCCGCTCACAGAGGCCGCCCCCGCCCGGACCCCCGCCCTCACAGCCGTACACCCCCACCAGCCACATCGAGCCCGTCCGGTTTCTCGTCCCCACCCAGCCACATCAAGCCCGTCCGGCGCTCGAGGACGAGCCCGCCGGGCGATCACGGCGTCCCCTATCCCATATCCGCTGCGTTCACCCTCACCCCGGCCCACCACGTGAACACCCCCGCCTCCCGAGCCGCCACGATGCGAGGATGACCAGGGCGGCAAAGCCCCGCACACCGGCCGACCGCCCAAGGCCCCCATATCCATGAGCAGCCCCACCGGCGAGGTGAACCGCAACATGACCCAGAAGGTCGCCGTACTCGGCACCGGAAAAATCGGCGAGGCCCTCCTCAGCGGCATGATCCGAGGCGGCTGGGCCCCCACCGACCTCTTGGTCACCGCCCGCCGCCCCGAACGCGCCGAACAGCTCCGCACCCGTTACGGCGTCACCCCGGTGACCAACGCCGAGGCCGCCAAGTCCGCGGACACCCTGATTCTCACCGTCAAGCCGCAGGACATGGGCACCCTCCTCACGGAGCTGGCCCCGCACACCCCCGCCGACCGCCTGGTCATCAGCGGCGCCGCCGGCATCCCCACCGCCTTCTTCGAGGAGCGGCTGCCCGACGCCACCCCCGTCGTACGGGTCATGACGAACACCCCCGCCCTGGTGGACGAGGCGATGTCCGTCATCTCGGCCGGCACCCACGCCACGGCGGCCCACCTCACCCGCGCCGAGGAAATCTTCGCCACCGTCGGCAAGACGCTGCGCGTCCCGGAGTCCCAGCAGGACGCCGCGACGGCCCTCTCCGGCTCGGGCCCGGCCTACTTCTACTTCCTCGTCGAGGCGATGACCGACGCCGGCATCCTGCTCGGCCTGCCGCGCGACAAGGCCCACGACCTGATCGTGCAGGCGGCGATCGGCGCGGCGACCATGCTCCGGGACAGCGGCGAGCACCCGGTCACCCTCCGCGAGAACGTGACCTCGCCCGCCGGCACCACCATCAACGCCATCCGCGAGCTGGAGAACCACGGCGTACGGGCCGCGCTGATCGCCGCCCTCGAAGCGGCCCGCGACCGCAGTCGCGAACTCGCCTCCGGCAACGGCTGACCCACCACGGCACCCAGCCGCTCAGCCGCCCGGGGCCGTGGCCACCGCCGCGCACGACTCGCGCGCCGGTGGCCACACCCCGCACCTCACACCGCCGGCAGCAACCCCACCGCCCGGTACGCCGCGTCCACCCGCGGCCGCGCGATCGCCCGGGCCCGCTCGGCCCCGTCCCGCAGGACGGAGTCCACGTACCCCGGGTCGGCCACCAGCTCCGCGTGCCGTTCCCGCACCGGCCGCAGAAGTTCCACCACCGCCTCGGCCGTGTCCTTCTTGAGCGCGCCGTACGAGTCGTACCCGTCCGCCAGCTCCGCCGGGTCACCCGCCCCGCACGCCGCCAGGATGTCCAGCAGATTGGCCACCCCGGGCCGCTCGGCCCGGTCGTACACGACGTCCGACCCGGCGTCCGTCACGGCCCGCATCACCTTCTTGCGCACCACGTCCGTCTCGTCCAGCAGATAGACGATCCCGGAGGTACGGGCGTGCGACTTGCCCATCTTCGACGTCGGCTCCTGGAGGTCCATCACCCGCGCGGCCACCTTCGGGACTGTCGCCTTCGGTACGACGAACGTCTGCCCGTACCGCTGGTTGAACCGCGCCGCCAGGTCCCGCGTCAGCTCCACGTGCTGCGCCTGGTCCTCACCCACCGGCACTTCGTGCGTCCCGTACGCGAGGATGTCGGCGGCCATCAGCGCCGGATACGTCAACAGCGACAGCCGCACGCCGCCACCCCGCGCCTGCTCCCGTTCCGTCTTCTCCTTGTACTGGATCATGCGCCGCATCTCGCCGTCGCCGGCGGTGCACTCCATCAGGTAGGACAGCCGCGCGTGCTCGTCGACATGGCTCTGCACGAACAGCGTGCAGAGCTGTGGGTCGAGCCCCACGGCGAGCAGCAGCGTGGCCGCCTGCCGACTGAGTCTGCGCACCCGCGCCGGATCGTGTTCCACGGTCAGCGCGTGCAGGTCCACCACACAGAACAGGGCCTCCGCCCGGTGCTGGTCCACGTCCGCCCAGCTCCGCAGCGCCCCGAGGTAGTTCCCCAGGGTCAGGTGCCCCGTCGGCTTCACACCACTGAAGATCCGCGTCATCTCTCTCGTCTCCCGAACTACTGGTCCCGGGACCGCCGCGCCCACCGGCCGGCTGCGAGGAGATACGCGAAACGGCCGCCGAGGCGGCGGCCGTTGTGTGCATGCACTGGGAGCGGCCGCCGTCAGGCGGGCCACCACTGCTGTACGAGTGCACGCGTCGTCATGAGGCCCACGGTACGCCCAGATCCGCCTCCTGGCACGGGTTTGAAGCGTCCCAACCCCTCGTGTAGTGTTCTCCGAGTTGCCACGGAGCCGACAGGCACCCACGGCAGCCCCTCACGCCAGACCGGCGGCACAATCACCACTGCTCGACTCCCGGACGGGACGAATTTCGGCATGCCGAAATTCCGGCCGGTGACCCGATTAGGCGTCACCGGGGAAAAGCACTAAAGTAGTGA